>NZ_CP117255.1:1333750-2000625 GCF_003240565.2 Rhizobium tumorigenes
CATCGTAGCCGTCGGAGGACGATTGCGTCGGCGGCGCCGGGCGAGGGGCGGCTTCAGGCTTCTTCGGGGCATCTGCCTTCTTGGCGACTTCCGGTGCTGCGGCGATCGTCGAGACTGCGGAAAAGAGATCGTTGCTGTCATCCATAAGCGTGTTCAAATCTTAAGTGAGAGTTATCCCCGCGAGCGGTGGCAGGCCAGAGCGAATCGAATGGCGCTGCACGCTCGACTGATCCGGATTCTGGCAGAAATCTTGCAAAAAAGCGACGCAGGCAGATTCCGGGACCAATGGGAAAAAAGATTTGCGTCGGCCATCGCCGAATGGCAAGCCACAGTTCTTCAAAGGGTCCCATCGGCATGCCAATGTCCACAGTTCATTTCTTCAAGATCGCTGCCACCGTCGCGTTTATCGCCTTCCTGTCCACGAACGCGTCTGCCGTGCAACTGAAGCCGTTCAAGGACGAGCTGTTTTCCAGCCAGGCCGTCGTCGAGAGCCACGATGACGGTGCGTTCGAAACCATCGACTACCAGGAGATGCGCGACATCAACGGCCGGGACATCGTTCCGGAGCGCCGCGTCAAGCCGGCCTATCTCGGGCTTGGCGTACGCTGGAAGCAGACCGACGAGACACTGGCTCTCGATGCGCGCAAACTCGATGTCACCAGGGTTGGACCTGCGACCGGCCAGGCCTTCACGGTGATCTTCGTCCACGGTCGAGCCGGCGACCGGCGGCTGGGCTCGAACGACTATATGTTCGGCGGCAACTTCAACCGGCTGAAAAACCTCGTGGTCGACAATGGCGGCAGCTACTATGCGCCGACCATCAGGACGTTCGATGCCGAAGGCGTAGCCGATGTCGCGGCGCTGATCCGGGTAGCCTCCGAACAATCGGGCGGCAAGCCCGTCATCCTCTCCTGCGCCTCGATGGGCAGCATCGTTTGCTGGGGGATCACGCGGGATGTCGAGAGCGTCAAGCGGCTTTCCGGGATGGTGATGATGTCAGCCGTGACCGACCCGACCTTCGCCAAGAGCCCGTTCTACAAGGCGCGGTTGCCGATCTGGTTTGCCCATGGCAGCGCCGACAAGGTCTATGCGGCCGCAGACCAGCAGGCACAGTTCGAAAAGCTTGCCAAGGCAAAGTATCCGGCCCGCTTCACGCTCTATACCAACGGCACCCACGGAACGCCATTGCGCATGCTGGACTGGCGCAAGGCCCTCAACTGGCTGTTTTCACCCGCGCGTCGAACGTGATTATCGCTTCCATCTGGAGCGACGAACGCCAATCGGGATGGCGCACTGGCGCGCAACTTTCATTTTGCCGATACTTTTGCTAGGTCCGCATGCAAAAGCGACGGGAGGAGAGGCGCCATGACACAGAAGATACGTCCGCTATTGGCGGGCAACTGGAAAATGAACGGCACGCGAGACAGCCTGACGGAGATCAAGGCTATCGCGGATGCGATCGGTGAGGCGCAGGCGGAGAAGGTCGAGGCACTGCTCTGCCCACCGGCAACGCTGCTTTACGTCGCCACCGCGCTCTGCGACGATAGCCCTCTGGCGATCGGTGCCCAGGATTGCCACCAGCACCGCGCCGGCGCCCACACCGGGGACATTTCCGCTGAGATGATTGCGGATTGCTTCGGCACCTATGTGATCGTCGGTCACTCCGAGCGGCGCCGGGACCATGGCGACAGCAGCGAACTCGTGCGGGCCAAAGCGGAGGCCGCACATGCGGCAGGACTGACCGCCATCATCTGCGTAGGCGAAACCGCCGAAGAGCGTCAATCCGGCCATACCATCGATGTTCTGAAGCGGCAGATCGAAGCATCGGTCCCGCGCGGCTCGACGGCGGACGATACCGTCATCGCCTATGAGCCGGTCTGGGCCATCGGAACCGGCCTGGTGCCGCAGGAAGAAGAGATTGCCGCCGCCCATGCTTTCATGCGCGCCGATCTCGTGGCCCGGCTGGGACGGACGGGCAAAAACATGCGGCTCCTCTACGGCGGTTCCGCGAACCCTGCCAACGCCGCTGTTCTCATCGGCATCGATAACGTCAATGGCTTGCTGGTCGGCGGCGCAAGCTTGAAATCGGTCGATTTCATCGCGATATACAACGCATATCTGAAACACACGGCCTGACGTCGACCGCCTCCTGCCGTTTTTCAGCTGCTGGGGCGAGCTACGATGAAAAGGCTTGGAATAGGCGATAGGCTCATGTAAAGAGCCGCGAGCTTTTCTTCTTATGCCCGTATACGCGGGCGGGACTGGACCTATGCAGACCGTATTGATTGTCATTCATCTCATGATCGTGCTTGCGCTGGTCGGAGTGGTTCTTATTCAACGCTCCGAAGGCGGCGGCCTTGGCGTCGGCGGTGGGTCGGGCTTCATGTCCGCTCGTGGCGCTGCCAATGCGCTGACCCGGACGACGGCGATACTTGCGACGCTGTTCTTCATCACGTCGCTCGGTCTCGGCGTCCTGTCGCGCTATGAAGGTCGCCCGACCGACATTCTCGACCGGATCACGCCAGCTGCACAGACGAAGAGCGGCGGCATTCTCGATTCGCTCGGCGGCGCAAAGCCTGCGACAGGCACTGCGCCTGCGGGGACTGCACCGGCAGGAACGGCACCAGCAGGGACGGCACCCGCTTCGCCTTCCGGCCAGGCTGCCCCGGCAACGCCAGCACCGGCGCCGACCGGTGTCCCCACGGGTCAGTAACAGACCCTGAAATAATCCTCCGGCAGGTCTCAAAACCTGCCGGTTTTATTTTGTCCATCCTCCGCCTCGGCTTCAAAAGTTCTGGAAAAGAATTTTGGGGCTGGCGGAATCATTTGTTAAAAGGTAACCGGTGGCTCCCATGGCGCGATATGTATTCATCACCGGCGGCGTGGTTTCCTCTCTAGGCAAGGGAATTGCGGCCGCTGCTCTCGGAGCACTCCTGCAGGCCCGCGGTTATAGATGCCGCCTGCGCAAGCTCGACCCCTATCTGAACGTCGATCCGGGCACGATGAGCCCTACACAGCACGGCGAAGTCTTCGTCACGGATGACGGCGCAGAGACCGACCTCGATCTCGGGCACTACGAGCGCTTTACCGGCCGCTCCGCCACGAAGACCGACAACATCACGACCGGTCGTATCTACAAGAACATTATCGACAAGGAACGCCGCGGCGATTACCTCGGTGCCACCGTCCAGGTCATTCCGCACGTGACCAACGAGATCAAGGATTTCGTCACCGAAGGCAACGACGACTACGACTTCGTCATCTGCGAAATCGGCGGTACTGTCGGAGATATCGAGGCGATGCCCTTCATGGAGGCCATCCGCCAGCTCGGCAACGACCTGCCGCGCGGCGCGGCAGTCTACGTCCACCTGACGCTGATGCCGTATATTCCGGCTGCCGGCGAGTTGAAGACCAAGCCGACCCAGCATTCCGTCAAGGAGCTGCAGGCGCTCGGTATTCACCCCGATATCCTGCTCGTCCGTGCCGATCGCGAGATCCCGGAAGCCGAGCGCAAGAAGCTTTCGCTGTTCTGCAACGTCCGCCAGTCCGCTGTTATCCAGGCGCTGGACGTTGCCAATATCTATGATGTGCCGACGGCCTACCACAAGGAAGGCCTCGACAACGAAGTGCTGGCTGCCTTCGGCATCGAACCGGCACCGAAGCCTCGTCTCGAAGCGTGGGAGGAAGTCTGCAATCGTATCCATACGCCTGAGGGCGAGGTGACCATTGCCATCGTCGGCAAGTACACCGGCCTCAAGGATGCCTATAAGTCGCTGATCGAGGCGCTGCATCACGGCGGCATCGCCAACCACGTCAAGGTCAAGCTCGAGTGGATCGAATCGGAGGTCTTTGAAAAGGAAGACCCGGCTCCCTATCTCGAAAAGGTGCACGGCATCCTCGTGCCCGGCGGCTTCGGCGAGCGCGGTTCGGAAGGCAAGATCCACGCGGCCCGCTTCGCTCGCGAGCGCGCTGTTCCCTATTTCGGCATCTGCTTCGGCATGCAGATGGCGGTCATCGAGGCGGCCCGCAACCTGGCCGGCATCGAGCATGCCTCGTCGACGGAATTTGGCGCGACCAGCGAACCGGTCGTCGGCCTTATGACCGAATGGATCAAGGGCAACCAGCTGGAGAAGCGCGCGGCCTCAGGTGACCTCGGCGGTACGATGCGCCTCGGCGCCTACAAGGCGGCGCTCAAGAAAGGCACGAAGATTGCGGAGATCTATGGGTCTTCGGATATTTCCGAACGCCATCGCCATCGCTACGAGGTCAATGTCGATTACAAGGACCGGCTGGAAAGCTGCGGCCTGGTATTCTCCGGCATGTCACCGGACGGCGTGCTGCCGGAGACGATCGAGTACCCGGATCATCCGTGGTTCATCGGCGTCCAATACCATCCGGAACTGAAGTCCCGTCCTCTCGACCCGCATCCGCTGTTCGCAAGCTTCATCGAGGCAGCACTCGAACAGAGCCGCCTGGTTTGAGGCGAGAAGGACATTACGGACAACATTCGGAGCCCGGCGAAAGCCGGGTTTCTTTTTGAGCTGCGTCAGACGGCAACCTACCCGAACGCTTCCAGACCCCGGCGGCGTAACGGACTATTTATGCGAATGGCGATGGTGCAGGTCAGGGTAGTGTGCATGCTTGTGGCGCAGTGGCTCATGGCGATGCCAATGCGAATGAGGTTCACCGGATGGCTCGGCGTGTAGGTGCTGATGGTGCTCGTCATGGATATGCGAGTGGTCGTGCTCCAGCGCTTCATGTTGATGTTCGTGTTCGTGGCGCTCTGCAAGGTGAAACCACAGGCCTATGCCCATAAGGACACCCGAGGTGACGAGTTGCACGGAAATCGCTTCATCGAACAGAATAACAGCCAGTGCTGCGCCAATAAAAGGCGCTAACGAGAAGTAAGCGCCCGTTCGGGCCGTCCCGAGATGGCGAAGCGCAAGCACGAACATCACGAGGCTGACGCCTATGCCGAGAAATCCAACCAGAGAACCTGCGCTAACCAGGACAGCATTCGGCAACGACGCACCGAATGTCATCGCTAGTGCAAGATTTGTCGTACCTGCAACGAGCCCCTTGATCATCGCGATTTGAACTGGGTCGGAGGATGACAGCTTGCGCGTCAGGTTGTTGTCGATGCCCCATGACACGCAAGCGGCTGCGATGAACAGGCTACCCAAACCGAGTTGAAGTCTCTCACCGTTCCACGATAAAACGACCGCGCCAGCGATGATCGCCGCCGCGCCGAATAGCAGTCGCCGGTCGACATTCTCACGAAAGAAAAGCCACGCGATCCCCATTGTCGCCAATCCCTCAAGATTGAGGAGCAGCGATCCTGACGATGCCGAGGTCCGGGAAAGTCCCAGCATCAGAAAAAGTGGGCCAAGCACGCCACCGAACAAAATCACGAGGCCCAGCCAGGGAACATCTGCCCTTTGGAGGGGAGCCTCGACGTTCGGAAGGCCAATCAGGCGGCGGATCAAGCTGAATGCAGCGAGCCCAAGGCCGGCTCCAACATATAGGATACCTGCCAACAGCCAAGGGTCGACTGACCCCAAAAGTAGCTTGGAAAGCGGCGCGGATGCCCCGAACAAAATTGCAGAGCCAAGAGCAAGAGGGACGCCGGGCCAAAGGTGCTGGTGTTTGCCTGTCATGTCCAAAGAACTATCACAGGGGACGAAGCAACAGCTATCACATTCCAATCAATCCACCACAGCCGGTAGGCCAGCCAACGGCTTGCTACCTTCCTTGATGATGGCCAAGCGTTCCGGTCACTTAGGCCTCCGGGTCGACGGCGCAGAGCTTGCAAGTCGCGACGAGCGAGGTGATAGTCAGCCGGTTCTCCGCTCCGGCCTCACGGCGTTCAAAGGGTGCATGCTTCTGATGAGGTTAGCTGGCCGGATGGTTTTTTCGACGCGGTTGTATTGCTCGCGATGCGGCCACTGGCCAGAAGTGAAGTTTGATGCCCAATCCGTTTGACGACCTGAAAGACCAAGCCGGGGCGAAGATCACCATGACATATGTTCTGCTGATAGGTTTCAATATCGGTGCGTGGGTCTGGGCGTGGACTGCTTTTTCAGACCGTCCCGCCTTGCTCGGCACGGCGTTCCTTGCCTACATGCTCGGCTTGCGGCATGCGTTCGATGCCGATCATATTGCGGCCATAGACAACGTCGTGCGCAAGCTGGTGCAGGACAACAAGTCACCTGTCTCCGTTGGATTCTTCTTTTCGCTCGGTCATTCCAGTATCGTCGTGCTGGCGTCGATCGCCATCGCGGCCACTGCTTCGATGATGCCGCTCAGCGCTTTCCGCGATGTCGGCGGCATCGTGGGGACATCTGTTTCTGCGCTGTTCCTGGTCGTCATCGGCGTTGCCAATTTCTTCGTACTGCGCGGTATCTGGACAGCGTTCCGTCGTGCAAGACTCGGCGAAACGATCGTTGAGGAAGACCTAGATGCGCTGTTGTCGAACAGCGGCTTCCTCGCGCGCATCTTCCGGCCGATGTTCAAGGTCGTCACGCGCTCATGGCACATGTACCCCATCGGCTTCCTGTTCGGCCTCGGCTTCGACACGGCGACGGAAATCGGCCTGCTCGGGATATCGGCGACACAAGCAGCGCAGGGCATGTCGTTCTGGACGATCCTCGTTTTTCCCGCCCTTTTCACGGCCGGCATGTCGCTGCTCGACACCACCGACAGCGTCCTGATGACCCGTGCCTACGGGTGGGCCTTCATCAATCCGGTCCGCAAGCTCTGGTACAATCTGACGATCACCGCAGCGTCCGTCGCCGTGGCGATCTTCATCGGCGGCATGGAGGCACTTGGCCTTATCGTCGATAAGCTCGGGATCGAGGGCGGCATCTGGCGCACCATCGCCGACCTCAACGATAATCTCGCCAATTTCGGCTATGCCGTCGTCGGCATCTTCGCCGCTAGCTGGCTGATCTCGACGTTGGTCTACAAACTGCGCGGTTATGACGAAGTGACCCTAAACCTTGTCCCGGGGCAATCCACCACGACCTGACAGATCTGCTGCCTTGCGGATCAACCAATATCGGCGGATCCGGGTTTATCGACCGACGGTCAGGCGGCCTTGGGCAATGGTCCTGTATAACGCGACTGAGGGCGGATAAGCCGGCCGTCCATCACCTGCTCGCGGGCGTGGGCAATCCAGCCGACCACGCGGCCGATGGCGAATACGCCGGTGAATGCCTCGCGGGGGAAACCGAGCGAATCGAGCAGCAATGCCGTGTAGAATTCGACGTTGGTCTCGATGGGCCGATCCGGCTTGCGTTCGCGCAATAACGACAACGCGGTTTGCTCCACCGCTTCCGCCAGCGCCATCCGCCGTCCATCCACCTGTCCGGCGGCAACGATCGGCTTCAGCGCCGTCTTCAACGCATCGGCGCGCGGATCGCGCACCCGGTAGATGCGGTGGCCAAACCCCATCAGCCGCTCGCCCTTGTCGAGTTCGGCAGCGATCCACGCACGCGCGTTGGCAGGCTCGCCGATGGCGTCCAGCATGTCGAGCACCGGCCCCGGCGCGCCGCCATGCAGCGGTCCTGTCAAGGCTCCGAGCGCACCGAGCACGGAGGAAGTGAGCCCGGCCTGGGTCGAAGCGATCACACGGGCTGCAAAGGTCGAGGCGTTCAATCCGTGGTCGGCGATGGTGACCAGATAGGCATCGAGTCCCGCCGTCTGTTCTGCGGTGGGCATGATGCCGGTTAGCATTCTCAGAATATCCTCGGCCTGAGAAAGGCCGGGATCCGGGCGTATCGGCGGCTTGCCGTCCCGAAGCCGCAGCACTGCCGGAAGGAATACGGCAGGTGCTGCCATCAGCCTCACCGCAGTGGCATGGTCCGCACCATCCGGTACGCGGGCAAGCAGCGCCCTGATGGCTTCGACCGGCGGCATGCTGAACACGCCTGGTTCGCTCTCGGTTACGATATCGAACATTGAGACCCGCGCGTCACCGATAAGTGACTTTAGCCCATCGACATCGGTCGTCTCCGGAAAAAGCCCCGTAATCAACAGCTGGGCAACGTCCTCATAGCGGCTCGTTGCCACGAGGTCGTCCAGCGACACGCCACAGATCACCAGGCGACCGGCAAGCCCGTCGACATCGGACAACCGGGTTTCTGCGGCAATGACATCGTCCAATCCACTTTTCATCGTCTTCTCCTTTGACTATGCGCAAGGATCAGCGCCATTTGTATTGACGTCAATCTTGATGCTTTCGATCAATATGAGGATGCCATGTCGTGGCTGACTGCAGAGGAGGCGTTGGAACTGCTCGGGACGAAACAGCAGACCTTGTACGCCAATGTCAGCCGGGGCCGGATCCGCGCCAAGCCCGACCCGGCCGAGGGCCGCCGCAGCCTCTATTTTCGCGATGACGTGCTCCGGCTTGCGAACCGTCAGGCCGGACGCCGCAAGAGCGAGACTGTTGCTGCCGAAGCAATCCAATGGGGCGATCCCATGCTGCCCTCGGCTGTCTCGACCGTTGCCAATGGCCGGCTGTTCTACAGGGGCAGGGATGCCGTAGCGCTGTCGGAGAATGCGACGCTTGAGGAAGTTGCAGCCCTTCTCTGGGATATGCGCCGTCCGCTGTCTTCCCTGGCGCAGAACGATGCCTCGAAAGACAGCGCTACAATCGCATCGGCGCTGGTTGCACTGGCAGCTCGGGCGACGCGGGATCTACCGTCCATGGAGAGATTCCAGCCCGCGCTGCAGGGCGACGCGCAGAGCGTTCTCGCCACCGTCGCAAATGTGCTTGCAACCGGGTCCGGCGACCAGCCCCTGCATAGTCGTCTGGCGGAAAGCTGGGGTCGCCCTGCCGCAGCGTCGATCCTTCGCCGCGCGCTGGTGCTGTTTGCCGATCACGAACTGAATGCCTCGACCTTTGCCGCCCGCGTCACAGCCTCGACAGGCTCCTCGCTGTCTGCAGCGGTCCTGTCCGGACTGGCAACGTTGACGGGACCGCTGCATGGTGGCGCGTGGCAGGCTGTCAGGGTGCTCGTCGGCAACGCTGAGGAGCTTGGTGCCCACGAGGCGGTGGGCCGCTATCTGGCTCAGGGGCGGAAGCTTCCAGCCTTCGGGCATCGCCTTTATCCGCACGGCGATATCAGGGCCATCACGCTGCTCCGACATTTCGACCTTCCTTCGCATTTCGCCGATCTGCAGGAGGCCGCCGAGGAAATCGTCGGCGATCGCGCCAATGCCGATTTTGCCTTGACGGCGCTTGCCGTCGCTTACGACCTGCCGCACGATGCGCCGATGATCGTCTTTGCATTGGCGCGGACGGTCGGGTGGCTGGCACATGCAATGGAGCAGGCTACCGGTGGCCAGCTGATCCGACCGCGGGCTCGTTACATCGGCCCCACATTGGAGGCTTGAGCCTGCGCCCCAATGGCAGTAGGAAGATGTAATTCAAACGATTAGGGTTGCTCACGTATTCTTGATCTTTCGCAGCTACGCTTGCCTGCTAACCCTCGAAGCCGTAATTTGCGAGCACTAAGGCCTGTCGCAAAATCACCTTATACACTTGACCGGAGCGACCGCTCCAAAACCGTCCCAAGGAGACGTGACTATGCAGATTGGTATGATCGGCCTCGGCCGCATGGGCAGCAACATGGTGCAGCGGCTGATGAAAAACGGCCACACGGCCGTCGTTTTCGACGCCCGCGCCCAGAGCGTCGAGGACCTCAAGGGCATGGGTGCCACTGGCAGCTCCAGCCTTGAGGATTTTGTCGCCAAGCTGGATAAGCCACGCGCGATCTGGATGATGCTGCCGGCCGCCATCGTCGACAACGAACTGACCAAGCTGGTGCCGTTGCTGGAAGAGGGCGACATCATCATCGATGGAGGCAATTCCTATTACCACGACGACATCCGTCGTGCGGCAATGCTGAAGCAAAAGGGCATCCACTATGTCGACGTCGGCACCAGCGGCGGCGTGTTCGGCCTGCAGCGCGGCTATTGCCTGATGATCGGCGGCGAAACGCCGACCGTCCAGCATCTGTCGCCAATCTTTGCAACGCTTGCGCCCGGCATGGGCGACGTCAAGTCGTCTGCCCAGCGCAGCGAAGTCGCGGCGGCCAAAAGCACGGCAGAGCAGGGCTTCCTGCATTGCGGTCCGCACGGCGCCGGTCACTTCGTCAAGATGGTCCACAACGGCATCGAATATGGCCTGATGGCTGCCTACGCAGAAGGCTTCAACATCCTGCGCCACGCCAATATCGGCATGCAGCAGGCCGAGGCGGACGCCGAGACAGCGCCAATGTCGAACCCGGAATTCTATCAGTACAACCTCGACATCCCGGAAATCGCAGAAGTCTGGCGTCGCGGCAGCGTCATCACCTCCTGGCTGCTCGATCTGACGGCAGATGCGCTGCACGAAGATCCGGCCCTGTCGCAGTATGCCGGCCGCGTTTCGGACTCCGGCGAAGGCCGCTGGACGATTTCGGCCGCTATCGATGAAGGCGTTCCGACACCTGTCCTGAGCGCGGCCCTCTTCAGCCGCTTCTCTTCGCGCGGCAATGACGGCTTTGCCAACCAGGTCCTGTCCGCCATGCGCGCCGGCTTCGGCGGCCACCACGAAAAGCCACCCGTCAGGTAAGCGGGTCAGCAACAGAAGAACTTCCATCGGGCGGCGAAAGTCGCCCGATGTGATTCTGGCAGTTGCTTGGTAAGGGCGTCAGCCCTGCAGGTCGGGCCGCAGCAGGAGAATGGGGCAGGGCATGCCGGCAGGCATCGCCGGCGCATTTGGCGGCCGGACGATCAGGCAATCCGCCTGGGCAAAGATCTTCATCATCGACGAATCCTGCTTGCCGAAAGGCTCTGCAGACCAGCCTCCATCCGGCGATCTGGAAAGCGTTGCGCGCAGATAGTCCTGACGCTGATTGTTCGCGGCGAGCGGTGTCGCCGTCAGCGAAGTTGCCGCGCGCTGGATCGGCGGCAGACTGGCAAGTTTGCGGATGAGCGGCTCCAGGAACAGGATGCCGCAGACAAGGCTCGATACCGGATTTCCGGGCAGGCCGAGCACATGTGCCAATCCGAGGCTGCCGACCATTAGCGGCTTGCCGGGCCGCATGGCGATCCGCCAGAAGTCGAGCTGCATGCCTGCTGCCACGAGCGTCGCCTGCACGAGGTCGTGGTCTCCCACGGAGGCCCCGCCGAGCGTGACGATGACATCTGCACCGGCGTCGCGCGCACGTTCAACAGCCGCCGTAATTGCCGCGCTGTCATCCGGCGCAATGCCGAGGTCGAGGATATCGGCTCCGGCTTGTCGAGCGAGCGCTGCAATGCCGAAGGTGCTTGAGGCCAGGATCTGCGATGGACCGGGGATTGCGCCGGGCGGCAGCAGTTCATCGCCGGTGGCAAGGATCGCGACAAGCGGTCTGCGGAAGACGGTCAGCGTCGCATGGTTCATGGCTGCTGCCACCGTAAGCCGGGTGAAGTCCATGACTGTGCCGTGCGGCAGCACGATCTCGCCGTCGACGAAATCCTGGCCCCGTCGCCGCATATGCTGGCCGGCGCGGACCGGATAGGTCGAGCGGATGCTGCCGTCGCCGGTCGCCTCGACATCCTCCTGCAGAAGCACACTGTCGGCACCCTCAGGCAGAGGTGCGCCGGTGAAGATGCGAACTGCTTCTCCCTCGGCAACAGACCCATCGAACGCGTGACCGGCGGCCGAGACACCGATGACTTTCAAACTGGTATTCGGTGCAGAGAGATCGGCGTGCCGGATCGCGTATCCGTCCATCGCCGAGGCGTTGAATGGTGGCTGGGTAAGACGGGCTGGAAGGTCTGTCGCCAGTACGCGACGGGAGGCGTCGCTGAGCGTCACGGTCTCGTAGTCAGCGACTGGCCGGACCTTGACCAGCAGCCGCGCCTGCGCCTCGGCAACGGGCAGCAGGCTCATGAGGATGGGCCTGCAAGGCGGAAGTCGCCGGATTTGCCGCCGGACTTTTCCTCGAGCCGGATGCCGCCGATTTCCATCAGCCGATCGGCGGCCTTGGCCATGTCGTAGATCGTCAGGCAGGCAACGGAGACGGCGGTCAAGGCTTCCATTTCGACGCCGGTGCGTCCCGTGAGCTTTGCGGTCGCCGTAACCCGAAGTCCGGGGAGGCTAGGGTCCGGCGTGATCTCCACACCGATCTTGGTGAGCATGAGCGGATGGCAAAGCGGAATGAGGCTCGACGTCTGCTTGGCGCCCATGATCCCTGCCAGGCGCGCCGTGCCGATGACGTCGCCTTTCTTGGCGTTACCCTCGAGGATCAGCCGGAGTGTCTCCGGTTGCATCTTCACATGGCCCGAAGCCGTGGCACTTCGTATGGTCTCCGCCTTGTCGCCGACATCGACCATATGGGCTTCGCCGGACGCGTCGATGTGCGTGAGAGCGCCGTGCTCCGCTGCCATGCTATTCGGCCGCCAGCGAGGCGGCTTCGCCCGTCAGAAGGGTCCGCGTTGCCGCCTCCACATCGTCCTTGCGCATCAGGCTTTCGCCGACCAGGAAGGTATTGATGCGGCAGGCCTGCAGCCTGACGCAGTCGGCGTGGGTGAAGATGCCGCTCTCGCCGACGATCATCCGATCCGCAGGCACCATCGGTGCCAGCCTTTCGCTGGTGGCAAGGCTGACCTCGAAAGTGCGCAGGTCGCGGTTGTTGATGCCGATCAGCGGCGACGACAATTTCAGCGCACGCTCCATTTCCGGCTCGTTATGCACCTCCACAAGCACATCCATGCCAAGCCCGAAGGCCTCGTCCTGCAGGCGCTGCGCATCTTCGTCCGAAAGCGATGCCATGATCAGCAGGATGCAGTCGGCACCCCAGGCGCGGGCTTCTTGGACCTGGTAGGTCTCGAACATGAAATCCTTGCGCAGGGCCGGCAGGTTGCAGGCGGCGCGGGCAGCCGTCAGGAACGCCGGGGAGCCCTGGAAGCTCGGGGCATCGGTCAGCACGGAAAGGCAGGCAGCCCCGCCCGTCTCGTAGGCCGCAGCCAATGCCGGCGGATCGAAGTCAGCCCGGATCAACCCCTTGGACGGGCTTGCCTTCTTGATCTCTGCAATAAGGCCGAACAGGCCAGCCTCATGCTTTGCCACGAGGGCCCGGTGGAAGCCGCGCGGCGGCGTCTGGTCCGCCTGCATGGCCTTGAGGTCGGCAAGCGACACCGATGCCTTTGCGGCCTCGATTTCCTGGCGCTTGTAGATTTCGATTTTTTTGAGAATGTCGGTCATGGCGAGAGCCCTTCCTTCAGTCGCCGTCGTTGGAGACGGCAATCAGCCTGTCGAGAGCGGCAGCCGTAGCGCCACTGTCGAGCGATTTTGTGGCCAGCCGCATGCCGTCGATGACGGTCCCGGCCTTGCCGGCTACGACGAGCGACGCAGCGGCGTTGATCAGCGAGATATCGCGATAGGCATTTTTTTCGCCGGAGAGCACGGCACGCAAGGCTACCGCATTGGCAACGCCGTCGCCGCCCTTGAGGTCGGCCAGAACAGCATGCTGCACGCCAAAATCGCCGGGGCCAAGTTCAAACGTCCTGATCTTGCCGTCTTCGAGTGCCGCGACCTGCGTCATCCCCGTCGTGGTGATCTCGTCGAGGCCGTCGCCATGGACGACCCACACGCGTTCGGCACCGAGATCGCGCAGCACTTCGGCAAGCGGCACCACCCATTGCGGCGCATAGACGCCGAGCAGCTGCCGACGCGCACCTGCAGGGTTCGACAGGGGCCCTAGAAGATTGAAGATCGTCCGGGTGCCGAGTTCCACCCTGGAAGGACCGACATGCCGCATCGCGGAATGGTGCATCTGGGCGAACATGAAGCCGATACCTGCCTCCCGGATACAGCGGCCTATATGCTCCGGCGAGATGTCGAGCTTGACGCCCAGCGCCGAAAGGCTGTCGGCAGCACCGGACTTCGAGCTCAGCGCCCGGTTGCCATGCTTTGCTACCGGCACGCCGCAACCGGCGACGATCAAGGCGGCGAGTGTGGAAATATTATAGGTGCCGGTCCCGTCGCCGCCGGTGCCGACGATATCGATGGCATCGGCCGGAGCTTCCACCGGAAGCATCTTGGCGCGCATCGTGGTGACGGCGCCGACGATCTCGTCGACGGTTTCGCCTTTCATCCGCAGCGCCATCAGGAAGCCGCCGATCTGCGACGGCGTGGCTTCGCCGGACATCAGGATCTCGAAAGCCTGCCGCGCCTCGTCGCGCGTCAGACTTTCATGGCCAGCGACTTTGGCAAGCAGTGGCTTCAGATCGGCCATAGACGTCGGTTCCCTAGCTTAGCGCTGCACGGCCTGAGCCGCGGCCTCGCGGTTTACGGTCACGCCGTATTTCGTCTGCAACTCGGCAACCATCTGGTCGAGGATATCGTCACCGGCAGCGTCTGCAATCCTGGAAATCTGCTGATCCTGGTTGGCAAGGACATCCGTGGCTGGCGGCGTCGTGTTGACGTCCGTTACTTTCAGCAGGATCTGCGTCGTGTCGTCGCCGCCGACGGCGCTGGCAACGGTATCGACAGGTCCGGAGAACGCTGCGGATACGCCAGCGCGGCCAAGGACGCTGTCGTCCATGTTGCGCGTCACGTTGGTCTTGTTCTCAACGGCAATGCCGAGCGGCGCGGCAATATCGGCGAGCGACTTGCCCTTCTTGGCCTCATCCTTCAGGGCGGTGGCCTTGGCGGCGAGGGCGACCTTCTGTTGTTCTGCAGTCCAGTCGGCAGCCGCCTTGTCATGCACCTCCGCAAGCGGACGATCGTGCTCGGGCGTCACGTCCAGCACGTCGAACCACACATAGCCGTCGCTGCCGATGGGAACGGGAAGTGCCTGGACGCCGACATCGGTCTTGAAGGCTTCCGTGAGCAGCTTCTGGCGCTCGGGAATATCCTTGACCTCGTTGCCGGCTTTGTCGAGGCCGGTGGCGTCGACGGAATCGACCGTCACGGGCTTCAGTTTCAGTTGCTGCGCTGCTTCGACCAGTGTCGCGCCGGAGCCGCGTGCATCTTCGAACTTGTCGTGCAGGTCGGCGATCTGCGAAGACGCTGCAGCAATCGCCATCTGCTTGCGCAGGTCTTCCTTGACGTCCTCGAACGACTTGGCGCTTTCCACCTTGATGTTGGTGACGCGCAGGATCACAGGTCCGAACGATCCCTCGATGACGCCGGTCGTGCCGCCGTCCTTGGTCACAGCGAAAGCCGGCTCCGCAATGGCTGAATCCGGAACGCTTGCCTTGTTGAATGTGCCGAGCATGACGTCGCTGGCGGTCTTGCCCTGATCGGTCACGAGCTGGTCGAAGGTCGTGCCGGTTTTAAGGGCGACGGAAGCCGCGTCCGCCAGGTCCTTGTTGGCAAAGCTCAGCTGTTCGATGGTCCGGGTTGCCGGGGTCGTGAAGCTTTCCTTGCGCTTTTCGAATTCGGCGCGCACCGCATCGTCCGTGATGGCGGCGGTATCGGCAATGTCGGCTGCCTGCAGCTTCACGTAGGAAAGTTTGCGATACTCCGGCGCGCGGTACCGCGACTTTACGCCCTCGAACCACTTTGCAAGCACATCGTCGGCCGGTGCCTTGACCGGATCGATGTTCGCATTGGTGAGGATCAGGTAGTCGATGCTGCGGCTCTCGTCGTGAAACTCCTTAAGGCCGGCAACCAGCGTTTGCGGTGCCTTGAAGCCGTTGGAGATGGAATCGACGATCTGGCCGCGTACGGCGACCTTGCTACGCTCGTTGATATAGTCGTCCTGGCTGATGCCTGCATTGGCGAGGCGGCTTGTGAACAGCCCGCGGTCGAATTGACCAGTGTTCGACTTGAATGCCGGGTCCTCGCCGATCAGCTTGGCGAGCCGGTCCTGCGACAGGCCGAGGTTCATGTCAGCAGCCAGTTGGTCCAGCGAGGCACCGGCGACGAGCTGGGAGTTGGTCTGCTGTTCGAGCCCGAAGGCGCGGGCCTGCTCCGGCGACAGCTGCGTGCCGAACTGCTGGCTCAGCGCCGAGAGCTGGCGTCGATAGGCGAGGCGATATTCCGCGGCGCCGATCTGCTGGTCGCCGACAGTGATGACGGTCGATCCGGTGCTCCCGCCGATCAAGGACCGCGACACGCCCCAGATCCCGAAGGATGCCACAAGCAACAGCATCAGGCCTTTGGCGACCCAGGTGCGGGCCAATTTTCTCAGCAGTTCAAACATCGGAATGCTAACCTCAATACGGAACGGCCTCGCAAATCAGGCGAAGCATTGGCTGTTCCTTAGAGCAATCCGCACGGGAATTGAAGAGCATCCGCCGAAATCGCAAAATGCGCGGAACCAATGCCGATACTCGGCGTTTATCGGGCACAAACAAAGGAGCTGAAAAATGGCTGAACTGAAAACCGCTTCCATCCAATCCGCAGCAGCACGCGTCGAAACTGAAGCAGCAGCGCAGGATCTTTCCGCGCAGATCGCCGCACTCAAGGAAGATCTAGCCAAGCTGTCGGACAGCGTTGTGGCAATCAGTCAGGGTGCCAAGACGGTCGTTACAGAAGAAGCCGCCCTGGTTACCTCGCGCGTCCGCGACAAGGTCCGGGAAGAGCCGCTTTTCGCTCTCGCAGTGACCGCCGGTATCGCCTACGTGGTCGGCCTTCTCAGCCGCCGCTGATACCACCAAATCTGAACTAAAAATAAAGCCGGCGATCATCGCCGGCTTTATTGCGTTTATGGCTCGCATACAGCCATAGCGATATAGAACGTTTGACTTATTATGTATTGGGGTATAGTAAGCATGCTAACGAATGGCAGGCTTTATGCCCATGACGATTTTCTCTTTCCACGCTTTACCTGAAGACGTCCCAGCGCGCCGCCAATTATGCGAGCCTGCTGTCGGCCTGACGCCCTCTCACAGGCTGTCTGTTCACAACAGACCGGTGGAGAAGGGCCATCGCAGGCATTCCCCTCTCGTCCCCACATTCGTCAATAGTTCCCGCCCCAACCACGTTGCCAGCGGCCGTTTTGCCCTGTGCCAGCAAGAGACCTCACATGGCTGAACGACTGCCTCTCCCCAGGTCCGCTAGATCCGAAAAGACCATCCGTGTCGTTACGACGGACGAGATTGCCGAGGGACCCTCCGGCAATCCGACAGCGGCGCCGGCGGCCATCGTTCCGCCTGCTGCAGCGCCCGTCGCACCGCGCAAACGTCGCGGCGCAACGCGACTGATCCTGTTCGCCGCGCTCCCCATCGTCTTGGTCATCGGCGGCTATTTCTACGTCACGGGCGGGCAGGTGATGTCCACGGACAACGCCTATATCGGCGCCGACATGGTTGGGGTTTCCACCGATGTCAGCGGCTTTGTTGCCGCCATAGAGGTGCATGAAAACGAACAGGTGAAGAAGGGCCAGGTCCTGTTCAGGCTGAAGCCCGATTCCTTCCAGATTGCGCTGGAGGGGGCGAAGGCCCAGCTCGGCGTTGCTCGTAACCAGATCCTCAACCTGCAGGCCAGCTACCAGCAGACGCTGGCTGAGATTGCCCAGGCCGAGGCGGATCTGCCCTTTTACCAGACCTCGTTCGATCGCCAGCAGAGCCTGATAAACAGCTCAGCAGCCTCCAAGGCCGTGTTCGATTCGGCCAAGCACGACCTTGACGCCGCCAAGCAGAAAGTGGCCGTCGCCAAAGCACAAGCCGCCAGTACACTGGCCCAGATCGGCGGTGACCTTACCCAGCCGCTCGAGCAGAACCCCACTTACCTGCAGGCCAAGGCCGCCGTCGACGACGCACAGCGGCAGCTCGACGATACCGTGGTTCGAGCGTCCTTCGATGGCACCGTCACCAACGTCGACAGCCTGCAAGTCGGCGGTTATCTCGCGGCTGCGCAACAAGGCTTTTCCCTGGTGTCGTCCAACGACATGTGGATCGCCGCCAGCCCGAAGGAAACCGAACTCACCTACGTCAAGCCGGGCCAGACCGTCTCCATCTCCGTCGATGCCTATCCCGGCGTGGTCTGGAGTGGCACCGTCGCCAGCATCAGCCCTGCCTCGGGCTCCAGCTTCTCGTTGCTGCCGGCGCAAAACACCACCGGCAACTGGGTGAAGGTGGTCCAGCGCATCCCGATGCGGGTGAACATCGACGATGCCGCCGGCAAGCCGCCGCTCCGAGTCGGCATGAGCACGGAAGTGGACGTCGATACGGGCCACGCCCGCGGCTTGCCGGATTTTGTCGCAAAGTTGCTGGGCCGTTCAAATGGCAAGGGTCATGAGTAACCCATCCGACGGCGCCCCGCCCGTCATAGCCAACCGTGGCGCAATCACCGCCTGCGTCATTCTTGCGGTCATCATGCAGGCGCTGGATACGACCATTGCCAATGTCGCACTGCCCTACATCCAGGGCAGCGTCGCCGCCAGCTCCGACCAGATCAACTGGGTATTGACCTCCTACATCGTCGCCGCTGCCATCATGACGCCGCCATCGGGCTTCCTGTCCGCCAAGTTCGGTCGCAAACGTGTGCTGCTGACGGCAATCTCCGGGTTCGTGGCTGCGTCGGTGCTCTGCGGTTTTGCCCAGTCGCTGGTGCAGATCGTCGGCTTCCGCTTGCTCCAGGGCCTTTTCGGCGCGGCTCTAGTCCCCTTGTCGCAAGGTATCCTGCTGGACATCTACTCCGTCGAGGAGCGCGGCAAGGCCATGGCGCTGTTCGGTGTCTCTGTAATGGTTGGCCCGGTGCTCGGTCCCGTCATCGGCGGCTGGCTGACGGACCATATCAGCTGGCGTTGGGTATTCTACATTAACGTGCCGATCGGCCTTGTCGCCTTCATGGGCATCGTCGTCTTCGTCAAGGAGACGAAGGTCGATGCGCTGGCCAAGCTCGATGTTTTCGGCTTCAGCATGCTCAGCCTTGGGATAGCCTCGTTGCAGCTCTTCCTCGACAGAGGCGAGCAACTGGACTGGTTTTCATCCGGCGAGATCATCGTCGAAGCGCTGGTCTGCTTCTGCGCATTCTACCTGTTCGTTGTCCACACTTTCACCACCGAGAAATCCTTCGTCAATCCCCGTCTCTTTCTCGATCAGAATTTCTCCGTCAGCATGTTTTTCATCTTTATCGTCGGCGTCACCTATCTGGCATCGCTGGCGCTGATGACGCCCTACCTGCAGACCCTGATGGGCTATCCCGTCGTCACGGCCGGCATCGTCATGGGACCGCGCGGCCTCGGCACAATGGTCTGCATGTTTCTTGTCGGACGCCTGATCGGCAAGGTGGATACGCGCTGGCTCTTGCTGCTGGGGCTCGGCCTGACGGCGTGGGCGATGTACGAGATGACCGGCTGGACACCCGACGTCTCGCAAACGACGATCATCGTCGTCGGCTTTGTACAGGGCGCCGGCCTCGGCTTCCTGTTCGTGCCGCTGACCACCGTCGCCTTCGCGACCCTGCCGGCGCACATGCGCGGCGAGGGGACAGGGCTCTACAATCTATCGCGCAATATCGGCTCCAGCGTCGGCATCTCCATCGTCTCGGCGCTGATCATCCGTAATACCCAGAGCAACCACGAATCGATTGCCGCCTATGTGACGCCGTTCAACCACGCATTCGACGCGCCCGCCGCCCAAGGCCTCAGCCCGCTGACAGCGATCGGCCGCGCCAGCCTGGACAGTATCGTTACCCTTCAGGCGACGATCATCGCCTATATTGACGACTTCAAGCTGCTGATGCTGATGTCGCTGTTCGCCATGCCGCTGGTCATCCTGCTGCGAAAGCCGTCTGCGCCCCCGAAGGTCGACCACAGCATTGCCATGGAATAGCAAATGCAGCAGCCTGCCGAAGTGGCATTAGCCAAATCTACGACTGACAAAGCGCGACCCTGCGGCGCCGAAACGCCAGGGAGCCGCGACATTGCGCGTGATCCCAATCCGCGGCCCAGAGACGATGTCTATCGCAGGACCCGCAGCCAGTGTGAACGGCGGCTGGTCCAAAGGCGCCCCGTTATGTGCGAGTTCGATGCCCAGCGCCTGGCTGAGCTTGCCCGGACCGCTGCACAGTTGCGCAAGGCTGTCCGTGCTGCGTCGCGCTGCCATCCTGTCAAGACCGGTGTTCGGTTCCAGTGCACGGATCAGCACCGCGCTGCCGGGCAGGCAGACGAAGTTGATGCACCAGTGAATTCCGTAGGAGCGGTAGACATAGGCGTGCCCGGCCGGGCCGAACATCACGGAGTTGCGCAATCCCGGACCGCGAAAGCTGTGGGAGGCTTCGTCGTCCAGCCGATAGGCCTCCGTCTCGACGATCAAGCCGCCGACGCCATCGACGCAAAATTGCCACCCGATGAGATCGCGTGCGACCTCCACGACATCCCTCCCGAAAAAGACAGCCAGGCTGTTGCTGAGCATGAGACACAAACCTTTGATAGATGGAGGTCATCCTGCAACTGCAGACGTGGAGCGCCTGCGTGTATAGTAAGCCGGTCCAAGCGAAGTCAACGAACACCGCCCCGGGCGACCTCACACCCAACTTGCTGAGTTGCTATTCAACCGGGGAACATATTAGCGATTTGCGTCTTTCCACGCAGGAGGCTGCGGATGGCTAAGTTCTATTTCAACATCAGCGACAACGAGGGCTTTTCCGCCGGTGATGCGCCCTTTGAATATCCAACGCTGACTGCGGCCATCGACCAGGCAAAGAGCGTATTGGCAGAGATGGCGATCGACGGAATTCCCGAGGGCAATGGCCGTCGCCTCTCCGTAGAAGTCGCCAATGACCGTCGCCAGCCCGTCGTTCGATTCACGATCGTGCTGATGGTCGACTATTCGCCCAGCGATAGCGCTTGACGAGTTTTGCGAGCGTAGACACAGCCCGATATGACAATCGATGACGCTCTGACATCAAAATTGTGAATATGAACGCACGATGAACAAAATTGGCGTTCATACGTTACACCTGATAGAAAAGGGAGCGTGTCGCCATGTTCATGTCTATTCTTCCAACCAGCGGTTTTGTCGGCGCACAGATGGCTGGTCTTTGTGCAGCAGTTTCGTCTGCCATGGCCTATGCATCCGGGCTAGACGGAGCCCGCATAGAAGTTACCCAGGATCGTGGTGTGATCTATCTAGACGGCTCCGCTCCGAGCCTCACCGCTCTCGAAGCCGCAGTCAACGTTGCGCGCGAGATCGCGGGAAATTCGGTCTGCAACCGCATCGAGCCAGCCTACTGAGCTTGGCAGCTGGCTTATAGGTCCAGAGACCTACCCAAACCATTTACCGTCGCCGGGGCGCGCTCTTGTCAGCCACCTCGAAGATCGCCCTGAGCCGATCGAGGTCGTTGGCCTTCAACGTTTCCATATCCCCCGTCGGATTGAGCGACTTGAACCATTCTAGCGCCTCACGCAGCACTGTCGCGTATGGCTCGCGGTACTCGCTCAGTCCCAGCACCCATTCCCTAACGGTTTCGCGCTCCATACGGGACGCGGCGTAGCGGTCATGGACGGTCCTGGCGGAACTGATGAGGTCGTCGACGTTTTTCATGGGCACTCCTCGGCTGACCGTCAATGGACCGGCGGGTCCCGATCGTCAAGGAAAGTCCGTATTCCCTCACGCTCTATAGTCGCCAGGAATTCGTCGAAGGCATCGCGGTCCGTGGCGAAACCGTCTTCCCAAACGGTCTTTCCGTCCGCTGCATCGATGACTTCCATTTTCCAATCGAGCGGGGTGCCTAGGGCACGGAATATGTCGACGCGCACTGTGGTGCCGCTTTCGGAAAAATCACCGGAAAGCTCCGAGTGTTCCAGTCCATCATCGCTCAGACTCATCCAGTATATCCTTCTGCGCTTCCCTACTTATCACAGCCGAAAGGAAAATTGTCGTCGGCTCCCGGAATCATCAACAGAAAAGCCCGATACGCTTGGCGCATCGGGCTCATATCGTTTCATGCTGGCTGGTTGCCAGTGAAAGCTTAGCGTGGATCAGGGCTGTTCGCGGGTGCCGTTTGCATTGGTGCGCTGATCGTCGTCTTCCAGATCTGTGGCGACCATGTACGTGTCCGAATGCTCGCGCGCCGCCTCGCGCATCGCGCGGGGGCTGGCGAGGTCGTCGCCCTCTATCGTCTGCGAATCCGCCTTGCCCCCGGTGCCGACTTCATCGTCATAGTCGCGCTCGGCTTCCGCCCAGTGCTCCGAATGAGCGCCGTCCGGCTGTCCGTTGCGTTCCCAGATTGCGTGGGCGCGGCGTTGGATTTCTGTTTCGCGATTATCACTCATACTCATTCTCCCGTTAATGCAGCTAAAACATGCACGGCGTCAAAGCGTTCCAAAGAAACGGAAATGTGAACATATACAGCGAGGATAAAGCGGTGTTAACGCGCGCAACGCAACATCAAAGTTTCCGAAAAAACCGCCGCCGCATTTCCAATGCGCGCCCGATAAAAGGACGATAGGATGGCACTCGAAGTCAGCGCACATTGCGACTGGAGCAAGCACAGCGGAAAGCGCTGGATGTCGACCGCCATCAGAGCCGATGGCAAATGGCTAATCGCAGCTCCGGAGCTTGTCGGCGATACCGCCACCTTGTTTCGGCGGCTGGCAGGTCGCTCCCAGCAGTCCGGCTCGCTACTGGTCGGGTTCGACTTTCCCATAGGCCTTCCCAAGGCCTATGCCGCACATGCCGGCATTGCCTCGTTTCGCGAGGCGATCGCACAGTTCGGCAAGGGCGATTGGTCCGATTGGTATGACGTCGCCGATCAGCGCCACCAGATATCTCACCGACGGCCGTTTTACCCGATGCGGCCGGGCGGAACGGCAAGAGCCCATCTCTACGACGCACTCGGCATCCTCAAGAGCGACGACTTGTTGCGAGAATGCGAACGAGCAACGCCCTACAGGCCGGCCGGCTGTTCATTATTCTGGACGCTGGGCGGCAATCAGGTTGGCAAAGGTGCGATAGCGGGATGGCAGGAGATCATAGCACCGGCGCTTGACCAGATCGGCATCTGGCCATTCGATGGAGCACTTGCAGAGCTGACCTCCTCCAGGTCTGTGGTAATCTGCGAGACGTACCCGGCCGACGTATACAGCCTGGTTGGAATGAAAAAAGGCTGGGGAAGCAAGAGGCGCCAGGAGGATCGACAGCGCGTCGGTCTTAGCATTCTGGAATGGGCGAAAGAGCGCCAGGACATCGAAACGACGGCAATCGTAGACTGCCTGCGTGACGGATTCGGCGCCGACAATTCCGGAGAAGATCGCTTTGATGCGGTTGTCGGGCTGCTCGGAATGCTCGAAGTCGCCACCGGCCGCCGCCCGGAAGGCTCACCGGATAGCGATAGCGTGAAGCGGGTCGAAGGCTGGATACTCGGACATCACCGTTGAAAACTGACGGCGCAGGCCAGATTAACCCGGTGCGGATCGATAAAACCACACGCAGCGTCAGTTTGAAAATCATGGGATTATAATATGGGAAACGCACCCGACAGGATTCGAACCTGTGACCTTTGGAATCGGAATCCAACACTCTATCCAGCTGAGCTACGGGTGCATGCCGAGGGCGGGGCTTACCGCCTGTCCGATTGCAGGTTCATAGCCTAGGTCGCGCCAGGCATCAATGCGGAAAATGCGGAAAAGCTGTCAACGATGCCAACAGTTTTCCGCAAAGGAAAAGGCCGCGACGTTTTGGTTCGCGGCCTTGTGCTTTCAAGCCTGGCGATCACGCCGTCCTCATGGCACCGGGGCCGGGTGTGGCCTTGGGTGGCACCTTGCCGAGGATGATCATGCCGAGCACCTCGTCCTTGGTGACATCCTCGGTACGGGCATGGCCCACCACCTGGCCGTTCTTCATCACGGAGACGCGGTCGGCGAGATCGAAGACGTCGTGGATGTCGTGGCTGATGAGGAAGATGCCGATTCCCTCCTTTTTCAGCTGCTTGATCAGTTCGCCGACCTGCGCCGTCTCCTGCGGCCCGAGCGCTGCGGTCGGCTCGTCCATGATCAGGATCCGGGCGTTGAAGAGAATAGCCCGGGCAATCGCCACAGACTGCCGCTGGCCGCCGGACAGTGCCTTCACCGGCTCCTTGAAGCGCTTGAAGTTTGGGTTCAGCCGACCCATCACCTCGCGGGCGGACGCTTCCATCGCCACGTCGTCAAGGGTTCCCCAGCGGGTCTGCAACTCGCGGCCGAGATAGAGGTTGGCAGCGGCATCGACGTTGTCGGCGACGGCGAGTGTCTGGTAGATCGTCTCGATGCCGAATTTCTTCGCATCGCGGGGCGTGCGGATGTCGACGGGCTCGCCGTTGATGAAGATATCGCCGCTGTCGCGCTTGTAAGCGCCGGACAAGATCTTGATCAGCGTCGACTTGCCGGCGCCGTTGTGGCCGAGCAGGGCGACGACTTCGCCAGGATAGAGGTCGATCGAGGCGTTGTCGACCGCGTGGATGCCGCCGAAGGAAATGGAAATGTTCTTCAGTTCCACAAGCGGAGTGTTGTGATCCGTCATAGCTGGAATTCCTCTTACTTGGCCCGCGAGCGATAGACGGTGTCGAGCCAGACGGCGATCACCAGCACGACGCCGACGACGACGTTCTGGATGGGCGTATCGACGTTGGCGAGCCCCATGCCCGATTGCAGCGATTGCATGACGAGGGCGCCGAGCATGGCGCCGGCCACCGTGCCGGTACCGCCGGCGAGCGACGTGCCGCCGATGACGGCCGCAGCGATGGTGTAGAGCTCATAGGTCGTGCCCTGCGAGTTGGCAGCAGCATTCAGCCGGGCGGTCGAGATCGCGGCGGCGACGGCGGCAAGAAAGCCCATCAGCGTGAATATTTTCACCGTCACCCAGCGCGTCTTAATGCCGGCGAGTTCGGCTGCCTCTGGATTGCCGCCGATGGCAAACACGTAGCGACCGAAACGCAGCCGCGTGGCGATGAACGTCATGATGATCCCGGCGGCAACCGCAATCAGCACCGGCACGGCGATGCCGTAGGGGATCTCGAGGCCACCTTCGGGCCAGGCGATGCCGTGGTCGTTGGCGTATTTCTTGGCGATTCCGACCGGCCAGTAGTAGATGGTGAAGACATAGATCGTGCCCAGCACCATGGCCGAGCCGAGCATGGCGAGGAAGTATTCGGCCCAGACGGGGCGCCGGGGGAAGTTGAAACGCTTGCGCTGGCGCCGCGAGCCGGCGATGCCGACCACGATCATTAGGCAGGCGACGATGCCGATGACCCAGCTCCAGGTGGCGCCGATGGAGCCTTCCGCGCCGCCCCCCATGATCCGGAAAGTGGCATCGAGCGGTGCCACGGTCTGGCCAGACGTGACATACCAGGCAAGCCCGCGCCAGGCGAGAAAGCCGCCGAGCGTGACGATGAACGAGGGAACGCCGAGGAAGGCGATGATGATACCCTGCAGGAGCCCGATCAGGGCGCCGGCAGCCAGTCCACAGATCAGCGCAATGACCCAGGTCCAGTGGCTGTCGAAGCCGAGATAGGTCGGCAACCATTTTGCCTGGACGACGCCCATTATCATGGCGACGAAGCCGAGCAGGGAGCCGACGGAAAGGTCGATGTTGCGGGTGACGATGACCAGAACCATCCCCGTCGCCAGCACGGCGATCTCGCAGGTCTGGACGGAGAGGTTCCAGAGGTTGCGCGGGGTCAGGAACAGGTGCCCGGTATAGAGGTCGAAGCCGACCCAGATGATCAGCAGGGCGCCGACCATGCCGAGCATGCGGGTATCGATCTCGGTGGCACGCAGGAAGCGCGTGAGCGCATTGGTCTCCGTGGCGCGCGCACCGCCCGATGTTGTGGACTGAGTCATGTCGGCCATTGCTCTGCCGTTCTCCACTGTTGAGCGCAGACCGTCGACACTTTGCGTTTCACTGGCATAAGTCTGGCGCTGTTCTCGAATATGCGTCCCGGCCGATGGATGGACACTCTCTCGGCATAGGTGCCGGCACGCGCGGTGACGACGTCAGTGACGCAAGGGTTGCGGCAGTGGCCATAACATGGCCGCGCCGGTGGCGATCGGCGCCGCACCGGATATCGGGCGGCGCCTCACTTGCAGTTGGTCAGCGGTTACTTGCAAGCAGCAACGGCGCCGGCCTTGACGCCCTGGCAGGCTTCGGCCTTGGAAATCCAGCCAGCGTCGATGACGACGTTGAGGTTATCCTTGGTGATGGCGACAGGCGTCAGGAAGACCGACTGCATTTCGACGTGCTTCGGACCGCCGTTGAAGCTCTGGACGCCCTTGATTTCGGTCATCTTCTTGCCACCGGCAAGATCGAGAGCGATTTCAGCCGCGCGCTTGCCGAGTTCGCGGGAGTCTTTCCAGACGGATACTGTCTGGGTGCCAAGCGCGATGCGGTTGAGTGCTGCCTTGTCGGCGTCCTGGCCGGATACAGGCACGGAACCGGCAAGGCCCTGTGCGTCGAGCGCGGCAACGGCGCCGCCGGCAGTTCCGTCGTTGGAGGCAACAACCGCGTCAACCTTGTTGTTGTTGGCGGTCAGGATCTGCTCCATGTTGCGCTGGGCATTCTGCGGCAGCCAGCCATCGGTGTAGGCTTCGCCGACATTCTTGATCTTGCCGGCATCCATGGCAGCCTTGAGGACTTCCTTCTGGCCTGCAAACAGGAAGTCTGCGTTCGGATCGGAAGACGAGCCCTTGATGAAGACGTAATTGCCTTCTGGCTTGACCTTCAGCACGTCGCGGGCCTGCATGCGGCCGACTTCCTTGTTGTCGAAGGTGATGTAGAAAGCAGCCGGATTTTCGATCAGACGGTCGTAGCCAACGACCGGAATACCTTCGTCTGCGGCTTTCTCGATTGCCGGGCCGATGGCGTCACTGTCCTGGGCAAGCACGATCAATGCCGTGGCACCCTGCGAAATCAGCGATTCGACGTCGGTCAGCTGCTTGGAAGCAGAGGACTGGGCATCGGCGGAAATATACTTGGCGCCCGCTGCGGTCAGTGCCTTTTTGATGGCCGCTTCGTCGGTCTTCCAGCGTTCTTCCTGGAAATTCGACCAGGAAACGCCGACCACCAGATCCTTGGCGAAGGCGGTCGTCTGCATCGTCAAAACGAGGGCTGCGCCAGCGGCGAGCCTAACAAAAGTTTTCATAATACCCTCCCGAGTGAAACGCGACCGCACGCACCTCTAGAGCTCCCGCCCGGCCGCCGCGAATGTGCTGTCGAAAAAACTCCTTTTTTCTCGACAGTCGAGAAATTAAGTGTCAGAGAATTTTGAGGCTGTCAACACTGCACGACAAGGTTTTGTCGGAGACCAAGATCCAACCGCAGGTTAGTCATGCGCAACGGACAGGGAGAGGGAGAGACACCTGATGCAAGGCAAGTCCAGTGCCGAGTGGGTGCGCCGGCGCAACAGCGTCATGGTGCTCAAGGCACTGCGCCGCCACGGGCCGCTGGCTCACACGGAGCTCTCGGATCACACGACCTTGTCGTCCGGCACGATCTCGGCAATCACCGCCGATCTCGAGCGTGCCCAGATCATCGTCAAGACCGAGCAGCAGCTGGCAGGCAGTCGCGGCCGGCCGCGCGTGGCCTTTGCCCAGCGCCGCGACTGCGGCTATCTGGTGGTGCTCATCATCTCGTCGGATGCGGTGCAATATTCGCTGGTGGATTATGCCGGTACCTTGCTCGATCGGTTTTCCGAAGGCCGGTCGCAGGACGGAACGGGCATTGCCCGCTTCGTCGAATCCATAAGGGCAGGGCTGTCCAGGATTGTTGCCCGCTCGAAGATCGCACCGCAGGACGTGCTCGTCATTTCGATCAGCAGTAAGGGCCTGGTGGACGGTTTTGAGCCGGTGCTGCGCTGGTCGCCGATCTTCGGGGAGGAGCAGATCGACTTTGCCGCGGTTCTCGGAAACGATTGGCCGGCGAAGATCATTCTCGGCAACGAGACGCTGCTGGTGGCCGATGCCGCCGGACAGCGCGAGGAGCAGGGCCGGGGTTTCGAGACGCTGGCGGCCCTGTCGCTCGGCCACAGCATCGGGCTCGGCATCGTCAGGCGCACCGCCAATGGCGACCGCGAGGTCGCGGCACCTAATTTCGGCCATATGCTGCATGAGCCGAATGGTGGCCTCTGTCGCTGCGGCTCGCGCGGCTGCATCGAGGCCTATGCCGGTTTCTACGCAATCCTGCGCAATGCCTTTGCCGTGCCGCTCGACACCATTCCGGCCAAGTTCGTTCCTGTCACCGAACTCGACAAGATCGCAGCCAGCGCCCGGCAGGGAAATCGTCGGAACCGCTTTGCGTTTCACCAGGCAGGCCTGGTGCTCGGCAATGGCCTGTCGCGTGTGCTCAGCCTCTACGGACAGATGCCCATCGTGCTGACCGGTCCGGGAACACGATATATCGACCTGCTTCAGGAGGGCATGGAGGAGGGTTTGCGGCAATCGCAGATCGTTCGCATGGGAGGCCTGCCGGAAATGAGGATCATGGCAGACGAACAGGCGCTGGTGTTCGAGGGCCATCTGCGCCGGGCGCTCGATGCGATTGACGGCGACATCGTCGCATTGCGGGCGATTGCGGATGTGGAGATCAAGGACCGGGCAGGGGAGGCACCCCAATATGTCGACGCCGGATAATTGCCCGGCGTCGATCGATAGCTTGAGCGGATAATCTCAGGCGACGGAAATCAATTTGCCTTCCTTGACCGAGCGCACGGCAGCGTCGGCAAGTTTCAACGCGGCAAGGCCATCGGCGCCGGACGGGCTGATGTCGGTGCCCTGCTCAACGGCGCTGATGAAGGCGGCGATCTCGTTGGCATAGGCTTCCGTGTAACGCGTCATGAAGAAATCATGCAGCGGCGGACGGGTGTATCCGTCGCCATTGGCGACCTCGATGGAGAAGGGGCGCTGGTTCTCAGCGGCTACCATGCCCTTCGAGCCGTGGATCTCGATGCGCTGGTCGTAGCCGTATGTGGCACGGCGCGAATTCGAGATCATCGCCTGCTTGCCGGACGCCGTCTGCAGCAGCACCGAGACGCTGTCGTAATCTCCGGCGACGCCGATTGCCTTGTCGATCAACACTGCGGCCGTGGCGCTGACGGACACCGGCTCTTCGCCGAGCAGGAACCGCGCCATGTCGAAATCATGGATGGTCATGTCGCGGAAAATGCCGCCGGAGCGTTTGATGTAGTCGACAGGCGGGGCACCGGGATCGCGGGAGGTGATCGTCACCATCTCGACGTCGCCGATTTTTCCATCGTCGATCGCCTTGCGCACGGCCATGAAATGCGGATCGAATCGGCGATTGAAGCCGACCATCAGCTTTCCCTTGGTCTTCGCGACGACGTCGATGCAGGCCTCGACCCGTGCGGTATCGAGGTCGATTGGCTTCTCGCAGAAGACCGCCTTGCCAGCACGGGCAAAACGTTCGATCAGGTCGGCGTGTGTATCCGTCGGGGTGCAGATGACCACTGCATCGATATCTGCAGACGACTCGATCGCGTCGATGGTGCGAACCTCGCAGCCATAGGCCGAGGCTATCGCATTGGCCGCGGCCGCAAAGGGATCCGCTACCGCCACCAGTATCGCATCACCGTTGGCGCTGACTGCCTTGGCGTGTACCTTGCCGATGCGGCCGGCGCCGAGCAGTCCAAATCTTACCGTCATTTTCCATCCTCCCAGATTCGGAACAAATAAACCGTCTTGGTCTCATTCTGGAATTTTCATTCCATCTTCCTGTGCCGTCGTCAAGCGCCCGGGGTTTCACAATCGCGAAATTCAGCTTATGGACGGTGCCGAACAAACAAGCGGACAACAGCCTCATGAAAATGATCGACCCGAGCCATCGATTCTACCGTCCCATCTATGTGCGCATCGGCATCGTCGCCCTGTGCCTTGGCTGGGCAATCATCGAGGCAACCTTCGGCGAGCCGATCTGGAGCATGGCCATCGGTGCCGTAGGTGCCTATGCGGCGTGGGTTCTGCTTTTGAACTACACGCCCACGCCGGAAGAAATAGCACCGCCGCCGCCGCGTGAGGATGCAGGTCCAGAAGCCTGATCTGTCCAAAAGCCTAATCTATTTGAAAAGTCTGGCGCGGATCTCGATGCGGCGGAGTGCCTCGTCGATCAGCAGGTTGGCGATTTTCATGCGCGTCGTTGCCTGTTCCTTGAAAAGCGGGTTGACGCCGTCGGGATGGTTGACCTTGGCAAAACTCCGGCGCTTGTCGTTGAGCGTCTGCAGCGTGTCCGCAGCCGAAATTCCAAGTTCCGCAGCAACCTCCTGCGGCAGGATGCGCGCCAGGTGGACCGGCATCACCGGCGCGGCGCATTTCTCCGGCTCAATGTCGCGCGTCGCAATAGACGGCGTCTCAGGCGCGGGCGGTTCTCGCTCGGGCCCGAGGTTGTCGAGATAGGCCTGGTCCGGCCGCGCCTCGGATACGGACACGCCATCGCGTACATCAGCCGCGAAGCTGGAATTCAGGCCTTGAATCCGGTGCGCCGAAGCCGACTGCGCGAAAACTGCTTCTTCATCCTCGGCGTCGAGACGGTCGAGGACAGATTGAAATATGGATTGTCCAAACAGCATGATGTCTCCCAATCCACAAAACCTATGACATGAAAGTGGTGTCTGGCTGATCCGTCAGCCGGCAGCGCGCCGGCTTTCCTGCAGGATCATGTCGTAGAGCAGTAGGGCGCTGGGTGGCAGGGCGCGCTCGCGCGCCGTGATCAGGCTGTAGGGCTTCACATCTATGGCGAAATCGATCGGCAAGATGCAGGCCTCGCCTGCCTGAGAACTCTGGCCGCAGATAAAGTCCGCCATGTCGCGAGCGATCGGCGAAATCGCATCTGTCTTGCAGACGACGGCAAGGGTCAGGACCACCGATGACGTGTTGACGATATTCTCCGGCAGCGCCACGCCGGCGGAGATGAAGATATCCTCGAGCCTGCGGCGCAGCAGCGTACCCGGCGGCTGGAACACCCAGTCTTGGCCGGTGAGATCCGCAAGCCCGACCACACCCTTTTTGAGCAGTGGATGCCCCTTTCGCACGATCAGGCATGCCTTCTCGATGCCGATCTGGTGGGCGGTGAACAGCCTCGGGTTCAGTTCGTCCGGAATCCGGCTGATGATGAAGTCGTGACGAGCTGCCAGCAGTTCTCGGGCGAGAACGTTGCTGTTATCGACCTGGATGTTGATTTCGATGCCCGGATAGGCCTCCGTGACCCGCTGTATCGCCGGCACCACCAGACTGATGGCCGGCGCTGCGACGGCACCGAGATGCACAGACCCACCCTTGCCGGTGCGCAACTCGGCGATCTCGCGGCTGGCCTCCCGCAGTTCCAGCAGTATCTTGCGGGCCCGCTTGGCAAGCGCCAGGCCGAACGGCGTCAGTTCCACGCCACGGGCGACGCGCTGGTAGAGAGATGTCTTGGCGATCGCTTCCATCTCCGACAACATGCGCGAAGCTGCAGGTTGAGAGATATTCATGGATTCGGCCGCTGCGGAGATCTGCCCATGATCCTCGATCATGACGATCATCCGCAGGTGATTCATCTTCAATCCATTGCGAAGCAGGCTGTCGTCACGAAAATTATCTGTGTGGATTTCTATACCATCACGAGAATAATCGTTGTGTATGTTCTCCATGGTGGCATTTTTCCTGCTTACGGGGCTAAAAAGTAGTACTTTTTACCATTATACCAAAATCGTCATATTGCACGCCAGTTATTCTATTTGACAGTTATACGAATTGATTCCAGTTTGCCGCCGTGCTGGGAGCAGCATGACACGTGTGGGATCGTGGAGGAGACGTACTTCGTATTGATATTGAAGTAATATCCAATCAACGGAACCTGCCACAGTTTCGGGGTGGGCGCTTTTGCGTACGCCAAATTTTAAAAAAACGGGAGAGAGCAATGAAATCCATTATCTCATTGATGGCCGCAGCGGCCTTCGGTGTTGCGACATTTGTCATGCCAGCCATGGCTGCCGACAAGGGTCTGGTTGGTATCGCTATGCCAACGAAGTCTTCGGCGCGCTGGATCGATGACGGCAACAACATCGTCAAGCAGCTTCAGGCTGCTGGTTTCACGACCGACCTGCAGTATGCTGACGACGATATTCCTAACCAGCTTTCGCAGATCGAGAACATGGTAACCAAGGGTGCCAAGGTTCTCGTCGTCGCTTCGATCGACGGCACGACACTGTCTGACGTGCTGCAGAAGGCCCATGACGCCGGTATCAAGGTCATCGCCTATGACCGCCTGATCCGCGATTCGGCCAACGTCGACTACTACGCTACCTTCGACAACTTCCAGGTCGGCGTTCTCCAGGCCGGCACCATCGTTGACGGCCTCGGCCTCAAGGACGGCAAGGGCCCGTTCAACATCGAGCTCTTCGGCGGTTCGCCGGACGACAACAACGCCTTCTTCTTCTATGATGGCGCGATGTCTGTTCTTCAGCCTTACATCGACAGCGGAAAGCTCGTCGTGAAGTCCGGCCAGGTTGGCATGGACAAGGTCGGTACTCTGCGTTGGGATCCGGCAACGGCCCAGGCCCGCATGGATAACCTCCTGTCGGCCTACTACACCGACGCTCACGTCGATGCAGTCCTGTCGCCTTACGACGGCCTGTCGATCGGTATCATCTCGTCGCTCAAGGGCGTCGGCTACGGCTCGGGCACTCTCAAGCTGCCAATCGTCAGCGGCCAGGATTGCGAAATTCCTTCGATCAAGTCGATCATTGCTGGCGAACAGTATTCTTCGATCTTCAAGGACACACGCGACCTCGCCAAGGTCACAGTTGCCATGGTCACCGCAGTTGCTACCGGCGGCACACCTGAAGTCAACGACACCAAGACCTACGACAACGGCGTCAAGATCGTTCCTTCCTACCTGCTGAAGCCAGTCGTCGTCACCAAGGACACCTACCAGAAGGTCCTCATCGACAGCGGCTACTACAAGGCTGAACAGCTTAAGTAAGCAATGAAAACCACCGGAACCCGCAGATTGCGGGTTCCGGACTTCGCATTTATGATCGTCGCGTCAGTCACGACTCCCGGCGTTGGATTTTGATTATGGACAATATTATCCTAGAGATGCGGGACATCACCAAGACGTTCCCGGGCGTCAAGGCGCTTGAGAATGTGAACCTCAAGGTTCGCCAAGGTGAGATCCACGCACTGGTGGGCGAAAACGGGGCGGGCAAGTCGACCCTGATGAAAGTTCTATCCGGTGTCTACCCAGCCGGCACATACGATGGCGATATCGTATACGAAGGCGATGTGCGTAACTTCAAGGTCATCAAGGACAGTGAAGCCATCGGCATCATCATCATTCACCAGGAGCTGGCACTGGTGCCGCTTCTGTCGATCGCCGAAAACATTTTCCTCGGAAACGAGGTCGCGACCAACGGCGTCATTCGCTGGCAGGAAGCTTTTTCACGCACCCGCAAGCTGCTCGACAAGGTTGGATTGAAAGAGTCGCCGGAAACCCTGGTGACCAACATCGGCGTCGGCAAGCAGCAACTGGTCGAAATCGCCAAGGCGCTCTCTAAGAGTGTGAAGCTGCTGATCCTCGACGAGCCGACGGCCTCGCTCAACGAAAAAGATTCCGACGCGCTGCTCAATCTCCTGATCGAGTTCCGCAATCAGGGCATCACCTCGATCATCATCACGCACAAGCTCAACGAAGTGCGCAAGGTGGCCGACCAGATCACCGTGCTGCGCGACGGGATGACCGTGAAGACGCTGAACTGTCACGAGGAAGAGATCAGCGAAGACATCATCATCAAGAACATGGTGGGCCGCGAACTGGCTGACCGCTACCCGCCGCGCTCCGTGCCGATCGGCGAGACAGTTCTGGAAGTCAAGAACTGGAACGCCTTCCACCAGCACCACCGCGACCGCCAGGTTCTTCACGACATCAACGTCAACGTCCGCAGGGGCGAAGTTGTCGGTATTGCCGGCCTGATGGGGGCAGGGCGTACCGAGTTCGCCATGAGCGTGTTCGGCAAATCCTATGGCCACAAGATTACCGGCGAAGTGCTGATGGACGGCAAGCCAGTCGATGTCAGCACCGTGCGCAAGGCGATCGACGCCGGTCTCGCTTATGTGACGGAAGACCGCAAGCATCTGGGCCTGGTCCTGAACGACAGCATCATGCACAACACCTCGCTGGCCAACCTTGCCGGCATCTCGAACGCAACCGTCATCGACAACCACAAGGAATCGGATGTAGCCACCGACTTCCGCTCCAAGCTGCGCATCCGCAGCTCCGGCATCTTCCAGGAGGCTGTCAATCTTTCGGGCGGCAACCAGCAGAAGGTCGTCCTGTCCAAGTGGCTGTTCTCGGATCCTGAAGTCCTGATCCTCGACGAGCCGACGCGTGGTATCGACGTCGGCGCCAAATACGAAATCTACAGCATCATCAACCAGCTGGCTGCCGACGGGAAGGGCGTTCTGATGATTTCATCGGAAATGCCCGAACTGCTTGGGACTTGCGACCGCATCTACGTCATGAACGAAGGACGCATCGTCGCTGAATTGTCCAAGGAAGAGGCAAGCCAGGAAACCATCATGCGCGCTATCATGCGCTCTGGGGAGAAGAAATAATGACTCCTGTTAACCCCCCCGCCGCTGAGGAAAGCCACGTGATTTCCGCCGTCGATTACATCCGCGGCAATATTCGTGAATATGGCATGCTGATCGTTCTCGTGGCGATCATGGTGTTCTTCCAGTTCTACACAGGCGGCATCCTGTTCAAGCCGGTCAACCTGACGAACCTCGTGCTGCAGAACTCGTTCATCGTCATCATGGCGCTGGGCATGCTCCTCGTCATTGTCGCCGGCCATATCGATCTTTCCGTCGGCTCGATCGTCGGCTTCGTCGGCGCCGTCGCCGGTATCCTGACCGTGCAATATCAGATGAACTTCATCCTTGCGGCCTTGCTTTGTCTGGTCGTCGGCGGTGTCATCGGGGCGGCCCAGGGCTACTTCATCGCCTATCATAAGATACCGTCGTTCATCGTCACGCTGGCCGGCATGCTTGTCTTTCGCGGCCTGACGCTGTTCGTCCTCGGCGGCAAGAACATTGGGCCTTTCCCGAAGGACTTCCAGCTGATCAGCACCGGCTTCATCCCTGATTTCATCGACATCAGCGGGCTCGTCTCCGGTCTGCACTCGACCTCGATCATCCTGTCGATCGTCATGCCGCTGCTCCTCTTCGTCATGGCCTGGCGTCGCCGGAAGACCAACGAGAACCACGGCATCGATGTCGAGCCGATGAGCTTCTTCCTTATCCAGAACCTGATCATCTGCGGCGCACTGCTGTTCCTCGGCTACCAGCTGTCGTCCGACAAGGGGCTGCCGAATGTGCTGATCATCATGGTCATCCTGATTGCGGCCTACGCCTTCATCACCCGCCAAACGACCATCGGTCGTCGCGTCTATGCCATGGGCGGAAACGAGAAGGCGACGAAGCTTTCAGGCATCAACACCGAGCGCCTGAGCTTCTTTACCTTTGTCAACATGGGTGCCCTTGCAGGTCTTGCCGGGATGATCGTCGCCACCCGCCTCAATTCGGCAACACCGAAGGCCGGCGTCGGCAACGAGCTCGACGTCATCGCGGCCTGCTTCATTGGCGGTGCCTCGGCATCCGGCGGCGTCGGCAAGATCACTGGTGCTGTCATCGGCGCGTTCATCATGGGCGTCATGAACAACGGCATGTCGATCGTCGGTCTCGGCATCGACTTCCAGCAGATGGTCAAGGGACTGGTGCTTCTCGCTGCCGTCTTCTTCGACGTCTACAACAAGAACAAGGGCTGATCGCCGCTGGCGATCGGTTCCCATTTGCAGTCAGGCGAGCGATTTTCGCGGGCTCTTTCCTTAAGGGCGTGCCACGCGGGCTAGTCGCTTCCGCCTTCCAGATAGAAGGACAAGGTCCGTGCTCATTTCCCAGATCAAAGGTGTAGACGGCGCGATAACAGTCGCCGTCCGCAACGAACCGGGCGAAACCGCCAAGGCCGTCAAGGGTGCCGCCAGCGTCTACGCGCTCGCGATTGAGGCTGCCGATGGTGGAAAATCCCTCTCCGAGGTCATCGCCGCCCATGGGCTGGGTGAGACTGTCGATCTCGACAAGGCCTATGCCGAAGGCAGGTTCCTGCCGCCTATCACTCATCCGGACGCTGCCCACCTGCACCTGACAGGCACGGGCCTTACCCATCTGGGTTCGGCTGCCACCCGCGATTCCATGCACAAGAAGACATCCGAAGAGGCCGAGGAAACCCTCACCGATTCCATGAAGATGTTCCGCATGGGCCTTGAGAACGGCAAGCCGAAGAACGGCGAAAAGGGCGTCCAGCCCGAGTGGTTCTACAAGGGCAACGGCAACGAGGCCGCAGCCCCCGGCGCACCTTTGGTGTCGCCCTCGTTCGCGCTCGACGGCGGTGAAGAGCCTGAAATGGCCGGCATCTATGTCATCGGCAAGGACGGCACTCCCTTCCGCATCGGCTTTGCGCTGTCGAACGAATTCTCCGATCACGTCACCGAGCGGATCAACTATCTCTACCTCGCGCATTCCAAGCTGCGGCCTGCAAGCTTCGGCCCGGAAATCCGCATCGGCGCCGCACCTGACGACATCAGGGGCACGTCGAAAATCACCCGTGACGGCAAGGTCATTTTCGAAAAGCCTTTCCTGTCGGGTGAAGCGAACATGTCGCACTCTTTTGCCAACCTCGAATATCATCACTTCAAGTACGGCCTGTTTCGCGCCCCCGGCGACGTGCACGTCCACATGTTCGGCACGGCAACGCTGTCGTTTGCGGACGGTATCAAGCCACAGGCCGGCGATGTGTTCGAGATCGAGGTTGCCGATTTCGGCCTGCCGCTGCGCAATCCGCTGGCCGTAGCCGCGGAAGCAGACGTGACGGTTCGCCAGCTCTAGAGACTTATGCTCCGGCCCGAAAGGGATCATCCGGAGCGCCCCCAAGGACGATGTGACATGCACAAGAAAGCAGAATGGCCGCGCCGGTTGAGATCGCAGGAGTGGTACGGCGGCACCAGCCGTGACGTGATCTACCACCGTGGCTGGATGAAGAACCAGGGCTATCCGCACGACCTGTTCGACGGACGCCCGGTCATCGGCATCCTCAACACCTGGTCGGACATGACCCCGTGCAACGGCCACCTTCGCGAGCTCGCGGAGAAGGTCAAGGCCGGCGTCTGGGAGGCCGGCGGCTTCCCGATGGAAGTGCCGGTATTCTCGGCCTCCGAAAACACCTTCCGCCCGACAGCGATGATGTACCGCAACCTTGCGGCACTGGCGATCGAGGAAACCATCCGTGGCCAGCCCATGGACGGCTGCGTACTGCTCGTCGGCTGCGACAAGACCACGCCGTCGCTGATCATGGCCGCCGCTTCCGTCGACCTGCCGTCGATCGTCGTCACCGGCGGCCCGATGCTGAACGGCTATTTCCGCGGCGAGCGCGTCGGGTCCGGCACCCATCTCTGGAAGTTCTCCGAGATGGTGAAGGCCGGCGAGATGACGCAGGAGGAGTTCCTCGAGGCAGAAGCCTCGATGAGCCGTTCTTCCGGAACCTGCAACACCATGGGCACCGCGTCGACCATGGCGTCGATGGCCGAAGCCCTCGGCATGGCGCTGTCCGGCAACGCCGCGATCCCTGGCGTAGATAGCCGTCGCAAGGTCATGGCGCAGCTGACGGGTCGCCGCATCGTCGAGATGGTCAAGGACGACCTGAAGCCTTCCGACATCATGACCAAGGAAGCCTTCGAGAACGCCATCCGCACCAATGCGGCCATTGGCGGCTCGACCAACGCCGTCATCCACCTGCTTGCCATGGCCGGTCGCGTCGGTATCGATCTTTCGCTGGACGACTGGGACCGTTGCGGCCGCGACGTACCGACCATCGTCAACCTGATGCCGTCGGGCAAGTACCTGATGGAGGAGTTCTTCTATGCCGGCGGTCTGCCTGTCGTGTTGAAGCGCCTCGGCGAAGCGGGTCTGCTGCACAAGGACGCGCTGACCGTCTCGGGCGAGACGATATGGAACGAGGTGAAGGACGTCGTCAACTGGAACGAGGACGTCATCCTGCCGGCCGACAAGGCGCTGACCCAGTCGGGCGGTATCGTCGTCGTGCGCGGCAACCTGGCTCCAAAGGGCGCGGTACTGAAGCCCTCCGCCGCATCGCCGCATCTGCTCGTCCACCGCGGTCGGGCGGTGGTGTTCGAGGACATCGACGACTACAAGGCGAAGATCAATGACGACGCGCTCGATATCGACGAGACCTGCGTCATGGTCATGAAGAACTGCGGCCCGAAGGGCTATCCCGGCATGGCCGAAGTCGGCAACATGGGCCTGCCGCCGAAGGTGCTGAAAAAGGGCATCACCGACATGGTCCGCATCTCGGACGCTCGCATGTCCGGCACTGCCTACGGGACCGTCGTCCTTCACACGTCGCCGGAAGCCGCTGTCGGCGGTCCGCTGGCTGTCGTGAAGAACGGCGATATGATCGAGCTCGACGTGCCCAACCGTCGCCTGCATCTCGACATTTCCGACGCGGAACTGGCAGAGCGGCTGGCAGCATGGCAGCCGAACCACGACCTGCCGACGTCCGGCTACGCCTTCCTGCACCAGCAGCATGTCGAAGGAGCCGATACCGGCGCCGACCTCGACTTCCTCAAGGGCTGTCGCGGCAATGCGGTCGGCAAAGACAGCCACTAAAAGCCATCCAGATAGGATATCGACGAAAAGGCGGGGCCATAACCCCGCCTTTTCCTTATCTGCAATTTGCCAGGACTTTTGCCGGCGTGCGAGGCGGCTTCCGGCTAACTACGCTTTACCCGACAGCGCTCCAGAAACCATGCTTCTTGCCACGCCTTCGCTTCAGCGCCGCGACATAGGCAGCATGATCCGGGAACGCGCCGAAATCGGCGATACGGCTTGCGAGCATTGCGCAGGTGCCAAGGTGCCGGGCGGCGTGGCGATAGCGGCTGGAGCGGCCGCCTTCCAGCGAGAAGTCGATCATCGCCCGCAGCAGGATGGTGGCTGCCAGCGGTTGTTTTTCCTGCAGCCAGTCGGCAGCCTGCGCCAGGATTTCGTAGAGATCGCCGTCGATCTCGCCTGCGCGGGCAAGCACCAGCTTTGCCGCTTCCGCCGGCGCCGGCCATCCCTGGAAGAACATCAGCGCCGTATGGACATCCTCGAAGTCGGCCACATAGGCGAAGGCCTTTTCCTCTGCCTCGATATCGTCGAAATCCGGCAGGCGTTTGATGTACGCCTTCAGGTGTTCGACGCTCAGGTCCCGCTCGAAACACTGCCAGCGAAAAGCTTGCGCCTCCGCCTCGCGCCCGAGCGCCTCCAGCGTCTCGATGCGCAGATGCTGCCACTCGATATCCAGCGCCGGGCGTCCTGTCGGCGGCGCCTTGTCGAGGGCCGCGAGCGCTTCCGCCGCCCGCCCGGCCGCAAGCAGCCGTGTGGCGATCTGGGCGGCAATGGAAGGCACGGTCTGCGACTTTTCACTGTGCTGACGGACGAAGGCATCGACGTCCCCTTCGGCATCGGCGATCTGCTGCAGCGCGATGCGGACGGCGGAGTCCCGATGGCGGGCCTCGATCTCGTCGGCATAGACCGGTCCACTCATGCCCCAGCCGATAGGGACGCGCTCTTTCGGCACCTCGAACTCCTCCTGCTGCCATCCCGCCAGCAGCTTTTTCAGCTGCGCCAGCCCGGTCTGTCCGAGGGCCGCTGCAAGCGCCGGGATCAGCGGGTCGCATTCGCCATACTCGTTGCGCCTGATCGCGCCGAATACCTGTTCTGCCAGCCTCTTGTGGTGGGACGCCTTAGGAGCGATGGTGCCGAGATCGATGCAAGCCGCATGAAAACTGCCGATTATCACCCCATTGCTGTCGTCGCAGCGCGCAAAGATCGATCCGGCCAGCTCGAGAAATCGCCACAAAAGGTCCATTGCCTCGTCAGGATCTCCAGCGGCGATGGTGCCCGAAATCATCGTACGCTGTGTCTCGAGGTCGCTCTTCAGGGCCTTGATCTTGCGCCAGTCGATGTGGGTCTTTGCCCGGTCGATTGACGACAGCCGCTTGCGCACCTCGCGCGCCACCTCGGCCGTGCTCTGCGCCCCCGCCAGCTCCAGCCGAAGCCGCCGTTTGTGCGCCGCGTTGCCCATGCTGATCTCGATCAGCAATTCGGACAGCCGCCCGGCGCCGAGCGTCTCGAGGTTCTTCGCATTCAACGTGGTCTTGGCGGCCATGAAACATCTGCTTCGTTGGTTTCGATCCGGGTGTCCGGAGCCGGCAGATTAACGGCGCCAAGGGCAGGGGGCAATCGCGTTCGCCACAAAGATGCAGCCCAAGCGCATCCCGTCAGAGCGGTTTTTGCAAGAAGAAACAACAGCCTCGCCAAGCCAGCCGATAAAAATGCGCACTAAGCCAAAACACCCGCCGGCAGGGGCTTGCATCGCCAAGAGAATCCTTTATATGACGACGCACCGGCGAAGACCTGAGGCATGCCACAGGGATCTCTATTGGGGAATAGTTCAACGGTAGAACGACGGACTCTGACTCCGTTAATCTTGGTTCGAATCCAGGTTCCCCAGCCAATTTATCCCAAATCATTGAAACTATTAAAGTTTCTCGCGCCACCTCTGGCGGGGTGAAGCATTTGCTACAAAGAGCGACCAAAGCGCCGTGGCATTTCCTTCCAATATCGTCCGACGTGGGCGCATATTTCATTTGCGACGAGCCGTCCCGGCAGATTTGGGCGACGGGCTGCAACGAAGCGAACTGGTTCGTAGCCTCGGCGCTTATAGTCCGAAGGTCGCGCTGCTACGAGCGGATGAGCTATTCACCGGGCCGGCATCGAACTCGGAGAAGCGCTGAAAGCCCGATATGAACCGCACTGGGTCTGCCAGAGGCTCCAACTTCTGAGAGTGGAGCCATCACGATTAAAACGACACGCAAGCTTTTACCGGATATCCGCGCTGTGTGGGAGTGGTTGGGGCACACCGTGGCAACGTTTGTATTTTTGGCCGCTTCCGCATAGGCATCGGGCGTTGCGCCCCTGCGCCGGGAATATGAATCTATGGTCGGCGTCATTCTCAGCCACGACGCTCGCCCGAGTGACCGCTAAACGGGTATCGGGTTGCGCCCAAACCATCGAAGGAAAAGCCAGTTCTGCCTTGGCTACGGCGGAGTGATAGCGGGCACGAATGTTTTGAGGTTGAAAAGGATTGATGGAAAGCGTCATTATCTGCTGGCCTATGGTTTCTGACTTGAGCGCAGCGTTTCGTATGCCACCAACCAGAATGCGCTCGACCTGATCTACACTCTTCCCTACACATCGGCCCTTCAGTTCAGAGAACACACTTGGTGTGATCGCGCTGTAGTCACCAATGACGGGTACAAGATGGGCTCCACCCGGTAAAAGCTGGTGAAGGTAAGCCTTGAACTCTGGCGTCAAGCCCCGCCCATCTGGATGTTGAAAGTTGGAAACCAAGGCGAAAAAGGGGTAGTATCCCGTGGGCGATAATCCATATCCAGCAAACAGGATAGACAACCGATGGTCTACGGACTTTATCGTCTGATTGTCCGCAAACCTCTTGGTCAAGTCGCTCGCGGTCTCTCGGATAATTTCACGAAGGCTGCCACCGGCCCCGCCCCGGTTCATGAGGGAATGTGCGAGCCACTGGTGGGTGTCGAAATGCGAAACTTTCGCCAATCCGGCAAAGCTGACCGCTGCAACGCCATCCCCTGCGAACAGGGCGATCATTTTACCGTGCTCATCGTCGGAGTAGCCACCCGAGATGCGGCGATCAGTAGCCACCACACATAACGAACCGGATATGTAACCGATGCTCAGGGTCAAGGGGGATCATCTCTCAATGTACGGCTTTGTTCGAGGACCAGGAGCAGTCGGCTGCGTCGCATGCTGCCAGAGGTCCTGCCGTAGTGCGGCCAACGTTTCTGCCAACTCTTAACCGATCTGCCGCAAAGTCGCATAGGCGGGAGCATTATCTTCTGCTGGCCGGTTCTGCGTCGCCAAACTGAACATGCCCATCCACGTACTCGCCCACCATAAGCCTGACCATCTTGTCAGTCGCCCCTCCGAGATGATGTCCAGATGCAACGTGACCCCCGCCTTCCTTATTTCTGACGTGAAGCACCGATTCGCTTCTGGTTATATATTCGCAGGCAATAGCTCCGCCGTCCCATCTGGAGAACACGCTACCGCTCCACCAGTCGAGGAAGCACAGACGTTTGACTGGATTCCGAGCCTTGTTTGCCAAAGTAGCCTTCGGGCAGCATCAACATAAAGGCTTTCAAGTTCTTGTATTGACCGCTGTATGAAAGTGACCATGCGTGCCTCCAACCAGATTTTTTCGAAAATGGTTGCACCCGACTTTCTAAATAAGTGCGACACTTGATTTTAAAGTTTTGAAGCTGCTTTCCGATTTCTGCCTCCAAGATGGATCGATGCGTTCAATCCTGTCGTGCCTTTTATGCAGCACTGTGGATCTCCGCGCGGATTAATCCATGTAGCCTTTGCTCAGGCCCAGGGCCCGATGCCCATCACTACCCCCACACCCGACAGCCCCAGGCAAGCTCATCCTCCCATAACCACCTCAGGTCGGGGAGCGTGGCGAGTCTTTGTGCGCGTCCTGTAAGCGGCCGAGCTGTGAGGGCGTTCGGGGTCCCCTGTGATTTCGGGCGTGCATTGTTCGCGGGGGCGCGGGCAGGGCTTCGCGGCTGTGAAGATATGAAAGGGGTTCCACATGATTTCGCCGATTTCCTCGCTGAGCGCCACGCAGATCAGGGCGCTTGCGACCACGACTATCGCGGCCTGGACGACCAACGACATTTCGGCGTTGTCGACGACGCAGATCAAGGCGCTCTCGGCAGCGCAGGTCGCGGCGCTTGAAACGGAAGACCTTGCTTCCTTCTCGACAGCCCAGCTTTCCGCCATCTCGGCAACCTCGATCACCAGCCTCAGCCTCGACCAGCTCGCCATACTCACCACCGACAAGATCGGCGGCCTCTCGGCGACGCAGATCGCGGCGCTGAAGACCGCACAGATCGGCGCGCTCGACGCGCAGCAGATTGAGGCGCTGACGCCCGCCCAGGTGGCATCCCTCAGTGCCGGCCAGATCGCAGCACTGTCGACGGACGATATCGCCGGCTTCTCGACGGCCGACATCGCAGCAATCAGCGCCAGTGCCATTACCGGGCTGTCGTCCGCCAATATTTCCGTGCTCAGTTCCGGCCAGACTGCGGCCCTCAAAACCAGCCAGATCGTCGTGCTGAGGACCAGCCAGGTTGCGGCGCTGACGACGGACCAGATCCCAGCGCTCTCGACCGCGCAGGTTGCCGCCCTCAGCGCGACGCAGGTCAGGGCCTTGCCGACCGGCGATGTCGGTGCCTTCTCCAACGCGCAGATCGGCGCCCTCGGCACCAGGGCGATTGCAGGCCTGACGTCAAGCCAGATATCGTCGCTGTCGACGGGGCAGATCGATGCCTTTACGTCGGTGCAGATTGCCAGCCTTACCTCGCTGCAGGTTTCCGCCGTCAGCGTGGCCGGCCTCGCCACCTTCTCCTCCGGCGACATGGCTGCGATCAGCACGGTAGCGCTGGCAGGCCTGTCCACCGCCAGCATTGCAGCACTCACCTCCGACCAGGCCGCAGCCCTGAAGACAATCCAGATCGCGGCGCTGAGAACGGGCCAGATCGCAGCGCTCACCTCCGACCAGGTATCGGGCCTGTCGACCTTGCAGATCGCCGCCTTGAGCGCATCGCAGGTGAGGGTGTTGAACAGTGCCAGCATCGCCGCGCTGTCCACCGACCAGGTCGCGGCCATCAGCACCAAGGCCGTCTCGGGCCTTACCACGCAGCAGATCTCGTCGCTCTCGACAGGGCAGGCACAGGCGCTCACTCCGGCGCTGGTCGGCGTCATGACTGCGGCCCAGATCGGCGCACTCAATACCGCTGACCTCGCCACCTTCTCGACGGCCGATATCGCCGCAATCAGCGTTGCCGCATTGCCGGGCCTGTCCACCGCCAATATCGCCGCTCTCACTTCCGACCAGCTTTCCGCCCTGAAGCCAACCCAGATCGCCGCCCTGAAGACAACCCAGATCGCAGCGCTCGACGCAACCCAGACACCGGCGCTGACGACTGCCCAGGTCACCGCGCTGAACTCGCTGCAGCTCAAGGCTTTGGCAAGCACCAGCGTCAGCGCCATGTCCGCGGACCAGATCGGCGCGCTCAATGCCAAGGCCGTCGCCGGCATGACGTCAGCCCAGATCGCGGCCCTTTCCACGGACCAGGCTGCAGCTCTGACATCCAGCCAGATCGCAAGCCTCAACTCCGGCCAGATTGCAGCACTCAGCACCGCCGATATCGCGACGTTCTCGCCCGACGAAATCGCCGCCATCAGCGCGGTCGCCCTGACAGGGCTGTCTACCGACGGTATCGCTGCGCTCACCCCGGATCAGGCGGCGGCGCTGAAGTCGACCCAGATCGCGGCCCTGAAGTCCGGCCAGATCGCGGCCCTTTCGTCCGACCAGATTGCTGCCCTGACGGCATCGCAGGTCGGCGCACTGGTCTCGGCGCAGGTCAAGGCCTTGTCCGCCGGCGGCCTTGCGGCCATGTCCGGCGACCAGATCACCGCGTTGAACAGCAAGGCCATTGCAGGCTTTACCTCGCTGCAGATCTCCTCCCTGTCGACGCTGCAGATCGAGGGGTTCACATCCGCCCAGGTCGCCAGCCTCAGTTCCGCGCAATTGGCAGCACTGAGCACCGCAGACCTCGGAGTCCTCTCCACAGACGAGGTTGCAGCCATCAGCAACGCGGCGCTCTCAGGCCTGTCGAGCGCCGGTATTGCCGCCCTCTCGCCGGAACAGACGGCAGCACTGAAGGCCACCCAGATTGCCGCCCTGAAGACGGCACAGATCGCAGCCTTGAGTGCCGTCCAGATTGCCGAACTCGGCACATCGCAGGTAGCCGTCCTGACGGCAGCCCAGACCGGCGCACTGTCCAGCACCACCATCGCCGCGCTGTCGAACGAACAGATCGGCGCCCTCAGTGCCAAGGCCGTGGCAGGTCTCACCTCGGCACAGATCGCCGCCCTGTCGGTCGATCAGGTGGAATCGCTGACCTTGGCGCAGGTTGCGGGCCTCGGCTCCGCCCAGATCGCCGCCATGAGTTCAGCGGATCTCGCGGCCTTCTCAGCCGATGAAGTAGCAGCTGTCAGCACCGCAGCGCTGTCCGGCCTCTCCAGCGATGTCCTGTCGTCCCTCAGCGCCGACCAGATCGCGGCGTTGAAGACAAGCCAGATCGCAGCCCTGAAGACCGCCCAGATCGCCGGCCTTGCGTCCGGGCAGATCGGCACCCTGAGCACCACGCAGGTGGCCGCCCTCAGCGCCGCACAGGTCACGGCTCTCTCCTCCGGCAGCGTCACGGCTCTCTCCGACGACCAGATCGCAGCATTGAGTGTCAAGGCGGTCGCAGGCCTGACATCGACGCAGATTACCCTGCTATCCAGCGACCAGATCCAGTCGCTGACCTCGGCACAGGTGGCAGGTCTCGGCTCGTCCCAGATTGCCGCCCTGAGCACGGCAGGTCTCCAGGCCTTCTCGACAGACGACATCGCGGCGATCGGGACGGGTGCCCTGGCAGGCCTCTCGACCACCGCCATCGCCGCACTCAGCCCGGAACAGGCCGCAGCGCTGAAGACGACGCAGATCGCGGCACTGAAGAGCGCACAGATCGCGGCACTGACGACGGCACAGATTGCCAGCCTCACGACCCAGCAGATCGGGGCGCTCAGTTCATCCGCCATCTCCGGCATTTCGACAGCTGACATTGCAGCTTTTTCCGCAGACCAGATCGCCTCGGTGACGGCAACTGCGATGAAGGGCCTGACCTCCGCGCAGATCGCCGCCCTGACGACAGACCAGGTCAGCGGCCTCTCCGCATCGCAGATCGGTGCGCTGAACTCCTCGCAGATTGCAGCCCTCAGTACCGCCGACCTCGCGACCTTCTCGACAGCCGATCTGGCCGCGATCAGCGCAGCCGGAATGTCGGGGCTGTCCAGCGACAATATCGCCAGCCTTTCGCCTGACCAGGCTGCTGGGCTGACCGCAGCCCAGGTCGCCGGCCTGACGTCGTCTCAGATCGCCGCCCTGACGGCGGACCAGGTCGCAGCGCTGACGACGGCACAGGTGGCTGCCCTCGTCTCGGCGGCGATACCCGGTTTGTCGACTGCAGGCATCGCATCCCTCTCGGGCGATCAGATTGCGGCGCTTACCACAAAGGCCGTCGCCAGCCTCACCACGGCGCAGGTCGGTGCCTTGTCCAGCAACCAGATCAACGCGTTGACGGCATCGCAGATAGCCAGCCTCTCCTCGAGCCAGATCGCTGCCCTGACTGCGGGCGATGTTGCGGTTCTTACCGCCGACGATATCGCGGCGATCACCGCCTCGGCACTCTCCGGCCTGTCATCCAGCAACATCGCTGCCCTCAGCGCCGACCAGATCGCAGCCCTGAGTGCCAGTCAGCTGGCTGCCCTGCAGACGGCACAGATTGCCGCGCTGACTTCAGCGCAGCTTCCCGGCCTCACATCCTCGCAGATCGGCGCGCTCACCTCTCTCCAGATCGCGGCGCTCTCCAGCGACAGCATTGCCGCCCTGTCGCCCGACCAGATGGCTGGACTCAGTGCCAAGGCCGTCGCCGGCCTGACGGCAGCCCAGGTGGCCGCGTTGTCGACCAGCCAGGTCGAGGCGCTGACTCCGACCCAGTTTGCAGGCTTCAGCGCCGCGCAGGTCGGTGGCCTCAACAGTGCGGATGTGGCGGTCCTGTCGACGGACGACATTGCAGCCATCGGAGCGGCTGCGCTGCCGGGGCTGGCGAGCGCCAACATCCCGTCGCTCACACCGGACCAGATGGCGGCACTGAAGACAAGCCAGATCGCCGCACTGACCTTCGCCCAGACCCGGGCGTTGAGTTCGGCACAGGCAGCAAGCCTCAGTACCGATCAGGTGGCGGCGCTGAACGCGGTGCAGATCGCGGCGCTCGGAACGGCCAGCGTCGCGGCGCTCTCGACCGATCAGGTCGCGGCCCTGAATGCAAGGTCTCTGGTCGGCCTGACCACGGCGCAGATCGGTGCCATGTCGACGGCGCAGGTCGAAGCCCTGACACCGGCCCAGGTGGGGGCACTCAATTCCCTGCAGATCGCGGCATTGACCACGGACGGGCTGTCGGCCTTCTCGCTGGCAGACATCTCCTCGATCTCTACGGCGGCGATTGCCGGCCTCTCCACGGGTGATATCTTCGGATTGTCGAGCGCACAGTTGCAGGCGATCACCGCGTCACAGGCGGAGGCATTGGATCCAACCCAGATGGCGGCTGTGATAACAGCCTACCAGTCGTTCTGATAGGATTGGACCATGCCTTTACCCACGGCGCGCAAAGCGTCGTGGGCTTTTCGGCTCAGAGAAATTCGCGCAGCGTATCGCGCGATTGCAACGACAGGAATTCGATCGCGACGCCCTCGCGAAAATGGCGAACGACGCGCCCTCGCATGTTGCCAAGGCGGACGGCCATGCCGAGCGCAGGGCGTGCTTCCACATCGACGGCAGCACCGGAGAGCGACAGATCCATGAGGCGGCAGTTGTAGACGGAGCCGTCCTCGAGCGTCAGTTCGACCGTCGCGCTCTTCGGCGTCAGGCGATCATGGCGGCGGTCCTCGGGCAATCCGAGTTCGTGCTTGTTGGCAAGCCAGGTCAACTGGGCTGCGAGTTTCTCACGCTTGCGATCGGTCGCGTTGATCGACATGTTGAAGCCGCGGCTGTCGACCGAGATCACGAGCCCCTCGACCCGGCCGAGATGGTCGATATAGGCGATGACCCGCTCATTGGCGCGCGGCCTGCCTTCGCAAGTGACGTAAAGGTCGCCCGGCGACATATCGACGACCATGCACTCGAATTCATCGTAATTGGCCAGCATCAGGCGACCCTGCATGTTGATCGGCACCCTTTGAAAGGTCCTTTGATCCATGCGCGGCGCACTCCGCGTCGTCAGTGCTGGCTGGAATGAGTGCATAAAGCGACTTCTTGATCCTGTGAGGCTCGCACTACTGGTAGCAGAAATTTGTTAATAGATGATTGGCCGCCGTCCGCGCGTTGAATTCGATGCACGTCATGCACTCAGTCGCCGTGCCCCAAAAGAGCACAGGTTGTATCGTGGGTGCCGAAGCACGCTGACGCTCCGAGGTCAAAGATTGAGCGCCCGGCGAACGGCAAGGGACAGTCCCAACCGCTTGCTGGCCAAAGCCGATGCTGCAGATCGCGGCGCAGGCGTTTCGGGTTCGCGCAAGCCCGTCCGGCTGTCGATGGTGCGGCCGCGATCGAGACGAAGACCGGCGAGGGGCTGCATTCCAAGCCAGGTGCTTTTGCTCGTCGCCACCAGGCAGCCCAGCACCCTGTCGCAGCGATCCGGGGAGGAGCGCATCGGCAGGAGTATGAACTCGAATGTCATCGAGCGTCCATAGCCGCCATTGCCCGTTGCATTGAGCACAGCCGGCGACACGCCGTCCATGACGCCCTTGGCAAAAGTGACGGCATCGTCACCCTGGCCGGTCCACAGCGATGAAAAAGGCATGTCGCGAAGCTCCCGGCCGAACAGGCTGCAAATCATCGTGCCCGCCAGTCGAAACCGGGGACCGCCGACGTCGGCCGCTTCCAGGATGAAGACCTGTGGGAGCATGTGGCGGATGGCGCCCGGATCGATTTCGGACCGCAGCGGAGCGTCGGCGATCCCTCGGATGCTGTTCCAGTAGGTAAACAGTTCAAAGCTCGTATCCAGTCGCATGGTCAGTCCGTGTGTCAATTCGGTGCAGGATGACGGATATTTCCGCCCGTTGGATCATCCCATGCTTATTCCGTGCCACGGCAGCCGGGTTAGGGTTAACGAAGCGTTTAGATTGACTGGCGATGTCGTCCCGTGGGATCGAGGATGACAATTCTCTCAAGGGGTGACAGCACCAACTGCCAGCCGCCCGGCTTAATCGGGCGGCTTCTTTTTTGGCAACCGCTCCTGTATGCCTTGCTTTTTCCTTTCACGACGAAGAGCATGACATGCAAGACGATGTGCCGAAGCTTCCCCCGAGCGTGGAGAACCGCCCAGACGCGCCTCCGCCACGCACACCGATCTTCAATCTGCCTCCCGTCCTCGTCGCCAGCCTCGGCCTGCTGCTCGCGATCTTCCTGATCCAGACGGTATTTTTCTCGACCGATACGCTCGACTGGTTCTTCTTCACGTTCGGCTTCGTGCCGGGCCGCTACGTGACGCCTTTGTTGCAGCAGGGTCTGGAGTGGCTCTGGACGCCGGTGACCTATTCACTGCTGCATGCGAGCATCGAGCACATCCTGTTCAACGGCTTGTGGCTGATGGCCTTCGGTGCGCCGGTGGCCCGCCGCATCGGCCCGGTGCGCTACATCGCATTCTGGATACTTTCTGCAATCGCAGCGGCAGCACTCAACGCCGCCATCCATTGGGGCCAGATGACGTTGATGATCGGCGCATCGGGCGTCGTCTCGGCGCTGATGGGGGCCGCCTGCCGCTTTGCGTTTCCGCCCGAGAAACGCGGGCCTCGCCCGATGGAATCGCACCTCAATCCAAGACTTTCGATCATTGGCGCATTGCGCAGCCGGACAGTCCTGATGTTCATCCTGTTCTGGTTCTTCACCAACATCCTCATCGCCTTCGGCATGCCGCTGATTGGCGATGGATCGCAGGACGTGGCATGGGACGCTCATGTCGGCGGCTTTATCTTCGGTTTCCTGCTCTTTTCGCTGTTCGACCGCCCGATAGAATTGCCGACGCCGCCTGAAGACGTCGCCGCCATCGATGGCTGAAGGTTGCATTCCCGGCAACCTGAGTGCAACATCGAATTCCGGCCGCGCGGAGGGAGGAGACCACGGGCGACCGGAATCCTATTGCGATTTCGAAAGGGGAGGATCGAATGCCAATTTCCGTAAAATCCATTTTGGACGCCAAGGGTCGCGCCGTGGTGACCGTTGGTCCGGACACGACACTGCTTGAGGCCGCCGCCATCCTTGCGGAGCACCGCATCGGTGCGCTGGTGATCGGATCGCTCGGCGGCACCATCTCCGGCATATTCACGGAGCGGGACGTTGTAAAAGCTGTTGCCAAATATGGCCGCTCCAGCCTCGACCAACCGGTCGTGGAAGTGATGAGCTATAACATCGTTCGCTGCAGCGAAGATTCGACGGTCGACGAGGTCATGGAGATGATGACACAAAGACGGTTTCGCCATGTGCCGGTGGAAGACGAGGGCAAGCTCAGCGGCATCATTTCAATCGGCGACGTCGTCAAGGCCCACATCCGCGAGATTGAACTCGAGGCCGAACAGATCAAGGCCTATATCGCTGGATGAAATCTCCTGGGGAGGGGCTGATCACAGCGCCTCCCCAGCCACGACTGCGGAATGTGCGCCGCCCACCCGCCTTAGCGGGCATAGGCCTCCTGCATGCGGCGAATTTCCGGAAGTCGAGCCGAAGCCTCTTCATAGCCGCGATCGATGGCCGCACCGGCGCGATGAAACTCGGAGAGGCCGATATCGCTCAGTCGAGGATGGAGCGCCAGGTCCGGTGGGTCCCCGGCAAGACGTGCGCGCGAAATCCTGTCCTGTATGATATTGAATGCCTGCACCATGACGCCGGTCATACCGAGCCTGGTATACGGCGCTTCGGGCTGGCGATGGATGTCTGTCGGAGGCCGCAGAGCGTTGTGCTTGACCACGGCGGAGCGGCCGTAGAGATCGTAATTGAGGTTGACCGCGACGACCAGCGGCTGCTCGTAGGACCGGCAGACGGAGACCGGCACAGGATTGACGAGCGCGCCATCAACCAGCGTCCGGTTGTTGTTGCGCACCGGCTCGAAAATTCCGGGCAGGGCGTAGGATGCCCGCAATGCTGTGATCAATGATCCGTTGGTGATCCATACCTCATGACCGGTGTTGAGTTCGGCCGCCACGGCAACGAATGGCCTCGGCAGGTCCTCGATGCTCAGCCCCTGCAGATGCTCCTGCATCCGCTTGGTCAGCCGCATGCCGCCGAACAGACCGCTTCCGCCAATGGTCAGGTCAAGCAGGCTGGCGATGCGGCGCATGGTAAGCGAGCGGGCAAATGTTTCGAGTTCATCGAGCTTGCCGGCCAGATAGCAACCGCCGACGAGTGCGCCGATCGATGTGCCGGCAATCATACCGATCTCGATTCCGGCCTCGTCGAGCGCTCTCAGCACGCCGATGTGCGCCCAGCCTCGCGCTGCGCCGCCGCCCAGCGCCAAGGCGATTTTCGCTTTGCTCGGAAGGACTGGAATGAGGGCCCTTGCGGAGAGATCGTTGCCTTTGGCCGGGGAGGTAACCGCCGAACTCTGTCCGGCTCCCTGACGATTGAAACGCCAGTTCAACATCTTGTCTTCCTTCGAGACGTATCGCGCCTCTTGTTATATCGCGTCCCTTTTTGTTTGCCTGAACATCATACGTCTACAGGGCTTAAAACTGTAATGCCCAGCCGCATCAATTTGTTTTAATGGCCATATACATCGCGTGGGTCGAAGTGACGGTGGGCGTCGACGATTCGCACCACCGGCTTGCCGTCCTGCAATTCGACAACCCGGTAGAAACAGGAGCGACGACCGGTATGGCAGGTGGCAGCGTGGCCACCCACCTCGACCTTCAGCAGGATGGCATCCTGATCGCAATCGGTGCGAATTTCCACCACCGTCTGCAGATTGCCGGACGTTTCGCCCTTCTTCCAGATCTTGGCGCGCGACCGGCTGAAATAATGCGCAATGCCGGTGCTGAGCGTCAGGGACAGAGCCTCGGCATTCATGTGCGCTACCATTAGCAGGACACCATCACTGGCGTCCGTGACGACAGCGGTAATCAGACCGCCATCATCGAAACGCGGCGTGAAGTCGCCGTTGTCCTCAAGTTCCGCCTTGTCGCGGGAAGGCTCCCTGAATCCTATCATCGCAGCCCGTCACCTTACATTAGCGTCCGCGCACCAGCGTCATGAAACGCGCCTGCTCAGCCGGATCGACCTTGTAAGAACCGGTGAACCGTGTCGTCAGCGTCGTCGATCCCTGCTTCTGCACGCCACGCATGGCCATGCACATGTGTTCAGCCTCTATCATGATCGCGACGCCACGGGGGCGCAGTGTCTCGTCGATTGCGGTAGCGATCTGCGCGGTCATGGTTTCCTGGGTCTGCAGGCGGCGCCCGAAGATATCGACCACACGAGCGATCTTGGAGAGGCCAAGAACGCGGCCGTTCGGCAGGTAGGCCACGTGAGCCTTGCCGATGATCGGCACCATGTGATGCTCGCAATGGGAAAAGAACGGAATGTCGCGCACCAGAACCATGTCGTCATAGCCGGCCACTTCCTCGAAGGTACGGCCAAGTACATTTTCCGGGTCCAGTTCATAGCCTGCAAACAGTTCGCGATAGGACTTGGCGACGCGTGCCGGGGTGTCGATCAATCCCTCCCGGGTCGGGTCGTCACCGGCCCAGCGGAGCAAGACCCGCACGGCATCCTCGGCTTCTTTTTGAGTCGGACGATCCGGGTGGGTGTCGGTCAGCGCCAAATTCTTCAACACAGCGTCCATTTCAGGCTCTCCTGATCCGCGATAGGGATCGTTTCAGTCTCGTCATCGACATTGCCGGCCGGACAGGCTTCGGCAAAATCAGTCCATCCGTCCAGATTCTCGCGGCCGTCGTACACTGTTTCGGGTGAAACTCGCAAAAGAGCGTTGTAAAATCATGACCTACGAACGAGATACATATAGTACGGCACCCTTGATGTGAAAGTGTTCGATCGGACACGGTTTGTTTTTCGTTTAGAATACAGTGACCGCCGTATCGGAGGCCGGAGCGCAATGGACGACATCTACAACACCAAAATCCTTGAGTTTGCCGGCAACATAACGCGCATCGGTGTGATTGAGGATGCGGATGCCAGCGCCAAGGCGCACTCGCGCTTATGTGGCTCCCGCGTCACCATATGGCTGAAACTCGATGGAAATGTGGTCAGCGACTTCACCCACGACGTCAAGGCATGCGCGCTCGGCCAGGCTTCATCGTCGATCATGGCGCGCAATGTTATCGGGGCGACCGTGTCTGAACTGCGCCAAGCTCAAAGCGACATGCTGGCGATGCTGAAGGCAGACGGCGAGGGGCCTATCGGCCGATTCGAGGAAATGCGATACCTCCGCCCGGTCAAGGACTACAAGGCGCGGCATGCATCGACGATGCTGACATTCGATGCGGTGATCGATGCAATCGAACAGATCGAGGCCAAACGCGGCATAGCCGTGGAGGCCTGACCATGTGCGAAGCGCACGGCCACGGTCGAAAACCCGGCCAGTCCAGAAACTTTAGCGGTCCATTCCGCAAAACCCCGGACCGGCTGCTCGGGATTGGCCTGATCCGCCTGTACCAGCTGACACTTTCCGGCTTCATCGGCAATTCCTGTCGCCACCTGCCGACCTGTTCGGAATACGGCTATGAGGCAATAGCACGACATGGCCTCTGGCCCGGCGGCTGGATGACGTTGTTTCGCATCGGCAGTTGCGGGCCCGGCGGCAGCAGCGGCTTCGATCCCGTTCCTGAGGTTCTCGAGCGCAGATACCGGTGGTGGACGCCGTGGCGATATCTGGCGCTGCGCCGCTCGCCGCCTGCCTGATGTGCCAGACACACACGGCCGGGTAGAACCCGAAGGGCCTGCCTGATCTTTACTCAAAGCCCAAAAACATCTATCAGGCGCTGCGAGATCGGCGGTCGATGGCCCCGTCTCGTATATAACGCACCACCCGCATTGGTTGGCGGGACTGGATAAGGAAGCTTAAGATGACGGACGCTATTTCCCTGACATTTCCCGATGGTTCGGTGCGCGGCTTTGCAGCCGGCGCAACAGGCCGGGATGTTGCCGAATCGATATCGAAGTCGCTGGCCAAGAAGGCCGTTGCGATTACCATAGACGGCACTGTACAAGACCTCTCCGAACCGGTGACCTCAGGGGCGATCGAAATCGTCACCCGTACCGACGCGCGCGCGCTGGAACTCATTCGCCACGACGCGGCACATGTCATGGCAGAAGCCGTGCAGGAACTGTGGCCCGGTACGCAGGTGACCATCGGTCCGGTGATCGAGAACGGTTTCTACTACGACTTTGCCAAGAACGAGCCGTTCACGCCGGACGACCTGCCCGTCATCGAAAAGAAGATGAAGGAGATCATCCAGCGCAACAAGCCGTTCACAAGAGAGATCTGGTCGCGCGAAAAGGCCAAGCAGGTATTTGCCGACAAGGGCGAGACCTACAAGGTCCAGCTGGTCGATGCGATCCCTGCTGGCCAGGATCTGAAGATCTACTACCAGGGCGACTGGTTCGACCTTTGCCGTGGCCCGCACATGGCCTCGACCGGCCAGATCGGCACTGCCTTCAAGCTGATGAAGGTTGCCGGCGCCTACTGGCGGGGCGACAGCAACAATCCGATGCTGACCCGCATCTACGGTACGGCATTCGCCGAGCAATCGGAACTCGACAACTACCTCGACATTCTGGCTGAAGCCGAGAAGCGCGACCATCGTCGCCTCGGCCGCGAGATGGACCTGTTCCATTTCCAGGAAGAGGGACCCGGCGTGGTCTTCTGGCATGGCAAGGGATGGCGGCTGTTCCAGTCGCTGGTATCCTACATGCGCCGGCGCCTTGCGCGCGACTACCAGGAAGTCAACGCGCCGCAGGTGCTCGACAAGTCGCTCTGGGAAACCTCGGGACACTGGGGCTGGTACCGCGACAACATGTTCAAGGTGACGGTTGCCGGCGACGAGACCGACGACGAACGCGTCTTCGCGCTGAAGCCCATGAACTGCCCCGGTCACATCCAGATCTTCAAGCATGGCTTGAAGTCGTACCGCGAACTACCTGTGAGACTTGCAGAATTTGGCAACGTTCACCGGTACGAGCCCTCCGGCGCATTGCACGGACTGATGCGCGTGCGCGGGTTTACGCAGGACGACGCCCACATCTTCTGCACCGACGAACAGATGGCCGCCGAATGCCTGAAGATCAATGATCTCATCCTCTCGGTCTACGAGGATTTCGGCTTCCAGGAAATCGTCGTTAAGTTGTCGACACGGCCGGAAAAGCGGGTCGGGTCGGATGCCCTGTGGGATCGCGCCGAATCCGTGATGATGGAAGTGCTCCAGACCATCGAGGCGCAATCGGGCGGTCGTATCAAGACCGGCATCCTGCCGGGCGAGGGCGCCTTCTACGGTCCGAAATTCGAATATACGCTGCGTGACGCAATCGGCCGCGAATGGCAGTGCGGCACGACGCAGGTCGACTTCAATCTGCCGGAACGCTTTGGCGCCTTCTACATCGACCAGAACTCGGAAAAGACCCAGCCGGTGATGATCCACCGTGCCATTTGCGGTTCGATGGAACGCTTCCTCGGCATCCTGATCGAGAACTTCGCCGGTCACATGCCGCTGTGGATTTCACCGCAGCAGATCGTCGTTGCAACCATCACGTCCGAGGCTGACGACTACGGCATGGAAGTGGCCGAGATGCTGCGCGAGGCAGGCCTGCAGGTCGAGACCGACTTCCGCAACGAGAAGATCAACTACAAGATCCGCGAGCACAGCGTTACCAAGGTGCCTGTGATCATCGTTTGCGGCAAGAAGGAAGCCGAGGAGCGCTCGGTCAATATCCGCCGCCTCGGTTCGCAGGCACAGACCTCGATGTTGCTCGACGCGGCTATCGATAGCCTGACTCTGGAAGCAACGCCGCCGGACGTTCGCCGCAAGGCAGCGGAGAAGGCGGCGCGGGCAGCCTGAGCGATCACTTTCTGACAGGGCCGTGCTGGCTCTGTCAGAGAACTGACATCGAAGTGTAATATACCGACGCCAGTGTGATCAGGGGCGGGGCCTACCCGGAACAATCGTGAAGCTCAAAGTGCTTTCCTACGCCAACGACCGTGACCCCCGGCTGAAGCGCTGGTTCATTCGCTCCATCGAGGGCCTGTCGGGCCGGGATCGTTACGCGCGGCTTTACGACATCTGGCGCAGCGACATCTTTGCCTCCGGCGACCGGGTGTTCGGCAAGATGCTGGATCTTATTGACATCCGCATGGACGTGCGCGGCGCCTGGCCGCCGGCGAACCTGCCCGATACGCCGCTCGTCATCGTCGCCAACCATCCCTTCGGCATCGGCGACGGAATCGCGGTGCTGGCGCTTGCCGAGCAACTCGGTCGCCCCTTCCGGGTGCTGATCAACGACGAACTGCTCAAGGTTCCGGAGATGAGCGCCTATTCGTTGCCGATATCGTTCGAGGAAACCCGCGAGGCGATGGCGATGAACATGCAGACCCGTCACGAGGCCGTTCGTCTCCTGAAGGAGGGCGTGACCATCATCGTCTTTCCCGCCGGCGGCGTCGCCACGGCGAAACGGGGCTTCGGGCTGGCTGAGGATCTGCCCTGGAAGATTTTCCCGGCAAAGCTTGTGCAGGCAGCCCGGGCGTCCGTCATTCCGATCTATTTCGAAGGCCAGAACGGCCGGCTGTTCCACCTTGCGAGCAAACTATCCCTGACGCTACGCATCTCTATGCTGATCCGCGAATTCCGACGCCTCTCCGGCAGCACGATCACCTCACACATCGGCGAACTCATCACGTTTGAAAAGCTCAGCGAGGGTGCTGATCGCAAGGATCTGCTGTCGCGACTTTACAGCGCCGTGTTCTCGATGGCGCCGCCAAAGCGCCTCGTTTTCAGCCGCGCGAGCTGAGTCTGGCCGATCTGAGTTGAGCCCGGCTAATCCATGCTCGTGCCGTCGTCGCCGGCAGGCAACGGCGGCTGAACGGCGGAGGTTGCTCCGGCCTCGGGAGGCGCGGTCGGCGCTTGTACGGGCGGCGCCTGCGTTGAAGGTGCTTGCGGAATCTGGTCGTCAGGTCCGTTTTCCGGATCCTGCAGATCCTGCGGCTGTTGCTCTTTCATCAGCACCTCGACATCGGTGTTCTTGCCGGCCGCGACACTGAAATCCCGCTGATAGATCTTGTCCTTGTTGCGGGCGACCGCGGTGTAACGCCCCTCGGCCAAAATCATCGTCGGAAAGGCGCTGACGCTCTCGCCGACGATGTCGCCGGCGGCCGTCAGCACTGACCAGGCCGTATCGGCGATGGCCTCGCCGCCGGCATCCGACACCAGCTTGAAGGTTAGTTTTGCGGCGCGATGCTGGATCGTCGCCTCGGTCACCTTGCCGGCCTCGACCTGGATATCGGCGCGGATGATGGCATTGACCTGCCCGTATTCCGAGACAATGTGGTAAGTGCCGGCGCTGAGGCCCACCAGCGTGTTCGGTTTGACGTCGGACATGACGAGGCCGCGTGTCCCGTCCTCCTTCACCTCGTTGGAATAGACGGAAAAGCTGAGCTCGGCCGGTGGAATCCTCACATCGGAGCCGGACACCGCGTTGAGCAGGATACCGCCGGCATCGAGCACCATGACCTGCTTCTGCGTCTCGCCGCTTTCCGGCACCGTGAGCTTCTTGGTAACGCCGGCGCGACCGAATGAAACGTTGACGAAATAATCGCCGGGGCCGAGCTGAAAGGCCGCCGAACCGCCTTTGGAGCTTGCCACCAGCGGCAGTTTTCCGTCACCGCCAGCGACAGGACTGAACACGTACCAGGACAGACCCTGTTGCAAAGGCGGTCCATCCGCCGTCAACTTGGCGTCGAGTGCGACATCGCGGATGGCGGCTGCCTTCTTGTCCGTCCCAGGAGAGATGAAAGCGTTGAGCTTCGGCATTTTCGCCGTACTGTTGAGCTGCTTGAATTCCTTGAAGGCATCGTCTGCCCGGACGGAAAGGCCGGTGGCGAGCAAAAGCATCGCCGTCAGGCCTATACGACCGGTATGAACAAAAGCCGACATGAATTCCCACCGATCGATGACGCGTACCAATCCGCAACAGAAGACCAACGCGGTGGCAAATTCAAGACCTTGGCCATCATCGCCCCCGGGTTTCGCATGGTTTTGTCCCTGCAGCGGCAATTGACATCGGCGCAACCGACAGCGACAAACCGGCATCGCTATTCATGACCCTTGCGACCTTGTCGCCACGATGGAATTTCTGATGAAAAACGACATCACGCTGATCGATTACCTCGCTGTCCGCCGGTCTACGCCTGCCTTCCAGATGTGCGAACCCGGACCGGGCAGGGGCGAACTCGAAGACATGTTGAGACTTGCCTCGCGCGTGCCGGATCACGGCAAGCTCGCCCCCTGGCGCTTCATCGTCTACCAAGGCAACGAGCGAGCCAAGATCGGCGAGGCGCTGCTGCAATTGGCGCTAGAGGCAAAGCCTGACCTTTCCGACGAAATGAGGAAGGTCGAACTCGCCCGGTTCACCCGCGCGCCTGTCGTCATCGCCGTCGTCAGCACCGCCGGACCTCATGTCAAGGTGCCCGAATGGGAGCAGATCCTGTCGGCGGGGGCTCTCTGCCTGAACCTGTCGATGGCGGCCAACGCCCATGGCTATGTCGCCAACTGGCTAAGCGAGTGGTTTGCCTATGACGAGCGCGCCTATCCGTTGCTCGGCATCAGGCCCGGCGAGAAGGTTGCGGGTTTCATCCATGTCGGATCGACCACCTTCCCGATCACCGAGCGGCCGCGGCCTGAACTCAGCGACACCGTGACCTGGGTCGGCGGAGGCGACGGCTGATGTTCTACAGCACGGACACCAACCTGCACGGCCTGTCCCACGATCCGTTCAAAGCCATCGTCACGCCAAGGCCCATTGGCTGGATCGGCAGCAAGGGCAGGGATGGCTCGATCAACCTGTCCCCCTACTCATTCTTCAACGCTGTCTGCGACACCCCGAAGATCATCATGTTTTCCTCGCAGGGCCGCAAGGACAGCGCCCGGAACGCCGAGGAAACAGGCGTCTTCACCGCCAATTTCGTCAGCCGCAACCTGGTCGACCAGATGAATGCTTCTTCGGTGAGCGTACCCTATGGGATCGACGAGTTTGCTGTCGCGGGCTTGACGGCGGCACCCGCTCATCTGATCGATGCACCCTATGTTGCGGAGGCCTTCGCCGTGCTCGAATGCAGGGTGACGGAAATCCGTAATCCGATGACCTTGTCCGGGACGCCGGCGAACAATTTCATGGTGTTCGGCGAGGTCGTCGGCATCCACATCGACGAGGCAATCATCCGCGACGGGCGCCTCGACATGGAGCTGGCACAGCCGATGGGACGCATGGGCTATATGGACTACAGCGAGGCCAGCACCGTGTTCGAACTGCTGCGTCCACCCACGCCAAAGTCGTAATTCGATGTCGATTTACCCGTCGCCGGGCAATTCGACAATATTACCGGACGCTTAACGCCTATGGTGAACCAATCATAAACTTTTTGCCGCTAGCCTCGGAATCACAGTAGCGGACGACAGCCGTCCCCAACATCGAGGCCGGAAAAGTGATCGTAGAGGCATTTCTTCGCTGGGCGGAAACGGCCAAGGCCGGCGACAGGGCAAGGGCTGCCAATGCGCTCGGACGGGCGTATCTTGGCACAACCATGCCAGCTGCCGAACGCGATGCGGCCGAGATGGCGATGACTTTCCTGCTTGACGATCCATCGCCGCGCGTCCGCCTGTCCCTCGCGGAAGCGCTGGCACATGCAGCAGATGCGCCGCGCAACGTCATCCTGTCGCTGGCAACGGACCAACCCGAAATTGCTGCCCAGGTCATCCTCTGCTCGCCGCTGTTCAACGACGCCGATCTCGTCGACCTGTCCTCGCGCGGCGACAGCGTCACGCGGGTGCTGATTGCCTCGCGCGGAGCGCTCGGTCCTTCTATCGTCGCGGCCATTGCCGAGATCGGCGACGAAGAGGAAGTTCTTTGCCTGCTGGAGAACAGCGGGGCCTGCTGGACGCGCGCTTCGTTGAAGCGTGTCACGGATAGGCTCGGCCATTCCGCCGATATCCGCCGGTTGCTGCTGGAGATGCACGACTTGCCCTGCGATGCCCGCCATCTGCTGATGCAGCAGGTCAGCGACGCGCTGGCGGAATTTTCGCTCGTACAGGCAACCCTCAGCCCGCGCCGCCTGCAGCATGTGACCCGCGAAGCGGGCGAGGCGGCTACTGTAACAATCGCGGGCAACGTGAACCACGATGAAATCTCGGGAATGGTCGAGCACCTGAGGCTGTCCGGGCGCCTGACGCCGGCTTTCCTTATGCACACGCTGTGCAGCGGCAAGGTCGATTTCTTTGCCGGCGCCGTCGCCAATCTTTCAGGCTGCAGAGAGCTCCGCGTACGCTCAATTCTCGGCACCGGACGCATGCATGCGGTGCGTGCCCTCTTTGAAGCCGCTGGATTGCCGCGCGACATCAGTACCCTCTTCGTTGAGGCGACTATGCTTTGGCGCCAGACGTCGCGTTCGGCAATAGAAACGATGCTCGATACGGTATCGCAGCGCCTGTTGCGACGCCTTGGTCGGAGCCACGGCAATGCTGGCGGCGTCACAGACCTGCTGGTGATGGTCGAAAAGCTGCACATCCAGGAGCAGCGTCAGTCGGCCCGCAATTTCGCCACCCAGGCCATGCCCCGCGCGGCCTGAGAAACCGAAAGATCGCCTATTTCCCCGTCTCGACTTCCGCGATGAAAGCTTTGATGATTTCGGTGAGCAACGCCGGCTGTTCGACGCAGGCTATGTGTCCGGCATCGCGGATCAGCTCATAGCGCGCATCGGGAATGCGCTTGGCCATTGCCAGCACGACGTCAGGCGGTGTCGAGCCATCCTCACCGCCGGCGACACAGATCGTCGGTACGGCGATGGACGTCGCCGCCGCCTCATAGTCCGCGTCTCTCAACGCCTCGCATGTCGCCACGTATCCCTCGGCCGGCTGACGGATCAGCATATTCCGATAGCCGGCATAGGCCGTGTTCTCCGGTCGGCGGAATTCTTTCGTGAACCATCGCTCCATGATGCCGTCGGTAAGCGCCTCTATGCCGCCGGCCTTGATCGCGGCGATTCGGTCGTTCCAGAGTTCGGGTGTCCCTATCCGTGGCGCCGTGCCGCAGAGGATGAGGCCTCGCACCAGTTCCGGACGGCGCTGGTAAAGCGACTGGGCAATGAGCCCACCGACAGACAGGCCGCAGATGTAGGCATTGCTGACCGAGAGCATGTCCAGAAGACCGGCGAGGTCGCCGGCATGGTCCTCTATCGCATATGGGGTCTGGCCGATATCCGACAGGCCGTGACCGCGCTTGTCATAGAGAACGATGGCGAAATCGCCCGCAAGCCGAACGATCACGTCGCGCCATATGCGGAAATCCGTGCCTAGAGCATTGGCAAAGACGATGGTCGGCTTGTCAGCCGATGCGCCGATGATTTGATAATGGATCATCACATCGTTGATACGCGCAAACTGCATGCTTGGTCCTCACGATCGGTTTAGGCTTCCATGGCCAGCGGCATGCCGGCAAAAACGCTCTATTGCCATGAGGATTGCTGCACAGCAAAGAAAATCAGTCCGTTGCAGCAAGCGGCGTAGGTCAGTTCGGTCCGTCGCCACTCCGGGCCACTGACACTTCGGGGAGAGTATTCTGACGCTCATCTACCCAATGGCTGGCGATTGGTTCGGAACAATAGCAAACCGATTTTGTTTTTCTAGCAAGCCGCAAGGGCCATCCGTCCGAGCGCTCGAGGAATTGACAGTCAATGCAGAAACATCATCAGAGCTTAAGAAGCCTTGCCCGCACACACGGCATAGACCTTCGTCGGCCGTCCTCGGACGGAAGCACAGCGGCCGTCTCCGACGCGACGCTGAAGATGATGCTGACGGCGCTCAAGGTCACGTTCGATGATGAAACAGCACCCACAGGCCCCGCCAACTGCTTCCTGCCTCCGGAGATCATAGATCGCCCGTGCTGGGGTCTGAGCCTGCAGCTTTACGAGCTTCGGTCAGCCCGAAACTGGGGCATCGGCGACTTCCTCGATCTCGAGGCTTGTTCCGATCTGGCAGGCCCGCTGGGTGCCGACTTCATCGGCCTTAACCCGCTGCACGCACCATTCACTGCCGATCCGGAGCGCTGCAGCCCGTATGAGCCTTCCAACAGGCAGTTTCTGAACCCTTTCTATATTGCAGTCGATGCGGTCGAAGGCTTCGTGATGACGCCCGCGCTGGATGAGCGCATCCGGCGACTTCGTGCCACGGGCCTTGTGGACTACAGGCAAGTGGCGGAACTGAAGCTCGAGGTGCTGCTAGATCTCTGGATGAGCGGGGAGGGCGGTCGCGGCAGCCCTGATTTTGCCGCCTATGTCTCGGAAGGCGGCGAAGGTCTGCAGCGACACGCCTTATTCGAAGCCATCTCCACCGAGATGGGCAGGCGAGGTATTGGGACCGGTTGGCACGCATGGCCGGAGGCTTATCGCACTCCATTTTCAGAGGAGGTAGGCCGCTTTGCGGAGGAGCACGCCGAAAACATCATGTTCCACAAATGGCTACAGTGGCTGGCGCATCAGCAGCTCGGCCAAGCCGGCACCCGTGCCAGGGAACGTGGCATGCGCATCGGGCTCTACCTCGACCTTGCCGTCGGCGAGGCGCTTGACGGCTCCGCAACCTGGAGCGATCCGGATTTCTACGTCTCCGGAGCCAGCATCGGCAACCCGCCTGAACCCTATGCCATCGATGGGCAGGACTGGCGGCTTGCCGCCCTTCTACCGGACGCGATCGCATCTGGCGAAGCCTCGCCGTTCCATAAGATGCTGGCGGCTGCAATGCGCTACGCCGGCGCGATCCGCATCGACCACGCGGCTGCTCTTTCGCGCCTTTTTCTCGTGCCCACCAGCGGCACTCCGGCGGACGGGGCTTATGTTTCCTATCCGCAGGAAGACTTGCTGCAGGTCCTCTCCAGGGCATCGCAGCAATACCGCTCTATCGTCATCGGCGAGGATCTCGGCAATATCCCCGGTGGTCTCCGCGAAGACCTCGCCGACGCGCAGATCCTCTCCTACCGCATCCTGTCCTACGAGCGAAACGGGCAGGGGTTCATCGCGCCGGATGCCTATCCTGCACTCGCGCTTGCCTGCGTCTCCACCCACGATCACCAGACATTTACGGGCTGGTGGCGCGGCGACGACATAGCGCTGCGCTCCGAGCACCGGCTGGTGCCGGCCGAGCTTGCCGAAGTCCACGAGACCGCAAGGCAGGAAGAGCGTGATGACCTGCTGCGTGCCTTTGCAGATGCCGAGGTTCGCCAGCCAGCGGTAACAACGGGCGAAAACGAGAGCATTGCCCTTGCGGTAGCCTCCTATCGCTATATCGCGCAGACGCCATCCGCGATGGTGGCGGTCAGGCTCGCAGACCTCACCAACGAACCGAACCCGACCAACATTCCGGGCACCAGCACAAGCTATCCGAACTGGAAGCCCAAGCTGTCGGTCCCGCTGGAATCGCTCGGTGAGGCACCCCTGTTTCGTAAAATCGTCACCGCCATCAGCCAGATCCGCCCGCGATAGCGCTAGGACAGGCGGACAGAGTACTTGCCTGCTTAGCCCCCACCACCAAGAGTCACGGACATGAACGCCCGGAATGTGGCTGCCGCCGTGGCCATAGGTCGGGCGCGTGCCCAGGCCAGGCCGACATCCATGCTAGGGACGGGCTCGATCAGCCTGCGAACTTCGATGCGCTGCCCCTCGAGAGACCACGGCCGATAAACCATGTCCGACAGGATGGTGACGCCGACACCGGCTGCGACGAGCGAGCGGACGGCCTCGACCGAGCTCGTCGTCAGCACGGCATTCGGCTTTTTACCCGCAGCATCCCAGTAGCGCGTGGCCGTCGTGCTCGCCTCGTCTACGGTCAGCATCACATAGTCCTCCTGCGCCACGTCGGCGAGGCTGATTTCGGTCCGTGAAAGCAGGTGGTGATCGGCCGAAAGCCAAAGCCGGCGTGACGATCGCAGCAGCAGTTCCTGTTCAAGCTCGTCCGAATTCGCCAGGTTGGAGACCAGCATGATCGCGATATCCAGGTCGCCGCTGGCCAGCTGTCGTTCGACTTCGGCGCGGGGCAGCTCCCTGATCTCCACCGAGATATGCGGGTAGGTCTTCCGGAAGCGCGCATAGTATTTCGACATGAAGTAGCCGGTCACCGTATAGGTCATGCCCATAACGAGTTTTCCCGACAGTTCCGCACGCTCGCGCAGCGGGCTGTGAACCGCAGCGGCGACCGCACCTGTGATGATCCGGGCGTGATCGAGGAACCGGGCGCCCTCCATCGTCAGCCGGACGCCGCCATGCGTCCTCTCCAGAAGTTTGACCCCGAGCTCCTCTTCCAGCGATTTTATTGCCGCCGTTACCGCAGATTGGGAGATGTTGAGGTTGACGGCCGCGTGGCTGACTTGTCCACTTTCTGCAGACGCAATAAAATAATCGAGTTGTTTCAGCGTGATGCTCATGCCTGTTCCACCATTTTTTTATTATCGTTTTTTTCGATATTACATTACGAAAATTACTATTTCACAAGAGGCAAAAGCTCGGACAAGATTTGTGCAACGCCGCAAAGACGGCAGCTTATAAGGGGCACGACAACGATGAGCGTCACGCTGAACTGTGACATGGGAGAGAGCTTTGGCCTTTACAGGCTGGGCGACGACGCCGGGCTTATGCCGCTTATTGACGCGGCGAATGTGGCCTGCGGCTTCCATGCATCCGATCCCGACCACATGCGAACGACAGTCCTGCGCGCCAAGGAGCATGGCGTCAAAGTCGGGGCACACCCTTCGCTTCCCGATCTCCAGGGTTTTGGCCGACGCGAGATGAAGATGAGTCGGGAGGAGATCGCCAACTCGGTCATCTACCAGGTCGGCGCTCTGCTCGGCTTCCTGAAAGCGGAAAACATGCCGCTCAATCACATCAAGCCGCATGGCAGCCTTTACAACATGGCCGCCCGCCAGGAAGAAGTCGCTCAAGGCATCTGCGATGCGGCAGAGGTCTTCGGTGTGCCGGTGTTCGGCATGACGGGCACCCTGCACGAAAGCATCTACCCGCAGCGCGGCATACGCTTCATCCCGGAGTTTTATGCCGACCTCGACTATACGCCGGCGGGTGCGCTGATTGTCACGCGCGAACATCCGGCCATGGATCCGGACTTGATGGCATCCCGCTGCGTCCGCGCATTGAAGGACCACCAGGGCACAGCCACCGATGGCAGTCTGTTCCCGGTCGGCTGCGAAACGATTTGCGTGCATTCGGATACGCCGAACGCTATCGATATTGCCAAGGCCGTGCGCAGCGCAATCGCGCCCTGGCACTGATTTCGGCGGCCGCCTCCAAGGCGGCCTGATTGCCTGCATCCATCTCGCATTGTCGGAACAGGAGACCCATTCCATGCCACAGATCCTTTCACCGCTTCCCGGAACGTTCTACCGCAGCGCAGCACCTGGCCAGCCGCCTTTGAAGGCCGACGGCGACGATGTCGCGATCGGCGACGTCATCGGCCTGATCGAGGTGATGAAGTCCTTCCACGAGGTCAAGGCAGAGGTTGCCGGTAGCGGCATTTCCTTCCTTGTCGACAACGAAGACCCTGTCATGGCAGGCGCAACGCTGGCGGACGTCGGCTGATGCTGAAGAAGTTGCTGATAGCCAATCGTGGCGAGATCGCAGTGCGCGTAATCCGCGCTGCCAAGGACCTCGGTATTGCGACGGTAGCCGTCTATTCCACGGCCGATGCGGATGCCTTGCATGTTCAGCTTGCAGACGAAGCCGTCAACATTGGTCCACCGGCAGCCAAGAAGTCCTATCTCAACATCGAGGCCCTGTTGGCGGCAGCCCGCGACACCGGTTGTGACAGCATCCATCCGGGCTATGGGTTCCTGGCTGAAAATGCCGAGTTTTCCGATGCTGTCACTGCGGCAGGCCTCGTCTTCGTCGGCCCCTCCGGCAATGCAATCCGCCTGATGGGCGACAAGGTTTCGGCACGCCTCGCTGCGTCTGCGGCCGGAGTTCCGGTCGTTCCGGGTTCGGTCGGTCGGGTCGAAAGCATCGAGGCCGCGCGGGACGTCCTGGCAGAGACCGGTTTCCCGGTAATGATCAAGGCCGCCGCCGGCGGTGGCGGACGTGGCATCCGCATCGCCAATTCGTCAACCGAGTTCGAGCAGGCCTATCCGCAGGCCCAGGCCGAAGCGCTGGCTGCTTTCGGGGACGGAGGCCTTTATATGGAGAAGGTCATTGGCCGTGCCCGCCATATCGAGGTGCAGGTGCTTGCCGACGGCCATAATGCGGTTCATTGCTACGAGCGTGAATGCTCGCTGCAGCGTCGTCGCCAGAAGGTCTGGGAGGAGGCGCCTTCGCAAGCCCTCTCAGATGCGCTGCGCGAAGAACTCTGCGCCTCGGCCGTAGCGCTCGCAAAGGCCGTCGCCTATTCCGGCGCGGGGACAGTCGAATACCTCTACGACGATGCCTCTGACCGCTTCTATTTCATCGAAATGAACACCCGTATCCAGGTCGAACATCCCGTAACCGAGGCCGTCACCGGCATCGATCTAGTGGCGGAGATGCTGCGGATTGCCGGCGGCGAGCCATTGCGATTGTCGCAGGCCGATATCAGGGTCAGCGGACACGCAATCGAAGTGCGGCTGAATGCGGAAGATCCCGCCCGGGATTTCGCGCCGTTCCCGGGCACTGTCGGCGATCTCAGGATACCCGGCGGCCCCGGCGTTCGCTTCGATTCGATGCTCTACGCCGGCTACCAGGTGCCCCCCTTCTACGATTCACTGCTGGCCAAGCTGATCGTCCACGCCGAGACCCGCGAAGCGGCGATTGCGCGGCTTCAAAGGGCACTGGGCGAACTCGAGATCTCGGGCATGAAAACGACCAAGCCGCTGTTTCTGGCGCTTGCCGCAGATCCGGCAGTCCAATCGGGAGACGTGCATACGCGCTGGCTGGAAGGCTGGCTTGTCGAAAACGCAGCGGCGCTTGCCAGCTGAAAAGGAGAACCGATGTCGATACGCTTCAACTTCGGCGGTGACGAACACATCTTCGGCGAGGTGTCCGAGGAAATGTCGCTCACTTCGTTCTTCACCGGCCTTTCGATGATCAACGCGGTCCGCGAGGCCGGTATCCGAGGGGTCACCGAGACCTGCCCGGCCAATGCGAGCTTCCAGATCCGCTTCGATCCGGATATCATTTCGCCACAGGATCTTCTGAAAGAACTGCAGTCCATGGAAGACGCCGCGTCGAAATCCGACGCCGCGCTGAAAACACGCATTATCGAGCTTCCCGTTTATTTTCAGGATCCCTGGACCCACGAGACGGAAATGCGCTTCCGCGAGCGTCATCAGGACCCTAGCGCGACGGACCTCGAATATTCGGCCCGCATAAACGGATATGCTACGATCGAGGAATTCATCGCCGCCTATTCCGGTCAGCCGTGGTTCGTTTCCATGGTCGGCTTCGTGGCGGGCCTGCCATGGCTCTACCAGATGGTGGAGCGCAAGAAGCAGATCGAGGCGCCGAAATACCTGCGTCCCCGCACGGACACACCGAAACTCACCGTCGGTCACGGCGGCTGCTTTGCGGCGATCTATTCGGTACGCGGCGCCGGTGGCTACCAGATGTACGGCGTTACGCCGGCACCGATCTATGACCCGACCCGCAAGATCCGCTATCTCACCGACGAGATGTGCCTCTTCAAGCCGGGTGACATAGTCAAGTTCAAGTCGATCACGCGTGACGAATACGATGGCACGCTTGAGGAAATCGAGGCGAACCGCTGGCAGCCCACGACGCGCGATTGCACCTTCAGGCTCACCGACTTCAACAAAGACATGCTTGGTACCAATGTCCAACTGATGGAGCTTCTCAATGGCCGTTAAAGTCATCAGTCCCGGCCTCGCGACCTCCGTGCAGGACCTCGGTCGCCCCGGCTACTACCACGTCGGCATTCCCGAAGGCGGCGGCATGGACCGGTTTTCGAGCCGCATGGCAAACCTGCTTGTCGGCAACGACGCAGGCGCAGCGGTCCTCGAAGCGACGTTCATGGGGCCTGAGCTGGAGTTCACTCAACCGGCCGTGGTCGCCATCACCGGCGGCGAGTTGCCGCCCAAGGTCAACGGCGAGGAGTGCCCAACCTGGGAAAGCTTCGAGGTCAAGGCTGGCGACCGTCTTTCCTTTGGCTACCTCAAATCCGGCGCGCGCGCCTACATTGCGATTTCTGGCGGCATCGACGTGCCCGTCGTGCTCGGGTCCCGCTCCACCTACGTGCTGGGTGCACTCGGCGGCTTCGAAGGCCGCGTGCTGAAAGCTGGTGACGAGCTTCCCATCGGACAGGCAACCGGCACCTCCGGCCGCTCGCTACCGGCAGCGCTGCGCGGCCTCGGCGCAATGCCGGCAGAATTGCGCATGCTGCCCGGCATCTACTGGCACAGGATCACCGAGGCTGCCGGAAAGCGGTTCTTCGAGGATACCTGGAAGGTAGCCCCCGAGGCAGATCGCATCGGCTACCGCTTCCGTGGGGGTACACCGCTCGAATTCATGCCCCGCGAACAGCCTTTCGGCGCAGGTTCCGACCCTTCCAATATCGTCGATGCCTGCTACCCCTATGGCTCGGTGCAGGTGCCGAGCGGCACGGAGCCGATCGTACTCCACCGCGATGCCGTATCGGGCGGTGGCTACATGATGCTCGGCGTGGTGATTTCAGCAGACATGGATCGCATCGCCCAGATGCAGCCCCATACGCCGGCGCGCTTCGTGCCCGTCACCCTCGAGGAAGCTCTTGCCGCGCGCGCCGATCGCCGCGCCGAGCTCCGGAAGGCGGAAGACTACCTGACCGCCTGAGGCAGCGGCCACGGCCGGTCAGGATCGGGCGAGGGAAGGGACAATGCTACGGTCGGCGCAAGCCGGCCCTTCGAAGCGCCAGCCGACAAAGGCTGGCACGCGCAACAACAAGACAAAGCCGGTAAACGGCGTGACTTTGGCAACCGAGCGGTCCGCAGAGATCGCCGGTACCGAAAAAGGGGAACATAGCTAGACTCGGCAGGCTGTAACACGGCCGGACCCGGCGTTCCCTTTCCATCGGTAACACAAGGAACAGGGAACATGGTTGAACTGAGCGCGCAAAACATATCGGTCGCCTTTGCAGGGCTCAAAGCGCTGTCGTCGGTGACGCTCGACATCACGCCCGGACATATCAGCGGACTGATCGGCCCGAACGGTGCCGGCAAGACGACGCTCGTCAACGTGCTCACCGGATTTCAGGCGCCGACGGAGGGTGAAGTGAAGCTCGATGGAGTGTCGCTCAATCGCCTCAAGCCGCATCAGGTGCGCCGCAGGGGCATCGCCCGAACGTTCCAGGGCGGGCGCCTGTTTCGCGACCTTGCGGTCGTCGACAATCTGGAGGTGACCGGCGTCGGGCTCGGCATGAGCCGGCGCTCCGCCGTCGCCGAAGCCGAGGCCATGCTCGACTGGATGGGCATCGGATCACTCGGTTCTCGCATCGCCGGAACGCTTCCCTACACGGACGAGCGCCGGGTCGCGATCGGCCGCGCGCTGATGGGCCGGCCGGCCTACATCCTTCTCGACGAACCTGCCGCCGGAATGAGCAGCCAGGAGGCAGCCGACCTGTCGTCCCTTGTGCGCAAGATCGCCCGCGAACTCGGCTGCGGCGTGCTGATTATCGAGCACAATGTCGGCCTCGTCCTCGGTCTCTGCGACCACATCGTCGTGCTCGATTCCGGTGCTGTCATAGAGGAGGGGACACCGGCTGCGATCCGCAACAGCGAAAAGGTCCGCCACGCCTACATGGGGACTGCTGCGGACACACCGCTGCCGGTCGTGGAGGTGCTGCTATGAGCCTGCTGGTTCTCGCCAATATCGAGGTTCGCTACGGTCGCCTGACGGCTGTGCGCGGCGTATCGTTTTCCATCAGGGATGGCGACACGGTTTTCATTACCGGGCCAAACGGCGCCGGCAAGTCATCGTTGCTGCGCGCAATTGCCGGCGTCACGCCTGCCTTTGCAGGCACGATCGATTTCGATGGCTACAATATCACCGGCCGCGCGCCGGAGGATATCGCCCGCCTCGGTTTTTCGCTGGTACCTGAGGGCCGGGATGTCTTCGGTTCGCTGACCATCGAGGAAAATCTACTGGTCGGAACCGGAATGAAGGCGAAGGATCGCGGCTGGAAGGCCAAGGTCGCCGAGGATCTCGAGGCGGTCTACCAGACATTCCCGATGCTGAAGGAACGCCGCAACGGCCAGGCTGGCCTGCTATCCGGCGGCCAGCAGCAGATGCTCGTCATCGGCCGGGCGCTGATGACCAATCCGCGGCTGATCGCCATCGACGAGCCGTCGCTCGGGCTGGCGCCCAACATTACCGACCAGGTCTACGAGCGGCTGATTGCCTTGCAGGCGCTGCGCAAGTTGACGCTGCTGATCGTCGAACAGAGTTCCACCCGCGCCAATCTCGTCGGCGGCCGAATGCTGCTGATGCGCGGTGGCGAGATTGTGCTCGACGGCGACGCCCGCGAACTCGGCACTAGCGAGGCCATCCAGGCCGCCTATTTCGGCTACGAGGACAAATGAGATGTTGCAGATCGTATTTGACTCGCTGTCCCTCGGTTCGCTCTACGCCCTCGGCGCCCTCGGCATTGCCTTGATCTTCGGCGTCATGCGCCTGGTGAATTTCGCCCACGGGGACGTCATCGCCTTCTGCGTCTTCGCGCTGCTCTGGCCATCCACGGATGCAATGGCCATCGTATTTGCCGGCAACCTGCCATGGTACCTGCTGGTACCGCTGGTGCTTGCTACCGGTGCTGCGCTGTCGGTCCTCTGCGAAATCGTCGTCTTCCGCCGCTTTCGCCGTGCCAACCCGGCCACCATGATGATCGCCTCTTTCGCGCTCGGTTTCGTCATCCGCTACTTCCTGCTGATGCTCTTCACAAGCCGCCCGAAGTCGATCTCGCTGCTGCCCATGCTCTCGCAGCCGGTTGAGATCTTCGGCGCCCGGCTGCCTCTGCTGCAGCTCATCACCATCATCGCGACGGTATTGATCCTGATCGCCCTTTCGCTCTTCCTGCGCCGCACGAGGTTCGGGCTGGAAATGCGCGCCGCCGCCGAAAACTTCTCGATGGCACGGATGCTCGGGGTGAGGGCCAACCGCGTGATCATGGGGGCCTTCGCATTGTCCGGAGCGCTGGCTGGCGCAATCTCGCTGATCTTCGTCTGCCAGACAGGCACCGCCGATATCCAGATGGGCGGGGCGATCATGCTGATGGCATTCATCGCAACCGTGATCGGCGGCCTCGGCAGTCTTCCGGGTGCAGTGCTTGCCGGCTTTCTGCTGGGTGCTGCCTCCGTCATCATGCAGGTGGTGTTGCCGATCGATGCGCGTCCGTTCCGTGATGCCTTCGTCTATGGCGCCGTCATCCTCGTCCTCCTCTTCCGTCCGCAAGGTCTGATCGCCGCGCGCGGCACCAAGGAAAGGGTCTGATCCATGACCACTGCAACCGCTCCCGCCGTGCCGGCCTCACTGGCATCGCCGCGCAAACCCGCACCCTTCGCGCTCGCCCGGCGCACGATCATGACGCCTATCCTCCTGTCTCTGCTCATGCTGGCGATCGCCGTGCTGACCGTCATGACCGGCTCGCGTCCGTTCAACCAGGCGGTAATCGATGTCTTCGTCCGCATCACCCTGGTCGTCGGGCTCTATATCTTTATCGGCAACTCCGGCGTCCTCAGTTTCGGCCATATCGGCTTCACCTGCATGGGGGCCTATGCCGCGGCGTGGCTGACCATCAGCCCGATGATGAAGAAGAGCGCGCTTCCGGGCTTGCCCGGCTGGCTGCTCGAGACACGTCTTCCATACTGGGAGTCCGCGATCATCGCAGCGCTGTTTGCCGGGCTGGCGGCCCTGGTGTTCGGGCGGGTGCTGATGCGCCTGTCGGGCATTGCAGCGTCGATCGCCACCTTCGCGATGCTGGCAATGATCAATACCATCTACTCCAACTGGCAGGACGTCACCGGCGCGACGTCCTCGGTGGTCGGCATTCCCATCGTCCGCCTCATCTGGCCTTACGTGGGTGCTGCCGTCCTCGCCATCTTCATCGCCTGGGCCCATGCCATCTCGCGCTCAGGACTGGCCTTGCGCGCCGCCCGCGACGAGCCGACCGCAGCAGCGGCCTCGGGCGTCGATATCCCGAAGGAACGGCTGGTCGCATTCACCATCTCAGGCGTGGTCATGGGTCTCGGAGGCGCGCTGATGGCCCATTCGATCGGCGTCGTCACGCCTGACAATTTTTATCTCGGCCTCACCTTCATCACGCTTTCCATGCTCGTCGTCGGCGGCATGAGCAGCCTTTCCGGCGCGGTGATCGGCGTGGTCCTTCTCTCTGCCCTCATCCAGGCTCTTCGCTGGCTGGAGGCGGGTGTCCCCGTGGGCACAGTCACCCTCGCTCTTCCCAAGGGGCTCCAGGAGATCGCCCTCGGTGTCATCATGATCGTCATTCTCGCGCTTCGTCCTGCCGGCTTGATAGGCAATCGCGAGATCACGTTTTTCAGGCGTAAACATAACAAATAGCCGACGAGGACAACAATCGTCAGGCAATAAAGGAGCAGCTAATGGAATACGTAAGAAGACTATTTGCAGCAGTTCTGGCCACGGCACTTGCCGCGACCGCAGTTCCGGCCATGGCCGACGACAGCAAGATCGTTGTCGGCTTTGCCACGGCCGCATCCGGCTTCATGCAGGCCTACGACAAGCCGGCCACGGATGCCGCGATGATCCGCATCGATGAAATCAACGCTGCCGGCGGCCTGCTCGGCAAGAAGATCGAAGTCGTCAGCGCCGACACCAAGTCCGACCGTGCGGAAGGCGCCAAGGCTGGCCTGTCGGTCATCGACCAGGGCGCAAGTCTGGTAGTCGTTTCTTGCGACTACGACTTCGGGGCACCAGCAGCGCTGGCCGCCGAAGATGCCGGACTTGTATCGTTCTTCCTTTGCGCGGAATCGGTGAAGGCCGGTATCCAGGGCGTCGGCAAGCACAGCTTCTCGGCTTCCGTGCTTGCAGCGGTGCAGGGCGCGACGATGGCCGAATGGGCCTTCAAGGAAAAGAAGGCCCAGACCTTCTACCGCCTGCTCGACACCTGGACGGAATACAACAAGGGCATCTGCGACGGCTTCGACTGGATGATGCCGAAGCTTGAAGCGCAGGGCGCCAAGCTCGTTGGCCAGGATACCTTCAAGAACGAAGATGCCTCGATCGCCGCCCAGATCACACGCATCAAGTCGCTCCCCAAGGAGCCTGACGCCATCATGCTCTGCACGATGATGCCGGGCGCCGTCTCGGCGATCAAGCAGATCCGCGCCGCCGGCATCAACTCGATGATCCTCAACGGCTCCGGCGTCGATGGCAGCTACTGGCTGTCGGCCGTGCCGGACCTGTCGAACTTCTACACGCCGGTTCAGGGGTCCATATACGGCGATGACCCAAATCCCGATGTGCAGAAGTTCAACGCCGCCTACAAGGAGAAGACCGGCACGGATCCTTCCAGCCAGTACGTCTATCCCGGCTATTCGATGATCGACGTCTGGGCCAAGGCCGTCCAGCGCGCAGGCACGACCGATGCCGACGCAGTGGTTGCCGAACTCGAAAAGATGAAGGACGAGCCGACGCTCTTTGGACCGCGCACCTTCACCGCCGAACTGCACCACCAGAACAAGGCGCGCTACCTGATCGTCGAAACCAAGAACGGCAAGCCCGGCGTCGTTGGCAACTGGACGATCTCCGAGCCAGTTCCAATGGAAGCACTGGTCAAGAAATAAAAAACCACGTCGGGTATGGCCCGCCAAAACCAAAGAGCCCGACCGCCTCCACGCGGCCGGGCTTTTCATTTTCCGCTGCGGCGAAATGTGTGGTGCGGCTTTTGCCGAAGCCGCGACCGGCGCCGGTCATATGGCGGATGTTAATCCCGCGCCAAATTTCACATCTCAGTCGCAGCCCTTGGTCACGCTGACAACAACGGGCAGGGGTCCATCGCGCAATATTTTGGCGTTCGTCCATGTCGATCTGGGAGTAGGTGCGCTCCCTTGCATCTTCCTTGTGACTGATAACCCATTGGTATCATTCGCAAGTCGCACTTCATCCTTGAACCCACCCCCGCTACAAACAATGTCAAAGCTGGTTAGAGACGCGACGGTGTCAGCCATTTAGAAATGCGACACTGGCTCTGCGGGTCAGCCCCCGATCCGCCCGGCTGGTCCGGGTTGCAAGGGCGGAGCGGGGGCGGTGGAGAACACCGTTTCGGCTTTAGCTTTGAGACGATGTGCGCTTCTGTTCATTCGGCAGCCTCCATCCGCGCCAGCGCCTTCTGCCGCTTTGCAATCACCGCCGGGTCGTTCATGTAATCTGTCCTCGGCTTGCGACCGCGCTTCTGATAGCCATTGCCCTGGCTGCCGTCGCGAATGCCGAACATGTGATCCGTCTGGCCGGTGCGGCGGGGACCGCTCTTGCTACGGTGCAGTTCGCGCCCGGCCTGCATCTCGGCGACAACAGACAGCATGTCGTCCAGACGCTTGTTCTCAACGACGTCCGGCCGATGGACCGACCGCAGCTTGTCGAACGTTCTGTAGGGCAGGGCAAAGCTCTCGTGCATGATCTCGAGGCGACCGTCGGGATAATCGCAGACAACAACCTTCTTTCCCGAAAGTGGCCTGGAGAGGTCAGTCGGATCGAGAATGAACAACACCTTGTCGTAGCGCAGCGTCAAAGCTTGCGACAACGTGCGGACTTCCTTCCGGCACATAGCGCCATCAAGGTTCTCATGATCGGCCAGCGACCGGTGCATGTCCTTCGGATTGCGTGGTGACTTGCCGAAACGACCATTGAAGTCGGCGATAAATTCCGGCGCATAGGCATTGGCCGCCGCGATCGTATCGATGCCGTGTAGCCGTAACTCCTTCACCAGCCGATCCTGCAGCGTCTGGTTGGCGCGTTCAACCCGGCCCTTGGCTTGCGGGGTGTTGGCGCAGATGATGTCGATGTTCAGCTCATAAAGCGCGCGTCCAAACTGCGTCAGGCCGCTCGTCCGGTCTTTCTCCGACGCATGGGTCGCCCGAAAGACACCATGCTTGTCGCTGTAGAAAGCCAGCGGTTTGCCCCATTGCTGCAGATAGGCCTTCGTCGCATGCAGGTAGTCGAATGTGTTCTCCGATCCGGCAAAGCGCAGATGCAACAGTTTGCCGGTGGCGTCATCAATGTAGACGAGCAGGGCGCATTTGGGGCCGCGGCTTTCGAACCACCAGTGATGCGAGCCGTCAATCTGGACGAGTTCACCAAAACAGTCGCGCCGGCCGCGCGGTTGGAACACGCGCTTCTTGCGGGCTCGGCGCGAGGTCCAGATACCAGCCTCGGTCATCCATTGGCGCAGCGTCTCCTTGGCCACCGAGATCTGATGAAGCTCGATCAGCTTCTCACGCGCCAGCGTCGGACCGAAATCCAGATAGCGTTCCCGGATCAGATCCAGCGCCGCATTGCGAAAATCTTCGCTGTGGCGGCGATTGCTGGGTCGTGATCGCTTCTTCGACACGAGGCCGGCCGAACCGGCACTGTCATAAGCCTGCAGCAGCCTGTGGACCTGGCTGCGACAGAGATCAAGCAGTTCGGCCGCCTGAACGACACTCAAGCGATGATCCCGGATCTTCTGGATGACTTCGAGGCGATGCAATTCTTTCTGTGACATGGTGATCAAACAGGACATGACGACTCCGTTCGCTCCTGGTCTCCACCAGGCTGGACGTCGTCATCCTTGCTCCCAACGTTGATGTTGACCAGTGCATCGAAAGGCGAGACTGTCGCATCTCTAACTGGCCCAACTGTCGCATTACTAAATAGCCGCTACAAACAAAAGTTGGATAAGATAGATTATGGAACTAACTTGGATGCCAGGCACTACCCGAACTACCGCACCCTCGCAGCTCTACGGCTGTTCCGGCGTGTCGATCTGGAACTCGAAGCTCATCTGGTCGTAGGCCGGTTCTACGTTCGCCGGCGTTTCTCTGAGAACTGTGGCGTAGTCTAGCGGTGTGTGCATGTGGGTCAGGATGGCGCGCTGCGGTTTCAGGCGGCTGATCCAGTCGAGCGATTGCTCCAGCGACAGATGGCTTGGGTGGAAGCGGTATTGGAGCGCGTCGATGATCAGGACGTCGAGGTTGCCAAGAGCCTGGACGGACGCTGGCGGGAAATCGCTGACATCGCTGCAATATGCGACGTCGCCGATGCGAAAGCCGAGCGACTGGATGTCTCCATGTTGCTGGACATGCGGCTGGACATGGATGGGACCGCCGGCGCCGTCGATTGCGAACGTCTGCATGTCCTCTATGATGACGGGCTCGACGATCGGCGGGTAATTGCTGCCCACAGGTGTTTCCAGGCAATAACCGAAACCTTGCCGTATGCGGTCCATGGTGACCCTGTCGGCGTGGATAGGAATGCGCTGGTTGTCGATGTGGAAATAGCCACGCAGGTCGTCGATGCCGTGGATATGGTCGGCGTGTGCATGGGTATAGAGAACCGCGTCGATTGCCTCGACCCTGGCGCGGACCATCTGCTCGCGAAAGTCGGGACCGGTGTCGACGACGACGGTGGTAACACCGCCATCCGTCCCAAATTGTTCGATCAGCAATGCGGCGCGGCTGCGCCTGTTCTTCGGATCAGTCGGATCGCAGGCGCCCCAGTCGCCGGTGATGCGCGGAACGCCCGGAGACGATGAGCAGCCGAGAATGGTGAACCGCCGCCTGTAGGTCACGCCGTCAGATCCTCGGCATCTTCGAAAAAATCCTGAATGCATTCTCGGTCGTCAGCGCCGCAACTTCCGCATTGCTGACGCCGATGGTCTCGGCCAGCACTTCGGCCGTGTTGACGACGTAGGACGGCTCGTTGCGCTTGCCGCGCCAGCGTTTTGGCGCAAGGTATGGCGCATCGGTCTCGACCAGAAGCCGGTCATGCGGGACGGTCCTGGCCACCGCGCGCAGTTCCTCGGATTTGGGGAAAGTCAGGATGCCGGAGAACGAGATATAGCCGCCGAGTGCGACGCCCGTGGCCGCAAGGTCGGCACCGGCGGAAAAACAGTGCAGGATGAAGGGGAAGGCGCCCTTCCCTGTCTCCTCGGTCAGGATTTCAGCCATGTCGTCGTCGGCGCTGCGGCTATGGATGACAAGCGGCAGGCCGGTTTCGCGCGCCGCAGCAATATGTCGAAGAAAGCCGGTGCGCTGGTCTTCAGGCTTCACGGTGTCGTAGAAATAGTCGAGCCCGGCCTCGCCGATGGCCACCACCTTCGGATGGCGCGACAGCCGAACGAGATCCTCGACCTCGATGTCGAGCTCCTCGTCGGCATTGTTCGGGTGCGTGCCAACGGAGCAGAACACCGACGGATAGGCGTCGGTGATCGCCAGCAGACCGTCCAGTTTGGCGACACGCGTCGAGATCGTCACCATCTGGCCGACGCCGGCTGCGTGGGCGCGCGCCACGATGGCATCGCGCTCATCGGCGAAATCGGCAAAATCGAGGTGGCAGTGGGTATCGACCAGCATGTCGTTCTAAGCCTCCGGCGCCACGTAGCGCGGGAATACCGGCTTCGGTGCCTCCAGCGGGGTGCCCGGCACGAGACGACCCGCCTCGCCCAGCGCCGCAAAATCGCGTTTGTCCGCAGGCGCTGCCACGAGGTCCAGCAGCTTGACTGCCGAATCCGGCACGAACGGCTGCAGCAGGATGGCAATCTGGCGAACCACCTCGGCGGTGACGTAAAGGACCGTTCCCATACGGACGAAATCGGTCTTCTTCAGCGCCCACGGCTCCTGGCCGGCAAAATACCGGTCGGTTTCAGAGACGACGGCGATGATGGCCGCCAGCGCCCGGTGGATCATCTGCTTGCCCATCTCGTCGCGGGTGATATCGGCCAGGGCATCGACTTGCGCCAACATCGCCTTGTCGTCATCTGACAGAGGCCCGCATTCCGGAATTTTTCCATCGCAATTCTTGACGATCATCGACAGCGAACGGCTGGCGAGGTTACCGATGCCGTTGGCAAGATCGGCGTTGATGCGTGTGCCGATGGCGTCTTCGCTGCAATTGCCGTCCTGGCCGAAAGAGATTTCGCGCATCAGGAAATATCGGATCGGGTCGAGGCCGAAATGGGCAATCAGCTCGAACGGATCGAGCACGTTGCCGAGCGACTTCGACATCTTCTCTCCGCCCTTGGCAAGTACGAAGCCATGGGCAAAGATTCGCTTCGGCAACGGCAACCCGGCCGACATCAGGAACGCCGGCCAGTAGACGGCGTGGAAGCGGATGATGTCCTTGCCGATCACATGGACGTCGGCCGGCCAGAATTTTGCGCGCGGGCCGTTAGGGTCTTCCAGATAGCCTGTCGCGGTCAGGTAGTTGGTGAGCGCATCGACCCAGACATACATGACATGCGATGGATCGTTCGGCACCTTGATGCCCCAGTCGAAGGTCGTGCGTGAGATCGACAGGTCACGCAAGCCCGACTTGACGAAGGACATCACCTCGTTGCGGCGCTCGGAGGGGCCTATGAAATCGGGATCGCTCTCGTAGAGCGCCAGCAGCTTGTCCTGGTACTGAGAGAGCCGGAAGAAGTAGCTCTCCTCCTGCACCCATTCGACAACCGTGTCCTGCGGCCCGTAGCGCAGACCGTCGGCGCGTTTCTCGGTTTCGTTTTCCTGGTAATAGGCCTCGTCGCGCACGGAATACCAGCCGGCGTAGGAACCCTTGTAGATGTCGCCATTCTCGGCCATCCGGTTCCAGATGTCGCGCGAGGTCTGGTGGTGGCGCTCTTCCGTCGTGCGGATGAAGTCGTCGTTCGATGAATTCAGCAGCTTGCTCATCGCACGGAACTCGTCCGAGTTGCGCAATGCCAGCGCTTCCGGGGTAATCCCCTCGAGCTTTGCCGTCTGCTGCATCTTCTGGCCGTGCTCGTCGGTGCCGGTGAGAAAAAACACCTCGCGCCCGTCCAGCCGCTGGTAGCGGGCCAGCGCATCCGTGGCGATCAGCTCATAGGCATGGCCGATGTGCGGTCGGCCATTGGGATAGGCGATCGCGGTTGTGATGTAGAATGGGGAAGTGTCTTTCATCGGCGGCATCGAGCCCGTCTTGTTATGTTTGAAGAAGCTGCGTCGCTATTATCGCAAGTCGCACCGCAGCGAAACCTTGAAGTTTGGCGCCAGCGTCGATCGACACGTCGGCCAGCGACTACAGCTGCTGTTTTAGATCGCCCAGCACGGTCAATATGGTCTGCTTGCGATCGAGATTGTAGGCCTGCGACACCGTGAGCCGTTCGGTGACGTCAGAATGAAGCCGCGACATCCGCTCGGCGTCCACCACCCGGCCTTCGAGTGCCGCCTGGCGCGCCCGCGCCATGATGTCGTCCTCGATCTGGGAGACGAAGAAATCGAAGATCGTTTCGCTCTCCCTGCCCGACAGCACGTCCGCGAGCTTGTGCATCGCCTTGCGCGCTGCAGGGCCTTCGGAAGCCACGACCTGACGGTAGGCCGCGACAATGTCCGCGCCACCGTAGTTGATGAGCTTCAGTGCCTCGCTGACACTGCCCTTGGCATCACGCAGAAGGTCGGCATCGGAGCCGATGTCGAGATTGGACAACGCTGCCGCCAGCGCTTCGTCACTGAGCGGTAACAGGCGCAATGGCAGGCAGCGCGAGCGTATCGTCGGCAGAAGCTTGCCGGGCGCGTGCGACAGCACCAGGAACAGCGCCCGCTTCGGAGGCTCCTCGAGTATCTTGAGGATGGCGTTCGCAGCGCTGCGGTTCATGTCGTCGGCGGGGTCGATGATGACGATGCGCCAGTTGCCGGTGCCCGACGTCTGCGAGAAGAATTTGCCGGCCCGCCTGACCTCGTCGACGGTGATCGCCGATTTCACCTTGCCGGTCTTTTCGTCGACCGGCCGCGCCAGATAGAGCAGGTTGTGAGACGCGCCTGAAACGATGGCATGGCTGACGACGGAGGCCGGATCGGGATCGGCGATCTCGGCCGGCGCCATCAGCGGATCCGGATGCGACAGCACATGATTGGCAAAGCGGAAGGCCAGCGTTGCCTTGCCGATGCCCTCCGGCCCCTCGATGAGGATGGCATGATGGCCCTTGCCGGAACGATAGGACTGGGCCAGGAACGCCTCAGCCTCTGCATGGCCGAAAAGCCTGGTATTTTCCATCGGAGCAATGGCGCCGTCCAGCACGCCGGGCCGTTCGTCGCTCATTGTGCCGTCTCCGGCCCGGCGCCCGCCTTCCCGTCATGCGATACCAGCCGCTGGCTGACAATGGCAAGAATGCGGGCCGCGATGTCTTCTGGCGTATGAAGAGCGTCGATGACATGGCAGCGTTGCGGATCGCCGGCAGCAATATCGAGAAACGCCTCGCGGCGCTTTTCATGGGTTTCCATCTCTTCCTTTTCGAAGCGATCCGGCTCGGCCGTCGTCGCGGCTCCGCGCCTGTGTGCACGCTCGAGGCCGACGCTGGCGGGCAGGTCGAGGATCAGGGTACAGTCCGGCACGACGCCGTCTACGGCGATCCGTTGCAGCGCCTCGATAAAATCAGGCTCCAGATTGCCCGTCACGCCCTGGTAGACGCGCGATGAATCCATGAACCGGTCGCAGAGAACGACTTTCCCTTGCGCCAGAGCCGGGCGGATGACCTCTTCGACATGATCATTGCGGGCCGCAGCAAACAGAATGGCTTCCATGCGCGTCCCGAAAGCCTCCGCAGCCCCGGACAGCAGCACGTGGCGCACCGCCTCCGCACCGGGCGAACCGCCGGGCTCGCGCGTGACAATCACATCGCGACCGCTTGCCGTCAGGGCTTCGGCGAGCAGACGGATTTGCGTCGATTTACCGGCACCCTCCCCACCTTCAAAGCTTATGAACAAACCGGTTCCGTTCGACAATTGCTCGCATCCTGCGATCTCGCATTCCATTCAGCAGGCAGATAGGCACTGCCATCGGCCGTTGGCGACTGTTTAACGCAAGACGACGCCGGACGAAACCGTCTGGCCGAGAGTTTGCGATGTTGTACGGTGATTTGCCCGAAGCTTTGTCAAGCCGGGGTCGGCGTTTCCCAGAGCCAGGAAAACAAAAGCGTTTCCGATAGCTCGACCAAAGCATCGAGCGCCCGGCGCCCGAGACCGCCCTGCGCGACCTCGCCATCGGTGAACAGCGGAACCTCGCGCACGACGCGGGTGCCGGAAAACACTTTCAAAATCCCAGCCGGCTGGCCGCTCGCGACAGGCGCCGCCAGCGGCCAGCGGTAGATGACGCGGGCGGTCAGCCGATCGGGATTGTTGACGGGCACGTAGACATCCACGCCTGTCTTGGCCACAAGCCCGACCGATGCCCTGGCGCCGCCATAAACGCTGGCCGTGCCAATCACTTCTCCTTCATCGAAAACACGCTGGCTCCTGAAATTGCTCAGTCCCCATTCCAGCACGCGCTTGGCTTCCTCGGTGCGCTCCTTGTCGGAGCCAAGCCCGCCCATCGCCAAGAACAGACGCCGGCCGTCACGCGTCACGGAGGAGACGATCGAAAACCCCTCACCCTCCGCAAAGCCTGTCCCCAGCCCGTCCACACCCATGGTCAGCGGCAGCAGCGGATTGCGGTTTCGCTGAAAAATCTTGTTCCAGGTAAAGTCGGGCTGCGAGAATGACTTGTAGAGGTCCGGATATTTTGACTGCAGGTCGCGCGCCAGTGTCACCAGTTCGCGTGCGGAAACCTTGCTGTCGGCATCGGGAAGTCCCGTCGCATTGCCGAACTTCGCCTTCGGCATGCCGATCTCGCGCGCATGCTGGGTCATCCTGCGGGCAAACTCCGCCTCGCTGACGGACATGCCTTCGGCAAGCACGATGCAGGCGTCATTGGCCTGCTGAATCGCCGCGCCCTGGACGAGATCGCCGATCCGCACGCGGGATTTCAGCGCTGCAAACATGGTCGACGCCCGCGATGGTGCGCCGCCCCGGCGCCAGGCATTTTCGGAGACCGGATAGGTGGTGTCGAGGCTGACCTCGTTGCGCGTCAGCGCATCGAACACGACGTCCAGCGTCATCAGCTTTGCCAGCGACGCCGGCGAGAATGGCTTGTCCTCGTTCTTGGCCAAGAGAACGGTGCCCGTCGACGCCTCGATCATAAAGGCCTGCCCGGCCTTGGTATCGAAGACCGATGGTGGCGTTTGTGCGAACGCATTTGTGGAAAACAACAAGACAGCAGCGAAAAGGCATTTCAGCATCGATAGTCCCCTTCCCGCTAGCCAGCATCCAAGTTACGCGCGGCCCGGGGCGAAGGCAATTGCCGCCTTCATTCAGCCCGCGCGGCAACCATCTGCCGATGATACGATGCCAGTATCGATTTCTGCGTCAGGCCATCGTTGCGGACCATGACGGCGTCGAAAGCCAGCTCCCGTGGAGCAGCCCTGTCAGGCTCCCCATAGGCAACGACAAGCGACGACGCGTGTGTCAGCGCGGCAAAACCCTGGCGGGAATTCGGCCGCTCGTAAGGAACGGGTCCGATTTGCGGCAGCGACACGAGGATACCCTGGGCCGCCGGCTCCGGTGCACCCCAGTTCATCGGTGGCTGCTGCTGCTTGAAGGCCGGCGACGTCGGTGTCGATCCGGCATAGGCAGTCGACGCCATGGGAGCTGCCGCGGGTGCCCCCGATGTCGGACGGCGGGTCGGCTGGCGAAGCGGCGTCTGGACATAGTCCGGCAACTGGTCGGCCGTCATCTTGCCATTCGATGCGACCATCAGGCCGCTGCCGAACTGGCCACCCGGATTGATGCCCGGCAAGCGGCTGCCCTTCGGTACATAGGAGGCCATCAGGTAGGGCATGTCGTGACCCTCGAGCGGCGCACGACCGACATATTGCACCCGGACATTGCCGGTACCGCTGTCGCGAAGATCGAGGAGGTCGGCGCTCTTGTTCGAAAGGTCGATGATGCGGCCGGGATGATACGGACCGCGATCGTTGACACGCACGATCACCGATGAACCGTTCTCGACGTTGGTGACGCGCGCATAGCTCGGCAGCGGAAATGTCGGATGGGCCGCAGACAGGGTCAACTGGTCGTAGACCTCGCCATTGGCCGTCAGGCGGCCGTGAAATGCGGAGCCGTACCAGGACGCGATGCCGACCTTGTTGTACTTGTAGTCTTCCTTCGGATAATACCAGGCACCCTTCACCTGATAGGGATTTCCGACCATGAAGCGTCCGCCGCCGCTGGGGATCTTGCCACTGGTGACGACGCGCGGACTGGCCTTGACGCCATATTCGGCTTCAGAAAAATATTCCTTGCCATGCTTGGTCTTCAGAGGCGGAGCATGCGTCGTGCCGCAGGCGGAAACGGCTGCACACATGGCCGAGAGTGCCGCCCAGCGCAGGCCTCTCCTGTATGATACCGAAACATTTTCGAACGTCATGTCTGCCAAACCGATACGCAATACTGAACAAGGTGGAACAGAAGAGGGTGGATGAGACGATGGGTCTTCAACTCCAATTCCGACCTACGCCCCAATCACCTAACGGGACTTTAATCATGTTTGCATGATGTCAAATTAGCCGGTCCCAGTGGCCGAAAAGGAACAATTGTAACGATCATGGTTAACCGGTGGTAAACGGAAACGGGGCAACGGCGCGCCTACCCTGACGGCCGGTAACAGCGCAAACCCGTCGCGCAACCGCGCTGTGCCCCCGGATCGGATCTCAACCCTCAGGTCAGGTTCATCCCATAGCCGTACCGTTTGTTATCCCCGGGGAAACTATATGCGCCTGTCTTCTATCATCCTGGCCGGCTCACTGGCGGTTTCCACCACTGCGTTCGCCAATTCTCCCTGCAGCGGCAAAAAAGGCGGCATCGACCATTGCGAGGGCAGCACATTCATCTGCAATGACGGATCGGTGAGCGCCAGCAAGAAGTCATGCTCAGGCACAATGAGTTCGGGCACGGGAGCACTCGGCATAATCGGCTCGCAACCGGAAGAAATGTCGCCGACATCTTCGAGCGAATGCTCCTGCCGATCGGCTACGTATTGCACCGGCCCAAAAGGCGGCCACTTCTGCACCACCGATACCGGTGGCAAAAGCTATCTCCGTAAAGACTGACGAACGTGCCTCTAAGGGCCAACGATATTGGCTTCGATCCATGTGGCAAACGGGCTGACGCCGCCGAAAAGGTTGACGCCGGGTCGCAAGAAGCTATAAGCGCAAGTCGAAAACCGAAATAGTTGCGAACTGCGCCGCAACTAGACATTCCGGTCGACGGTATTGAAGAAGAAACCGCTTCGATATCATATACTTGGAAGAGTGTCCGAGTGGTTTAAGGAACCGGTCTTGAAAACCGGCGTGCGGGAGACCGTACCGTGGGTTCGAATCCCACCTCTTCCGCCATCTGGCTTTGTATTTGCTGTGTAATTTGCAATTGTCGGCTTCGTGCCCTACTCCGTGCCCTACCGCAATCGCTGTAACCCCGCGCAATTATCTGCAAAATTCCGCAAGTTCGATGCTGTCTTATCGCTCGGCGTCGCGTGTCTTTGTCCGCCCATGCGATGATTCGTAGGCGATTAGATCCTCCTCTCGATACAAAACACGGCCACGCCGCTTCACGTAGGCCGGTCCCTCGCCTTCTCCCCGCCAACGCGCAAGGGTAGGAAGCGAAGCCCGAAGCCTGGCGGCCACCTCGTCGGTGGTCAGCATAGCACTCGGATCGGCAGTTTTCTGAGGCGATGGAGACACCGGATGCAATGCGGGCTTATTCCCGAATGAGCCGACAGCTCTCATAGCCTTCCCGGCGCCGATTACGCGTACGTCATCACCCTCGACAACAAAGCTTCCGGCGACCAACGCCATGACAATGCGCCCGATTGTCTCGGCGTCCAACTGGCTCGGCGCCTTCATCGATCGCCAGCCTCCAACTCTCGCGTCAGAGCGTCCCGCAAGCGAGTCACTTCGGCGCGGGACAGGGTCGCATAGCCAGCGAGTTCACGCGCTGTGTTGACGACGCTGAACATGAAGACATCGGGATCGGTAACGATGACACCAACATCCATAGCCATGCCAGTGGTATCGATCACCTCGGTAGGTGTCTGAAAAATGTCGCGGACTTTTGCAGTGCTCATCGTCTTTTCCTCTTAACCATAATTGGCTGTGGGGGTAGACATATAAGCGGTGGCACTTATAGTCAAGTAAGTGCCACCGCTTTTAATTTAATGGAGATGATGATGGGCCGTCCGCCGATGGGCTTCAAGGAATTGACGATCCGGCTTACCGCCGAGATGTCTGAGCGAATAGACCAACTTGCCGGCAAAAACCGTCGCGCCGAATGGATCCGACAAGTCCTGCAAGAAGCTCTTGATCGGCAGGACATTAAATCCGAATAGTCTTATGATGCCTATTGGGTAGGTTTGCGCTTACGAGCAAACCGTGGCCGCAACTTCAATGGCTCTTAACCGAAGATCAGACATGGCAAATAAGGAAGTCAGCCTTTCGGTACTTGAAAAAGGCTCCGGATACAGAAAAATACTACGAGTGGTTGACCGAGGAAAAGATGAGGTCGTCTTAATCATACCGGCCCTTGCGATGAACTACGAAGGACCTAACCCTTACGCGACAAGAGACGAGTTACAAAGCACCACCATCGCTGAAAACCGCTGGTCGATACATCCGAGCAAAAAATCATTAAAACAGATAAATCTTATAAAAAAAACGACACGGACGGTGAGCACGGAAATCGAAGATGGATTTTTGGTAACGAGCACGATCAAAAGCAAGTCTGGGTTTCAGCCGGTTTTCTCCCGAAGAGTGCCACGAATGAAGGAGCCTGTCTTTGATGTAAGTGGCGCAGGCTCTACAAACATCGGGACCTATAACCCGAAAAAACTCCAACTTTTGACGGCGCTTTTGGTCGGGCACAAAGATGTCGCCTTTTTACCAACAATCCCCGACAAATCGATTTCGATTTGGGTAATTGAAGTCGGTATGTATGCCGTGGTTTTAATGGCAAGCTTCCTAAAGTTCCCAGCTTATCAAGGCAATTCGCGTGAGGTTTATACGAATGACCCCGGTCCGGAATTTGATGGACCGTTTGGTACGAGCATGAGTCCCGATCAATGTATAAATTACTTCACCAAAGAAAGAATATTGTTGGCCGGCGACGCTTTTAAAAACCATCCTGACGTTGTCAACAGTAAATATTATCATGGACTACTAACAAATCCGAAATTTTTAGCAATTCATCCACGCGATGGACGGTTAGTCGATGGCCAGATGATTAACCTATCGTGACGCCCCTTAGTTCACCGCGCATTTTTCGGCCATGACCGATATCCCGGTCGGCGTGGCCAGCTCGATACTACCTTCTATAAAAAAAGGAGATTCCGGCTCATCGTCTATTCGGAATGACTGCTGTCGCCCGGATACGATGATTTGCCAACCCTTCGCATACGCCGCATCGAGAATGGTCGTCACTTCCGCCAGGCTTTGCTGCAGGACAACATGCCCGACGAAGATTTTTTCTTCAATTTCGACATCGATCAACACATAGCACCGATCAACGCCGGGCATGGTCCCTTCGCTGATACCTGATGCGATGTCGTCTAACAGGACGACTCCCCCATCTTTAAACAAAAAGCTGGCATCACTCGTCATTGAGGCTGCTCCCCCGGTCGGCGGCCTGCTCGCTGGCTATGGCTCGGAGCCGAGACTCTACAGCCTTGGCGATGGCGCCGCCGTCCACGCCGGCGGCAGTTGTTGCGGTCACATAGACGTTGGCCGTGAAAGGCGAATTGATTTGTTGAGGCTCATGGACGACAAGCGGCTGCAGGATGTCATCCTTCGTCTTCCCTGGCATCGTCTCCGTGGATCCACCGAACCCGGCTTTCCTCGCGTTCTCCGCATCGGAGGTTCGGAAAACGGAGTCCACCTCGGCGCGCTGACGATCACTACCAGCTCTCAGCGGTTCCGCTTCGCCTGTATCCCGCGTCCGGTCCGCCTTATCTGCCTGTGCCGCCGCCTTCGTGCCGGGAAGCGGCGGCATATAGTTTTGCTTTGTTTCAGCGGGAGGGGTAGGCGCAACATTGTCATCCTTCGCCTTGCCGGGGAAGAACTCGGGGGTCTTGATGAGACCAGGGGTCCCGCTACGCCCGGTCTGCGCCTTACTGGCTCGAGTCGCCGCAGTCTCCGGCGGGGCCTTCGCATCGGTGCCTAGTCCGAAAACACCCTTAAGGGTATCGACAAGCCGCTTCGCCGGTGAAGTCTCGTAGCCATCCTTGTCCCTGAGAAACTCGAAGCCCAATGCTTTGTTGACGGTTTTCCCGCCATTATCCATGATCGCTTTGTTGCGCTCATCATCGGACTTTTTGTTTTCGGCGAGACGCTGTTGCCACTCCTCCTTAGTGGTTGGAACATCCTTGGAGATCTCATATGCGGCATAGGCGCCTAAGCCGACAAGGCCAAGCCGAACCGCGCCACGCATGCTTTTCGCAAACGCGGATCCATATGATGCCCCGGCGGCGGCGCCGGTCTCCGCTGCGGTTCCCGCCATCCCTGAGAACAGTTTCGAGAAGCCGGAGAAGGCGAGCCCAATCGCCGAAGCCGCGACGCCAATTACCGACACCCCCAACGTGGTGAACGCTGCCGCCAGAGAAAGAACAGCGGCGATCGTTGGCGCCAGGACCCAGAACCCGATAAGCGCCAGAGCGGCGTTAAGAGGCCCGCCTAGGAAATCGACGAACGGCTTCATTTTATCTACGACCGCTGAGATCCGGGCGCCCAGTTCGTCAAACTGTTCCCTGATCCGAGAAGTGGGGTCGAAGAGGTCGCGGATTACGGAGACAAGCCGACCCGACCACTCAAGTATTTTGCTCCGGATCAAACCGGTATTTGCGTCGAACCATGCATTGATGCCTTCGACAGCCTCTGAGAACACCGGCATGAGCTGTGCGCCTACGAAGGTCCCGAAGGCTTTCAGCCGCTTCCCCAGGGCCGTGCTGGCGTCGCCAAGCCGGTCCGCAGCGTTTGCGCCGTCTTGGGACCAAACGACACCGAGCCTCCTCGCCTCTTCACGTGTAGCTTTAATAGAAGGCGCGCCGTCAGCGAGGATCTTGCCAAGCTCGGCGCCGGCCTTCCCGAAGATTTTGAAGGCTGCAGAATTGCGCGACAAGGGGTCCTTGATCTTTGTGAGGGCTACAACGGTGTCATCAAGGATTTCGTCCGTCGATCGCATCTTGCCGTGGGCGTCCTTGACGTGGACGCCGAGGGATCGAAATGCCTGGCCGAGCTGCTTGTTGCCTTTCCCGGCCAAGGCCGCATTAATCCCCATCTTTGCTATGGCGTTGTCAAAGGTCTCGATTTGAACGCCTGCTTGATCCGCTACGTGGTGCCACTCGGACAAAGCCTCAGTGGACGTCCCGAGCTTTGCCGCCATGTCGTGAATTTCGGAACCGGCATCCGAAGCGGACTTCGCCAAACCCCACGCTCCCGCAACAGCACCAGCGCTACCAGCGCCGAGGACGCCAAATAGAGTAGCAAGACGCCCAGAGGTGCGCGCGATACCGTCGCCAAGACCTTGGAAGCTCCGGCCTAAATTATTGACCGACTTTCCGATGCGATCAAAGCTGATGCGCTTGCCAAAGGTTGATATCCTGGCGCTGATCCTCTGTATCGGTCCGGAGAGGCGATCTACTAGGCTGAGTCGCACTGTTGCGTCGGCGGTGATGCTCATTGGAACTGGACCTCGCTAACAGCCTGTCGGTCGGCACGAGCGTGCCAGCCGTCAAATATTTCGCCTGACTTAGAGGGGCGCCGCTTCGACACGTGCCTCTTTCGAAGAAAGACGCGGAAACCAAGGTGCGACGCCATACTGGAAAGCGATTTCAAGGTCGGCGACCGCTCACCACGAGTCCACGAGTAGAAGCTCGAAGTTGAAACGCCGGCTTCAGTATTGAACCGAGATGTCGGCAATCCGGCGTCCGAGATTAGGCTCTCGATATGAGGCCAAAGGTCGGGACTATCGGCAGTACAGAGGAAGGGAGCCCCCCCGCTTCGGCCGGAAGCCATGACGTCGAAGCCGAGCGTTTGTGACAGGGCAACCAGATTGGCAAGTTGTGGAGACCGCGCACCACTCTTCCAAACGTAGAATGAGGTTATGGAAATCCCGCTTTTGTCTTCCATGTCGCCGAGCGACATCCCGAGATCGACGCGGATCTGGTGAAGGAAGGTTAGGGCGGCGACCTGATCGGAAAGGTCGAGTTCTGTGGCTGTTTGCAAAGCGGAATCCTCATCGAGTACCGCTTCACCATGCCAAAATTTCGACCCGCCTAGTTATCGGATCCGGCAATATCCGGCCTCTAGGCCTTCCCACTTTCTGCGAAGTCAGTTGCAAGGGCGATGTACGTACCGGCTCCCTACAGGCGGCAGGGAAAGTGGCTCAGCAATACCGCTTGACGCGACCTAGCAGTATGACATTCTCCACTCTCGATTGGAGATACGCCGGCTTTCGCGAAGAGGAAATTTGATGACTGACAAAGTTAAATCGATCCAGAGCAGTAGACCTGTGACGGTGATACAAACCGAACCTGGTAGTCACAAAGTAGGCACTGCGCAGCCACTCACCACCGGCGAAGGCGCGGCTGCAAAACCACCGAAACGATGACCGCTGATTGCGAATTAGGCAGTAGATAAACGGAGTTTTTAATGGCAGACAAACCTAGAGGCATTACCGGTGATAGTGCGCGGCCCATAGCAGTTCGGCCTGGGTCGGGCAATGAAGGGGCATCAGCGCAACCGGCAACTACTGGATCAGGTGCTCCGTCGAAGCCACCTAAGCGATAGGCTCAGCAAGCTCAAATTCGCTATCCGGTAGCCGCCACGAAACATCAACGCGTTTGATTGACGTTCTCGGAATGTACGTCATGGTGACATCTGCAGAGTTGCCAGTAATTTCAAACGACTGCAGCTTGTTTTTTTCATTCCATCGACCGGTGACGTATATGCCTATACCGTCCTCGTTCATTAGTACCGGTGTCTTTGGCCGAGGCTTCATTATTGCGAAGTTTGCTTCCAGCACAATACCTGACTCCAGGAAAACTTGAACAACAGTCCACGGCGCCGGATTTTGCATTATCGACTGCCACACGGATGACTCATGGTCGTCTCGGTAGATGCCAGCCGAGTTCATTGCAGTGCTTGTCGTACGCTCGCCTAGTGATCGCCATAGAATTCCAAGCGCAACAGAAACTACGCATGTAAGAAAAACGGCTTCCGCAACCTGGACGGCTTCGTAAATCTCGATCTGCAATGGTGAGCGGTAAGAAAATAACCACGCCAGCGCTGATGAGATCGACCTGGCGACGACACCGAACGTGAGCACCTGAAGGAGGAAGTCTTCTGTCCGGTGAAGCCTACCCTTGCCAATTGTGGTGATTTTGTAAGCGAGGTAGCCTGCAACCAGAACGATCTGCAGTTCGTAAGGTAGCTTAAGCAATCCGTCCAAGTTTCACCCTCAGTTGCTATCCCACGGTATAAACCATGAGTGACAGTTTAGCCTAGCGTTTCAGGCCTTAGCCTCAAACCGACTTCCATCAGTGCTGGTCAAACGAGCTCGAACGTTCGCCCAATTGGTTTGGTGAAATAATCACATAGGCGGCGGCGCCCTGCTCTATCGGTTTCGGCAATTCAGAGTGCAAATCTTATATCTTTGCTTGAGGCGGCGTAAGATCAATGTGGCGGCTTAAGACGGTTGATCCTCCGGAGCAAAAATAAGAACCGGACGCAAGATATCGCCATGCAAACTGCATGTCGGATTGATCTCCGGTGCCATGGTGCACCGGATGACTTTAGCTTTCCCCCTGCTGTAACATTATGCATGGTGCATATAGGATATGCGCTACGGCTATTTCTGTCGCTAGCGAGAGCTTGCGCGGCCGCGCTCCCCGCACCCGGCTGGGGTGGCCGGAGTACCTTTGCTTTTCCTAAAGTAGCGACTGCGCCGCCTCGGCGGTGTGCTCCGCATAGTAAGCCATGCATCGCTTTTCGTAGGCGACGTCAGCGATGCCGCACTCTTCGGCCTGGCCTGCGGCCTTCAACGCTTCGAAGGTATCGCGGTCCATCTCGCGAGCATCGTGCCATCTGGGCACCGGCAGGAAGGGGAGAGCGCCAAGGTGATAGTACGTGTAGGCCATCGCCATGTCCTGATCCGTCAATTCGATATCATCCAGATCGTCGGCGGCGGCCTTAAAGGCTTCTCGCCAAAGCTGGCTGGCGCTCTTATGAATTGGCGTTTCAATCTCGGACATAGGTCTCTCCATGATGGGTGTGCCGACGCAGCCAGTAAGGGCTTAGCAGCAGCGTCGACACGCCGGGGGTTGACGGCCCCGGCATTCGTATTAGTCGGCCTCGAAGTTGAGCGGGCGCCCTGATGCCGCAGCTTTTATCGAGCGCTTCCACAAATCGCTGATGTAGGCCTTGCGATCTGCATCGTTCCTTGCGCCTGAGGTTGCTGGCTCTTTTACAGCGGGCGCGGTGCCAGAGGCGGGAGCGGCCTGGTCGCGCCGATGCTCCGGCAAAACGAATGTACGACCCGCGAGACGCTCGCTTTTTCGCTCCTGAGCGATGGCGGCATGAAGAGCGATGCGGCGCTTATTCTTTTCTTCCCAGTTGTCATCGCTCATGATCAAGCCCCCTTGTTGTTGCGAATTAGTTCTTCAACGCCAGGAAAGGTGTCCCACCCGAGACGTTCAGCTTTCGCTGCGATACGTCCCCGCTCCATAACTGTGGCGCGCGATGGTCCTCGGTCCAAGTGAGCAGGAGTTTGACGGCGACCACGTTTGGGCCGCCTGCTCTGTTCCTCTCGGAGAGTGCGGGCGATGATCATTGCCGCGACCAACGCGACGAATGCGCCGAATATAAAGTAAAGGATTTCAGACATTCTGGGCTCCAAGTGCCGACCTAGCGAACTCCAAGTCAATACGGGCTTCCCGAAGTCTCGTAAGCGCGACCGAGTGAATGGCATGGGCCGCAACGCATTTCTTCTGAACTCTGGTCGCCACCTTGACATCATCTGAGAAGTCTCGCCGGCGGAGATCGAGCGTTGCTATCCGAACATCGGCTTCGGCCCGTCGCAACGCGGCGATAGCCAAGTTGAATTCACGCCAACTCGCGGTTTTGAGGCGGACACTATCGGCGCGGTCCGCGATGAGAGAGGTCGCGGTCTGCATGTCAAAGCTCCGAATCCACTGCCAGCAGTGCTCTGGGATCCGCGAATTCACTCCGATTTACAATGATCCCGCTACCCTCGGCCTGCCGGGCGATCTTCTCGCGCGTCAGCTCCAAGGTGGCAATTTCATCTGTTAGACGCTTGGTCTCAAGCTCGCGCTCGGAGGAGGATAGCGGTTTGCCTACACCGGCTGCCTCGGCTACAGCATCGGCAACCATAGCGGCACGAATAACACTCCGAAAGCCGATCGCACACAACGCTCCGAGATTGCTTTCTCGCCGATGGAGCGCAGCACCGAGCCCGCAGCCGTCAAGATGCATACCAGGTGTCGCGAGGTTGCCAGGCGAGTAAAAGTTGCGAGCAGCGGCCTCCTCATTCGCAAGGAGGGAATCAACGCGCTGTTCGATTTCATCAACCGACAATGGCGCACGTTCGACGGCGGCACGCTTGTTTTGAGCTGCAACAATTTCGATATGGATTTGCTCAAGATCAGCACGGATCTCGGCATCGATATTGGCCTTGGTGGAGAAAAGGCCGGAGAGCTTATCGGCGAGGCTCGGTTTCTTCATTATCAAATCTCCATATCGTCAGATGATATGCCGTGGGCGAGTGCGAAGTTGCGAACAAGATCGCGAAGACGCGCGGCATGCTCCCATCGATCGTTGAGAATTTCGTATTCAGCTTCGAGGCGCCGCATCTGTCGCTCAACGCGGTCAATTTCCTCTTTGACAACTTTAATTTCATTGTGCGCGGCTGCGATGATCGTTCGCTCATGCTCATCTTCTAGCGCGGAGATTTCTGGATCCGTGGACCGAAGATACCCGGACCTTTGCTCGTTTCGAGATTCAGCGGTTTCTACTGGCGGGCGACCGATGGAATCTCGCCGCGCAATATCCTGCCTGATCCGCAACTGGCCAAGAACCTCCCCCAAGGCTCTGCGCTCTGTAGAATTGCGCATAAGGAGGGAGTGGGCGTTGTTGGCATCCGAAATGTATCGCCGGAGGCGAACAATATCGATATGGAAGATGGGTTGGGGCATGCCAGTCCTCTTTGGTGTGGACTTAGCAGTACAGCCATTTTTTGGGTCATGCGCGCATTCGAGTGACCCACTGTAAAGATCAACTTCGGAGATCGCGCCGGATAGTCTTGTCGCTTGGCATCTTCCCACCGTTCTCAACGATGATCTTTTTTAGTGTATGCTTCGGCTCTGAAAAATATTCGTTATCTACGTTGATCTTTATCGATATAGCCATCATCTCCGCTGCGATGCGCCGGTCTGACATTCCCGGTCGATAAAGCCGGTTTGCGAGATAGCGGATAAGCTCCCCTCGCTGGACGGCTCGTACAGAGACAACGGTAGGGTCGCGTTCGAGAAGGTGTTTTGCGCGGAGCAACAAAGCGCCAACACCAGGCGGGCATTCTGCCTCCACCAAGTTAAGAAGCCTGAGAGCTTGAATAACGTCCGCGTAAGCCGGGCTAGTCATTCGTTGATCCCGTGTCAGGGCTGAGCCATAAAAACTTTTCCATGTAAACGCCTCGTTATCTACTGTGTTGTTTTCATTGCGGATTCAATCTTATTTTACTTTTTGCTTTTTCTGTAAGGTTTTGCCCTGACACTCCGACACCGGAAGCTAAGAGCCTGAAAATAAGGAATGATCCGTGTCAGGGCTGAAATCCGTGTCAGAGCTGATATCCTGACACCAAACCGTGTCAGGACACGGTGTCAGGGCTGGAACTATCGTTTCTGACCTCAATCCCGATGTAACAGGACGCGCGTTTTTCTGATCGCGGTCCCGGCATGCGACCTGTGCTGATCTCTGAAAATGCGTTTTGCAGCGCCTCACCAAACCGGTTTTTTGCCGATGGCTTTAATCCAGCATCCGCGCACCACTCAATGTAGACGCGATACAAAGCATCCACCGGAGTACGTCGCTCCGAAACGATTTTACAGCAATCATTGACGAACTCTCGAACCGGGCTCGCCGAATTTTGTGACCTTCGAATCAACCGCGCACTCGAATCCGGAAACGCGAAGCGGCCGCGTGACATCAAGCGCTGCAATCCGACCATGGCCCATTTTGCGATCCCCTCAGCTTCGGCCCGGAGGTCATCATCTAACCGAGTGTCTTCCCGCCCCAGAAAACGAATGTTGAAGGCGAGCGGCGCGTAACGGTTGGCAAGTGCTCCGGAATCGTCGGGAAGCTTTGGTATCTCATTCACTGAGATCAAGACGCGCGCCGTCGCCGCCCCCCGCCAATCACCTATGTATTTGCGCCCTACCCTGATGGTATCTCCGCCCGAGACCTGTAGGAGGCGCTCAGTCATCGCCCCGGCATCGACCTTGTGATCGATGCGGAGATCGCCTGCGATAGCTAGGCGCTTGTCTACGGTGCCCGCAAACCCGAATTCCGAGCTGAAGGCGGCCGCGTTTACCGGCGTGTAACGCTGCTCGCCAAGCAAATGCTGTATCAGCCGGATCAACGTACCCTTGCCGGCGCGCGTCGGACCATGGAGCAGCACAATTTTTTGAAGGGAGCGGTCGCCGGATAGCATCCAGCCCAACAACTCCTGCAGATAGTTTCTCTCCCCCTGGTCGACGGGCCATAGACTTCGAGTGAAGCCGCCGAAGCGCTCCGGCGCGTAAGCCTTGCCTGTCCAATCCCAATCCGCGACGCCGATCGCCATGAAATCCGGGGTATGAGGGAGCAGCTCCGAGGTGAGCAGATTTAGGATGCCGTTTCGCACCGGAAGCAAGAAATCGGGATTTGGACCGGTGCCGCGCCAGGTGAAAGGCTCGATGTCATCTTCCACGGCGCATAGTCCACAAAGGACATCGATCGTCTGATTGACCATGGAGGAGTCGGGCTTCACCCTCGTAATCTTAACATCCTTGGTCTCCGCGTCGTAATTCGAGAATTTCTTCTCGTCGAAAAACTCGTAGACCCGCCGGCGGATCAAATGGATAGGAGTTTCCTGCCAATATGTGTCCCAGACCCACCATTGGCCTCGCCAGAACGCGATCATAGCCACCCCGTCGCGGCAGTTCTCCAAGAGCATCGCCCGAGCCCAATCGGTCGGGTCCTTCTTCGAGAGTTCGTCCACGCCAAAACCACGGCGCTTCTGTTTCAATCCCTCAAGATCAAACGCACGAATCCCGCGTCTGGTGACGTGGCCACCGGACAACGCGGCGAGGTAGTTTAACGATGGCGCCTCCTCTGCGGGAACCGAACGATCAAAAAGCGCCTCCGTATCGAGGGCATCGAGTTCGCGATTCATCGCGCGCCCTCCATCGCGCTTTTCTTCGCGATCCAATCCGCCAATCCGGCAACGGTCGAGGCGAGGTCTCGACCGCTTAAATGCGCGTGAAGACTGGTAAGACCTATGCCTGACACCTCCATGTCCGGCATGCCTGTGGAAGAGGTCCAGACGTCGCTAGGGTGGACGGTTATCGTGGTTGCATCGTCGGCCACCAAGAAGGTTTCGCCGGACCACTGCGCCAACCAACCCGCCCTTTTGGCGTGAGAGGCTAAAAAGCTGCGGCGACGCTGGTGTAAGGCTGCGTCGATCTCGTAGACCGGTGGCATTTCTGCGAGGCCGGCGGCTTGAGCATTGTCGTCTCGACCACCGTTTTCAATACAGTCAATGGCATCCTCAACGGCGTGTTTCCCGGCGATGACCTCGCCGTTAGCCAGGTACTCCAAAGCCTCAAGTAGACGCTCGCGCGCCCCTGCGGCGAACAGCCGAGAAGCGATGATACGCCCCAATGGCTGTTGACAATTCGGCGTTTTTGCCGTATGCATTTCGATATATCTCCAAAGAAACCCTCGCTGTGACTTGCCGGTCTTGCTAGCGGGGGTTTTTTGTTGTCTTGATCCTGCGATTGCTCAGAGTATTCAAACTCAAAGCCTCGGAGATGCCGCTGGACGCGCAACTGCACGCTTCCGGCGGCCGGTGATACCCGGTTGCGGTTCCGCCTGGCAGATCGGAAGGTCGGCAACATAAGCGTCGAAGTCGCCCTTCAACACCACAGTGCGGCCTCCGAATTTTCGAAATATGAGGTCTCCCGTAGAGCGGAGCTTGTAGAGTGTCGAAAGGGAAACCCCCGTTATTTCGATGATCTCGGGAAGGGTGTAAAACCGCTTCTGGTCGCTAATACCTACCTGCATTCTCTTCACTCCGGTTTCGATAAGTGAAGATGTGCACGCATTCGGAAAATTTGACAATTATCGGATATTGCAAACAAGCATTTGATATTTAAGACAAAACATCAGCGGATATCAGGTCTTATCGAGCACCCTCAACCCTTATCGACCGCTAATGAAAGATCAGCCGAAGAAGGAAACTGCAAAACGTTTTTCGCGGCCGGCGTCGTCAAGAAATTTTCCCAGTCACCCATCATTCCGCGCCGCTTCTCCAAGGCTGTTGAACGACGATACGCGTTTTCGATGGCGTCACCGACCTTGTGCGCCAGTGACTGCTCCGCAAGTTCACGGGGATATGTGGTGGCATCGCCGGCCCAATCTCGGAACGCGGACCGGAAGCCATGTACGGTGAGGTGTCCAACTTCAAGCGACCTCATTCTCATCGCCAAGGCCATGACTGAAAGCGGGCGACCCACCTTCGCGCCAGGGAAGATGTACGCGGACTGACGCCGCGCCGCGTCCTCGGGCGCGATCTCCGCCATTCGCTTGAGAATGGCCAGCGCTGTGTTGGATAGCGGCACCACGTGCGTCTTGCCCGCTTTCATGCGGACTCCGGGGATCGTCCATAGGCTGGTCTCAAAATCGATCTCAGACCAAATCGCTCCGAGGACCTCACCGGACCGACTCGCATTTAATATCAAGAACGCCAAGGCTTGCTGCGAGACACTATCGAGTTTTTGCACTCTCTGGAAAAACGTCGGCAATTCTTGCCACTTCATCGCGGCGTGATGTCCTCGCTGCAACTTTAGCCGCTTACCTAAGAGTGGCTCCAAATTCCCTTTCCACGTCGCCGGATTGAAAGGCCAGCGCTTCTTGTTCGCATCTACCGCGCGGGTCGCGTCTATGACACGCTCAATCCGCCCGCGAAGGCGAGCCGCTGTTTCAGCCTTTTCCCGCCAGATTGGTGACAAGATCTTAAGCACGTCCTCGGTCGTGACCTCATTCGTTGGAATATCGCGTATTGGTTCGCAGTAGACCTCAAGGGTTGATCGCCACTGCGCGGCGTGTTTGCGGTTGCGAAACTCGCCATCGATCGCCTTCAATAGACGGTCCGCTGCATCGCCGAAATTTGGCACACTCCGGACCTTTTCCTCTTCCTCGGCGATGCGGGCGGCGTCTTGTTTCTGCGCCAAAGGGTCAATGCCCTCAGCGAGCAGCTTGCGCGCACCGGCGGCAAGATCGCGGGCCTTCGAAAGGGTGACATCGCGCGCGGAGCCCAACCCCATCTCACGGGGCTTCCCTCGCCATTTGAATAGAAACACCCATCGGCGGCCACCATTGGCTGAGATGTTGAGATAGAGGCCGCCGCCGTCAGATAGGCGCCCGACCTCGACGGTATTCTTTACACCTTGCGCGGTGAGCTTGTGGATCTGTCTCGCCATTAAAAATCGTCCGCCATACTGTTTCTGCCCTACCTTCTGCCCTACCACAGATCGTGGAAGTGTGCGTAAGGAAAAAACAGACGAAACATAGCGGCGCAAAAATAAGCAATGATTACATATAATTAAAACATGAATTCACAAAATTTAGAAAACCCTCGGAAGCCGGTGTGGCGGACACCTCTTCCGCCACTTCGCCGATTGCAGGCTAAAGTGCGATATCGTGAGCCATTCACACCAGAAGAGTAGACATAGTGCTCATCATCGGCGGGCCCGCGCCGCGATTTCATCGATGTCAACTCAGAGGCGTTATCGAGATGGCTTGCCCCCTACCTTACACCCAATCGAGTAGTCCCGAGCGCGATCTGGCCAGTGCCGCCATTCGTTTTGCCCGTCCGATATCGCGTCGGCGACATCACCAAGCCGTCAATCAATGAGCTTCCGCATGCGCAGGGAGTTCAGATACTTCGGATCGGATTCCTCGAAGATCTCCTCACCCTCGGCCATGTAGGCGCGCAAGAGAGGGTCGGTGCTTTCCTCCTGGTGATCGAGATCGTAAAGGCAGGTGCCTATGCCCAGTTGGACAAAGCCGTTGGCATGGCCATCGCTGCTCGCTGCCGCCTGCTGGAAAGAGGAGAGCGCTGCCTCCATATCGCCTTGCTGCCTTTGGGCGTCCCCGATCGAAGCATAGAGCCAAAGCGCCGCATCCCATTTGTGGTGCGGCTCCGGCAGAAGACGGATAGCCGACTGCCAGCAAGCGATGGCACCTGTCTCATTGCCGCTATCCAGCAGGTCGTTGCCCTGCTCGGACAATTCCGTGACGCGCTCATGAATGTCGTCCGGCAGTTCTTCCTGTTCAACACTCATTCTGCAAAGCCTTGTCTATCGAGTTATCGGAGATCTCTGTGGCGGGCGACGAGAGGCAACCTGCCTCGTTATTGATACATACTCGACCAACGTCTCCGCTGCCATCGTCTTCACACTGTTGAGTGCGATCGCGCGTCAAACCAGAAATCCAAGCCCACGAAGCCTCCTCTCCAGCACGGCCATCGTCTCCTCCGGAGACTTTCCGAGGGTTTCAAGGCGGACCTCGGGGTTTTCCGGGGCTTCGTAAGGGGAATCGATGCCCGTGAAATTCTTGAGCATTCCATTCAGCGCCTTGGCATAAAGACCCTTGGGATCGCGGCGAGCACACTCTTCGAATGGCGTATCAACGAAAACCTCGACAAATTCGTCTGGCTGCAGCATCTCCCGCGCCATCTGTCGCTCTGCGTTAAGCGGAGAAAAAAACGCATTTCCGAAAAATAATTTTTGCACAGTTGTTGGGCTGACGGCGGAGATAGGTGGATATTGCGGTGGCAAAACGTGCCTGGATGTTCTGAAACGGGACAAGGTGTGCTTGATCGGCACAATTTCTTTCACAGTTCGGTCTGGCAGTCGCATTTTGGTACAATGGCGTAAAACCTATGGATATCAGTGGGATGCCGGCGTTGGGGGCTGCTTTCGGCTGTCACTTCGTCTTTTTCCATGTATTTCGATTTTCGTTCAAATTTGCTTCGATTTTTATTCGAGTTTTATTACTGTTTGTCTTTTGTTTTATTCTATTAAGTCCTTAATTTGACTACGTAATTTTGCGTGGGGTAAAAACGTCTGTGGCAATGTCGTCTCCATAACGGGGACGAAAAAAATGATAACATCCTTGCTGCGCAGAGCCGCCACGGCCGCCGTCATGACACTCAGCCTGATTGGCTTTGCAGAGGCGACACCGGCGACCATGGGGATTACCGGAAATGCTGCTCCGCCAATCGGCCACTACGAATTCTGCCGCGACAATCCGAGCGAGTGCGCCTATGCTGGCGGCGACGCCGGTCCTGCAATTCTCAGCGAAGACCGCTGGAAGACGATCCTCAAGATCAACTACACCGTCAACACGACGATCAAGCCGATGACCGACATGGAACTCTACGGCGTCGAGGAAAAATGGGCGATCCCCACCTGGGCCGGCGATTGCGAGGACTACGCGCTGCTGAAGCGCAAGGAGCTCATCGCTGCCGGGTTCTCGCCGTCGGACACGCTGATGACAGTGGTTCTGCAGCCTAACGGCGAAGGCCATGCCGTGCTGACAGTGCGCACCGACCATGGCGATTTCATCCTCGACAACATGCGCAACAAGGTCATGCTCTGGTCGGATACGGAATACACATATCTGAAGCGCGTTTCGGTCGAAAATCCATCACGCTGGGTGAAGATCCAGGATGGCCGTGCCGTTGCAGTCGGCAGCGTGAAATAAAGCCTTCGCATAAACCGGCCGCCAGCGCGTCGCTGTCGTCCGTCCAGCCCGGTCTGTCCCCGTACTCGTCATTGACCGGCGCTTCGAGCCGTTCCCGCTGTCCCGGGAACGGCTCTTCTTTGTTTCCAGCCAATGCAGCTGGTGATTAACTCGACGTTAACCATGATGGCGCCAACTGGGTCGTATCAAGACTCATTCGTATTGTTGCCGGGGCATACAGCGGCCGGCGGAGAAACGAAGGCAAGATCATGGCCGCCTCCCCGCCTACCAGTACGGTTGATAACCACCTACCGCTTGTGAGCGGCGTCGTCGCATTGCGATTTTTTTTGCTGCTGGCGTTGCTGGTCTTGCTGACGATCGCCATAGCCGTGGGTGGACGCTGGATCGGCCGAAGGATTTCGCTCGCAGGCCACACCACCAGCACGCAGACCTTTGCGATCACCATCGGCGAAGACAGCTTGCGGCTGGCTGCAAACACCATCCGCTTCCCGAGCGAACGCGTCGATGGCGTCACCGAGCGTGTCGATCTCTACCTGACCTTTCCTGAAATACAGGGGTATAGCGATGCCAACAGTCAGAATTTCAACGATATTTCCCGCTCGTCCTCGCTGGTCTTCCTGCAGCTGACGCAAGGGACGATGTCACGCGACATGTCCGGACGGCTAGAGCCGATCTATGCGCATCTGATTGAGGGCGCCCCATTTCCGGGCCCGAACGGACTGACGGCTCATCGGCTTCGGTCCGATGCCGGATATGCCGGCGAGACCCTGCTGACAGCACCGCGGCTCGGCAAGCCGGACTATGTCGTCCGCTGTCTGCTGCCGTCTTCGCCTGATAAAGCCACCAGCGCAGATTGCCAGAGGGACGTCAAAATCGGTAACGATCTCAGTCTTCTCTACCGTTTCTCCAGCCGCCTTTTGGGCGACTGGGATCATATTGATGCCGCACTTCAGCAGTTTGTGGAAATGCGTTTGACCCAATCCGCAACACCAACGGCTGCGCTTCCCTGAGACGTCGCAAAAGCAGCCAAATCCCGCAACGAACTGTTCATCATAAACCGATTGGTAACGCTAAGCCCCTATTATTGCCCGTAACGGGCGCTCTGGGGAGGTTGCGGCCGGATCGTTGGAATTAAAATGCAAGTGAAGAGTGAAATAGTGCCCAGGTCAATTTTCAGAGCATCGTCGTCACGTACCCGTCGGTCTGTCACCAAGATTTGCCTCGGTTTCGCCATGATGGTCTCCGTCATTGCCGTCGCATCTCCGTCGAACGCCGCAAAATACGCTGGAATCGTCGTCGATGCGAAGACGGGCAATGTGCTCTACAGCGAAGACGCCGATTCGCTGCGCTATCCGGCGTCGCTGACCAAGATGATGACCCTCTATCTCACCTTCGAGGCGCTTGAATCGGGCCGCATCAAGCTTGACACCCAGATACCTTTCTCTGCCCTCGCCTCGGCACAGGCACCCACGAAACTCGGCGTTCGTCCCGGCGGCACGATCACGGTGGAGCAGGGTATCCTCTCACTGGTGACGCTGTCGGCCAACGACGCTGCAATGGCGCTTGGCGAATATATCGGTGGCTCCGAGGAGAAATTCGCCTCGCTGATGAACAACAAAGCGCGGGCTCTCGGTATGACGCGCACGACCTACCGCAATCCGAACGGCCTGCCCAACACCGCGCAGATGACCACGGCGCGTGACCAGGCCCGTCTTGGCATCGCCCTCCGCGAGCATTTTCCCCAGTATTACGGCTATTTTTCCACCCGCTCCTTCACATTCGGCAGGCGTGTGATCGCCAATCACAACCGCCTCGTCGGTTCGGTTCGCGGCGTTGACGGCATCAAGACAGGTTACACACGCGCTGCCGGGTTCAATCTCGTGACGTCTGCAGAGCTCGAAGGTCGCTCCATTGTCGGCGTCGTGCTCGGTGGCGCCTCCACCCCTGCCCGCGACAACCAGATGCGCAAGCTCGTCGCAGCCTATCTGCCAAAGGCATCCCTGCACGCCGACGCCGGGAAGGCCGTGGCACAGGTTGCCCAGGTAGCGCCGGAGCGTCCGGCTTTCCAGGCCCAGGCGCCTTTGAAGCCGAATGTTGCTGCCGCCGCAGCCCGCATGGCCGCTATTGGCGATGTTCGCCCGCCGGCAAGCGTGCCGACACCATCCGGTCGTGACCCGTCGTCCAGCGTCGCGGCATTCGCTGCCGTCACGCCGACATCGTCCAATCCGCTCGTTGCCACCAAGCCACATAACAAGAACGTACCGCCAAATGACGTCGCTTCGATCGCACCGGCCTATGCGCAGTCGTCCAGCGACAGCGATGACGTCGACAACGTCGTGACCGCCTCAACTCGTCCGGCCAAGGCCAATCCGCTGGATGACAAGGGACCTCGCGGCTGGGTAATCCAGGTCGGCGTTTCTCCGAGTAAGGAAATGGCGAGCGATCTCCTCGACAGCGCCAAGAGCAAGGGCGGCAAGTCGCTGCGCTCCGCCAAAGCCTACACGGTGGCTTTCGGAAGCGGCAGTTCCCTCGTCTATCGCGCCCGCTTCGGCGGCTTCGAAGACCAGCGTGAAGCCACCAGCGCCTGCAGCGTCCTTAAGCGCTCTGGAATCAAGTGCTGGGCGAGCCTGCAGTAGGCCGCCTTGCAATAGACTGGCCGATGCCGCGTTCCAGCATCGGTTTTTCGAATAGACGCTTAATGTCCGTTCGACCCTGAATTTGTAATGTGTACGGGGAATTGAAAATGGCAGTGAACGAGAACAGTCCGGATATCTCGGTCGGGGGCGCCAAGGGCAGGCAGAAAGCCTACGCGCTGCACCCTCTTCACGAGGCGGCAATGCGGATCGCCGAAATCGGGCGCGGCCGCTCCCGGTCTAAAACCAAAGACCTGATCGGTGTGCTGCTGTGCCATGGCGCGCGCGCCTGGCGCTATTCGCAGCCTGAGGCACGCATCCATCTGCATGTCTCGACCATCAACAGACAGGCGCCAGTGCTGATGCGACTCCGCTGATCGTCTAAAGAAGACCGAGTTCGATGAGTTCGCGGCGTAGCTCCGCGGGCATCTCGGCAACATCCGCACCGAGGCTGTGCAGGTCGCGGGGTACGTCTTCCTCGGTCAGGTAGCGCCAGCCCTGGAAGGGGCGGCGCGGCTGGCCGGTGGTCTCGATCACTTCCGGACCGAGGATGAGCCTGCAGCGCGAGATCCCCTCACCGTCTGTAAAGCTTACGACATCCAGGAACTTTTGGCGGGCCTGGACCTGGCCCTTGATCACCCAGTAAAGAGAACCACCATCCACAAGCTCCGTGATGCGTTTCGGCACCATCCGGGTCGTGTGCACGCTGTGTGGTTCGAGGCCGGCGGCAAGCGCGGTCAGGGAGCGCTCGGCAACCCATTCGCGCAAGTCGTCGATGGAGTCGGAGCCGACGCAGAGTTTGATCATATGCAAAGCCATGCGGCCGTTTCAAATCCTTTTGACCGGCAGCGTCAAGCCTTTCCGGACGGCATCCACAAGCTCAGCACTCGACCACGTTGACGGCCAGTCCGCCTGTCGAGGTTTCCTTGTATTTCTCGCTCATGTCGTAGCCTGTCTGGCGCATTGTCTCGATACAGGCGTCAAGCGGGACGAAGTGCTGCCCGTCGCCCTTCAGCGCCAGCGAAGCGGCTGTCACCGCCTTCACAGCACCCAGCGCATTGCGCTCGATACAGGGGACCTGCACGAGGCCGGCGATCGGGTCGCAAGTCATGCCGAGGTGATGCTCAAGGGCAATCTCGGCGGCGTTCTCTATCTGCTCCGGCGAGCCTCCCATGACGGCAGCAAGGCCCGCTGCAGCCATCGCCGCGGCAGACCCCACCTCGCCCTGACAGCCCACCTCGGCGCCGGAAATCGACGCATTGTGCTTGATGATGCCGCCGATGGCAGCAGCTGTCAGCAGATAGTCGCGAATGCCGCGCTCGTCGGCATCGTCGTGGAAATGGGTATAGTAGCGGATCGTTGCAGGGATGACGCCGGCAGCACCATTTGTGGGCGCTGTGACGACGCGGCCACCGGACGCATTCTCCTCGTTGACTGCCATCGCGTAGACGCTGAGCCAGTCGTTGGCGAGCAGCGGGTTGATGCGGTTGCTGCGCCATTCCTCTTCGAGCTTTGAGTGGATGATGCGTGCCCGGCGGCGGACGTTGAGCCCACCGGGCATGATGCCCTCGCCCTTGAGGCCGCGATCGATGCAACTGCTCATGGCCGCCCAGAGCTTGTCGAGCCCGGCATCGAGCTCTGCCGTGGTCATCTTGGTTTCCTCGTTGGCGCGCTTCATCTGGGCAATCGACAGACCGGAGCGCTGCGCCATCTCGAGCATCTGCTTGGCACTGGCGAAGGGAAACGGGATCTTTTCGCCGGCAACGGGCTTCGCTTTATTGGCCCGCATCTGCGCCAGTTCAGTATCGGTCACGACGAAGCCGCCGCCGACGGAATAATAGATGCGCCTGACGAGCAGCCGGTCGTCCTTGTCGAATGCCGAGAAGCTCATGCCGTTGGCGTGGCCTGGCAGCGGTGTCTTCCTATCAAACACCAGGTCGGTCTTGGGCTGGAAGCCGTAGGTCGGGTGGCCGGGGGGGGATATCCGGCCACTGCGCTCCACCTCGTCAATGATGCCGTCCATACGATCCGGATCCACCGTGTCCGGCTGTTCGCCGGTAAGGCCGAGGACGACCGCGCGGCCGGTGCCGTGGCCGATGCCGGTAAAAGCCAGCGAGCCGTGCAGGCTGACCTTGATCTGCGCCACGTGGACATTCGAGGACGGGCGCGGCCATTCGCTCGACAGCAGGAGGTCGAGAAACAGGTTGGCTGCCGACATGGGCCCCATCGTGTGCGAACTCGATGGACCGACACCGATCTTGAAGACGTCGAAGACGGAGAGAAACATGAAAACCTGCGGATAGGAGGAACGGCTGCAACGAAGCTATGTCAACGACATCACGGGCCACGGCGACCCACCGACATCGGATGGGATGACTGCGACATTACGACACTGCGGCCACGGTTCAAAGATAAGATGCGTTCGGCTCGCCTTCAACATTGCACTTGCGGTCGTCATGGCTAGTGTCGGGGCTCGAACAGCCCTGGGGACCCGCTCGATGTCGACCGCCGATTTTGCCGCCTTGGCACTTTTCATCTTTCTCTGGATAGCCCTCAACTGGATCACCAGCAGTTCGAGGTTCTTCAACCGCATCAGCCTGACGCAGGCGATGATCGAGCGCCGGCGCGAATGGATCTACAATTCGCTACGCCGCGACCTGAAGATGATCGATACCCAGATACTTGCAGGCCTGCAGAACGGAACCGGATTTTTCGCCTCGACCTCGATCTTCGCGATCGGCGGCTGTTTTGCGCTGCTCGGCGCCACCGACAAGGTCAATGCCTTCTTTGCCGACCTGCCCTATGTCTTCAACGGCAGTCGGACCACCTTCGAATTGAAAGTCGCTGGCCTCGCTGGCCTGTTCGGCTACGCCTTCTTCAAGTTCGGCTGGGCATACCGCCTGTTCAACTATTGCACGATCCTCTACGGCGCCATCCCGATGATGGGCGATGTCGACAAGGACCCGGCCTTGACGCGCCGTGCCGCCGAGCGCGTCATCCACATGAACATAATCGCAGCCCGCAATTTCAACGCCGGCCTGCGGGCGATCTTTCTCTCCATTGGCTATCTCGGCTGGTTCGTCAGTCCCTATGTGTTCATGGTCACCACCCTGTTCATCATCGTCGTGCTTATTCGGCGCCAGTTCTTCTCCGACGCGCGCCTTGCCATCATGGATATCGATGTGCCTTGAAATCGCCGTGCTTGTCCTATTTCCGGAACATCTTCGGCTGCGGCCGATGAGCACTGTTTCCCGGAAAGGATGAGTTGATGGCTGCTGTCGCCGAGAGCATCGACGAGCCGCGCAAGCCCCCGCGTATCGGCCTGCTCGACACGTTGCGCGGCATCGCCCTGCTGGCCATGGCGAGCTATCACGGCACCTGGGACTTCGAGTTCTTCGGATACCTCGATCCGGGCACGGCCGAAACCGGCTGGCTGAAAATCTACGCCCGCGTCATCGCCAGCACGTTTCTTTTCATGGCCGGCGTCAGCCTTGTCCTTGCAAACCGGCCGGCTATCCGTTGGCAGCCCTTCTGGAAAAGGCTGGCAATGATCGCGGTGGCGGCGATCGCCATCTCGGTCGTGACGCGGTTCGCGATGCCGGACGAGTGGATCTATTTCGGCATCCTCCACAGCATCGCAGCACTCAGCCTCATCGGCATCGGGTTTCTGTGCCTGCCAACAGCCTGTATCTGGGTGGCAACAGCAGTGCTTGCTGTCGGTTGGGTTCTCAATGTCTTCGTGATGCCGGGTGCGCTTGGCTCGGATCTGTTCAACCCGCGCTACCTTGCGTGGCTCGGCTTTGCGTCGATGCCGGTGCGCTCAAACGACTTCGTGCCGCTTTTCCCATGGGCGCTGGCTTTCTTTGCCGGCTTGAGCGCAGCCACACTAGCCCTGCGCACCAGCCTGCCGCAGCGGCTGGCATCATTGGGTACCGGCAACAGCCTGCTAACAAGAGGCGGGCGCCACAGCCTGCTCTTCTATCTGCTGCACCAGCCTATCCTGTTCGGTCTCGTCTATCTGCTGTCGCTGGTCGCACCGGCGCCAAAGCCGGATCCTGCTGTCGGCTACCTCCGCCAATGCCAGGCCACCTGCACCCAGTCGGCAGGCGAAGCACTGTGCCGCAGCTTTTGCCAATGCACGCTCACCCGGATGAAAGCACAAAGCCTGTTCGAGCCACTCCAGTCTGGCGCAATCCAGGCAGATCAGAATGATCAAATACAGAGAATCGCAGTACAGTGTACGGAACAAGCGCAGTGACGGGAGTATTCTATGAATGCCTATCGTGCCAAGCCGCTCAGCTTTCCCTGGCCTCCGTTCATCTATGGGCTTGCCATTATCACGGCGCTCGTTGCTGACGCAGTCATCCAGATACCCATACCAGGACTTCGATCTCCCTATTTCTGGACGCTCGGGGCAGCTCTTACACTCCTGGCCGTCTGGCTGGATCTTTGGGCGATGAAAACGTTGCTTGACCGAAGAGCGACGGTCATGCCCCATCGTCGCTCGGTTCACCTGATGACGACAGGACCGTTTCGCTACACCCGCAACCCGATATACCTCGGTTATACGCTGGTCACGGTCGGGTCGGCGTTGCTGACCGGCAACCCATGGCTGCTGGTCGCAGCCCTCGCCGCGACAGTCGCCACCGACTACGGTGCGATCAGACATGAGGAACTGCACCTGCTGTCCCGATTCGGCTGCGAGTTCGAATTCTACTGCCGCCACACGCGGCGCTGGCTATAGCCAGAAGGTTGCCCCGCTTCAGGTCCCGACGCCGATTTCAGCCAGCCTGCCTATGCAGGCCTCCTCGACATGGTCGAGTTCGGTCAGCGTATCCTCGATGTCCTTGCGCTTCTGCCGCAATTCGTCCCGCTTTTCCGCAATCCGCTTCATCAGCAGCTTGAGCTGGCCGATCTCGCCGGGCGGTTCGCGATAGACCATGATGATCTCGCGAATCTCGGCTATCGTGAATCCGATCCGTCGGCCCCGTAGGATCTCGGCAATAAGCCGACGGTCAGCTTGGCGAAACAGCCTCGTGCGGCCGCGCCGCTCCGGGTGGATCAGCCCTTCGTCCTCGTAGAAACGTAGCGTCCGGGTAGAAACGCCGAACTCACGCGTCAATTCGGTGATGCTGTAAAATTTGTCGACCGGCAATGGATGGCGCCTCCGGGGCTGAAGCAATGGCTTTTACGTAAAAGTCAATTCTAGCCAATCTCGCCAAGCCCGGCAATCGATCAATGCGGCCGCTTAGTGAATGACAAACCACCATGTGGCGATGCCGAGAAATGCGAAGTAGCCGGTGCAGTCGGTGACCGTGGTAACGAAGGCCGACGAAGCGATGGCGGGATCGGCGCCCATTCGGTTCAGTAGCAGCGGCAGCAGGATGCCGCCGAGCGCTGCCGCCACCAAGTTGATGACCATCACGGCACCGACGACCACGCCAAGCTGGAGATCGTGAAACCAGAAGGTGGCGATAGCTCCCATGAGGATGGCGAACACGATGCCGTTGAGCAACCCGACGGTCGCTTCCCTGCGGATGATTCGTGCCGCATTGTAGATATCGAGATCGCCGGTCGCCAATGCGCGTACGGTCACCGTCATCGTCTGCGTACCGGCATTGCCACCCATCGAGGCGATGATCGGCATCAGCACGGCGAGCGCGATCATCTTCTCGATCGAAGCGTCGAAGACACTGATGATGCTGGACGAGAGGATCGCCGTCAGCAGGTTGACGGCAAGCCAGAGAAAGCGCGACCGCACCGTCGAGGCGACGCTATCCGACAGTTCTTCGTCGCCGACGCCGCCGAGCCGCTTGATATCCTCGTCCGCTTCCTCGTTGATGACGTCGACGACGTCGTCGATGGTCAGCACGCCGACTAGACGGCCGTTATCATCGACGACAGCGGCAGAAAGCAGGTCGTACTGCTCGAAAAGACGGGCAGCCTCTTCCTGATCCATCTCTGCAGAAATCGGATGCGTGGTCTCGCGCATGATGTCTTCGATCTTCGTCTGGCGCTTGCTGCGCAGGATGCGATCGAGCGCAAGCCCTCCGAGCAGCTTGAAGGTCGGATCGATGACGAAGATTTGCGAGAAGTCTTCCGGCAACCCCTCTTCCTCGCGCAGATAGTCGAGCGTCTGGCCGACCGTCCAGAAAGGCGGCACGGCCACGAACTCCGTCTGCATGCGGCGACCCGCCGAGCTTTCCGGATAATCCAGCGCCCGCCGCAGACGAACACGTTCGGTGAAAGGCATCTGCGCCAGGATTTCGTCGCGGTCCTGCTTGTCGAGGTCCTCCAGGATATAGACAGCATCGTCCGAATCGAGCCCGCCGATACCGGCAGCAATCCGCTCGTTAGGCAGGTGATCGACGATCTCGCGGCGGATCGCCTCGTCGACCTGCGTCAGCGCCGTCATGTCGAAATCGTCACCGAGCAACCCGACAAGCGCCAGCCGCAGGTCGGAGTTGAGCGCCTCGAGAAGATCGCCAAGCTCGGATTCGTGCAGACGAACGACGTTGCGGTGCAGGAAGCCCGTATCGCCTGCGTCGATGGCATGGCTTACCTGCGTCAGGAAATCGGCACGCACGTTGCCGTCTTCGTCATAGATGTCGAAGTGCCCGCTGTGGCTCCCGGCGCGAACGCGTTCGTCTGTGTCGGTCGTCGTCATCCGCGCCTCGCATTTTGCCGCATTCAGCACACAGAGTGAGAATGGCTGGATAAAATCCAATGTCAACAAGCGGATAGGCGCGAATTCCGGTGGTGTGGGCAGCTTGACACAGCCCTCCGTTCGACAGTCTAACCGCTATGCTCCTGCTTTGAAAAAGTGACGCATGACACCTCTCTCCATTCTGCGCTATCCCGATGCCCGCCTGAAGGTCGCCTGTGCCCCGGTGGTTGCCTTCGATGACGAACTCAGACGGCTGTCATCGGATCTGCTGCAGGCGATGCGGGCAGCACCCGGGGTCGGAATGACGGCAGCCCATGTCGGCATACTGAAGCGCGTCGTGGTGATCGAACTGCAGCCTGGAGACACCATCCGGACCCTGATCAATCCCGAGATCGTCTGGTCATCCGCGGAAACGGAGCGCCATATGGAAGGCAGCGTCTGCATGCCGGGTGCGACAGAGGAAGTCGTTCGGCCCTCCAGCATCCGCTACACCTACAGAGACATCGCCGATGCGCAGCACGAGGACGCCGCCGAAGGCTTCCTTGCCGCCTGTATCCAGCATGAGATTGATCAGCTCGACGGCATCTTCTGGCTTCAGCGTCTGTCGAAGCTGAAAAGGGACCGGCTTGTCAAAAAATGGGAAAAAGGTGAAAGCGCCCGACGCGATTGAACCAAGCACGCTTCAAGCCGTTGTGGGAGTGAAACGACGCAAGGGAGATCGATCATGGGTGGTATCAAGAAAGACACGACACGCGAAGAAGACTACCGCGACTACGAAGAGCGCGACCTGAAGGAAGGCTGGCCCTATGACGACGACGCGGGCGCCTCCTCCGAACCGTCCGAGAATCGCCCTTACGGCGAGACGGACGCCAATTTCGATGAAGGCAGCAACAAGAGCTTCACTGTCGCGCGCACCGACGCCGACGGCCAACAGGAGCGCCAGTCCAATTCCCTGACATCGACTACCCGAGATCTTGTCGAATCGGACGATATCGAGGAGCGGGTGATGGATGCGCTCAGCGACGTCGAGGGTGCCAGCCCCGAAATGATCGATGTCCGTGCGGAAGGTACCGTCATCATCCTCGAGGGTGAAGTCGACGATGCAGCCACGGCCCGTCAGCTTGGGCGCATCGCACGTTCGATCTCTGGCGTCACGGCCGTTCGTAACCTCGTCCAAATCATTGGCGTCGATGCGAACATTCCTGACGACGACTGATACCAAGAGAATAAACGCAAGAACGGGCGCCCTGACGGCGCCCGTTCTCGTTTGTGCCAGAGGGTGAAATCAGCCCTTGAGCTTTGAATTGCAGAGGCTGTAGAAGCCGCCGCCCTTCTGGATCCACTTGACGCCGGCCAGTGCGTTTTTGGCCTTGGCATCGTGGTAGGCATCGACGCACGTGTGGAAGCGGGCCTTGCCTGCAGTTTCAGTAGCATATTTCGGCGAAACGGCGGTTGGCAAGCTCAGGCCGGCAGGCGCTGCCATGGTCGGCTTGGCTGGCTCCTTGGCTGGAGGCGCCGTGGCGTCAGGCTCGTCAGCTGCCTTTGTCGCTGTCGGCTTGGCGGCCATTGTGTTCGCCTTGGTCGGCGCAGCAGCGGTGGTTGCGGCTGGCTCTGCTGCGGTCGGCGCGGCAGCGGCGCCGCACTGGGCCGTGCGGTAATCGTTCCACTTCATGCCGTTCAGCGTCCCTGCGGCCTGCGCAGCCTTGTACTTGACGCTGCACTCTTTCATTGTCAGGGCCGACGCGGGCGTGATCATGGTCAGCGAGCCAAGCAGGGCGAAAGAGGCGAAGGATGTGAGTAAGAGTGTACGGCTGGTCATTCCAAGTCCTCACTTTGATGGTTGGGTCAGTATCGATCCCGCGATTCCCCATCTTGCGTTCAGCAGGGAGCCGCTGAAAGAAGAGACTATTTCAGCGAAGGTGAACGCAGGATGACGAAAGGCGATGCCTGATTTCAAGGGACGAGAAGTGAGGCTGTCGGCAGAACTGCATGAAACAGCTGGAACACCAGTCCGCACAGAACGATGAACGCCAGGCCGATCGGCATCAGTAAATTATTGTTCAGCATGCTTGGCTCCCCCCAATACTTGGCCGGAGCATAAGCTACTATCGCGGACTGGCAAGCCGGATATTAATATTTGGTTAAGCGCGATAAGGCGCCCAGTAATAGAAGAATATCGAGATATTCGAAGCCCATCAGGACTTGTCTTCGACAGTCAGGCCAAACACCGCCTCGAATGCCTGGCGGAGGCTAACATCGACGTCGGCCATGGTGACGGGCAGTCCGAGGTCGACCAGGCTTGTGACGCCATAGCCTGCGATGCCGCAGGGCACTATACCCGTGAAATGCTCCAGATCCGGCTCTACGTTCAGCGACAGGCCATGGAACGTCACCCATTTGCGCAGACGTATACCGAGCGCAGCGACCTTGTCCTCCGCCATCGCGCCATCGGGCAACGGTGGCCTTTCCGGACGCCGTACCCAGACACCGACGCGGTCCTCGCGCCGCTCGCCACGCACGTTCATTGTCGCGAGCGTGCCGATGATCACCTCCTCCAGCGCGGCCACGAATGCACGGACATCCTGACGACGGCGCTTGAGATCCAGCATGACATAGACGACGCGCTGGCCGGGACCATGATAGGTGTATTCGCCGCCTCGCCCGGTCGCAAAAACGGGAAAGCGGTCGGGCTGGATCAGGTCGGTGGAGTGGGCGCTCGTGCCGCCGGTATAGAGAGGCGGATGTTCGACCAGCCATACGAGCTCATCGCTGCGCCCCTCGGCAATGTCAGCCACTTCTCGTTCCATGGTCGCCACGGCATCGGCGTAGTCCACCAGTCCGGCGGCGATGCGCCAGCGCACCGGGGGCGAACCAGGGGCCGGAATCATCGAAATCTCAAGATCCTTGCGCAACATCGCCGTCTGACTTCCCTGCAACAATTTATGTGAGGCCGCTGGCAATAGCTGCAGCCGTTATTATGGCGTTATATGGATGGTTTAGGGGGTAAATTCAAACGCTTGTCACAGCATGTGAAAAAATCGGTGATAACGCTCTTGTGCCCCTCAAAGCCTTTTGCTACATGCAGCGCGCCGGAGCAATTCGGCACCTACCACGATGCGGTCGTGGCGGAATTGGTAGACGCGCAGCGTTGAGGTCGCTGTGGGGCAACCCGTGGAAGTTCGAGTCTTCTCGACCGCACCATCTCTTCTCGCAGGCTTTATGCGGCGGAACGAAGAGTTCATATTGAAGTCGAAAACGACTTTCGCTTCGGCGAGCCGCCGGGGTAGCCGGAACCTCCCATTGTTATCGTTGCTTCTCATAGTTGCTCTTGCCTGTGCATTTCGCCTGTGATTGATGTCACGACGACAACCGCAGAGCACACAATGTCCCCAGCTGATTCGTCCTTTCAAAATCCGTTGCGCGGAATGCTGATCATGGCAGGCGCGATGGTTGTGCTTCCGGTCATGGATGCCATTGCCAAATATATGGCGACGTTCGAGGGGATGTCGCCGGGACAAGTGACTTTTTACCGCTTCTTTTTCCAGCTCGTCTGTACCCTGCCCCTGCTTCTGGCCGGCGGGTCTGCCTTTTCCACCAGGCGCCCATGGATGAACCTTTTGCGCGGCGTCCTGCATGGAGCGGCAAGCCTGCTGTTCTTCGTGGCTGTCAAATACATGCCGCTTGCCGATGTCTTCGCCATCTATTTCGTGGAGCCCTTCATCCTGGTCTGCCTGTCGGCACTCTTCCTCGGCGACAGGGTCGGCTGGCGGCGGTGGCTGGCGATCGTCGTCGGTTTCGGCGGCGCGATGATCGTCATCCAGCCAAGCTTCGAGATCTTCGGCCTGAAAGCGCTGTTGCCCGTCGCCTGCGCGTTTCTCTACGCCATCTACCTGTTCATGAACCGCGCCATCGGTGAAGCCGACTCGCCTTTGGCGATGCAGACCATGGCCGGTATCGGCGGCACCGTCTTCATGGCCGGTGCCCTGTTCGTCGGCAATGCAGCAGGCGCGGCAGACTTCTCCCTGTCGTTGCCCGGCTCCACCCTAGGCCTCCTGCTCCTCCTTATCCTCGGCTCGATTTCCGGCTATGCCCATATTCTGGTGGTCAGGGCATTTCGCCTGGCGCCACTCTCGCTGCTGGCGCCGTTCCAGTATTTTGAAATCATTTCGGCAACCGTGCTCGGCTATGCGCTTTTCGGTGACTTTCCGAACCTCTCCAAATGGATCGGTATTGCCATCATCGTCGGCTCCGGACTGTTCATCATCTGGCGCGAACGGGTTAACTCGCGATTGCTAAAAACGGCGGTATTTGCTGACTAGGCCGTTAACCGCGATCCTTGAGGCTTTCTCAACTGGAGGGCGGTAAAGAATTTCCCAGTTTCATGATGAAACGGGAGATAAAAGATGAGCGAGTTCCGTCTCTCTTTTCCGGCTTGGCTTCTTGCTGGAAAGAGTCGGCTTTCGGCCGAAGATGTACTGACATTGCGCAGGATTAGCTTTCCGGATGGCATCCGGGCGTCGGAAGACGCGGCTCTCCTAATGTCGATCCACAATTCCATCCCCGAAAAGTGCGACGAATGGCATGGCTTCTTCATAGGAGGGCTGGCCGATTTCGTCGTCAATCACAGCTATCCCCAAGGTTCGCTGGATGATGCGAACGCGGCCTGGCTGATCCAGGCGCTGTCCAGCGATGGCGTTGTCCAAGCACAGAGCGAATTCGAGGTGCTGATGCAGGTCATCGATATCTCGGCAAACGTGCCGCCTGCGCTCGGCGCCTTCGCCATCGACCAGCTGAGATACGCCCTGGCTGCCGGCACCAGCGCCTATCGCGAGGTTCGCAGCATCGACAGCAGGGGCATTACCCGCCACGACGTCGAGTTTGTCAGGCACGTGCTCAGACACGCGATAGACCCGTCTGGCATCGTCCTTTCGGCTGTCGAGATCGAGGCTCTCGACCGTGCTGCCTTGGCGTCGGATCCCCTCGCAAACCATCCCGACTGGGCCAGGTTGAGAAAGGCAGTCCGGACGAAGCGCAGTGAAAATACGCCGCGTATCCGCTGGCTCCGCGTGTCGGACGATATGCTCGCAGAGGGCAACACCGAGGCTGCCGCATGAGCTTGGTAGACTCCGGCTGGGCAATTTGCCCGCCGGATGTTTTACAGCATTGAACCGCCTGCGGATTTGCGATTAGAACAGTCGATACTCAAGCCGTTGCGGAGCATCGATGTTCACGAAAATCCTGATCGCCAATCGCGGCGAGATCGCCTGCCGGATCATCAAGACGGCGCGGCGGATGGGCATCGCCACGGTTGCCGTCTATTCGGATGCAGACCGGGATGCGCTGCATGTCGAAATGGCAGACGAGTCCGTGCACATCGGCCCGCCGCCCGCCGCAGAGAGCTACCTCGACGCAGACAGGATCATCGCTGCCTGCCGCCAGACAGGCGCCGAGGCTGTCCATCCCGGCTACGGCTTCCTCTCGGAGCGGGCATCCTTCTGCGAGGCGCTGGAAGCCGAGGGGATCGTTTTCATCGGGCCGAAGCCCAAGGCCATCAAGGCCATGGGCGACAAGATCGAATCAAAGAAGTTCGCCCGCGCCGCCGGTGTCTCCACGGTTCCGGGCTATCTGGGAGTGATCGCCGACGCCGACCATGCGGAGACTATTGCCGCAGAGATCGGTTACCCCGTGATGATCAAGGCCTCCGCCGGCGGCGGTGGCAAGGGCATGCGTATCGCCTGGAGCAGTGCCGATGTCCGCGACGGATTCGACCGTGCCAGTTCGGAAGCCAGAAGCTCGTTCGGCGACGACCGGCTGTTCATTGAGAAATACATCGTCGATCCCCGGCATATCGAGATCCAGGTGCTCGGCGATGCTTTCGGCACCGTGCTCTATCTCGGCGAACGAGAATGCTCGATCCAGCGTCGGAACCAGAAGGTCGTCGAGGAAGCACCATCACCCTTTCTCGATGCCGCCACACGGAAGGCCATGGGCGAGCAGTCGGTGGCGCTTGCAAAAGCCGTCGACTACCAGAGCGCCGGCACCGTCGAATTCATCGTCGACAGCCAGCGCAATTTCTACTTTCTCGAGATGAACACGCGCCTTCAGGTCGAGCACCCCGTCACGGAGCTTGTCACGGGCATCGATCTCGTCGAGCAGATGATCCGGATCGCAGCGGGCGAACGACTGTCCCTAGCGCAGCACGACGTGGCGCTGAACGGCTGGGCGATCGAAAGCCGCGTCTATGCCGAAGACCCCTACCGCAACTTCCTGCCATCCATCGGCCGATTGACCCGCTATCGCCCGCCGGCAGAGCGCCGGACGACAGACACAGCTCTCCGCAACGATACCGGCGTCTTCGAAGGTGCCGAGGTATCGATGTTCTATGACCCGATGATCGCCAAGCTCTGCACATGGGCGCCAGATCGCCTGCAAGCCATCGAGGCCATGGGCGAGGCGCTGGATGGCTTCATCGTTGACGGGATCGCCCACAACATTCCCTTCCTGTCCGCATTGATGAAGCATCCGCGCTGGCGGGAGGGCCGGCTCTCCACCGGTTTCATTGCGGAAGAGTTTCCCGATGGCTTCGCGCCGATGGCGCCGGACACGGAACAGACCGAAACGCTGGTAGCGGTTGCCATGGCCTGCGGCACGATCGACGCTGACCGCCGCCAGCACTATGCCGACCGCCTGCGTCCGCCCTCTGGAGACGAGACGAGAGACCGCGTCGTCAAGCTCGGGACGGATTACTTCCCCGTGCGGATGGCGAAGCGCGATCACACAATCCCGTTTGCGTCTCTCATCGAGATCGCGGGCAAGGAGATCGCGGTTGTCACCGGCTGGAGACCCGGCGACGCGGTGTGGTCAGGCACGGTGAACGGGCAAAGCGTGACCGTCCAGACGCGCCAGCAGCCCAACGGCCTGCGTCTGGATTGGCAGGGCCTGTCGGTCGTAACCCGGTTCCTGACACCGCGGCAGCATGAACTTGACCGCCTGATGCCCATCAAGACGCCGCCAGATACCTCGAACCTGCTTCTATGCCCGATGCCGGGCCTGCTGGTCTCGATCACGGTGACGGAAGGGCAAATGGTCAAGGCTGGCGAAACGCTGGCGGTCGTCGAGGCGATGAAGATGGAAAACGTGTTGCGTGCGGAGCGTGACCTGACCGTCGGCGCGATTGCAGTCAAGCCGGGGGAGAGCCTGTCGGTAGACGCTGTCATCATGACATTCGCGTGAGCCGGCCGGATGGTTAAATTGGTCGATATGATCCTCGCGCTTTCTTAAAGAATCCGGCGCGATAACTGCCTTCAGGAGCAATTGCGCCCTGAGGAAAAACTGTGTCGTCGCTCTATTCCGCCATCCTGTTGCTGGCGATCAATCTCGGCGTGTTGTGGCTGCTGATGGCTGCTCCGGTCGGGACGCGCACGATCCGCATGCGTCGCTCCTTCCGCCAGCCCGCCGATGCTCTATGGCAGGCGGTCAATCCGGCCGGAGCCAGCGCCGACTGGCACCATGCCGTCATCTCCAGCCGCGCCATCGCGGATAGACCGGGCATCGTCGAGCAGACGTATCGCCATCTCGACCGAGAGGGACAACCGATCCGCCGGCTTTTCGACGTCAAGATGACCGAGCCGACACCCGGCATGCTTGGCTACACGGCAACGGTCGTTGACGACAGCACGCTCGACAATCGCTTCTGGCGCCATTTCCACGAACGGCGTCAGGTCTTGACCGACCCATCCGGCACGACGTTGATCGTCGAGCAGACCGATACCTATCGCGGTTTTGCTTTTCTCATCTTTCGCTATTTCACGCTCCGCCGCGAGTTGCGCGCTCTCGAGGGCTGGATGAAAACAGGCCAGTCGACGCCCAACGGCATTTTTGAACATCCGCTCGTCCAGACCTTCCTGGCAGTCCTGTCGACCCTGATCCTCTGGCCGTTTTTCGGCCTGGATGCGGCAGGCCTGATGATATCCACCTTTCTGACCGTGGTCATCGTCCTGCACGAACTCGGCCATATGGCCGCCTACCGGACATTCGGTCATAGCAAGGTGCGGATGATCTTCGTGCCCCTCCTTGGCGGCATCGCGATTGGCGGACGGCCATACAACAGCCTGTTCGAGGTCGCCACCTGCGCGCTCATGGGATCCGGCATGTCCGCCTTCCTGGTGCCGATCCTGATTGCAGGCATACGCGCCAACGAGGCCGGCTGGCTGCCGGCCGAATGGCATGGACCGATGCTCGTTTTCCTGCTCATTCTCGGCGCCTTCAATCTCCTCAATCTCTTGCCGATGTATCGCTTCGACGGCGGCCAGGTTCTGCGGCAGATCTTCACCGGAAAATTCAGCCTCGTCTTTGCCAGTTTCGCAATAACGCTGGCGATACTGGCCGTCGGCTGGTCAATCGGCCTGACCGCGTCGACCCTGCTTGCCGCCCTTGCGGTCTTCACGCTGCTCAGCCTGATCGGCTTCGGCTCGGTCAAGCCAAAGCACGAACTGGAGAAAATGTCCGGTGGCGAGAGACTGCTCGTCTCGTTCGGGCTCTATGCCGCCGTGGCGATGCATGCCTATGCCATCCGTTTTGCCGCAGACATCCTGTTCTGATCGCGACCTCTTGTTTGGAAACTACGGCTGGCGCAGCGCCTTCGACTGCGAACCCGGCTAAGTATCTGATTTTTCGCTTGAGCCGTGGCCGCGCGGCGTGCAATGTCGCCGCACTCGACAATCCAGTGCAAATCAGCAGGAGACAGACGATGGACGTACGCGCCGCCGTTGCCGTTCAGGCAGGAAAACCGCTCGAAATCATGACCGTCCAGCTCGAAGGTCCCCGCGCCGGCGAAGTGCTGATCGAGGTCAAGGCGACCGGCATCTGCCACACCGATGATTTCACGCTCTCCGGCGCCGATCCCGAAGGTCTGTTCCCGGCCATTCTCGGCCATGAAGGCGCCGGCATCGTCGTTGACGTGGGCCCCGGCGTGACCTCCCTCAAGAAGGGCGATCACGTCATCCCGCTGTACACGCCGGAATGCCGCGAATGCTATTCCTGCCTGTCGCGCAAGACCAACCTGTGTACCTCGATCCGCGCGACCCAGGGCCAGGGCGTCATGCCGGACGGTACGTCGCGCTTTTCCATCGGCAAGGACAAGATCCATCACTACATGGGCTGCTCGACGTTCGCCAATTATACGGTCCTTCCCGAGATCGCGCTCGCCAAGGTCAATCCCGACGCGCCGTTCGACAAGATCTGCTACATCGGCTGCGGCGTGACGACCGGCATCGGCGCCGTCATCAACACGGCAAAGGTCGAGATCGGCTCGACGGCCATCGTCTTCGGCCTCGGCGGCATCGGGCTCAACGTGCTGCAGGGCCTGAGGCTCGCCGGCGCCGACATGATCATCGGCGTCGATCTCAACAACGACCGCAAGGCCTGGGGCGAGAAATTCGGAATGACGCATTTCGTCAATCCGAAGGATGTCAGCGACGACATCGTTCCCTATCTCGTCAACATGACCAAGCGCAACGGCGACACCATCGGCGGCGCCGACTACACATTCGATTGCACCGGCAACACCAAGGTCATGCGCCAGGCGCTGGAATGCTCTCATCGTGGCTGGGGCAAGTCCGTCGTCATCGGCGTTGCCGGCGCCGGCCAGGAAATCTCCACCCGCCCGTTCCAGCTGGTTACCGGCCGCTCCTGGATGGGCACGGCCTTCGGTGGCGCGCGCGGCCGCACGGATGTGCCGAAGATCGTCGACTGGTATATGGACGGCAAGATCCTGATCGATCCGATGATCACCCACACGATGCCGCTCGACGACATCAACAAGGGTTTCGAGTTGATGCACAAGGGTGAAAGCATCCGCAGCGTCGTCTTGTACTGATCTGCTCGAGGGCGGCCTTCCGGCTGCCCTCCCGTCTCGAAAATGGACCGTCTTATGATTTACGTCGATGCCGACGCATGCCCGGTGAAGCCTGAAGTCCTGAAGGTTGCCGAACGACACAATCTCGAAGTGACTTTCGTCGCCAACTCAGGCCTGCGCCCGTCACGAGATCCGATGATCAAAAATGTCATCGTTTCCAACGGCTTCGATGCTGCTGACGACTGGATTGCAGAGCATTGTGGCGTTGGAGACGTGGTGGTCACTGCCGACGTGCCGCTAGCCGGACGCTGTGTTGCGACCGGTGCCCTCGTAACGGGTCCGACGGGACGCGTCTTCGACACGGGCAACATCGGCATGGCAACGGCAATGCGCGATCTTGGCGCCCATCTGCGCGAGACCGGCGAAAGCAAGGGCTACAACGCGGCCTTCTCGCCGCGCGACCGGTCCAGCTTCCTCGAAACATTCGACCGGCTCTGCCGGCGGGCGAAAGCCCAAGTCCCCCCGACTGGAGATCCCACATGAAGGTCCATTCCCAGGTTACCGCCTTCGGCGGAATGCAGGGCGTCTACTCCCACGAGTCCGAGGCCTGCCAGTGCGAGATGACGTTTGCCGTCTTCGTGCCGCCGCAGGCCATAGAACGGCCCTGCCCGGTCGTCTGGTTCCTCTCGGGCCTCACCTGCAGCCATGCCAACGTCATGGAAAAGGGTGAATATCGGCGGATGGCGGCGGAGCTCGGCCTGATCATTGTATGCCCGGATACAAGCCCGCGTGGCAACGATGTGCCCGACGAACTCACCAACTGGCAGATGGGCAAGGGTGCGGGCTTCTACCTCGATGCTACCGAAATGCCATGGGCTGCAAACTTCCAGATGTATACCTACATCACCGAGGAGTTGCCGGCCTTCATCGCCCAGCATTTCCGCGTCGACATGACACGCCAGTGCATCTTCGGACATTCCATGGGTGGCCACGGCGCCCTGACGATCGCCCTGAAGAACCCCGACCGTTTTCGCAGTTGCAGTGCTTTAGCGCCCATCGTCGCGCCGATGACTGCCGACTGGTCGACCGGTGCTTTCAAAAAGTATCTCGGTGAAGATCAGGCGACGTGGCGGGCCTACGACGCCTGCGCGCTCGTCGAGGACGGCGCCCGTTTTCCGGAAATCCTGATCGACCAAGGTAAAGCCGACGGCTATCTGGACACCGGCCTGCGCCCATGGCTTTTCGAGACAGCGACCGAAAATACCGGCATCGCACTTACGCTGCGCATGCACGAGCGCTACGATCATTCCTACTATTTCATCTCGACCTTCATGGACGATCATCTGAAATGGCACGCCGAGCGGCTGGCCTAGGAAACTCGGTCTAGACGCGAAAACCTACGTTAGTATCGAAGCGGGGACGACGAGCGCTTCCCCGCTTCGAGCCGTTTACTTCTTGCGATTGTCGACGGCTAGCAGGCCCGGGCCAGCGAACACGAAAAACAGAAAGACGAAGCAGAACAGAATGGCAGCGTCGCCACCGTTGTTGACCGGAAAGAAATCCTTCGGTGCGTGCGCCATGAAGTAGGCGACGGCCATGTTGCCGCAGAGAATGAAGGCAACCGGGCGGGTGAAGAGGCCGAAGAGGAATAGCAGGCCGCCGAATGCTTCGAGAATACCTTGGGTCAGAGACAGCGCCGTCAGCGGCCCGGCGTGCTCGCCGTTCGGAAAGGCAAAAAGTTTCTGCGTGCCGTGCTCGATGAACTGCAGCGCAGTCATGATGCGCAGGACCGTAAGAGCGTAGGGTTGGTATTGGTTTAATCGATCAAAAAATGCCATGAAAATCTCCGGTTGAAAGCTCCCGCGCAACCGTTAACCTGAGGCGTCGATTCCACGAAGACACAGCTTCTGACACCACATCAATTTTTCGTGTAAAATCCGCGACTTGTCGTCACAGGGGAATGTTGTCGTGCTTCTTCCAGGGGTTCGACAGGTCCTTGTTCCGCAGCATCTTCAGTGCCCTTGCCAGGCGCCTGCGGGTTGAGTGCGGCATGATGACCTCGTCGACATAGCCTCGCTCGGCGGCGACGAAGGGTGACAGGAAACGATCCTCGTACATCTTGGTATGCGCCGCGATCTTGTCCGGGTCGGCGATATCCTTGCGGAAAATGATCTCGACCGCGCCCTTGGCCCCCATCACCGCGATCTGCGCAGTTGGCCAGGCATAATTGATATCGCCGCGCAGATGCTTGGACGCCATCACGTCATAGGCACCGCCGAACGCCTTGCGGGTGATGACTGTCAGCTTCGGCACCGTCGCCTCCGCATAGGCAAACAGCAGCTTGGCACCATGCTTTATCAGCCCGCCATATTCCTGCGCCATGCCGGGGAGAAATCCGGGCACGTCGACGAAGGTGACGACGGGAATGTTGAAGCAATCGCAAAAGCGCACGAAACGGGCAGCCTTGCGGGACGCATCGCTGTCGAGCACGCCGGCGAGAACCATCGGCTGGTTGGCGACGAAACCGACAGTCGATCCCTCGATCCGGCCGAAACCACAGACGATGTTCTTCGCAAAGCTTGCCTGGATCTCGAAGAAGTCCCCCTCGTCCGCCACCTTGAGGATAAGTTCCTTGATGTCGTACGGCTTGTTGGCACTGGCAGGGATGAGCGTATCCAGAGACATATCCATGTCAGTCACCGACTGGTGACTGGAAATCGATGGCACCGGCGCGGTGTTGGAGAGCGGCAGCAGATCGATCAGCCGGCGCACCTGCAGCAGTGTATCGATGTCATTGTCATAGGCGCCGTCGGCAATCGACGATTTCGTTGTGTGGATGGACGCTCCGCCGAGTTGCTCTGCCGTCACGGTCTCGTTGGTCACCGTCTTGACCACGTCAGGCCCGGTGACGAACATGTAGGACGTGTCGCGCACCATGAAAATGAAGTCGGTCATGGCCGGCGAATAGACGTCGCCACCGGCACATGGGCCCATGATGACCGAGATCTGCGGAATGACGCCGGAGGCGAGGACGTTGCGCTGGAAGACCTCGGCGTAGCCGCCAAGCGCTGCAACGCCCTCCTGGATACGAGCACCGCCGGCATCGTAGAGACCGATGATCGGCGCCCGGTTCTTCAGCGCCATATCCTGCAGCTTGATGATCTTTTCCGCATGCGCTTCCGAAAGCGAGCCGCCAAAGACGGTAAAATCCTTGGCAAAGACGAACACTGTACGACCGCTGATCGTCCCCCAGCCTGTCACGACGCCGTCGCCGGCAACACGGTTATCCTGCATGCCGAAGTCGCTGGAGCGATGCTGGACGAACATGCCGAACTCTTCGAACGATCCGTCGTCGAGAAGCACGTCGATCCGCTCGCGTGCCGTCAGCTTCCCCCGCGCATGCTGTGCGTCGATGCGAACCTGTCCCCCGCCGAGCCTGGCGGCCTCGCGGCGTTCTGCCAGTTCCTCCAGAATGTTTTTCATGCCAGCCTCGGGTCCAACCGTATCACAGGGTCTGTCGTCTCATGCCTCGTTCGCTTCCGGACCCGTCAGTTGTCAGGTCGCGGCGCCGTCAGCCCATAGGCAGCACGAATACGCGCAGCAATGTCCTCGGCCATGAGGTCGTCGATTGCATCGCTATCGGCCGAAAACGTTGTCGACTCGAAGGAGTTCACGGCAACCACGGAGCCCGTATCGATCGCACTGGCGTCGATATCGACCTTCGCGGAATTGCGGTTCTTCTCGTAGCCCTGAGCCCGCTCGGATTGTGTGATGTGGATAGTGAGTGCCACGGCACCCTCCGTCACAGCATGCCTGGTAGCAGCAATCGCGGCGTTCACCCGTGTGCTGACCTCGGACAGCAGCCTCGGAGACGCGCCGTTCGCGGAAACCACAGTGACACTGCGGACATCGTAGACAGGTCCGGGCGGCGGGTTCAGAGGCGGCATGTGATAGCACGCGGACAGCATCACGCAGGCTGCGAGCGCCGGCAACAGCCGAACCTTGGTGGAGAAAGAAATTTTGCTGCCGATCATCACGCTACGCCCGTTAGGCCTCAACCTTCGCTATAACGGATTGCAAATCAACACTATTCCGCCAAAGAGTGACGAAAAACCTCGGCAGCAGTGAGAAATTCGGCAAACCGCAGCGACCGTCGGTGCTCCGCTTCTGCATCGCTGCCCCACTGTTCGCTCGTCCAGTCCTCATCGAGATGTGCCAGCGACCAGCTTTCTTCTGCCGGAAGATATCCCTCGGCAAACGCCAGTGTGAGGATCGCCGATCCCGTCAGCGTCGTCAGGGTATGAAGGCCTGCCAGCTGCAGCGGGTTTCCGTATTTCGAGAGCGCTGATTCGAATTTGTCGATGGCGTCTTTCGGCTGCTCCCGATGCATCACGCCTTCGGCCAGCAGAAACCGGGCCCCGAATGTCGCAGCCGCCCAGTCGAGCACGGGGTCCCAGCGCTCTGCCTGGCGCCGGACCAGTTCGGTTGGCGTATGCGCCCGGTAGCAGATGAGATCGATGCCGCTGTATCGGACGATATCGTCGGAAACGGCCTTCGGATCCTTGGCAATCCCATCCAGCGCCGTGTTGACAAGCCGCGTGACCGGCATCGTCATCGGGTCGATGAAATCAGTCTGGGCGCGCCATTCGTCGGCGATCCGATCTGCCAGCAAGGCGTTTGCGACGTTCAGCGCGTTGCGGGCCGGCGTCTTCACGGGACGACCGTCGAGTTCCACTGCAAAGCCACCCTCGTCCCGACGAACACCGACCTCCTTGTAGAAGCGCTTCGGCAGCGGCTTCTTCATGGCAATCTGTGCACGGCGAACCGGGTCGGGATCGCTCAGCTGCTGGGTGAAATCTGTCAGATCTTCGCGCATCGGATAGCCTCAGACAATATGGCTCAGCAGGTCGTTCGGATGGTGGGCGATGGCGTCTGCACCGCTTGCAAGCAAGTCTTCTATTGCGGCATAGCCCCAGGCGACGCCTATCGCCGTTGCGCCGGCGGCCTTGGCCATCTGCATGTCGTAGATCGCGTCGCCGATGACAACCGTATCATGTGCAGAGATGCCGGTCTCCTCGCAGCATTCCGTCACCATGGCTGGATGCGGCTTCGACGGGCAATCGTCGGCAGTGCGCGAGACAACGAAATGCGGCGCAAGGCCGTGCATGTGCAGGATCTCCGTCAGCCCGCGACGTGATTTGCCGGTGACTGCGCCGATCGTCAGCGCGTCGCCGCGCGCAACCAGCGTATCGATCAACGGCCGGATACCGTCGAACAACGGTGTATCCATGCCGGGCTCATCGCGCACATCGGTGTAGATGGTCTTGTAGTGAGCCATCATGGCCACCGCCTCGTCGTCGACATGCTGACGGCCCAGCATGCGGGCAATGGCGATATCGAGCGTCAGGCCGATGATCGACTTGGTCGAGGCGATGTCCGGCCGCTTGTGCTTGAAATCGACGAAGGTCCGGGCCATCACCTCATGGATCAGGCGCGCGCTGTCGACGAGCGTACCGTCGCAGTCAAAGAGAACGAGCTTCATTCTTCGTTGTTTTCATAGGGCGAGAGATCGAAGCCGAGCAGGTTCCAGCTCTGCACCATGTGTGGCGGCAATGGTGCCGTCACGCGCAGCCGTCCGCCGTTCGGGTGCGGTATATCGATGTGGCGGGCATGCAGATGCAGCCGCTTCTGGATACCGCCCGGGAAAGGCCAGTTGTGGTCTTCCTCGAAATATTTCGGGTCGCCAATGATCGGATGGCCCATTCCCAGCGCATGAACGCGCAACTGGTGGGTACGGCCGGTGTATGGCTCCATCTCGAGCCATGCCATCGTCTGCGCCGCTGTTTCCAGCACACGATAGTAGCTGATCGCGTGATCGGCGCCGTCTTCGCCGTGCTTGGCGATCCGCATCCGGTCGCCGTCCGGTGTCGCTTCCTTCACCAGCCAGCTGGAGATCTTGTCCTCGTGCTTGCGCGGTACGCCCTTGACCAGCGCCCAGTACGTCTTCTTCGTATCGCGCTCGCGAAACGCCGCTGTCAGCTTCTGTGCTGCACCGCGGGTGCGGGCGACAACGATCACACCGGTCGTGTCGCGGTCGAGGCGGTGCACCAGGCGCGGCTTTTCGCCCTTCTTGCTGGTCCAGGCTTCGAGCATCTTGTCGAGATGACGGTGAAGGCCGGAGCCGCCCTGCACGGCAAGGCCGGCCGGCTTGTTGAGTACGAAGACTTTCTCGTCCTCGTGCAGCAGCATGCGGGCCAGGAGGTCGCCATCATCGTCGTTCTTCAGGTCACCGCCGCTGATCGGGCCGCCCTTGATGATCTTCTCGTCGATATCCATCGGCGGAATGCGGACGGTCTGGCCGTACTGGACGCGCGCGTCAGTCTTGACGCGTCCGCCATCGACCCGCACCTGGCCGGAGCGAAGCAGTTTCTGCAGTTGCCCGAATCCGAGTCCCGGAAAATGCACCTTGAACCAGCGGTCAAGGCGCATGCCCGACTCTTCCGGCTCCACTAGTCTATGCTCAATCCCGGCCATGCTTCTTCTTTCAAACGATGAGGTCTCGGCCTAAGCCGGCCTTTTGCCGTCGCTTTAGAGCATTTTCCGGCAAAGTGGAAACCGGAATCGTCGTCATTGGTCGTTTGTTACGCTTTGCGACCGGGTTTTGCCAGATCAGGTCAGGGCGCGGGCCACCGAGAGACCTGCAAAGACCGTGCAAAGCGAAACGCCGACGCTCACGAAAACATATAATAAGGCAAGGCCGACATCGCCACGCTCGGCCAAGGCGATGGTGTCGAGTGAAAAGGCAGAGAATGTGGTGAAACCGCCGACCAGCCCGGTCATCAGCAAGAGGCGCAGATTGTCCGATCCGCCATATTTGCGAGCGATGACCTCGGCGAATATGCCGATGATGAAAGAGCCGACGACGTTGACCGTCAGCGTGCCCCAGGGGAAAGCCGGCCCCCCGATCCTGAAATTCCAGATGCCGACATAATATCTGAGGACGGACCCGATTGCGCCGCCGAAGGCGACCAGAAGAACTTGAAACATGAGGTGTTGCTACCGGACGATTGCGATGCTGCCAAGGTGGAAATCGGCAAAGCCTCATTCGTTTGGCGATCCATAAAATACCACCGGTTTTCTTCAGCGCGCAAGAAGATCGTCGCGATAAGGTGCCATATGGTTCTCCGTCTGGACATCTCGTAATGGTCGAAGTCGTCAACGTTTCCGCCTACATGGCATCCTGGGCCGCTGACATGACCAAACAGCCGACGCTGGTTCCGCCTGCCATCGCCGAGCGGACTGCCCGCAAGGAAGCGCTGCGCCGATTGCGGGATGGTGTCGACGACAGCGATGTCGAAAGCATTTCGCCAATCATTCAGGCAACGACCATCGGCCTCGACCTGATGAACGAAGGCAGCCGCCAGCCTCGCTCCACGCTCCAGCACGCGCTGGATTCCTACGCCGAGAACGACTGACTTGCCGTTCCGCCTATTTGCCGCTCGCTGACCCGACCGGCACCGACATCGAAACCGCTCCGGCTTTTTCAAACGTCAGCGTAACCGGCACGATACCGCCCTGCCTGAAGGGCATACTCACTTGCTTGAACATCATGTGAAGCGTGTTCGGCGACAGCACAACCGTCGCGCCCGGGGCAATCACGATGCCATCCTTCAGTTCGCGCATCCGCATGATGTTGTCCTTCATCGTCATTTCGTGAAGCTCGACTTTCGCTGCCGCCGGAGACGAGACGGAGACCAGCCGCTCTTGGCTGCTGCCACCATTGTGGATCGTCACGTATCCGCCGCCGACCGGCTGCCCCGGCAACATCGCCCTGACATAGCCACCGGTGATGTCGAGATCGCCTGCCTTGACCGCCGCAGTGCCGGCAGGTTCCGGGCTGGACATCGCCATGCCAGGCATATTTTTCATGTCACTGCTCTGCGCCAGCACTATCGAGCATCCCGACGCAAGCAGCACCACGGCGAGCGCTAAAACTCTGAGGGAGCGGTGTTTCTGCATGGCGTTCTCCAGGCTGTCGATGCACGTTTCACATCGTATGCGATCTTCTGATGATGGGATGTTTGACCCGAACTTGCAACGCTGCCGCGCAGGCATTGCGAATGCCGGACGCCGCGACAAAAAACTGCCGGTTCGCGACATTTCCGCTTGCCAACGCCAGCGCCCGCCCGATAATGGCTGACAACCCGATTGGGAGAATCCGGCTATGCCGGTGCCGAAGGAGCAACCGCCCCGGAAACTCTCAGGCCCAAGGACCAGTCGGGGGCAGACGAAACTCTGGAGAGAGGCGCCGCGTTGACGGTGCTCGCCGAAGGGATAACAATCTCAGGCGAACGGACAGAGGGGGCTCATCACCAAGGCGCCATTGCGCCGGATCCATGAGCCCGCGCTTCGAGAGAAGTGCAAACGCCGGAGGCGTCGTTTGACCGAGACAGTTGCCCTGAAAAAGACAGCACTGCACCAGCTGCACATTGCGCTGGGTGCCCGCATGGTGCCTTTCGCCGGATACGACATGCCGGTGCAATATCCGGCCGGTGTCCTCAAGGAGCATCTGCAGACGCGCTCAGCCGCAGGTCTCTTCGATGTGTCGCACATGGGCCAGATTATCATCCGTGCCCGTTCAGGAACTTACGAGGATGCGGCCTTGGCGCTCGAGACCTTGGTGCCCGTCGACATCCTCGGCCTCAAGGCGGGACGTCAACGCTACGGCTTCTTTACCGATGACAGCGGCGCAATTCTCGACGACCTGATGATTGCCAATCGTGGCGACCACCTGTTCGTCATCGTCAACGCCGGCTGCAAGGACGCCGATCTCGCCCATCTGCAGAAACATCTCGGTGATCGCTGCGAGATCACGTTGCTGGACCGCGCCCTCGTTGCGCTGCAGGGTCCACGTGCGCAGGCAGCGCTGTCGGAGCTCTGGCCGGGTCTCTCGGAAATGAAGTTCATGGATATCCGCGATGTCGGCCTGCACGACGTACCCTGCCTGGTGTCGCGTTCCGGCTATAGCGGCGAGGACGGTTTCGAGATTTCCATTCCGGCAGACAAGGCCGAAACGGTGGCGAAATGGATGCTCGACCATCCCGACGTGCAGCCGATCGGCCTCGGCGCCCGCGATTCCCTCCGGCTCGAGGCCGGCCTCTGCCTCTATGGCAACGACATCGACACCACCACATCGCCCGTCGAGGCAGGGCTGGAATGGGCGATCCAGAAAGTCCGTCGCAACGGCGGAGCCCGTGCCGGTGGCTTTCCGGGTGCGGAACGTATCCTCGCCGAACTCGACCACGGGGCGTCGCGCCGCCGCGTGGGACTGAAGCCGGAGGGCAAGGCGCCGGTTCGCGGCCATGCCAAACTTTACAGCGATGCCGAAGGCTCGACGGAGATCGGCGAGGTCACTTCCGGCGGCTTCGGCCCCAGCGTCGATGGCCCCGTGGCCATGGGCTATGTGCCGACAGATCTCGCTACGCCCGGAACACCGATTTTCGCCGAAGTGCGTGGGAAATTCCTGCCCCTCGTCGTCACCGCCCTTCCCTTCATCACCCCGACTTACAAACGCTAAAACCGGTTCCCCAGAGAGGATATTTCCATGTTGAAGTTCACCGAAGAGCACGAATGGCTGAGCATCGAAGGCGGCATCGCCACGGTCGGCATTACCACCTACGCCGTCGACCAGCTTGGTGACCTCGTTTTCGTCGAACTGCCGGAGATCGGCGCCACTCTTACGAAGGCCGGAAATGCTGCGACGGTCGAGAGCGTCAAGGCCGCCTCCGACGTCTACTCCCCGCTCGACGGTGAAATCACCGAAGTCAACGAAGCGATTGTCGCAGATCCGTCGCTGGTCAACTCCGACCCGATGGGCAAGGGCTGGTTCTTCAAGCTGAAGCTCGCCAATACCTCCGATGTCGACACGCTACTGGACGAAGCCGCGTACAAGGAGCTCACCGCCTGATGAATACGCCGACTGAGTTTACCTTTACGGACTACCAGCCGTATGATTTCGCCAACCGCCGTCACATCGGTCCTTCGCCCGAGGAAATGTCGGCGATGCTGAAGGTCCTCGGCTACAAGAGCCTCGATGCGCTGATCGACGCCACCGTGCCGCCAGCCATCCGCCAGGCGGCGCCGCTCGCCTGGGGACCGGCGATGACCGAACGCGAGGCGCTCGACAAGCTGCGCGAGACAGCCAACAAGAACAAGCTGCTCGTTTCTCTGATCGGCCAGGGCTACTACGGCACGATCACGCCGCCGGTGATCCAGCGGACCATTTTGGAGAACCCCGCCTGGTACACGGCCTACACGCCGTATCAGCCGGAAATCAGCCAAGGCCGGTTAGAGGCGCTGCTGAACTACCAGACCATGATCACCGACCTGACCGGCCTCGACGTCGCCAACGCCTCGCTTCTGGATGAGGCCACAGCGGCCGCCGAAGCCATGGCGATGGCCAAGCGCGTGTCGAAATCGAAGGCCAAGGCATTCTTCATCGATGCCGCATGCCATCCGCAGACAATCGCATTGATCGAGACCCGCGCCGAGCCTCTGGGTTGGCAGGTCATAACAGGCAACCCATTCACCGATCTCGACCCCGTCGATGTCTTCGGCGCCATCTTCCAGTATCCCGGCACCCATGGCCACATCCACGATTTCACCGGCCTGATCTCGAGATTACACCAGACCGGCGCGATCGCCGTTGTTGCCGCCGACATTCTGGCCCTGACGCTGCTGAAGTCCCCCGGCGAAATGGGTGCCGATATCGCCATCGGCTCGTCGCAGCGCTTCGGCGTACCCGTCGGATACGGCGGCCCACATGCCGCCTACATGGCCGTCAAGGATGTACACAAGCGCTCGATGCCCGGCCGCCTGGTCGGCGTCTCGCTCGACGCCCGCGGCAACCGCGCCTATCGCCTCTCGCTGCAAACGCGCGAACAGCATATCCGCCGCGAAAAGGCGACGTCCAACATCTGCACCGCCCAGGTGCTCCTCGCCGTCATGGCGTCGATGTACGCGGTCTTCCACGGTCCCCAGGGCATCAAGGCTATCGCCCAGCAGGTGCATCAGAAAGCCGTGTTGATGGCCAAGGGCCTTGAAAAGCTGGGCTACACCATCGAGCCCGAGACCTTCTTCGACACCATCACCGTCGATGTCGGCCATATGCAGGCGCTCATCCTGCGCGCCGCCGTCGCCGAGGGCGTCAACCTGCGCAAGATCGGCGAAACCCGGATCGGCATGAGCCTCGACGAGCGGACCCGCCCGGCGACGCTGGAAGCCGTCTGGCGTGCCTTCGGCGGCACGTTCGAGCTCGCCGACTTCGCCCCGGAATATCGCCTGCCCAAGGACCTGCTGCGCACCAGCCCCTACCTGACGCATCCGATCTTCCACATGAACCGCGCCGAAAGCGAAATGACCCGCTACATCCGGCGGCTGTCGGACCGCGACCTCGCGCTCGACCGGTCGATGATCCCGCTCGGCTCCTGCACGATGAAACTGAACGCCACCGCCGAGATGCTGCCCATCAGCTGGCCGGAATTTGCCGATATCCACCCGTTCGTGCCGGACGACCAGGCGCTCGGCTACCGCGCCATGCTCGACGACCTCACCGAAAAGCTCTGCGCCGTCACCGGCTACGATGCCTTCTCGATGCAGCCGAACTCAGGGGCGCAGGGCGAATATGCCGGCCTGCTGACCATCCGCAACTACCACCGCGCCAACGGCGACGATCATCGCGACGTCTGCCTGATCCCTACCTCTGCGCACGGCACCAATCCCGCCTCGGCACAGATGGCCGGCATGAAGGTGGTGATCGTCAAGGTCGGCGACGACGGCGATATCGACATGGCCGATTTCCGCGCCAAGGCAGAGCAGCATGCGGCAAACCTTTCCTGCTGCATGATCACCTACCCCTCGACCCACGGCGTGTTCGAGGAGACGGTGAAGGAGATCTGCGACCTGGTCCACCAGCACGGTGGCCAGGTCTATCTCGACGGCGCCAACATGAACGCTATGGTCGGCCTGTCACGCCCCGGCGATATCGGTTCCGACGTTAGTCATCTGAACCTGCACAAGACCTTCTGCATCCCGCATGGCGGCGGGGGTCCCGGTATGGGCCCGATCGGCGTCAAGGCGCATCTCGCAGCCTACCTGCCGGGCCACCCGCAGACGGACGGTCGCCCCGGCGCCGTCTCTGCTGCAGCCTTCGGCTCTGCATCGATACTGCCGATATCCTGGAGCTATTGCCTGATGATGGGCGGCGAAGGCCTGACGCAGGCAACGAAAGTGGCGATCCTAAACGCCAACTACATCGCGGCCCGATTGAAGGACGCCTATCCGGTGCTCTACACATCGAAGGCAGGTCGTGTGGCGCACGAGTGCATCATCGACACGCGGCCGCTGGTCGACAGCGCCGGCGTGACCGTCGACGACGTTGCCAAGCGGCTGATCGATTGCGGCTTCCATGCGCCGACAATGAGCTGGCCGGTGGCCGGCACGCTGATGATCGAGCCGACCGAGTCGGAAACCAAGGCCGAACTGGACCGCTTCTGTGCAGCCATGCTCGCCATCCGCGACGAGGCCCGCGCCATCGAGGACGGCCGGATGGACAGGACGAACAACCCGTTGAAAAATGCGCCGCACACGGTCGAAGACCTCGTCGGCGAATGGAATCGTCCCTACTCCCGCGACCAGGCCTGCTATCCGCCCGGCGCCTTCCGCGTGGACAAATACTGGTCACCGGTCAACCGCGTCGACAACGTCTACGGCGACCGCAACCTCATCTGCACATGCCCGCCCGTCGAGGATTACGCCGAAGCGGCAGAATAGAGACAGATGGCCCCGGATCGAACCGGGGCCATTTTTCAAGCGAAGAACTTGTAGGTCGCAACGCAAAGCGCCAGTGCACCGAAGCCGATCAGCAGGTAGGCCGAGACCCGCCCGACCTTGGCGGCAAACAGATCCGACAGCCGGTCTCGCGCCAGTCGAACCGCACCGCTGAGGAATAGCCACCAGGCAACCGAGCCCGTAAACGCTCCCCCGACGATGAAAGCCGCATTCTCAGCGCTGCTCTCATGGGCGAGGCCGAAGGCTGCAAAAAGTGCACCGAAGGAAATGATCGTCGCCGGATTGGAAATGGTCAGGAAGAACGTCGCGACAGTCGTTCGAAAAAGATCGGCGGCACCAATATCCGCAGCCGCAATCGGGTCGCGGCCGAGGCTCTTGTAGCCAAGCCAGATCAATAGCACTCCGCCACAGAATGCCAGCGGCAGAGCAATCTTGGCGAGCACATCTGCAAAAATCGCCAGCCCGCCAACGGCAACCAGCGCGTAGCTCGCATCGCCGAGCGCCGTCCCGAGACCCAGTGCGGCGCCGGCCCAGAAACCGCGTTCCAGCGTACGGTTGATGCACAAGGTACCGATCGGCCCCGGCGGTGCAGTGATGATGACCCCGAGCAGCGCGCCCTTCAGAAACAGTATCAGCCACATGCTACATCACCGGTCCTGTCGGCAGCAGTGAATGGAGCACGAAATGCAAAGGCCGCCCGAAACGGCGGCCTTTGTCCAACGGCGGCACTAAAAGATCAGATGGCTGCAACAGACGCCTCGCGCTGGGAGGCAAGAGCTGCGAGATCCGCGGGCTTCAGTTCAACCGATTCGCCACAGCCACAGGCAGAAGTCTGGTTGGGATTGGTAAAGGTGAAGCCGGAGCGCAGCGTCGTCATCTCAAAGCCCATCTCGGTTCCGAGCAGATAGAGTACAGCGGACGGCTCGATCCAGACCTTGGCCCCATCGCGCTCGATCAGGTCGTCCTTGGGATTGGCTTCGGTCACCATGTCGATGGTATATTCCATCCCGGCGCAGCCACCCTTCTTGATGCCGACGCGGACGCCCTTGGCATCCGGCCCGGAATTTCCGACGATCGCCTTCACGCGATCCGCCGCGCTTTCGGTAATGGTCATAACTGCAAAGCCCATCGGCATAGTCTCCTGTGGCAACCGGGTTCAAGGCCCGGTGCTTCGTCGCATCAATTTAAGCCGAGCGGCTTAAGGCTTCAATAGCAATCTCGATACAATCGGCAGCCGCACACAAGGCGGCCAGTAATTCGTTGCGCCGAGCCCTGAACTCTGTAACTGTACAATATGCACTCTATGGAGTACATTTCCTGTGTTCGTTATCCAGCGCACCGAAATCTTCCAGCAGTGGATTATGCGACTGAAGGATCGTCGCGCCGCCGCTCGCATTGCATCGCGCATTTTGCGCGCGGAAGACGGTAACCTGGGTGACGTCAAAGCTGTCGGAGATGGCGTCGAGGAAATGCGTATCGACTACGGGCCGGGCTACAGGATCTATTTCCTCAGACGGCGATCGGTGCTTGTCGTTCTTCTCGTCGGCGGCGACAAGAGTACACAGCGAAGAGACATCATCGAAGCAAAGCGCCTTTGTGCAGAATGGAAGGAGCGCAACAAATGATATTAGACACCAAACTTTTCGACGCGTCCGAGGTTCTCGACAGCGAGAGTGCGGTCGACGAATTTCTCGCCGCGGCGTTCGAAACCGAGGACCCGGCCTTCATCGCCAAAAGTCTTGGGGTGATTGCCAAAACCCGAAACATGAGCGCTCTCGCCCGCGATGTCGGAATGAGCCGGGCTGCCCTCTACAAATCGCTGAGCGGCGAAGGCAATCCGGAATTTGCGACCATTATCAAGGTCATGAAGGCACTTGGCCTCGGCCTTGCTCCAGTCTCGCGGTCCAACCAGGGCGCTGCCTGATCAATACCAGCCGACGGAAACCTGGGCTTCTTCCGACATCCGGGCCGGCGTCCATGGCGGGTCGAAGGTCATGCCGACCTCGACGCCGGAAATGCCTTCCACGGCACCGACGGCGTTCTCGACCCAGCCGGGCATCTCGCCGGCAACCGGGCAGCCGGGAGCGGTCAGCGTCATCATGATCTTCACCATACGGTCGTCCTCAATGTCGATCTTGTAGATAAGACCAAGTTCGAAGATATCAGCCGGGATTTCCGGATCGTAGACCGTCTTCAGGGCCGCAATGACATCATCGCTCAGGCGCGCCAGCTCGTCGGCCGGAATGCTGGATTGGACGATGCCTTCGCGCACGTCGGTCGTCTGTTCGCTGTTGTCCAGGCTCATCTCGGGCACTCCTTGGAGCAGTTCCGGCAAATGTACGTAGCGGCTTTACATCCGGAAATTCGTAAAAACAGAGAGATAGGGCACTTCTATGTGTAGATGAACGGCAGAAATGCTCTAGGCAAAGAATTTTCGTGCATGATCGAGCGCATCAGCCAAGGCGTCGACTTCTGCGCGGGTATTGTACATGCCGAACGATGCACGGCATGTGGAGGTGACGCCAAAGCGTTTCAAGAGCGGCTGGGCACAATGGGTCCCTGCCCTGACGGCGACGCCCTGCCGGTCGATCACCATCGATACGTCGTGAGCATGGATGCCGGCCAGTTCGAACGAGAAGATCGCTCCCTTGCCGGGCGCATTGCCGAAGATGCGCAGCGAGTTGATGGCGCGCAGGCGTTCGGACGCATAGGCAGTCAGATCGGCCTCATGGCGGGCAATTGCCTCGCGTCCGATGCTTTCCATGTAATCGAGAGCGTAGGCGAGCCCGATGGCCTGGACGATCGGTGGGGTTCCTGCCTCGAACCGGTGGGGCGGGTCGTTGTAGGTCACCGCCTCCTCGCCGACGTCGATGATCATTTCGCCGCCACCCTGGAATGGCCGCATCTCGCGCAAGCGCGACTGCTTGCCGTAGAGAACGCCGATACCGGAGGGGCCGTAGAGCTTGTGTCCGGTCACCACGTACCAGTCGCAATCCATGTCCTGCACGTCCACCGGCAGATGCACCGCGCCCTGGCTACCGTCGACCAGCACGGGGATGCCGCGCGCATGCGCAATCCGGCAAATTTCCTTGACCGGCAAGACAGTACCGAGTGCGTTCGACATATGTGTGATGGCAACGAGCTTGGTGCGCTCGGTCAGGCTTTTCTCGAAATCCTCGATATGAAACGCACCCTCGTCGTCGACCGGCACCCAGACCAGCTTGGCGCCCTGCCGTTCGCGGATGAAGTGCCACGGCACGATATTCGAGTGATGCTCCAGGATCGTCAGCACGATCTCGTCGCCTTCACCAATATGCGGCATTCCCCAGCCATAGGCGACGGTGTTGATCGCCTCGGTGGCATTTTTTGTAAACACGATATCGTCGATACCGGGGGCATTTAGAAACCGTCGCACTTTTTCACGCGACGCCTCGTAGGCTTCCGTAGCGGCATTCGAGAGATAGTGGAGTCCGCGATGGACGTTGGCATATTCGTTGGAATAGGCATTCGAAATCGCATCGATCACCACCTGCGGTTTTTGCGCCGAGGCACCGTTGTCGAGATAGACGAGCGGCTTACCGTAGACCTCTTTCGACAGGATCGGAAAATCCCGTCTGATGGCCTCGACGTCATAAGCGGTGGCAGTGGTGATCTTGTCCATCATGGGATCCAATCAGGCGTGCTTTTCGAGCCAGGTCGAGATAATGCCCTTCAGCGCCCCGACCAGGGCTTCGTTTTCAAGTTCCTCGACCACCTCGATGACGAAGGCGCTGACGAGCATCGCCCGTGCCTTGCTGGCGGGAATACCGCGGGCCATCAGGTAGTAGAGATGGGTGTCGTTGATATCGATGACGGTCGCGCCGTGGCCGCACTGAACGTCGTCGGCAAAGATCTCCAGCTCCGGTTTTGCCGAGAAATCACCATCGTCCGACAGCAGAAGCGTGTTGCACGACATCTTGGCATCGGTCTTCTGGGCATCGAGAGCGACACGGATCATGCCCTGGAAGACGCCGCGAGCCCTGTCGAATACAACGTTGCGGATGATTTCCTTAGACGTCGTATTCGGCACGTTATGGCCGAGCGTCATGGTGACGTCCGTATGGGTCTCTCCGCCGAGGAGGTTGACGCCGCGCAACTGCAGGTCCGCACCTTCGCCTGTGACAGCGATGTGCAGCTCCTGGCGCACAAGCTTGCCGCCGGCATTGACGACGAACAGCGTGAGCTTTGCATCCTTGCCGAGATCAATACGGATCTGGCCAAGATGGGTATCTTCCGTGCCCTGCTCCTGCAGGATGACCCAGGTAACCTCGGCGCCTTCGCCGATGCGAACTTCGCTGACGGCCGAGACAAGCGCGGCATCTGCGGTCACCGCACGGTGACGCTCGATCAATGTGACACTGGAGCGGGCACCGAATGTCACTGGCAAGCGGCTGTGCATCTGTCCTCCGGCATGGATAAACTGGATTTCAAGCGGCGCCTCCAGCTTCGTCTCCGCAGCGATGTCAACGACATAGCCGTCGCGCACAAAACTGCCGTTGATACGCCCGATGGCATCATCCCTGTCGAGCGCATCGAGCCCAGCGGTCGCGCTGCCGTCGATCAGGCTATCGGCGTATGGCTGCACGGTCACGCCGGCAGGCGCCGACAGGGAACCGCTCAGACCTTGCGATACGGTCAGCACCGCCGACCCAGGCACAAGCGGCTCAAGCTCCTCGACGCGGCCGGACGTTGCTGCTTCCGGCACCGAGCGCAACAGGTTTTTGAGGTCGGTATAGTGCCACGCCTCGACGCGGCGCGTCGGCAGGCCGGCCGTCTTCAGCTCGTCCAGCAACCGGTCGCGCAGCGCGAAAACGTCGCCATTGCCCGGCAGTTCGCCGAGTTGCGTGTTGTAGGCCTCGATCAGCGCCAATTCGGCTGCCGTCAGGCGGGTCGTCGTCTGCATGTTCATGGACGTCGTCCTTTCCGCCCGATCAGGCTGCAGCGCCAATGATATCGGCGTAGCCGTTGGCTTCGAGATCGTGGGCCAGCGTCTTGTCGCCGGTCTTGATGATCTGGCCCTTGTAGAGAACATGGACCGTGTCAGGTACGATGTAATCCAGCAAGCGCTGGTAGTGGGTGATGACGATGGTGGCGCGATCCGGAGACCGCAGCGCGTTGACGCCATCGGCAACGATCTTCAGGGCGTCGATGTCGAGGCCCGAATCCGTCTCGTCTAGGATGCAGAGTTTGGGCTGCAGCAGCGCCATCTGCAGGATCTCGGCGCGCTTCTTCTCGCCGCCGGAAAAGCCGACGTTCAGCGGCCGCTTCAGCATAGCGGTATCGATCTGCAGCTTCGCCGCCGCCTCCTTCACCATCCGCATGAAATCAGGCGTCTTCAGCTCTTCCTCGCCGCGCGCCTTGCGCTGTTCGTTCATCGCCACCTTGAGAAACTGCATGGTGGCCACGCCCGGGATTTCGACCGGATACTGGAAGGCGAGAAAGATGCCCTTGGAAGCACGTTCGGCAGCGTCGAGCTCCAGAATGCTCTCGCCGTTGTAAAGGATCTCGCCCTCGGTGACTTCATAGTCGCTGCGACCGGAGAGGATGTAGGACAAGGTCGACTTGCCGGAGCCGTTCGGCCCCATGATGGCAGCGACTTCGCCAGCCTTCACCGTAAGGTTCAGACCACGAATGATCTCCGTGCCGTCTTCGGCGATGCGGGCGTGGAGGTTTCTGATTTCAAGCATGTCTGTAATCCATCTTCAAAGTTTGCGTTGCGCGCTTTGCAGCGCTGCAGTCAGAATTTACGCACGCTCAGGGTGCCAGGACCTTAAGCAGCAGAACAATCAGCCGGAAGAAAAGGCTGGCCAAAAAAAGCCAAATATCCGCTCCGAGCAATGCGTCGACGACGACCGAGAACCGTCCCATCCGATCCGCAAGGTAACGATACTTGCGGGGTGGGGCCTTGGCTGCAGAGCGGTGGTCGGTGAACGACTGCCCTGGGTTTCCCGGCCGCGTCGCTTTCATATCAACCCACACTGCCCTCAAGCGAAATCGAGATCAGCTTCTGCGCTTCGATCGCAAATTCCATCGGCAGTTCCTGCAGGACTTCCTTGACGAAGCCGTTGACGATCAGGGCGATCGCTTCTTCAGTCGGGATGCCGCGCTGCAGGCAATAGAACAGCTGGTCCTCGGAGATCTTCGACGTGGTCGCCTCATGCTCGAATTGCGCAGAGGAGTTCTTCGCCTCGATGTAGGGCACGGTATGCGCGCCGCAGCGATCGCCGATCAGAAGCGAGTCGCACTGGGTGAAGTTGCGGGCGTTGGTCGCCTTGCGGTGTGCCGAGACCTGGCCGCGATAGGTGTTCTGCGAGACACCGGCAGCAATGCCCTTGGAGACGATGCGACTCGACGTGTTCTTGCCGAGATGGATCATCTTGGTGCCGCTGTCGATCTGCTGATGACCGTTGGAAACGGCGATCGAGTAGAACTCGCCACGGCTGTCATCGCCGCGCAGGATGCAGGACGGATACTTCCAGGTGATGGCGGAACCCGTCTCGACCTGCGTCCAGGAGATCTTGGAGCGTGCGCCGCGGCAATCGCCGCGCTTGGTGACGAAGTTGTAGATGCCGCCCTTGCCGTCCTTGTCGCCCGGATACCAGTTCTGCACGGTCGAATACTTGATCTGCGCATCGTCCAGCGCCACCAGCTCGACCACAGCCGCATGAAGCTGGTTTTCGTCGCGCTGGGGTGCGGTGCAGCCCTCGAGATAGGATACATAGGCGCCTTCTTCGGCGATGATCAGCGTCCGCTCGAACTGGCCGGTGCCCTTCTCGTTGATGCGGAAATAGGTCGACAGCTCCATCGGGCAGCGAACGCCCTTCGGAATGAACACGAAGGACCCATCCGTGAACACGGCGGCGTTCAGCGTAGCATAATAGTTGTCGGTGGTCGGCACGACGGTGCCGAGATACTGCTTGATGAGATCGGGATGCTCGCGGATGGCCTCCGAGATCGACATGAAAATCACGCCGGCCTTCTTCAGTTCCTCCTTGAACGTGGTAACGACCGAGACGCTGTCAAACACGGCATCGACGGCGATCCGCGACGTCTGGACGCCGGCGAGAATCTCCTGCTCACGCAGCGGGATGCCCAGCTTCTCGTAGACCTTCAGCAATTCCGGATCGACATCGTCGATAGACTTCGGCCCCGGCGTGCTTTTTGGCGCGGCATAATAGTAGATGTCGTTGAAATCGATCTTTGGATAGTCGACGCGGGCCCAGTCGGGCTCCTCCATCGTCAGCCAGCGCTTGTAGGCATCGAGACGCCATGCGAGCATCCATTCCGGCTCCTGCTTCTTGGCAGAAATGAAATGGATGATCTCTTCCGAAAGGCCCTTGGGAGCCTTGTCCATTTCGATAATCGTCTCGAAACCATACTTATATTGGTCCACATCGATCAGGCGAACCTGATCGATCGTTTCCTGGACGGCAGCCATGTCGTTCTCCAATCTCGCCGGATACAAGGTCCGGCAGCTTGTCAACGGTTTAGCAAATTTGCATTTGCCACTATGTAGGTGGCCAATGGGATTTTTTCACCCCGATTGGCAAGCGTAAACTTGCGTTTCCGCAAAATTCAAAATGTGGTCAAGCAGCAACCCCGGAAAGCCTTCGCCTTCCGGCAATTTTCGCGAACGCTGCGAGCACCCGGTCGATGTCGTCATTCTTCGTGTCGAAGCCAAGCGATATACGCAATGCGCCGAGACGTGGATCGCGACCCATCGCCACCAGCACGTGGCTCTCGCCCAGTTTGCCCGCCGAGCAGGCAGAGCCCGCCGAGAGCGCTACGCCCTCGAGATCGAAGGCAATCTGGCCGGTTTCAGCCTTCAGCCCGGGCAGCGTGAAGAATGTCGTGTTCGGCACACGCGGCTGGTCCTCGCCGTGAATTATCACGTCAGGTGCCGCATCTCGCATGCCGGCTTCCATACGGTCGCGCAATGCCAGAACGGCCGCATTTCGCAACTGGAACTCAGCAGTGGCCGCAGCGGCAGCGGCACCGAAGCCGATCACTGCCAGCGAATTTTCCGTACCAGACCTGTGACCCTTCTCCTGGCCACCGCCATGGATCAGCGGCTTTGGCATCATGATCTCGCCGCGCGACACGAGCGCCCCGGCGCCCTTGGGACCGCCAATCTTGTGCGACGAGACGATCATAAAATCCGCGCCGATCTCGTTGATGTCGGTCTTCACCCGACCGGCACCCTGGACAGCGTCGACGACGAAGATACCGCCGTGGCGATGGACGATTTCTGCCGCCGCCCGGACCGGCTGAAGGATCCCCGTCTCGTTATTGGCCAGCATGATTGCGACCATCGGCAGGCCCAGTGACTTGTCATGGGCGGAAAGCAAGGCCTCAAGCGCGACAAGATCGACAACGCCATCGAACGTCACGGGAATTTCGCTGACCCGTTCCTTTGCAAACCGCCCGCCTTCGCGCAATGCCGGATGCTCGATGGCCGAGACGTAGAGGTGGCCAACGGCAAGCGGCGTGCGGCCCATGCGAAACTCGGGCGTCAGCACCGTGTTGGCAGCCTCGGTGGCGCCGCTGGTGAAAACCACATGCGCCGGGTCAGCGCCCGTCAGCACAGCCACGTCGCGTCGGGCGGCCTCGACGGCGGCGCGCGTGGCGCGCCCTTCGCCATGAACGGAGTTCGGGTTGCCGAAAAGATCGAGGCCACGCAGCATCGCCTCCCGCGCCGCTGGATGGAGCGGGGCGGTTGCATTCCAGTCAAGATAGAGGCGTGATGCCGCCATGACCTGCTTTTCCTGCCTCAGCGATGCGGATTACCGGCGCCGGCTCATTTTTCTTGTAATTGCCGGCGGGCTTGCCTTATGACACCTCCACAACGCGTGGAAGATCATGCAGAGTTTCGAATTGTTCTAAACTGCGTTCTAGAAAAGATGAGCGCGTTCGTCAAGTCAACTTGCTGCCTAATGCATCTTGTCAACGCCGAAAATCAGGTACGGAGTATCGATGCCCGAAGTCATTTTCAACGGCCCAGCAGGCCGCCTTGAGGGCCGCTATCAGCCATCCAAGGAAAAAAGCGCACCGATCGCCCTCGTCCTTCATCCACATCCGCAGTTTGGCGGCACGATGAACAACCAGATCGTCTACCAGCTGTTCTACATGTTCCAGAAGCGCGGTTTCACCACGTTGCGCTTCAATTTCCGCAGCATTGGCCGCAGCCAGGGCGAATTCGACCACGGCGGCGGCGAACTGTCGGATGCAGCCTCGGCGCTCGACTGGGTGCAGAGCCTGCACCCCGATTCGAAAAGCTGCTGGATCGCCGGCTATTCCTTCGGTTCGTGGATCGGCATGCAGCTTTTGATGCGCCGCCCGGAAATCGAAGGCTTCATGTCGATCGCACCGCAGCCGAACACCTACGACTTCTCCTTCCTGGCTCCCTGCCCGTCCTCCGGTCTGATCATCAACGGCGATGCTGACAAGGTAGCGCCGGAGAAGGATGTCAACGTGCTGGTCGACAAGCTGAAGTCGCAGAAGGGCATCCTGATCACCCACAAGGTCGTGCCGGGCGCCAACCACTTCTTCAGCGGCCAGGTCGATACGCTGATGGGTGAATGCGAAGACTATCTCGACCGCCGCCTCAACGGCGAGCTGGTGCCGGAACCCGCTGCCAAGCGTATCCGCTAGTTTCCAAAGCCGAAATTATCAAAGCCGCCGAAGCAATTCGGCGGCTTTGTTCGTTTGTTGATGGCGCCAGATTGCCCTTTTCGAACCTACCGACCGATCGTCGGCCAAGGGAACGCAAGCACTTCGCGCGTGTAGCTTTCCACCACGACACTGAACGGAACGCCGTCCCCACGGGTCAGAAACGCGCGGTGCTGGAGGACGAACTCCGGTATGGCGAGGTCGCCGCTGGTCGAAGGCGGGAGCGCGCCTCCCATGTCCCAATCGGCTGGAAGCGGTTGCCAGAGCAGCTCGGCTGAAACCGTGTGCCGTTGAAAATGCAATTCCTGCACCGCGCGTCCAAACGCCGTATCCGTCGTTTCCAGAACGTGATTCATGCTCTCCGTCAAACGCGACGGAACGTACCAGTTGTCGGCTTCGGACAGGATATGGTCGCCGCACATCAGCTTGACGCGGCGATATTTCACCGGCTCGGCATCGGTCACGCCAAGGAGTTTGCGGACACCGGCATCGGCCGGCTTTTCGGCCGCGGGATCGAGATGCGCGACGACCTTCGGTGTTGGCGACAGCTTGTGGGTGGCGCACCAGCGGTCGAGCGTCAGCGTGGCGCTATCGTGGCTGAGCAGGTCCGCATTCAGCGCGTTTATAATGGCCAGCGCCGTGAGGCGACCGACGGCGGTATCGGGCGGACCGGGCTGTTCGGCAGATGCCGTGCCAGTCAGCAAAAGGCCAAGGGCCAGGGTGGGTAGAGAGAACCGGGTTTTCATATTTACGCCTCGCATATACGCCTTGCCGCGGTGTCATCGCTAAAATCCGCGTCGCAACCTTACTACCGCTTGCGATATGGCAATCCGATGACACACCGATTTCCTGTGCGATTTCCATGTGCTTAGACGGTCAGAAAATGGTGGAGAACTGTCATGCCGCACGCCATGCGATCACCCGTGGCGTGCCAGTACACCCCCGGTCACCGGGACGTTGACACCCGTGGTTCCCGGATACGTCAGCGGCAACCCCTCCAGTGAGCGGACCGCGAGATAGGCCCAGGCTTCCGCCTCCATGCTGCCACCATCGAAGCCGGCCGCTTCAGCAGCAACGACGCGGGCGCCTTGCTCTTCCGCCAGTTCGGAAAACTCGGACATGATTACCGGGTTCAACCGACCGCCCCCGCAGACGACATAGGTTTTCGGCGGCTGCGGCAGGTAGCCCGCGAGCTTCAGGATGGACGCAGCAGTGACATGCGCCAGCGTGCGTGCACCATCGGCAAGCGAGACTTCGCCCTTGACCGGCGGCAGGAAGTCGCTGCGGTCGAGAGACCGGCGTATGTTGGCGGAAAAGAACGGGCTGTCGAGATAGCGGCGGACCAGCGGCGGAGATACCGTGCCCTTAGCTGCGGTCTCGCCATTGCGATCGTAGGCCTTGCCGGTATGGGCCTCGATCCACTGGTCGATCAGCATGTTGCCGGGACCGCTGTCGAAGGCGGAAAGCGCGCCGTCCTCGGCAACATAGGTGAGGTTGGAAATACCGCCGATATTGACGAACACCACCGGTGCTGCGAATTCCGGCGGCAGGTTGGCCGACAGCGCCGCATGGTAGATCGGGATCAGCGGCGCGCCCTGTCCGCCCGCAACCATGTCGTTGGCGCGCATGTCGTAGACGACATCGATGCCAGTCTCCGCAGCCAGCAGCGGCCCATCTCCGATCTGCACCGTCAGCCCCTCGTCCGGGCGATGAAGCACGGTCTGGCCGTGAAAGCCGATGACATCGATGTCGGAGGGCGACAGGCCGTTGCGCATCAGGAAGGATTTGACGGCCGACGCATGGCACAGGGTCAGCGCCTGTTCGGCAGCACCGAGATTGCCCGGCCGTTCCCGTCGATCCCTGATGACCTTGGCCGTCTCCAGCGCCTGTTTCCAGCGGCCGCGCAGTTCGTCGTCATAGGGAATACAGAGGCTCGCCCCGCGCTCTACGACGTCCCGCCCGTCGGTGCGCAGCAAGGCGATGTCGATCCCGTCCATCGACGTGCCGCTCATCAGCCCGATTGCCGTTCTTGTCTTCGTCATGACGCCTCGCAAAACATTGCCGCCGCAATAGTGCACTTTCGCGAAAACAGTGCTAAACGCGCCGCGACGGTTCAACAACAGCGATTTTGCCCATTTGCACGCCCAGGGCGGCGCATCCGAGAGACCCTATCATGGCCGAATTCAAATCCGATTTCCTGCACACTCTTCAAGAGCGCGGCTTCATCCACCAGGTCTCGGACGAGACCGGCCTGGATGCGCTGTTCGCCAAGGAAACCGTCACGGCCTATATCGGCTTCGATCCGACAGCGCCCAGCCTGCACGCAGGATCGCTGATCCAGATCATGATGCTGCATTGGCTGCAGGCCACCGGCCATCGCGCCATCTCGCTGATGGGCGGCGGCACCGGCATGGTTGGCGACCCCTCCTTCAAGGAAGAATCGCGCCAGCTGATGACGGTCGACACGATCGAAGGCAACATCGCCTCGATCAAGCAGGTTTTCTCCAACTACCTAAACTACGGCAACGGCAACAACGATGCCCTGATGATCAACAATGCCGAATGGCTGAGGTCGCTGAACTACCTCGAGTTCCTGCGCGATGTCGGCCGGCATTTCTCGGTCAATCGCATGCTCGCCTTCGACAGCGTCAAGACGCGACTGGAGCGCGAGCAGTCGCTCTCCTTCCTCGAATTCAACTACATGATCCTGCAGGCCTACGACTTCGTCGAGCTGGCCAAGCGCTACGACTGCCGGCTGCAGATGGGCGGCTCCGATCAATGGGGCAATATCGTCAACGGCATCGATCTCGGTCACCGCATGGGGACACCGCAGCTCTACGCATTGACCTCGCCCCTGCTGACGACCTCGTCCGGCGCCAAGATGGGCAAGTCGGCGAATGGTGCGATTTGGCTCAATGCCGACCTGCTGTCGGCCTACGATTTTTGGCAGTACTGGCGCAACACCGAGGATGCCGACGTCGCACGCTTCCTGAAACTCTACACAACCCTGCCGATGGACGAAATCGCCCGCCTCGCCACACTCGGCGGCGCTGAGCTCAACGACGTCAAGAAGATCCTTGCCACCGAGGTGACCGCCCTGCTGCACGGCCGTACCGCTGCCGAACAGGCGGCCGAAACGGCGCGCAAGACCTTCGAGGAAGGCGGCATCGCCGAGAACCTGCCATCGATCGACGTGCCCTCGGCAGATCTGGAGGCTGGCATCGGCCTGTTGTCACTGATCGTGCAGGCGGGCCTCGCGACATCCAACGGCGAAGCACGACGGCATGTCCAGGGCGGCGCGGTGCGCATCAACGACCAGCAGGTCACCGACGAGCGTCAGGCGATCGGAACTGGCAACGTCACCGCCGACGGGATCATCAAGCTGTCGCTCGGCAAGAAGAAGCACATGCTGATCCGCCCTCAGGGCTGATCGTGCCATATTGTTGCGAGAAGGCCGGTCGATAGACCCGCCTTCGTCACATTTAGAACTCGAAAATCTGCCGGAAGATGCCGGGGGCGATGACCGATAGCGGGTTGATCACCAGGTTGGGCGAATCGAAGGGGCCCGTCAGCTTGAAGGTAATGCCGATCAGGCCGCGGTCGGTGCCGTTGCCAAGCAGGAAGCCGACGATCGGCACCTCCGCGAACAGCCGGTTCAAGCCGTAGGCGGGCATGAACGTGCCGGTCATGTCGGTGTTGCCCTTGGCATCCTTGATCGTTCCCTGGAACGTCGCCCCCACCTGCTCGCCGCGCACGACGCCATTCTCGACAGACACCACGCCCTTGCGGATTGACAGATGCGCAAAGCCGCGTTGGAAATTCTGGGCGCTGGTGTCGATGTCGTGTTTGACGGCGGAGTTCAGGCTTTCACCGTCGCGCCCTGCCGGGGTCGTGACGATGGATTGCAGCTTCTTCTCGTTGACGATCGAGAAGCGCCTGATATCGATGGACCCGTCCCAACTGTCGTCGCCATCGGCGCGAAGGTTGAGATTGAGCAAACCTCCTCTCAGGTGGCCGTAAACATCGACGAACCGTGCCACCGAGCCGGCGTCGCTGCTGGTGACATGGAGCGTGCCGCCCTGCCCGCCCTTTGTCATCTCCGTGACGACAGCCTGTCCTGTCCGGGTAACCCCGGAGAAGTCGGCCTGCGTCGCCTTGCCGTTGTTCAGCGCATAGACAAGGCTGACATTCCTGATCGTCTCGTCGTTGAAGCCAATGATCTTGTCGAGCTTGGCACGGATCGTCGCATCCGTCTTGTCGCTGGCGCCGGCGTCGCCCTTGCTCGGCGCCTTCAATCGCGCCAGGATCGGCCTGATATCGGCCGCATTGCCATCCACCCGGACGTCGTACGCGCCCTTTGTGCGCTTGATCGACAAGGCGAAGTCGTCGACTGACGAAAGCTTGATGCTCGAGAAGTCGGCGGATGACAATCCGGATTTGCCGACCTGGATTGAGCCGGTAGCCCCGAACCCGTCACCCTTCAGGGTGAAGTTTTTCAACGATGGCTGGTCGGCCGGCCCCGATGCCTCGAACTCGGCATTGGCAGCGATTCCGCTCCCCTTCGACCAGCCGATCCAGGGCACAGTGAGTGCTGCCTTGGTCAGGTCGATCTTGATGTCCTGCCGGTTCTCATCGATCCGGGTGACCTTGACCTTCAGCGGCCCGTCGACGAAATCGGAGAGCCCCGGGAGGATGGTCTCCCGCTGCTGATTGGAAAGCGTTACATCGACGACACGCTCACGCTTGATCGACGACCCTTTTTCCGTCGGCTCGACCATGTCGATTTGTGCCGGAATGCCGTCGATGAGCGCGTCTGCGGCAAGATGCACCGCCTGCGGATCGGCATCTATGGTCCCATCGACATTGGTAATCTTGCGACCATCGAAAGCCTTGAGGACATCGACCTTGTGGAGTTGCAGGCTGGCCTTCCAGATCGGCGGCGGCGGGTTCTGATCGTTGATCAGGCCGATGGTCGCCTCGATATCCGCGTCGATCTTGCCGCTGAAATCCTCGGGCTTGAACTCGGTGCGCTGCAATACGCTCAACGGCTTGAAGCTCAGCAGCTCGCCGACCGCGTCGCCATTGCCGGAAAGCGCCAGCTTCATCTTCGCCGTCAGCGGCTTGTCGTAGACGGCAGGAATGGAGAAGGTGCTCGGACCGACGGCGACCTGTCGGCCTGACGGAAAATAGGACGTGCCTTTGACGATATCGACGGAAATGACCGGACCCTTGAGGTCAAAGTGACCCGTCATGTCGCGGATAGGGGGAATTTCACCAGGCACATTGAGGCGCGAGCCGTTGATATCGAAGGCCAGATGGATCTCGTTTTCGTCCAGCCGAAGATTGCCGGTCGCGGCGGCCTGAGCGAGCCGCCCGCCGGGAATGAAAAGTGAAATCGTGGCGTTGCTCATGGCCCCGCCGAACAGATTGCCTTGAACCCAGGTGCGTGCCTTCGGCGACATCCAGAACGGCCAGAGCTGTTTGACGGCAGCCGCCTGCAGCTGCTCCGCCTGGGCACCGAAGCTGATTTCCGGCGAACCCGGCGCAATGCGCAGCCGCAAGGAGCCGAACAGCGATCCCATCGGCGTGGTGATACCGATGGTGTCGAGTTTCAGTTCCTTGTCGGCCGTCATGTAACGGCCATTGGCATGACCATCGAAGCTGAGGGGAGCCTCCCCGGCTTCAGATGTCGACGCCGTCGCATTGGCGATACGGAAATCGACGCCGAAACCCTTGGCAGCAGTCGGATCAACACGGTCGAGGTCGATAACCGAGCCAAAAAACGGCACCACTGTCGATTGGAAAGTCGCCAGCGACTTGTTGATCTCGAGCGCCTGGCGATCCGAATTGTAGCTGAGATTGATGTCTGCGCCGGAAATCTCCTGCGCATCGCGGTCCATGTAGAGCGTGCCGGGCAGCACCTTGATCGCAGCCGTCAGCTTGGGATCGACACCAGATGCGCCACGGGTGGACGACAGAGAAACGTCGGCAAAACCGGTGATGCCCTGACGTGGCGTCCCGTTCGAATCATAGGCCATCGACAGCGGCACCAGATCGAGGTGGCGGATGACGGCCGTCATCGAAGATGGCCGGTCGGCCTCCTGCGTGGCATTCACATCCAGCGACGCGACTGAGCCGTCGATCGATAGCTGGCCTTTGAGGCGCAGCGTGTTGGGTGTCGGACGTGAAAACGCCAGCTGGTCGATCACCAGCGAAATCGGCGCGCCACCGTCCTGTCTTGCGAGCTTTACCGCAAGGCCGGATATCTCGACGGCATCCGTACCGCCACGCTCGACGAAATGCTGCAGGAAGTCGAGATTGGAGAAGGCCGATTCCAGCGCGGTCGGGATGCTGTCCACCCGGAGGTTGGCGACATCGATCGGCTCGCTCTGCGGCAGCAGCGCGGTGTCGAGGGCTATCCCCTTGGCCCGGACGGTTGCAATTGCGATCCGGCCCTGAACGAGCGCAAACGGATCGAGGACCATGCGCACGGCGCCCATGGTGGAAAGGTGCTTGCCGGTTTCCTGGTCGACGACATTGACGTCGCTCGCCTCCAGCGCGAGTTGCATGTCGGAGGTGAACCGCAGCACCGTGGAGCCGACCTCGGCCTTGTAGCGGGGCCCGATAGCGTTATCGAGCGCGGCCTGAGCCTTGACCGAGAGCGGTTCGTCGAAGATCCCGCTCTCGATGCTGGCGATGACGGCACCGGCGATCAGTACGATAAAGATCGCGAAAACGCCGGTTATACGGGTCGCATGCCAGACATGTCCACGCCGGCGCCGGCGGCGGCGCGGGCTGTTGACGATAATCGGATCGTCGACCTGCGACGACGGCATTTGATCGAGCGGAACCAGATCCTTCTTGCGGAATTTCAACTTTTCGCCCCGGATCAATCCACCGCGTCCTTCTCTCATGCGTTTTTACAGTTGACGGTCCACAAGAGCGGCGCCAAGCACATTTCACTATATCGGCATAGTCGGTATAGTCATCAAAATCCCGGCAAAAGAAAGGTTTTCCCATGACAGAAATCAGTGTCGGCGCAAATGCGCCCGCTTTCGATCTTCCACGTGACGGCGGCGGAAACGTCTCCCTTGCAGCGTTTCAGGGCAAGCTTGTCGTACTGTTCTTCTACCCTAAGGACGACACGTCGGGATGCACCACCGAATCAGTGGCCTTCACTGGTCTCGCATCGGAATTTGAGAAAGCCGGTGCAGTGGTAATTGGCATGTCGCCGGATTCCGTCAAGAGCCACGACAAGTTCGTGAAGAAACATTCGCTTGGCGTCATCCTCGCTGCCGACGAGGAAAAATCCACGCTGGAAGCCTATGGCGTCTGGAAGGAAAAGAGCATGTACGGCAAGAAATACATGGGCGTCGAGCGGACCACCGTGCTGATTGGTGCAGATGGCCGAATCGTCAGGATCTGGGAGAAGGTAAAGGTGCCCGGTCACGCCGAGGAGGTCCTCGAGGCAGTCCGTGCGCTCTGAGCGCGACGCTGTGACAGTCTCCGATGTGCAAGCCGCAGCCATCGTCTCGCTTCGCGGCGGGGCGATCGCGGCAATCGGTGCGTGCGATGTCGAGCGCAAAGCCGAGCTTGCGCAGGAGACCGCCAGACGCTGGTTCGCCCGCACGCTGTCGCTGCGCTCGCCGCTCGACCCTGTCCTGCCGGATCGCCCGGGACGCCCGGCAAAGCCGGAACTGATCCCGCCGAAGAATATGGAAAAGCGATCCCTTCACAGTGTGAAGGGCCGCATCGCCCTTCTCCACGCGATAGCCCATATCGAATTCAATGCCGTCGATCTTGCCCTCGACATCGTCGCCCGCTTTGCGACCGAGAAAGTCCCGAACTCGTTTTTCGATGGCTGGATGCAGGTTGCGTTCGAGGAGGCAAAGCATTTCCGACTGGTGCGTCAGAGATTGCACCAGCTTGGCGCCGATTATGGCGACCTGCCCGCCCATGACGGCCTGTGGCAGGCAGCCCACGCTACCCGCACCGACCTGACGGCGCGCCTGGCCGTTGTGCCGCTCATTCTTGAGGCACGCGGCCTCGACGTGACGCCGGCGCTGCAGACCAAGATGCGCGAAACCGGAGACTTCGAAAGCGCCGCCGTCCTCGATGTCATCTACGAAGATGAAAAAGGCCACGTTGCGGTTGGCGCCAAATGGTTCAGATTTCTCTGCGCCCGTGAGAAACGCGATCCTGTCGCAACGTTCCACGCGCTCGTTCGCAGCAATTTCCGGGGTCCGCTGAAGGCGCCCTTCAACGATATCGCCCGTGCCGAGGCAGGCTTGACACCGTCCTTCTACCGGTCGCTGACATCCACCAGTCGCAGTTGATTTTGCAAACGATTTTGCCACAGGCGGGCCGCAGAAAGGCTTTGTTAACCATGCTCGTGCCTAATCCTGCCTGCAGCGCAGAAACGCTGCGGTGGGAGAATCGCCGTGGGAAACGGACAGCAGAACAGGATTTTTGGCGGCGCCAGGCAGCAGCATGTCATCATCCTCGCCAGCGGCGACAAGGTCCGGCACATGACGCTGCGTCCATGGATGACGGCATCCGCCATCGGATGTGCTGCAATTCTCGTCATCGGTTATCTGCTGGCAACTTCCTACCTCGTCCTGCGCGACGATCTGATCGGCGCGACCATGGCCCGCCAGGCGCGCATGCAATATGATTACGAAGACCGAATTGCCGCTCTGAGGGCGCAGGTCGACCGCGTCACCTCGCGCCAGTTGCTCGACCAGCAGGTCGTCGAGCAGAAGGTCGCCAAGCTGATGCAGCAGCAGATGTCGCTCTCGTCGCGCCACGGCAAGCTCGATGCCTTGCTCGACCGTGCGGAGAGTTCGGGCGTCATCGACAAGCAGCCGCCAGCCCCCGGTGCAGATCATGCCGAATTGAGCGCCCGACAAAAGGCCCTCGAATTCGCAAAAACAGGAAGTCCGGCAGAAGCCACCCCCGACAACTCGACGCTCGCCTACCTGCCCGCCAAGGAAACCGTTGCCGACCACGCCGACCGAGTCTTTTCCAAGGTCACCCTTTCGCTGAAGAAGATCGAGCAGGACCAGCTGAAGCGCATCAAGCGGCTGACCGATGGCGCCGACGACGCGGCTGACAACATCCAGTCGATCATCAAGACCGTGGGCGTCACAGTTCCGCTGTCTCCCACCGCGATCGATGAAGACGGCGGCGTCGGGGGCCCTTACCTGCCGCCGCAGAATGTCGACCCGTTCGACCAGTCGCTGGCAAATCTGGATACGGCACTGACGCGGCTGGAAGCAGCGCGTGGAACGGTCGAACAGCTGCCCTTCCGCAACCCCGCACAGGGCAAGCTGATCACCAGCCCGTTCGGCAACCGCAAGGATCCCTTCTTCGGCAAGCTGGCGCTGCATCCCGGCGTCGATTTCCATTTCGATCCCGGCGAGGCCATCAAGGCGACGGCACCGGGCAAGGTCGTTTCGGCCGGCTGGGCCGGCGGCTATGGCAATATGGTGGAAATAGACCATGGCGATGGCATTTCGACACGCTACGGTCATATGGCAGCGATCACCGTCCAGGCCGGCGATACGGTCAAGGCCGGCGAGCAACTCGGCCTTGCCGGCAGCACGGGACGATCGACCGGCACCCATCTCCACTATGAAGTCCGCGAGGACGGGCGTCCTGTCGACCCGATGTACTTCGTCAATGCAGGCATCAAGCTCGCCAGCTATATCAATTAGCTAGCCTTGCAATTTACCGCTTTGCCGGGGGCACTTTTGTCCCTATGATCATGACAGCAATGCAACAGGCGACCGCGCGGCGGAATTTTTTAACCCCGCGCGCCGGGAACACTCGCTCGTTGCCTCATTTCCTTGACTTCAGGGCGTTTTGATACTATGTGGCGCTGCATTGCGGCATACAGCCTGTCGACTCATCGTGCGGTCGACCAAACCGAAACGGAAACAGTTTTTCCTTTGACCACATTTGCTGACCTTGGCCTGAGCCAAAAAGTCCTATCCGCTGTCACTGACGCGGGCTACACCATCCCTACTCCGATCCAGGCCGGCGCCATCCCGTTTGCGCTGCAGCGCCGCGATATCTGCGGCATTGCGCAGACAGGAACCGGCAAGACCGCCTCCTTTGTGCTACCGATGCTGACCATGCTCGAAAAGGGTCGGGCCCGGGCGCGCATGCCGCGCACGCTGATCCTCGAGCCGACGCGCGAACTGGCAGCCCAGGTGGCTGAGAACTTTGAAAAATACGGCAAGAACCACAAGCTGAACGTCGCACTGTTGATCGGCGGCGTATCGTTCGAAGAGCAGAACAAGAAGCTCGAGCGCGGTGCCGATGTGCTGATCTGCACGCCCGGACGCCTGCTCGACCATTGCGAACGCGGCAAGTTGCTGATGTCAGCCGTCGAAATCCTGGTCATCGACGAAGCCGACCGCATGCTCGACATGGGCTTCATCCCGGACATCGAGCGCATCGTCAAGATGATCCCCTTCACCCGCCAGACGCTGTTCTTCTCGGCCACCATGCCGCCGGAAATCCAGAAGCTGGCCGATCGGTTCCTGCAGAACCCGGAACGCATCGAAGTATCGCTGCCGTCTTCCACGGCAAAGACCGTGACGCAGCGTTTCGTTGCCTCGCACGGCAAGGATTACGAGAAGCGCGCGACTCTCCGTGACCTCATCAACGCCCAGACCGATCTCAAGAACGCAATCATCTTCTGCAATCGCAAGGTAGACGTCGCCGATCTCTTCCGCTCGCTCGAGCGCCACGGCTTTTCAGTCGGCGCGCTGCACGGCGATATGGACCAGCGCTCGCGCACGACGATGCTGCAAAATTTCCGCGATGGCCAGATCCAGCTGCTGGTCGCATCCGACGTTGCCGCACGCGGCCTCGACCTGCCTGATGTCGGCCATGTCTTCAATTTCGACGTTCCGATCCATTCGGAAGACTATGTCCACCGCATCGGCCGCACGGGACGTGCCGGACGCTCGGGCGCAGCATTCACGCTGGTGACCAAGCGTGATACGAAGTATATCGATGCCATCGAGAAGCTGATCGATCAGAAGATCGAATGGCTGAGCGGCGATTTGAACGCTCTCCCGCCGGCAGATGAAAGCCAGGAAACCGAACGTCCGCGTCGTGGCAGCAGCCGCGACAAGGACAAGGAACGCGGTCGCGGCAGAGGTCGTTCTGCACCGAGCCATCCCGTTCACAAAGCTGATATCGATGTGGTTGATACTGTCGTTCAACCCGTCGAAGTTGCACCCGTACCAAAGGCCGAAGTTGTGAAGAACGAGCGCAAGATCGAGACTAACAAGCCGCAGAACAATAATTCTCGCAACAATCCCGGCCGCCCTTACCCGGCAAACGATGACAATCGCGAACGTCGCGCCCGCTATCATCGCGACCAGGACGACGGCCCGACACCACTGGGTTTCGGCGACGACATTCCTGCATTTATGCTGATCGTTACTGCCGCCAAGGTCTGATGGCGGCGCCGGGCACCCATTTTCCGGGGCTAGGCACCGGGCTTGCCATCCTTCGTGACGGCAAGCTTCTGCTCTACAAGCGGATGAAGGCGCCCGAAGCCGGATTTTGGAACATCGTCGGCGGTAAGGTCGACCTGATGGAACCCGCCGCCTCTGCTGCCAAACGCGAGGCGAACGAGGAGTCCGGCCTCCAGATCGGAAAGATCGACCTGCTCTGCACGACGGAACAGATCATCGAAGCCGACCGCCAGCACTGGGTGTCCCGGATTTACGTCTGCACGGATTTTGCCGGCGAGCCATCGCTGATGGAGCCGGACAAGTTATCCGAATTCGGATGGTTTAGCCGCAACGCGTTGCCAAGCCCGCTTTCAGCCTTTGCGAGGGCTGCCATCGACCACCTCGGCACCAACCTTTTTCCCTGACTTCCGCCGTTACTTCTCCGTCCGCAACGCCGCCTCGTAGGCCAGACGCACCCATTTTGCCATGACATCGGGATCGTCGAACGCATCCTCCGGGATAGACCAGTACGGCATGAACACCGGCTTGCCCTTCTTCCCCTCGTACGACCAGCGCCTGGCGCCGGCCGATTCGAAAGCGGGCGAACTGACATCGTCCGCCTTCAGCAGCATCTCGTCGCGAAAATCCAGGGCGATGATCCGGCCCTGATGATAGACGCCCTTGCCGCCGAACATCCGCTTGATGGTCACCGGCCCGAGTGCCGCAAACATTTCCTCGATATCAAGATTATCCAAGACCTTACTCCTTCAGAATGCCGCCGGCTGCAAGAACGGCATCGGGCGTATCGACATCGAGATGGGCAGCAGGACCGATCTCGACATCGACAACCGGCAGGCCGCACCCGTCGATTATTCCGCGCGCACCCACATCGCCCCTCAGTGCCATCACGGCTGAGCGCAGCGAAATCGGCAGGATCACCGGGTTGCCTCGCTTTCCATCCGAGACCGCGCGAACGATAGCTTCGCCGCGGGCCGCTTGGAACGCCTGGATCAGCGCCATGAGATCGGAGGTTTCGACGGCGGGCATATCGGCCTGCATCACCAGCACGCCAACGCTCCCCGACGCCGACGCGGCGCCGAAACCAGCGACGATAGAGCTGGCCATACCGCTTTCGAACTCCGGGTTATAGACGTTTTGGATATCGAGCCCCGTCAGTGCGGCCGTTATTTCGAGATATCTGTGCCCGGTGACAACGAAGACCGGCGCGCCCGTTGCGCAAGCCCGTTGCGCCATGACCGTCACCAGCGGGATACCATCGAATGTTGCCAGCAGCTTGTGCGGACCACCCATCCGGCTGGCTTTACCGGCTGCCAGCACCACGATTGCAACGGAATAGCGCGCGATCTTTCCCGGCATCAGGCTGCCTCCCCGGCCGAGGATAGGGACCGGCGACGCCAAGACTGGATAATCTCCGCCAGAATGGCGACGGCAATTTCGGCGGGGGTGATGGCCCCTATGTCGAGCCCGATTGGAGCATGTATCCTTGAAAGGTCCTCATCGTCAAACCCATCCGCCTGCAAACGCAGCAGGCGCGCGGCATGGCTCCGTCGACTGCCCAGCGCACCGACATAGAAGCACCCGGCTCGCAGCCCCGCACCGATAGCGTAGTCGTCGATATCAGGTTCATGCGCCACCGCCACCACAGCGGTGTGGCGATCCACCACCAGCTTTTCCCTTGGCCAGCCGACGATAAGCTGCGCCGACTCGAAGCCATCCGCAGACGAAAAGCCGATCCGGGGATCGATGATCGTGAGATCGAATCCCACTACGTTCGCCATCGACGCCAGTGCCTGACTGATCCGCACCGCGCCGATGACGACGATCCTTGGTTCTGGCACGTGTACGGTGAGGAAAAGCTGGCTTCCGTCGATTTCAAGCTTCGACGATCTGCCGCTTCGGAATGCAGCCGTGACCGCATCGCCTAGAGCGCCGTCGATCCCTTCGCCTTCGACCACAAGCCGCTCCGTTCCTTCCACGAGATCGGTGACGACAACAGCAGCGTGCCGGTCGCGACGCAACGAACATAGCTGGCTAAGCGTTTCGAGCAGCATCAGCCTACCTTCTCGACAAAGACCTCGATCCTTCCACCGCAGGAGAGGCCGGCAGCGCGGGCCATCTCGTCGGTCACCCGGAAATCCATGAGCCTCCCGGCGCCGGCCGCGATGACGTCGAGCGCTGCAGCAACCACGTCGCTCTCGATGCAACCGTTCGAGAGCGTACCCTCTGTGGCACCGTCGGCGGAGATCACCATCTGGGTTCCCACCGGCAGCGGCGCCGAACTCCACGTCTCGGTCACCGTCGCCAGTGCCAATGCCTTGCCGGAAGCAGCCCATCTTTCGGCTGTATCGAGGACGTCGCTTCTTGCAAGTATCGACATCGGTCCTCCTGGACGCCACAAAAGATGGCAATCAAGCGCCGATTGCCAAAGTTAAAGTCAGGCCGGCGTGAGTCAACACGCGCGCCCACCGGACGAAGATCTATCGGCCAACGGCGTGGTAGTCGCGGTGCATATAGAGCAGCGCCGGGCGTCGCTCACTGAAACGGACGGCCACCACTTCCCCGAAGATGACGTTGTGAGTGGTGCCGCGCGTCACATCGACGACCTTGCAATCGAAGGCAGCGAGGGCATCCACCAGAACGGGCGCACCGGTCGCAAGCGTGTCGAAACCGCCCATCGCAAATCGCTCATTGCTGGACATCTGCGTCCTGCCGGAGAAGGCATCGGCCAGCGCCTGATGATGGACGCCGAGCGCATTCAGCGAAAAGATGCCGCTCTCGAGGAAGATGTCGTTCTTGGCATTGCCGCTATTGAGGCAGACGAGTACCGTCGCCGGATTGTCGGAGACCGAGCAGGCCGCCGTTATCGTCACCCCGCGACGGATACCCTCATGCTCGGTTGCAACCAGCTGCACGTGGCCGGCGTAGCGGCTCATAGCTTCTCTGAAATGGGCCGGATCCAACGACTGTTCCAAGCGATCTCTCCCATTCGGCTGCTGGCACCGGCAATATGGCGCCCATCCGCCAGCTTTTCCACCATGCGTAGGCGAAAGCATGTCTTGTACCCGGTTTTTCTTTGACGGCAGGGAGTGGTTCGATAAAAGAACAGGAGAAACAATCGGGATTTTCCTTTTATGAACAGGCTGCGTCGATCCCTGCTGACCCTGGCTCTGCTCTCTGCGGCGGGAAGCAGCCAAGCGGCCGGCATTTCCATAGGCGTGGTCGCGCCCCAGAACGGCACCTTCGCATCGCTCGGCGCCCAGATGATTGCCGGCGCCAAATTCCAGGCACAGGCCGCCAACGACGCCCTGACGACAGTTGACGAACCCTGCACCGAAAACAGCGGCCAGGTCATCGCTGATGCCCTGATCAAGGCCAAGGTGCAAATCGCCATCGGCTTCCTCTGCAGCGATTCGCTGGAAGGTGCCCTGCCGCGCCTGAAGGATGCCGGCATCCCGGCCATCACCGTGTCCGTGCGCTCACATATCCTGATGGAAGATGCGTTGAAGAACGGCTGGCAGTTTTTCCGTCTCGCCCCGGCAGACAGCGCCGAGGCAAAGCGGATCGTAGGCGTCATCCTGCAGAACTGGGCCTCGCAGCCGCTGGCGCTGGTCGATGACGGCACCATCCATGGCCGCGAACTCGTCGATGCCGTGCGCACCGGTCTTGACGAAAACGGCCTGAAACCGGTCTTCAACGACACGCTTCGTCCCGGTCAGGACCAGCAGATCAGCCTCGTCAGGCGCCTGAAAAAGGCGGGCGCCACAGCCCTGCTCGTTGGCGGAGACCGCAGTGACGTCGCAATCATCGCCCGCGATGCGGCAGCGGACAAGGACGCTATGCAAATCATGGGCGGCGATGCGATGCGGGCTGCCGACCAGCCCGTTCCGCTTGCCGATGGCGTGCTTGCCGTGAACATACCGGACTATGCCAGCCTTCCCCCAGCCGCACAGGCGGCGAAAACCTTGCGCGATGCCGGTGTCGAGCCGGAGGGCTACGTCCTGCCGACGGCGGCAGCTGCCCTGATCGCCGACCAGGCCGTCACTGCAGCGCTGGCGGACAAGACCCCAGTCGCCGCCAAGCTCATTGGAACGACATGGCAGACACCGATCGGCCCTGTCGCCTTCGGCAACGATCACGAGCTGACCGAGAACCCCTATCGCCTGCTGGAGTGGCGCGACCATCGCTTCCAGCCGCCGGTCGCGCCCGGCAACTAGCCGCCAAGCCCCTGCCCGGGTGGAGTGCTGGCGGCGGGTCGTTGCCGTTACTCGCATCCGGTGATAATCAAGCGTCAGATGACTTTGGAGTGTCCCCGACCATGCCGTTGCCGATCCGAATTGCCCCCTCCATCCTAGCCGCAGACTTCTCAAAGCTGGGTCAGGAAGTCCGCGACGTGACCGCTGCCGGCGCCGACTGGATCCACCTCGACATCATGGACGGACACTTCGTTCCCAACATTTCGTTCGGCGCCGATGTCATCAAGTCCCTGCGCAGTTTTACCGATGCCACCTTCGACTGCCATCTGATGATCGCGCCCGTCGACTTCTACCTGGAAGCCTTTGCCAAGGCCGGTTGCGACCGCATCACCGTCCATGCCGAGGCCGGCCCGCATCTGCATCGCTCGCTGCAGACCATCCGCAATCTCGGCAAGAAGGCCGGTGTCACCCTCAATCCGGCGACACCGTTGTCTGTGCTGGAAAACGTGCTCGACGATGTCGACCTGATCCTCATCATGTCGGTCAACCCCGGCTTTGGCGGCCAGAAGTTCATTCCCGCAATGGCCGACAAGATCCTGAAAGCCAGGCAGATGATCGGCGACCGGCCGATCGAGCTCGAGGTCGATGGCGGCGTGACCGTGGAAACCGCATCGATGATCACCGCAGCCGGTGCCAATGTGCTGGTCGCAGGTTCGGCAATCTTCAAGGGCGGCTCGGCCGAAGCCTATCGCAAGACGGTCGGCGATCTGCGTGCCGCTGCCGAGCAGGGCCGCGTTGGCGCGGCGTGAGCCGTCGCTGATCGACAAGGCAGCGCGGACAACGACCGTATCGCAGCACCTGACAGGCGCTGTTTCCTGGGGCGCCCTGATGACGCTTTCGGCGGCACTGGCGCTCTACAGGCACAACGGCCTGCAGACGGACCGGCTTGGCAGCCTGCTGATCGTTTATTTCCTCGGCGGCGCCCTCGCCTGGCCTCTTGCCGTGACGGCGGCTGGCTGGGTATCCGGCGGAAAACCGCTCGAGACACGCTTTGCGGCCTGCTTGCTTTGCCTGGCGATTGCCACCATGTCGATGACGGCCTTTCTCTTCGCGCTCGACTACCGCATCTTCTATTCTCGCTGGCATGCACCGTCCGGATCGCTCATCTGGATGTTCCAGTTCGCCTTCACCGGTGCCAGTGCGGTCTATCAGTTCGGTGTGCTCGGCAGCCGCCTTTTCTTGCCACTCGGGCTCGTCTGGCTGCCGACGGCCAGCTACTATCTGGCGCGACGCCTGCGATGAGCGGCCGCCAAGCGTTGAGATTGTCATCCGTCTTTGCTAAAGGGGCGGCAAGCCTTGAAATTCCTGCTGTTGAAGAAAGCTGAGAGCTTATGATCCCTCGCTACTCCCGCCCGGACATGGTCGCCATCTGGTCGCCCGAAACGAAGTTCCGCATCTGGTTCGAGATCGAAGCCCATGCCTGCGATGCGCTGGCCAAACTCGGGGTCATCCCGAAGTCGGCAGCCGAGACGATCTGGGAAAAAGGCGGCAAGGCGACCTTCGATGTCGATCGGATCGACGAGATCGAAGCCGTCACCAAGCACGACGTCATCGCCTTCCTGACGCACCTCTCGGAAATCGTCGGCCCGGATGCCCGCTTCGTCCACCAGGGCATGACATCCTCCGACGTCCTCGACACCACCTTCAACATCCAGCTGGTGCGCGCCAGCGACCTGCTACTGGCCGATCTCGACCGCCTGCTGACGGCGCTGAAGACCCGCGCCTTCGAACATAAGGACACGGTCCGTATCGGGCGCAGCCACGGCATCCATGCCGAGCCGACGACCATGGGCCTGACCTTCGCGCGCTTCTACGCCGAAATGATCCGCAACCGCGCCCGCCTCGTCGCCGCCCGTACAGAAATCGCCACCGGCGCGATCTCCGGTGCCGTCGGCACCTTTGCCAACATCGATCCTTCCGTCGAGGAATATGTCTGCGAAAAGCTCGGCCTTGCCGCCGAGCCTGTATCGACGCAGGTCATCCCGCGCGACCGGCATGCCATGTTCTTCGCCGTTCTCGGCGTGATCGCCTCCTCGATCGAAAACGTCGCCATCGAAATCCGCCACATGCAGCGCACAGAGGTCCTGGAGGCGGAGGAATTCTTCTCGCCCGGCCAGAAAGGCTCGTCGGCGATGCCGCACAAGCGCAACCCGGTGCTGACCGAAAACCTGACGGGCCTCGCCCGGCTGGTACGCATGGCGGTGGTCCCCGCCATGGAAAACGTTGCCCTCTGGCACGAGCGCGATATCAGCCATTCGAGCGTCGAGCGCGCGATTGGTCCGGACACCACCATCACGCTCGACTTTGCACTCAACCGGCTTGCCGGCGTCATCGAAAAGCTGGTCATCTATCCCGAGAACATGCTTCGAAACATGAACAAGTTCAAGGGCCTCGTCATGAGCCAGCGCGTGCTGCTGGCCCTCACCCAGGCCGGAGTTTCCCGCGAGGATTCCTATCGCCTCGTCCAGCGCAATGCCATGAAGGTCTGGGAACAGGGCAAGGACTTCCTCGAAGAACTGCTCGCCGACCCCGAAGTCCGCGCCGCACTTTCCGAAGAAGAATTGCGCGAGAAATTCGACCTCGGCTACCACACCAAGCATGTCGACACGATCTTCCGCCGCGTTTTCGGCTGACGATCCGAAGGCGGCAGCGTCTAGCTCCGCCTTCGCCCAGGCACCGGCGTGTTCAGCTCACAAATGGCAGAAACATGAAAGTATCCGAAGCAGATATCCTCATCGTCCCCGGTTATACCAATTCCGGGCCTGACCATTGGCAGACGCGCTGGGAGCAGAAGCTCAGCACGGCGCGGCGCGTCGAGCAGGCGGAGTGGTCGAAGCCGGTGCGAGACGACTGGGCAGCCCGTATCGCCGAAGAGGTGAACGCCTCGACGAAGCCCGTGGTTCTGATCGCCCATTCGCTGGGCGTGCCCTCGGTGCTGCATGCCATCCCGCATTTTAAGAAGCCTATTGCAGGCGCCTTCTTCGTGGCCCCACCAGACGTTACCAATCCGGAAATCCGACCGAAGCACCTGATGACCTTCGGCCCTTATCCGCGCGACACCCTGCCTTTTCCATCAATGACCATCGCCAGTCGCAACGATCCTTTCGGCACCTATGAGCACGCCGAGGCAATCGCCAAGAGCTGGGGCTCGACATTTATCGATGCCGGAGAAGCTGGCCACATCAACGCCGATTCCGGTCATGGCCCCTGGCCTGAAGGCACGATGGTCTTTGCGCAGTTTATCAGCAAACTGAAACCCTAAGACTTGCCTGGCGGTTTCATGGCAAGGTTACATTAGCTTTTCCTCTTATGTTGTTTATCTCAAATTAATCAAATGCACCCACAGTATTGGCAGTGTCTGTGGGTGCTCCTTTGACTTGGTATTCAAACGATGAGACGCGTTTCGACGGCGTGACGGCGGGCGCCTTCGATGTTCTCGACCGCGTTCCTGTAGCAACCCTTGCCGTATCGCTGGCCAACCATTGCATGGTCTATGCCAACGCAGCCTTCTGCGCGCAGTTCGGTACGCCCACCGGGCATACGACAGTGGATGAACTTACCCTATCCGCCGACCTGCCCCTGCTTCTCGGGCGGCTGCACGCGCTTTCCGCTGAAAGCAGCGCCGAAAGCGTTTCGCTCAGGATGCAGGGCAACTCGGATCGTGCCATCTGGGTTTCGGCCTCCTTCACGAAGCTTGCGGCACCGGAAAACTGCGTCCTTATCCAGCTGGCCGATATCGACCGAGAAAAGCGCACCATCGAGGCGCTGGCCGAAAAGGAGAGCCGCTGGAACTCGGCGCTGACGGGCTCGGGGCTCGGCGTCTGGGATCACGACTTTCAAACGGGACGCATGAGCTATTCCGAGACGTGGCGGAAAATGCGCGGCTACAGTTCTGAAGAGGAAGTCGACGCAGCACTCGAAAACTGGATTCTCTGCGTCCACCCGGACGATCGCGATCATGTGCTGAAGTCGATCGAGCTTCAAAATTCCGGCAGGGCCGAAAGCAGCACATTCCTTTATCGCGAGCGCCACAAGGACGGACACTGGATCTGGATCGAATGCCGCGGCGCCGGCGTCGAGTGGGACGAACACGGAACTCCTACCCGGATTATAGGCACCGATATCGACATCACCGCGCGCAAGGCTGCCGAGGAGTTGCTGATACACACCTCGAGACGGCTCGATCTGGCGCTCGATGTCTCCGGCATAGGTGTCTTCGAAGCCAATATCGATACCGGTGAGGTGGAATGGGATGATCGTTTGCTCGTCATCTACGGCCTGGAACATACGCCGAAGATGAAGCCATACGATACATGGCTCAATGCGATCCATCCCGATGACTTCGAACGGATGCAGGGTCATCTCCATGACCACATGGTATCGCCTGAGGCCTTCGAGCAGGAATATCGCATCGTGCGCCCCGATGGCACCATACGCGTGATCCGGGCGCGGTCCGCAACGTTTTCCGACAGCAGCGGCGCCAACAGGATGATCGGTGCAAATTGGGATGTGACGATCGAGGTCGGACTGCGGGACGAGTTGAACCGCGCCAAGGAACTCGCCGAAGCCCGCAACATCGAACTTGAGCTGGCCAAGGAGAAAATCGAGCACATCGCTCTCCACGACCACCTGACAGGACTTCCCAATCGCCGCTATCTAGATCGCATGCTCTCGGCACGGGCCGAAGAGTGCCGCGTGGACGGCACGGTCCTCGTGGTCCTCCATGTCGACCTAGACCGCTTCAAGCAGATCAACGACACGCTGGGTCACCGCGCCGGTGACATGATGCTCAAGCACGCCGCTTCCGTGTTGCGCGATGGCGTTGCCACGGGCGATTTTCTCGCGCGCATCGGCGGCGACGAATTTGTTATCGTCTGTACCCGAAAGGCATTTTCAAGGAAGATCTCCGGCCTTGCCGAGCAGGTTATCCGCGAACTGCACAAGCCTGTTCGCTACGAGGGCCACGACATCCGGTTTGGCGCCAGCATCGGTATCGCATTCGACAGCGGCGAAGAACTCGATGCGAAGCAACTGCTTCTGAATGCCGACATCGCGCTCTACCGCGCCAAGGGCAGCGGTCGAAACAGGTACGAATTCTTCTCGCTGGATGCCCGCCAGCATATCGTCACCACCAAGCGCCTGTCGGATGAAATCCTCCTCGGCATCGAACGTCATGAATTCATACCGTTCTACCAGCCGCAATTCTCTGCCACCACGCTGGACGTCATCGGCGTCGAGACGCTGGTTCGCTGGAACCATCCCGAGCATGGCATCCTGTCGCCCGATAGTTTCATGTCGACGGCCGAGGATCTCGACGTCGTCGCCGTGCTTGATCGCCTCGTGCTTGAAAAGGCCCTCGCCGACCAGCAGTCATGGCGCGACGCCGGGATCGACATCCCAAAAATCTCGGTCAACGTGTCCGCCCGCCGCCTGGCTGACCCCAATCTGGGCAAGGCCTTGCGCGCACTGAAGATCAAGCCCGGTACCGTGTCTTTCGAACTGCTCGAATCGATTTCCCTCGACCAGTATGGCGAGACATCCCTTGCGAACCTGAAGCGCCTGAGGCGATTCGGCATAGACATCGAAATCGACGATTTCGGCACCGGCCATGCCTCCATTGTCGGCCTCCTGCGCCTGAGCCCGAAAACCCTCAAGATCGACCGCGAGCTCATCAAGCCTCTCGTGGCATCGGCCGAGCAGCGGCGGCTCGTCGGCTCCATCATCGAGATCGGCCGCTCGCAGAAGATCGGCGTTACCGCGGAGGGCGTGGAGACCATGGAGCATGCGCGGATCCTTGCCGAACTCGGCTGTGACAGTCTGCAAGGCTACGCGCTGGCACGCCCCATGCCTGCTGCAGACATTCCCGCCTTCATCCGCAGTGAGTGCTGGCGAGCCGGCGACCACAACATCCAGGCTGCCTGAGGACGCCTTGGCCCCCGCAGCGACAGTCTGCCGGCCTTTCGCGCCGCCTGATTATTCGTCGTAAAGTTTGTCACCCCGGTGATACATTACGATTCCCGCGACTTTAACAGCCGAGGGCGGATTCGGAGGAAGGAGATGCAGGCGCATTGTGAATTTGCTTCTTTTCCTTTATGGGGACGCCCAGAGATTGATCCCTACGCGCCATCCCAAGGGCGCCAACGACAGAGAATTACAAGATGAACCGTCGCCGCCGTATCTACGAAGGCAAGGCAAAGATCCTTTATGAAGGACCCGAGCCTGGCACGCTGATCCAGTTCTTCAAGGATGACGCGACCGCTTTCAACAAGAAAAAGCATGAAGTCATCGACGGCAAGGGTGTGCTCAACAACCGCATCTGCGAATACATCTTCAACCATCTGAACAAGATCGGCATCCCGACCCATTTCATCCGCCGCCTCAACATGCGCGAGCAGCTGATCAAGGAAGTCGAGATGATCCCGCTCGAGATCGTCGTGCGCAACGTCGCCGCCGGCTCGCTGGCAACGCGTCTCGGCATCGAGGAAGGCGTGGTCCTGCCGCGCTCGATCATCGAGTTCTATTACAAGTCCGATGCCCTCAACGACCCCATGGTGTCGGAAGAGCACATCACGGCCTTTGGCTGGGCAAACCCCGCCGAACTCGACGACATCATGGCGCTGGCCATCCGCGTCAACGATTTCATGACAGGCCTGTTTCTCGGCGTCGGCATCCAGCTCGTCGACTTCAAGATCGAATGCGGCCGCCTTTTCGAGGGCGACATGATGCGCATCATCCTCGCCGACGAAATCTCGCCGGACTCCTGCCGTCTCTGGGATGTCGAAACCCACGAGAAGATGGACAAGGACCGGTTTCGTCGCGACATGGGCGGTTTGCTGGAAGCCTATTCCGAGGTAGCCCGTCGTCTCGGCATCATCAATGAAAATGAGCCCGTGCGCGGCACGGGACCGGTTCTCGTCAAGTAAAAGGCAGGAAGACACCAGTGATCAAGGCTCGCGTCACCGTCACGCTTAAGAACGGCGTTCTCGACCCCCAGGGCAAGGCAATCGAAGGCGCGCTCGGCGCACTCGGATTTGAGGGCGTTGGCCATATCCGCCAAGGCAAGGTTTTCGACGTCGTCCTCGACGGCACCGACAAGACCCGCGCCGAGGCTGACCTCAAGTCCATGTGTGAAAAACTGCTCGCAAACACGGTCATCGAGAACTATACTATAGCTCTCGACTGAGGGTTGTAGGTGCAGGAAATGACCGAAACGCAAGAATTGATGGTCGGAATCCTTAGAAAAATTCAAGGTGACATATCCTTCCTTAAGGACGGTCACCGGGAGTTGCGGCAGGATATAGGCAGCCTGCGCGGGCACATGCACGTGATGCAGGGCGACATCAACAACCTGCACTCTGTCAACACTCAAATACTTGACCGTCTCGAGCGCATCGAAAATCGCCTCGAACTTCGTGAACTTGCAGAAGCACAAGCTAGGTTTGAACCGCACCCATGAAATCAGCAGTCGTTCAGCTTCCAGGCCTAAACCGCGATCGTGATATGATCGCTGCCTTGACGAAAATCTCCGGCGTTGCGCCCATCACCGTCTGGCAGACGGAAACGGAAATTCCGGACGTCGACCTGATCGTCATTCCGGGCGGTTTTTCCTATGGCGATTACCTGCGTTGCGGCGCCATTGCGGCGCGCATGCCGGTCATGCGGGCGATCAAGGAAAAGGCCGAACAGGGTGTCAAGGTTCTCGGCGTCTGCAACGGTTTCCAGATCCTCGTCGAGGCCGGAATGCTACCCGGTGCGCTGATGCGCAACGCCTCGCTGAAGTTTGTCTGCAAGGAAATCAAGCTTGAGGTCGTCAATGCAGACACAGACTTCACGCGCGCCTATGAAAACGGCCAGGTGATCCGTTGCCCGATCGCCCATCATGACGGCAATTACTTCGCGGACGCCGAAACGCTGGCTTCCATCGAGGGCAACGGCCAAGTCGTTTTCCGCTATCTCGAAGACGGCAATCCCAACGGCTCGATGAACCATATCGCTGGCATCATCAACGCCAAGGGCAATGTGCTCGGCATGATGCCGCACCCGGAAAACCTGATCGAGGCCGCTCATGGCGGCTCGGACGGGCGTGGCCTGTTCGCCTCCGCACTCGACATTGTCGCAGCTTGAGACATTCCCGACATTCTGCCATTGACCGGCGCGTTCTCCCTGAATGCGCCGCAAAGGCAGCTTATTGGCTCGTGAATTGGCGAAGCGAGTTCGGCCCGACAGATTGAAAGACAGATTTGATGCGCATTTCTACCAACGGAATTCTGACCGCCGCCACCCTCTCCGCCTTGGCAGTCTTTGCCGCTTCATGCCAGTCCAAGCGTGCACCTGAGGTCACGCTGACCCAGCCCCGCACCGCGCTGTCGACGATGGAGCGCGTTGCGGTTGCCGCCCATGGCTGCTGGTTCAAGTCATCCGACCCCGCCTTCGCGCGCTACACGATGGCGCCGGAATTGAATTCCTTCACCGGCCGGCCGCGTTTCCTCGTCGTTGAGCGCAGCCAGCCGACAGGCCGCCCCTTGCTCGTCGTCCAGGCCGAAGGCGACCCTGCGAAGCTTGCTGCCTTCGGACCGCTGATGAACGGTCCTAACTCGGCCCGCATCACCTCAGACATCAACCGCTGGGCCGGCGGCACCAAGGGCTGCTGAGAATTCAGACACCCGACTATTCCCAGAAAAATGACTTCGCGACCTCGCGCCGCGCCTCCGCGCGGGTCAGACCTATGTCGCGCAACTGATCCACGGAGAGCGCACGAAGCGCCCGGCGGCTACTCCTCTTTTCCGACCACACCGCCATCCGTTCGATGATGCTGGCGGCGAACGCCTTTGGCCGACGATGCCGCTGCGGCGCGTCGCTATCGATTGCACCCCGCCATTCCGGAATTGTATCAATTGTACCCATTGCTCACACCTCGCTCTTGGGAATAACCGTTCGCTCAATTTTCTGCCCGAATAGGGGTCGTAATCTTGACATTGAACGGGTACAATGCCACGATTGTCACCATGACAAATTGGCTTCCAGACATTTCCAGCGGTACGGGTCCGGTTTACGTTCGGGTCGCGGACAGCATTGAAACCGCGATCGGCCACGGCATCCTGCCGCCCGGTGCAAAGCTACCGCCGCAACGCAATCTGGCCTTCGACATCGGCGTGACCATCGGCACGATCAGTCGCGCCTATGCCCTCGTCCACGAACGCGGGCTGGTTGCCGGCGAAGTCGGGCGCGGTACCTACGTGCTCGATCGCGAGCACAGCAAGCCGATCACCCAGATGGACCCGATCACGCAGGCCCTGTCCGGCACGCGTGGCATGGAAGCGCCATCGGCCACGGTTCGCATGGACACGACCGCAGCTCCCGATATTGGCCAGGGCGAGATCATCGGCCGCCTGTTTGCCGATATCAGCCGCGAAAAAAGCATGGAGATCTCGTCATACTCCCGTACTTTCCCCGCCAGCTGGTCCTTGGCCGGGCAAGCCTGGCTGTCTCGAAACGACTGGCGTCCTGCGGTCGAAAATGTCGTTCCGACCCTTGGCGCCCATGCCGCAGCTATCGCGGTTATTGCGGCAGTCACCTCGCCCGGCGACAAGATCGTGTTCGAGAACCTCACCTACACCCAGGTCAGCCGTGCAACTCGGCTGCTCGGACGGCGCGCGATCCTGGTGGAATCCGATGAACAGGGCATCATTCCTGATGATTTCGAGCGCCTCTGCCAGCAGCAGCATCCGCGCCTCGCCTTCCTGATGCCAACCGCCCATAACCCGACGCTGACGACCATGCCGGAAGCACGCCGCCGTGCCATTGCCGCCATTGCCCGACGGCACAGCGTCTGGCTGATCGAGGACGACATCTATGGCGGCATGACCGGGGACGAGACGCCTCTGATGGCAAGCATTGCACCGGAACGCACTTTCCTGGTCAGTGGACTGTCGAAATCCGTGACGGCGGGCGTGCGCGGCGGCTGGGTCGCCTGCCCGCCGCACTTTGCCCAGCGGGTGAAGGTGACGCACAAGATGTCGACCGGCGGACTACCGTTTATCCTTGCCGAGACTGGCGCACGCCTCGTCCACAGCGGTCACGCCCTGTCGCTTAGAGCCCGCACCGTGGCCGAAATCGCCACCCGAGAAGCGATGGCGCGCGAAGCATTTGCCGGCTTCGAGTTCTCCTCCCACCCGCACATTCCATTCCTGTGGTTGAAACTGCCAGAGCCGTGGTTGTCGGGCACTTTCAAGCAGGCCGCGCTGGCGGAAGGCGTACTGATCGATGACGAAGACGAGTTCAAGGCTGCCAGGACTGAGAAGGTCTATCACCGGGTCCGAATTGCCTTCTCCTCGCCGCAGGACAGAACGGATGTGCTCTCGGCATTCATGACCTTGCGCCGGCTGCTCGAAAACGGCTCTGCGGCCTACGATAGCGACAGCTAAAGCAACTGTGGCTTTTCGGTGTCAGCCGCCAGGAAAGCGCCGGCTCCGCGCACCGGCTTCTTTACCCGACATTTCCCAATGCTACGAATTGATGCCGCCAGCGATTCGTGCGGCGTGGTGATGGAGATCGAGATGCGCCTCAACGGTAGCTTACGTGCCTTTGCTTTTGTAAGTGCCACGTTGGCGTCTCTGGTATCCGGGTCATCCGCGATAGCAGCCGACATGAGCCAGGCCCCTGCCGATACCACCAGGATCTTCGACGAACTGCGCTTCGGCGCTAGCGCTTCGATCCAGACCGGACACGACCACGAAAACGGCGTCTTTCCGGACGTTCAGGTGCTCTTCAATCCGTTCGGCTACAATCCGGCCGGCGACTGGAAGGACCAGATCACCCATCCCCGCATCCATATCGGCACATCGATCGGCACCGGCGGGTCGGCTGACCAGCTGTACAGCGGCCTGACGTGGACGATGACCTATTCGAGCGGCATTTTCACGGAAGCGGGCTTCGGCGGTGTCATCCACAACGGCAATCTGACAGCGGAGAACGATGGCCCCAAGCTAGGCTGTCATCTGCTGTTTCATGAATATCTCGGCGCAGGCTATAATTTCGACAGCCATTGGAGCCTGATGGCGCAGGTTGCGCACTCCTCGCATGCCGATCTCTGCAATGGCCCCAACGCCGGCATGACCCGCGCCGGGCTACTGGTCGGCTACAAGTTCTGATAGCGACGTTGTGCTTTCCTGTGTGATGGCCGCGTTAAGCGGCCATTTTCCTGTCGCACGATCAGACCACATGCGCTAAAGAGACCCTTAAATCCCCTTCAGGTCAGGACTCTCCAGCGCTCATGACTCTCTCCAATACCATTCAGATTACCCCAGAACTCATCGCCGCCCACGGCCTCAAGCCGGACGAATATCAGCGCATTCTGGATCTGATCGGTCGGGAACCCAGCTATACCGAGCTCGGCATCTTCTCGGCCATGTGGAACGAGCATTGCTCCTACAAATCCTCGAAGAAATGGCTGCGTACCCTGCCGACGACAGGCGCCCGCGTTATCCAGGGCCCGGGCGAAAATGCCGGTGTCGTCGATATCGATGACGGCGACTGCGTCGTCTTCAAGATGGAGAGCCACAACCACCCGTCCTACATCGAGCCCTACCAGGGTGCAGCCACCGGCGTCGGCGGCATCCTGCGCGACGTCTTCACCATGGGTGCCCGGCCGATCGCGGCGATGAACGCGCTTCGCTTCGGCTCACCCGATCATGCCAAGACCCGTCACCTCGTCTCCGGCGTTGTTGCCGGCGTCGGCGGATACGGTAATGCCTTTGGCGTCCCCACAGTCGGCGGTGAGGTCGAGTTCGATTCCCGCTACAACGGCAACATCCTGGTCAACGCCTTTGCGGCAGGCCTGGCCAAGTCAAACGCCATCTTCCTGTCGGAAGCCAAGGGCGTCGGCCTTCCCGTCGTCTATCTCGGCGCCAAGACAGGCCGTGACGGCGTCGGCGGCGCAACGATGGCATCTGCCGAATTCGACGAGCAGATCGAGGAAAAGCGTCCGACCGTGCAGGTCGGCGACCCCTTCACCGAAAAATGCCTGCTGGAAGCCTGCCTCGAACTGATGCTGACCGGCGCGGTCATCGCCATCCAGGACATGGGCGCTGCCGGCCTGACATGCTCCGCGGTCGAGATGGGCGCCAAGGGCGACCTCGGCATCGAGCTCAATCTCGATCTGGTGCCGGTGCGCGAGGAGCGCATGACGGCCTATGAGATGATGCTGTCGGAAAGCCAGGAGCGCATGCTCATGGTGCTGCAGCCGGAAAAGGAAGACGAAGCCAAGGCGATCTTCGTCAAGTGGGGTCTCGACTTCGCCATCGTCGGCAATACCACGGACGACCTGCGCTTCCGCGTCCTTCATCAGGGCGACGAAGTCGCCAACCTGCCGATCAAGGATCTCGGCGACCAAGCGCCGGAATATGATCGCCCCTGGCGCGAATCCGACAAGCGCGCGCCCCTGCCCGCCAATCTCGTTGCAGCCCCTGAGGATTACGGCCAGGCGCTGCTATCGCTGGTCGGCTCCGCCAACCAGTCGAGCCGCCGCTGGGTCTACGAGCAGTACGATACGCTGATCCAGGGCAATTCGCTGCAGCTGCCCGGTGGCGACGCCGGTGTCGTGCGCGTCGATGGCCATCCAACCAAGGCGCTGGCCTTCTCCTCCGACGTCACGCCGCGCTATGTCGAGGCCGATCCGTTCGAAGGCGGCAAGCAGGCCGTTGCCGAATGCTGGCGCAATATCACGGCCACCGGTGCCGAGCCGCTTGCCTCCACTGATAACCTTAATTTCGGCAATCCGGAAAAGCCGGAGATCATGGGCCAGCTGGTCGGCGCCATCAGAGGCATCGGCGAAGCCTGCCGCGCGCTCGATTTCCCGATCGTCTCCGGCAATGTATCGCTCTACAACGAGACCAACGGCGTCGCCATCCTGCCGACCCCGACCATCGCCGGCGTTGGCTTGCTCCCCGACTGGAGCAAGATGGCCCGCATCGGCAGCGCTTCGGACGGCGATCACGTGCTGATGATCGGTGTCGACGGCAGCCATCTCGGCTCGACGATCTACATGCGCGACATTCTTGGCGACACCAGCGGCCCTGCGCCCGAGGTCGACCTGTTTGCCGAACGCCGCAACGGCGATTTCGTCCGCTCGGCCATCCGCAACGACCAGGTCACCGCCTGCCACGACATCTCCTCCGGCGGCCTCGTGCTGACACTTGCGGAAATGGCCATGGCCTCGGACAATGGCATGGAGATCACGCTCGGTGAATGCCGCGGCCAGCCGCATGCGCTGCTGTTCGGCGAGGACCAGGCCCGCTACGTCATCGCGGTAAAGCCTGAGATCGCCGATTTCGTCTGCATCAACGCCGAAAATGCCGGAGTGCCGTTCCGGCGTCTCGGCAAGGTCGCTGGCGAGGCCCTGGTGATCGACACGCTTCTGTCGGTGCCCGTCGAGCAGTTGCGTCATGCCCATGAATCGTGGTTTCCTGCCTTCATGGACGGCAGCGCCTTGGCCGCTGCCGAGTAAGGGGAGTAGACGACGATGGCCATGAAACCCGGCGATATCGAAGACATGATCAAGGCCGGCATTCCCGGCGCCACAGTGACGATCCGCGACCTCGCCGGCGACGGCGATCACTACGCGGCGGAGGTCGTCTCCGAGGCGTTCCGTGGCAAGACGCGCGTGCAGCAGCACAAGATGGTCTATGAAGCCCTTCAGGGAAACATGGGTGGCGTGCTGCACGCCCTGGCGCTGCAAACGTCCGTTCCGGAGTAACAAGAGTGCCGGTTCCTAGAGGACCGGCAGTTTCTTCTGCGTGAACTCGGTGAAATCGGAGGCCAGCAGCGGGCCGGCTGTCATCAGCGTAAAATCGAAGGGCGCCTTAATATCCGGCCCCAGCACGTATTGCCGGTGAACGCGCAGGAAATCGCGCTTGATCTTCCGGTAGTGGACATCGCTCAGCATCGTCTTGAAGCGCACAAAGATAATTTCCCCCTGCCTCTTCTCCGGATGACCGCAAAGCGCCACGACCTTCGTCTTGTAGAAATGGATGGCGTCGGTCAGGCAATGGACCTCGATCAAGGAGATCGCCGGACAATCCGCAATCAGCCCTACCCGCGCCCGCAAAACCTTTGCCGAGCGGAACAGCGCGCATTGCAGGATCGCGCTGCCAAGCGTCAGGAAGACTACACGCTTGCCTTCGAACAACGCCGGCTCCCGCTCGAGCAGGAGGCCTATCACATGCACTGCCACAGTCGAGCCCATGCTGTGCGACGAGATCACATATTCATCGGCAGGCTCGCGCAATGCCTCACGAACGCCTGCGGCGCAGCGCTCCAGCCAGGCTTCGGCATCGAGACCACGCAGCCCCGCCATCGCCACGGCCATCTCCCAGTCCGAAAACAGATGCAACGTATGCAGCCTGTCCCTGCGCGGTAGAAACACATACCGGAAAAGTATTGCAGCAAGGGGCACACTGAAAAGCAGGCTCCAGACACCCAACCCCAAATAATAGGGCGCCGCCGCTATCAGCAGGCCTGCGGCAAGTGCTGCAAGCACCAGCAGGAACGGAAAGACAAAAAACAATCCGAAACGCCAGGCATGACGAAAGTAGCCGCTCAATCCACCTCCGACGATGACGCGAAGCGCTGCGCGATAACCGAAGCCGAGGCGGGTGAGGAGGTTGCGGCCGTTGAGACGCGATACGAGGTCGTTGTGATCGAAAATGTGCACGCGGCTTTCGGTCTGCCAGGCACCGGCACTCGCACTGACATCGAAATAGGAGGTCGAACCAGTGCGCTTGAAATCGCCGATATCGGCAAGGTAACCCCAGACGTCCGCGCTTTGCTTTGCCGCGCGTGCGTAACGCGCCCTGTGGGCTGCAGCATCGAGCGGCTCGAAACCTGGAAAATGCAGGACGACCCGCTTCTGAACCTTTGTCATCGACGTCCATCAATGTCGCGGGAAGCGCGACGAATACAAGTTATCAGGGGACCCGGCAGGACTGGAAAACACGCCGCTTTGGCAAGGTGGTTTGCTAGCCGAAGTCGATCGATATTCATAGCCGCGATGTGTCGGCACGCATCATTTGGTCATATCCTGCCTTGTCCACCACACGCCAAAAAAAGCAATGCCGCACTATTGCGGCTGGAATTTGAGCGACCACATGCTATGTAAGACGAACAATCGACGATGCGGGCCTTGAACCCGCATGTGAAAGGATAATCTGATGAGCGGCATCAACGAATTGATCGACAATGAAGTGAAGAGCAGCGACGTCGTTCTGTTCATGAAAGGCACACCGCAGTTCCCGCAGTGTGGTTTCTCCGGAAAAGTGGTCCAGATACTGGATTACATCGGTGTCGACTACAAGGGCGTCAATGTCCTTGCCGACGCGGAAATCCGTCAGGGTATCAAGGACTATTCGAACTGGCCGACTATTCCCCAGCTCTACGTCAAGGGCGAATTCGTCGGCGGTTGCGACATCATCACAGAGATGTTCCAGGCCGGCGAACTGCAGCAGCATTTCCAGGAACAGGGCGTCCCCGTCCGCGTTGCCTGATCGGGTACCGGGCACCCGCCCGGTTTCCATTGTCCACTCCATCTGCTAGGCGCTGCCTCTTCGGCAGCGCCTTGGCACGTTTATGGGAATGAAATCGTGGCAAACACCTCCGAAGCCATGTCCACTGGCCGCGTGCCGATGGGCAAACGCGAGTTCATCGCTCTGGCTGCACTACTGATGGCTATGAACGCGCTGGCGATCGACATCATGCTGCCGGCCTTGCAGCAGATCGGCGCCAGCCTCGGCGTCGAGAATGAAAACCACCGGCAGTATATCGTTTCGGCCTACCTCATGGGCTTTGGTGGGGCGCAACTGGTGTACGGTCCGCTTTCGGACCGCTTCGGACGGCGCGTGCCATTGATTGCCGGCGTGGTCATCTACATCCTCTCGTCGCTCGGTATTGCCTTCATTCCCTCATTTTTCGGCCTGCTGGCACTGCGCTTCGTGCAGGGGCTTGGCGCTGCCGCCACGCGCGTCATCACCATTTCCATCGTCCGCGATATCTATGGCGGCAGGCAGATGGCCGAGGTCATGTCCCTGATCATGATGGTCTTCATGGTCGTGCCGGTCATTGCGCCAGGATCCGGCCAGATCATCATGCTGTTTGCCAGCTGGCACATGATCTTCGTGTTCATCGCCGCTATCGCATCCTGCGTGCTAGTCTGGGTCTATTTCCGCATGCCGGATACTCTGCATGCCGAAGACGTACGCCCGTTCACGTTGAAATCGATCCTTGCCGGCTTTGCCATCGTGCTCTCGAACCGTACTGCGCTCTGTTATACACTCGCCAGCACCTTCATCTTCGGCGCGCTGTTCGGCTTCATCAACTCCGCCCAGCAGATCTATGTCGGCATCTACAAGCTCGGCGTCTACGCGCCATTGGCCTTCGGGGGTGTCGCCCTGTTCATGGCGTCGGCATCCTTTGCAAACTCGCAACTGGTCGGGCGCTTCGGCATGCGACGCCTTTCGCACGGTTCGCTGATCAGCTTTTCCGTCATCACCTTCGTTTGGCTGATGGTGCAGCTGTCCTTTGGCGGGCCAATGCCCTTCCCGCTATTCATCGTCTTTTTCGCGCTGGTCATGTTCCAGTTCGGCCTGATCGGCTCGAACTTCAATGCGCTGGCCATGGAGCCGCTCGGTCACGTCGCCGGCACCGCATCGTCCGTCCTTGGCTTCATGAGCACGGTCGGCGGAGCATTGATCGGCGCGGCCATCGGCCAGTCCTTCGATGGTACGGCGACGCCGATGGTGGTTGGCTACTTCACCGTCTCGCTGGTGGCTCTCGGCTTCGTGCTCTATGCAGAACGCGGAAAGCTGTTCCGTCCACACAACGCACCAGTTGTGAACGATCCTTCCCTCGCCCACTGACAGGCTTCCCCATGACCCAGCCCATGCCATCCAACAACGTTGCCCCGGGAGGCTCTGAGCGCATCGGTCTTGGGCTGGTGGAATTCATCGTCACCATCGCCCTGATGACCGCCAGCGTTTCTCTGGCGATCGACAGCATGCTGCCGGCGCTGCCAAAGATCGGTGCAGCGCTCGGCGTGCCCACCGCCAATGACACGCAACTGGTGATCGGCGTCTTCTTTTTCGGCTTCGGTCTGGCGCAGCTTGTCTTCGGCAGCCTCTCCGACACCTATGGCCGTCGCAACATCCTCCTCGGTGGGCTGGTCTTCTACGTCATAACAATGTTCGCCGCAGCCTGGACCGACAGCTTCACGGTCCTCCTCGCGCTGCGTTTCGCGCAAGGCGTGGGTGCCGCCGCCGTCCGCATCACCACGATGGCCATGGTCCGCGATTGTTTCGGCGGCCGCGAGATGGCACGCGTCATGTCCTTCGTGATGATCGTGTTCATGATCGTCCCGATCGTCGCCCCGGCACTCGGCCAGCTGATCATCACCTATGCCACATGGCCCTGGATCTTCATCCTGCTCGGCAGTGCCGGCGCAGTGCTGCTCGTCTGGGCGTTTTTCCGGATGAACGAGTCCCTGCCCCTCACCGAGCGGCTGCCGCTGTCGACGCGCTCCGTGCTGTCAGGCTTCCACACCGTGCTCACCAACCGCATCACCTGCGGCTACATGCTCGGCATGACGCTGTTTACCGGTGTCATCTGCGCCTATGTCATGTCCGTGCAGCAGGTGTTCGGTGAAGTCTTCGGTCTCGGAGACTGGTTGCCACTGGCGTTTGCCGCAAGCGCTGGCGGCATTGCCATCGCCAATTTCGCCAATGGCTTTTTCGTCCGCCGTTTCGGGATGCGCCGCATTTCCCATGCAGCGATGATCCTATTCACGATCATTGCCGTTTGCGGTTTTGTATTCGCGCTGGCGATGCCACCGAGCTTCATCGTCACCTACCTGCTGATTTCGTCGCTGCTGGTGATGTTCGCCGTTATCGCCACCAATTTCACAGCAATTTGCCTGGAGCCCATGGGCCATCTCGCGGGCACTGCCACCTCGATCACCGGCTTCGTCTCGACGACCGGCGGCGCGCTGGTCGGCGGTGCGGTCGGCCAACTGTTCGACGGCACGACGCGGCCGCTGTTTGCAGGATTTGCAATCTTCGGCGCGCTGACGATCGCAGCCGTCCTCTGGGCGGAGAACGGCAAGCTGTTTTCCCATCCGGGCGACGATCCTGTCCTCGACCCCGGCGCCATGCACGGCTGAGACGCTCGCCTCAGAGCGTGAATACCTCGCGGCGCAGCGTCTCCCAGGATGCCTTGTCAGGCGTGATCAGCAGCCCGCCGTCTGAGTGGTGCGGCAGGTAGCGCGATCCATCGAAGCGCGCCGCATAGGCTCCGGCTTCCTCGCAGATCAGCACGCCGGCCAGATGGTCCCAAGGCAAGATCTTGTTGTACATCAGGTAATGTACGTGGCCGCCGGCAAAGGTGCGGTACTCGTGGGCAGCGCAACGGTAGTTGGCGGCGAACCGGACCTTGGCGAGATTGCCCATAACCTCGGCGCGCTTGCTCTTGTCGATAAAGCCCGTCGAGGCAAAGCCGGTCATCTGCTCCAGCGGCACTGGCGCTGCCACAGACAGGCGCTCTGCCTCGCCGCCCGGCCTTCGGAGCCAAGCGCCGCCACCTTTTTCCGCCATGACCCAGTCGTCGCCCATTGGGTCGAAGATAATACCGGCGATGGTTTCACCTCGCACCACCACCGACGCCATGACGCCGAAGGCGGGCACGCCTGCGGCAAAGTTGAAGGTACCGTCGACCGGATCGACGATGATGGCGAGATCCGCACCCTCGAGCTTGGCAAGAAGGTCCGGATCGGCTGCGACCGATTCCTCGCCGATGAAGACCGCCTCCGGCCAGAGCTTTTCAACCTCGGCCTTGATCATCCGCTCAGCCTGTTCGTCGGCCTCGGTGACCAAATCGATTGCCTCCGACTTGATGCGGATATCGCCAGCACCGAGACGGCGAAAGCGCGGCAGGATTTCAACCTGCGCCGCGTCCCGCAGCAGGTTGGCAAGAACGGTGATGTCGACGGTCGCGGTCATGGCAGTATTCCTCGATTGATATTAGAGACCGATGATATCCCGGCGAACGGCCTCCCAGCTCTCCCGGTCGGCAGCGGCAATGATGCCACCGGTCATTTCACCCGGTGGATGGGCAGACCCGTCAAAGCGGGCGCTGTAGCCGCCAGCCTCGCGATGGATCAGCAGCCCGGCCAGATGATCCCAGGGATTGAGCTTCTCATGGGCCACGAAATCGATCTTGCCTGACGACAGCATCCAGTACTCATGGGCCGAGCAGTTGTAGTAGAAGCTCATCCGTATCTTGGCCATGTTGCCGGCAATCCGCGAACGTTCCGGCTCGCCCATATGCGCCCAGGCGACGATACCGGTCATGGAGGAAACGGGCTTCCGCGCAGCGACCTGCAGGCGCTGGGAACTGCCGTCGCGGCGCGTCATAGTGGCGCCACCACCGGCGACCGCAGTGATCGTGTCCCCGAGAACGGGGTCGTGGATAATGCCCGCCACCGTCTCGCCATTGGCGACGACGGCAAGGATGGTGCCGAACATCGGCAGGCCGGCAGCAAAGTTGAAAGTGCCGTCGACGGGATCGATGACGAAGGCAAGTTCCGCGCGGTTCAGCGCAGGCACCACCGAGCGATCGGTATCGTATGCCTCTTCGCCGACGATGAGCGCTTGCGGGAAACGCTGGCGCAGGGCTTTCGTGATCCGCTCCTCGGACAGCAGATCCGCCTGCGTCACGAGGTCGATGGACGATGTCTTCTCGGCGATGTCGGCGATCTGAAGATTGCGGAAACGCGGCATGATTTCCGCTTCGCCAGCCTGCCTGACCTGTTCGACCAGGAAAGCGATGTCATTGTCGTTAATGGCCATAAAACCCGATCCTTCACAATCTGCTGCGCTGCGGCATAACCGCTATCTCACGACCGTTTTGTGACAACAAGACCGGAAAAATCGAACAGGGCGGGATCGAGCAGATGCGACGGGTTCACATGCGCCAGGGCGCGTAGCATCGTGTCCTTGCGGCCGGGCATGCGGCGTTCGATATCGGCGAGCATATCCTTCATGGCATTGCGCTGAAGGCCATCTTGCGAGCCGCAGAGATCGCAGGGAATGATCGGGAACTCCATGGCGGCTGCAAACTTCGCAAGATCGTCCTCGGCGGCATAGGCAAGCGGACGGAGCACCATCAGGTCGCCTTCGTCATTAAGCAGCTTTGCCGGCATCGATGCCAACCGACCGCCATGAAAGAAGTTCATGAAGAAGGTCTCGAGGATGTCTTCCCGGTGATGCCCGAGCACCAGCGCCTCGCAACCCTCCTCGCGAGCGATGCGATAGAGATTGCCGCGCCGCAGCCGCGAGCAGAGCGAACAGTATGTGCCGCCGGCCGGCACTTTTTCCTTCACGATGGAATAGGTATCGCGATACTCGATCCGGTGCGGCACGCCGACCTTCGTCAGGTACTCCGGCAGCACGTGCTTGGGAAAATTCGGCTGGCCCTGGTCGAGATTGCAGGCGATGAGGTCTACCGGCAGCAGCCCGCGCCATTTCAGGTCGAGCAACAGCGACAGCAGGCCATAGGAATCCTTGCCACCTGAGACACCAACCAGCCAGCGCTTCTGACCCTTCAGCATGTCGAAATCGTCGAATGCCTGGCGCACTTGGCGCAACAGGCGCTTGCGCAGCTTGTTGAAGGACACGGAGCGGGGAGCATCGGCGAATAGCGGATGCGCGCCGGCGGCATCCTCGATGTCGGCTTGGATTTCGTCGATCACGGGCATCGCTAGGTTCATATCACCATTCCATCCAGGGTCGGCTGCCCTTGCCTCAGGCCATAGCAGAACGGCCCGCCGAAGACACGCCCATCAATCGCCAAATACCGACCAACCGGTGCGCGCCGCCAGCATTTCGAGCGCCACCGCGCCCAACTGCGAGTTGCCGACCTTGTTCAGCCCCGGCGACCAGACGGCAATGGAGGCGACCCCGGGCGCAATTGCCAGGATACCGCCGCCGACGCCGCTCTTGCCGGGCAGGCCGACGTGATAGGCAAAGTCACCGGATCCATCGTAATGGCCGCACATCAGCATCAGCGCATTGATGCGCCGCGCCCGCTTCGGCGACACGACGGAATGGCCGGTGACCGGGTTGCTGCCGCGCGCGGCGAGATAGAGCCCCGCCTTCGACAGCTGGCTGCAGCTCATGGCCAGTGCGCACTGGTGAAAATAGACGCCCAGTACATGCTCGACCGGATTTGCGATGTTGTGGTAGGCCCGCATGAAATTGGTCAGAGCAAAGTTCCGAAAACCGGTCTGCGCCTCGGAGCGGGCGACGCGCTCGTCGATGAGAATCGATTCGTCATCGGCCAGGTACCGCATGAACCGCAGGAACTCGCCGATCACTTCCTTTGGTGCATGGCCGGACAGAACGACATCGGTAACCGCAATGGCGCCGGCATTGATAAAGGGGTTGCGCGGAATGCCGGCTTCCTGCTCGAGCTGGACGATGGAATTGAAGGCCGAACCCGATGGCTCGCGACCCACCCGCTTCCACAGCTGCTCGCCGATCTTGCCGAGTGCCAGCGTCAGCATGAAGACTTTCGAGATACTCTGGATAGAGAACGACATTTCGGCATCGCCGACGCGATAGACGTGGCCATCGACGGTGGTGATCGCCATGCCGAACTGGCGGACGTCGACCTTGGCAAGCTCGGGGATATAGTCAGCAACCTTGCCCTCGCCGAGCCGTGGCAGCAGGTCGGCATGAATGCTGTCGAGGATCGCCTGCACGTCGGTCATCGTCGCCTCCAAATAGAAAAAAGCCGCCCCGAGGAGCGGCTTTCCAATAGTATGATAATCGCGTCGATTAACGCGAGTAGAATTCGACGACCAGCTGCGGTTCCATGACGACTGCGTAAGGAACGTCGGTCAGGGTCGGCACGCGGACGAAAGTCGCAACCATCTTGTTGTGATCGACTTCGATGTAGTCAGGAACATCGCGCTCAGCGAGGCCAACGGCTTCGAGAACGATGACCAGCTGCTTCGACTTCTGACGCACTTCGATAACGTCGCCGGCCTTGCAACGGTAGGAACCGATGTTGACGCGGACGCCGTTGACCGTGACGTGGCCGTGGTTGACGAACTGACGGGCAGCAAAGACCGTCGGAACGAACTTGGCGCGATAGACGATCGCATCCAAACGCGATTCCAGCAGGCCGATCAGGTTTTCAGACGTATCGCCCTTGCGGCGGTCGGCTTCGGCGAAGATGGCGCGGAACTGCTTTTCGCGCAGGTCGCCGTAGTAGCCCTTGAGCTTCTGCTTGGCGCGCAGCTGAACGCCGAAATCCGAAAGCTTGCCCTTGCGGCGCTGACCGTGCTGGCCAGGACCGTATTCGCGACGGTTGACCGGCGACTTCGGGCGGCCCCAGATGTTCTCGCCCATACGGCGATCGATTTTATACTTGGATGATGCGCGCTTGCTCATCGTATTTCCCTATCAAGATGTTCGACCGGTTTGTTGCCAAACCAGATCAAGGAAACACGCCCTCCTCTGAACCCGGTTTTTAAGGGTTCCGACAGGTTCCTCACATTCGCGAACGGAGGAGCCACGGGACATGTCAAATGAAACACCGGACATTTCTGCCCGGCGTTGGGCGCTGTTTAGGCAGAAGTCATCGAATTGTCAACAACGGATGCCGCTGGGAAACGTCTGTACCGGCGAAACCGGCATTCAGCCACAAAGGTCGGCTGGAATCACTCGGCGGCCGTCTGTGTCACGCTGACATCATCGACGGCATTGGCGTCACCCGGCGCCGTCTGGCAATCGATATCGGGAAAAGCCACGACTCGCCTGCCGGAAAAATCGGTGTGCACGACGACGCTGCCCTGTTCCTCGAAATAGCTGAGCAGGCGTCGGGCGCGTCGGGCGGAGTGCGTGCCGTAGGCGCGGGCGATACGCGCATCCGACGGACACGGCTCGCCGCAGATGGCAGCCTTGGCGAGCATCAGGAACACGCCCTGAAGATCGTCGGTGACGCCCTTCGACAGCGTCATCGCCGTTGCCCAGTTTTCGGTCTCTGCAGTCACCGGATCGACGCCGGAGCGCGAGATCGCAACCCGATGGCGGAAATCCGGCATCGACAGCGGCGGCCCTGGAATGCGACGCATGCGCACCCGCACCAGGAACTCCTGGTAGAGCACGGAATCGGTCCGGAAGCCGGAGGCGGGATCGTCGAGGATTTCGGCCAGCACGGCGGCCAGCCGCGCCTGCCGCTCCTCGGGGCTCACATCCGCCTGCTTCGGCCGGGCATCCTCGATCGGCGCCATTGCTGGCGGCACGAATCGTGAAAGCTCAGCCAGGATATCCGTCGTCGGCCGGGGCGTCGGTGCTCGGCGCACGGCAGCGCGCTGGAATTCCTGCGGATCGGGCGTGAAGATCAGGTCTTCGACATCCATCGGCGCATCCGGCAGCGGCATCAGCTTCGGGCTCGACGAGCGCGCCGAGGTTTCCACGGTACCGATGGTGATCGGCAGCGGCCGGCGCGACAGGGCCGGACCAAGGGCTACGAAATGCCCGCGCTGCAGATCGCGGAACATCTCCGCCTGGCGCCGGTCCATGCCGAGCAGGTCGGCAGCACGCGCCATGTCGATATCGAGGAAGGTGCGGCCCATCAGGAAGTTCGAGGCTTCGGCGGCGACGTTCTTGGCAAGCTTTGCCAGCCGCTGCGTGGCAATGACGCCGGCGAGCCCGCGCTTGCGGCCGCGGCACATCAGGTTGGTCATCGCGCCGAGCGACATCTTGCGGGCATCGTCCGAGACTTCGCCGGCAACGGCCGGCGCGAACATCTGCGCCTCGTCGACGACCACGAGCACCGGATACCAGTATTCGCGGTCGGCATCGAACATGCCGTTCAAAAAGGCGGCGGCGGCGCGCATCTGCTGCTCGACATCGAGCCCCTCGAGCGTCAGCACGCAGGAGACACGGTGCTGCCGGATGCGCGTCGCAATGCCCGTCAGTTCCGCCTCGCTGCGCTCGCCATCGACGATCACATGGCCGAACTTGTCGGCGAGCGTAACGAAATCGCCCTCGGGATCGATGATGCATTGCTGCACCCATTGCGCCGATTGCTCCAGCAGGCGCCGGAGAAGATGGGATTTACCGGAGCCGGAATTGCCCTGCACCAGGAGGCGCGTCGCCAGCAGCTCCTCGATATCGAGCTGGGCGCTGGTCCCGCCGGACGCCGTCCCCATGTCGATGCCGACCTGCAATGCACTACCTCGTTCAGTCTAGACTCAGGAAATGTGAAGCTGCCATTGTTCAGCAACGGCGCGCCTCCGTCTATCAGAGAATTCCGCGGCATTCGCCGCCGCGTTTGGGAAACCCACAAGGGATTTTCAAAGCACATGCTGGCGCGTGACGACAGGCGGTTCAGTGCGGACCACAGCCTCTCAGTCGGTCTTGTCGTCCAATGGCCTCACCGCTGGATGATCGCGCTTCAGGGCTTGCGCGAGATCGTAATTGCATTGAAGCCCCAGCCAGAAGCGCGCCTTGCTGACGCCGGCCATTTCCAGCCGGACTGCGAGATCCGGGCTTATAGCTGCCCGGCCATTCAGAACGCGCGACAACGATACGCGTGAAATCTTCAGGCGCTCGGCGGCCTCGGTAACGGCAAGTCCCAATGGCAGCAGCACATCCTGCCGCAACAATTCTCCGGGATGAGGAGGAGATTTCATCATGTCAGGCACCTCTCAATGATGGTCGAGATAATGGACCAGTTCGACATCGGCATCGATGAAGCGAAATGTAATCCGCCAATTTCCGTTGACCCAGATGGACCAGAAACCGTTCAGCTTGCCCTTGAGAGGATGCAGCTTAAACGAAGGCAGGTAGAGTTCATCAGGCGTTGGAGCGATATCGAGGGCATCAAGAATGCCCACCAGCTTCACCGCATCCGATACTGTATGCCTCGGGTAGATCCCGTCAGATAGAAGACTTCAAGACCCTTGTGTCGAAAGCCTACGATCATGGCTGAGTGTATCGCGTATCGTTACGCTCCACACAGAATTTTACGCCCTCAGCCCGAACCCCTGCATCAGCCGCCGCGTCGCAAAATCCGGGTTGCCCGAGGTAAACACCGCAAAATCGTCCGCTTCCGGATGGACGGCATCGGCGAGGACAGGCACGAGGCTGCGGGCGCGGCGGGCGATGGCCTCAGCGGGGTCGAGCCAGTCGACCGGCCAGGGCGCCAATCGGCGGAAGAGGTTCGCCATGAACGGATAGTGAGTGCAGGCGAGCACGACGATGTCGGTCTTGCGACCCTCCTTTTCCACGAAACATTGGCCGATTTCCTGCAGCACGGCTTCGTCGGAGACCGGTTCGCCCCGGATATAGGCTTCCGCCATCCGCGCCAGGTTTTCCGAGCCGACGAGGCGGACATGGCATTGGGCGGCAAAGGACTGGATCAGGTCGCGGGTATAGGCGCGCTTGACGGTTCCGGGCGTCGCCAGCACCGAGACAAGACCGGAGCGGGTGCGCTCGGCCGCCGGCTTGATGGCTGGCACGGTGCCAACGAAGGTCATGCCAGGAAAGGCGGCGCGCAGATCGGCACCGGCAAGCGTGAAGGCGGTATTGCAGGCAATGATGCAGATCTCGGGATCGTATTCGGCAAGCAGCCGGGCAAACAGCGAGATGATCCGCTCTTTCAGCGGCTGCTCTTCCCAGCCGCCATAGGGAAAGCCGGAATCGTCGGCGACATAGACGAAGCCCCGCTCCGGCATCAGCACCCGCGCCTCGCGCAGCACGGTGAGGCCGCCAATGCCCGAATCGAAGACCAAAATCGGTTTTGGCTCAGTCGTTGGCGCTTTCATCGACGGGTTTTTCCTTGGCGGCATTGCGCGGCTCTGCGCGGGAGACGTTGCGCGGAAAGCGGTCCAGCGACGAAATCACGCCACGCATGACGCTGATCTCCTGCTCGGTAAAGCCCTGGCGCGAAAACACCGCCCGGAGATTGTCGATCATCTTCGGCTTTTTTTCGATGGGATGAAAATAATTCCGCGCGCTCAGCGCTTCCTCGACATGGTCGAACAGCCCCTGAAGCTGAGATTTCGTCGACGGTCGCTGCGGATTGGCGGCAAAGCTGGTGACGCTCAGATCCTCCATGCCGGATTTCATCCACTCATAGGACATCAGCAGCACCGCCTGGGCAATGTTCAGCGAGGCAAAGGCGGGATTGACCGGGAAGGTGACGATCTCGTCGGCGAGCGCCACTTCCTCGTTGCTGAGGCCCCAGCGCTCGCGCCCGAACAGGACACCGCAGCGCTCCCCGGCTACAAACCGCCCCCGCAGCGTCTCTGCCGCCACGACAGGCGAGCGGACAGGCTTGTAGCCGTAGCGCTCGCGGGCCGTCGTTGCATAGAGGAAATGGAGGTCGGCGATAGCTTCTTCCAAGGTCGGAAATACGCGCGTCGCCTCAATGACATGACTGGCATTTGAGGCAGCGGCGGTCGCCTTTTCGTTCGGCCACCCGTCGCGCGGGTTGACGAGACGCAGTTCGGCAAGGCCGAAATTCGCCATGGCGCGCGCCACCATGCCGATGTTCTCGCCCATCTGCGGCTCGACCAGAATAATGACCGGGCCCTCGGCCAGCAACGGCTTTTCGCTGTTTGTTCCTGACATGACTATCCTCGGTGCGACGCAGCGGCGAAATTGCTGCCGGAAATACCCGCGAAGGCCCGGAACGGCAAGCCCCGGCTCATGGATAAAGCCGATCGAGCATCGATCCGACCATCTCGATGCCGAGCCGCATGCCGCCGCGCGACAGCGGTAGATGGCGCCCGGTCGCCCGCGCCGACTTGCGGTCGACGAAGAAGCACTCCGAGCCCCTGCCTGAGATGGCATTCAGCCGCTGGAGGTTCTCAGACACATTCAGCGCGATCTCGCCATCCGGATCGTCGCGAGAGAAGGCGATGTTGCGGGCAAAGACCCGGGCCCAGTAGGTGCAGGCCATCAGGATCGCCAGCGTCTGGCGCACATTGCCCGGTTTGCGCACCAGGCTCCAGGACTGGCCGAGGGGCTTGGCCGCGGTGGTGACGTCGCGGTAGGCGGCATCGAGGTTTTGCGACAGGCGGATCAGCTCCAGGCCCGGACCGCTTCCGCCGGCGGCATCGAGCAAAGCCCGGAGCGCATCGAACCACTTGACCAGCGCCCCATCCAGCACGCCTCGCGTCTTCGCTGGAAAGACCAGGAAGGCAACCGCCGCACCGGCCGTCGCGCCGATGATCGTCTCGCCGATCCGCAGTTGCAGCACTTGTAGCGTCAGCGCGCCCGTCATGCCGTAGACCAAACATAGAACGATGGAGATGAAGAAGGTCATGGCCCCGTAGGACACCTGGATAAAGTAGAAGCCGAGAAAGATCGACACGACCGAAAGCGAGATGGCAATGGCGGTATGGCCCGCTACCACCAGCGCCAAGGCCATGCCGACAGCAATCCCCAGCACGGTGCCCATCGAGCGCTGAAACGCCTTCACAGCCGTATCGCCGCGCGAATTGGTGTTTGTGAACACCAGAAACGCCGTCAGCACCGCCCAGAACCAGCGCTCGCGGGACAACAGCAGACCGAAGACCATGGCGATGCCGGTGGCCAGAGTGATCTGCAGCGCCGATCGCATGGCGGCATCGTCGAGCGACAGTTTTGGCCACTTGATGACCGTGCGGGCGCCGTTCCCGCCGGCGATATCGCTGAAACCCGTCGTGCGGCCGAGAGACAGGGTTTCCGTCAGCGCATCGCGGGCGTCCCGGAGCCAGATCATCGCCCGCATCGTCTCGGAACTGCGCTTGTCCGCCATCGTCTCGAAGCCATCGGTCTCGCGCTCTAGCAGGGCGTCGTCATGGGCAATGACGGCTTGCACCAGCGCGAAGCTCGGCACGGCGCTCTGGCTCATCATGATGGCGCTTTCCGCCGCCAGATGGACGTCGAACAGCCGCATTGAGATATCGACGGCCGGTGTATCGCTGGCGAGCGTATCGCTCGCCGGCGTATCGACAGCGGGTGCATCGTCGGACGGTTTGGGAATGAAGCTCTCCGCCATCAGCACGACGTCCTTCAGCCGCTCCTCAGCCTGGAGCAGCGCACGATGCTCCGCTTCCGATATCCGCCCGTCGCGGACGCTGACCGCAAGTTCGATCAGCATCTGGTTGACCCGGCCGAGCACGCTCTCCAGCGCCCGCAGCAGGTCCTTGCGCCAGTCATCCGGCAGCAGGACGGAGCGCACGCCGTGGGCGACCAGCGAGGAGACCACCGAACCCATCGCCACCAGCGGCATCTCACCCAGCCTGGGCTGGAAATAGGCACCCATGAAATAGGACATGAAGGCGAACATGCCCACCGCATTCCAGCGCACGCCGAGGGCCCTCACCCAGCTTGCGGCAAAGATGATGGCGAGGAAGGCGACATCGCTGATGTAGCGATGGTCCGCGAGCAGCGCTGCCAGTATGACGGCCAGCACGCTGGCCAGGCAGCCAATCAGCCGTGTCACCAACTGTTCCGAAGGACGCTTGTCGCGCACCGTGAAGCCGCCCTGGATCGACAGGAGTATCCCGAGTGCATAGGCGACATCGGGCAGCGGCACGATCGTTGAATGAATGACGAAGAGAATGCTGAAGGATAGCACCACGGTCAGCGTCACCCGCGAGGCCTGTCGCAGCCGCGAAAATGCCGGGTCGTTGGCGGCCAGCCAATCACGAAACCGATGGGCGATGTGCATCAGGATCCTTCGTCGTTAAACGCATCGCCAGCCTGTGGCGTCAGGCTACGGCTGCTTGGCGATATCCTGCATGGCAGCCTTGAGGGAACTCGGCTTACCATTGTCGTCCGTCGTCAGGATGTCGTCGACCACGGGTTTTCCGCCTTCGGTCAGAACCTCGAAGCGAACTTCCGTGAAGGCGTCAGACGCTGCAGCATCGTCGGCGCCCATGCAGTGCGACTTCTGGAACCGCACCACCACCTCGGTCTTGCCGCCCGATACAGCGCCCGGAACGATCGTCACGTTCTCGAGCGGACAGGCATCCTGGCTGCCGACAATGACGTCGTAGTCGAACGGCGAGATGCCGTCTTCCGTCGCCGGATAATTCTGGGCGGCCTGGTAGCCACGAATGAAATCGGCGCTGAACAACTGCCGCAGGTGCGACGCGTCGAACATGTCCTGCCAGTCGCTGTCGCCGCCAGCCCAGTTGGCCACCGTCGCATCCATGATAGTCTTCACCGGAGAAACGGCAGGATCTGCGGCAAAGGCGCCGGGCGCCTGGATAACGACGAGGGCGGCGATGAGGTATGCAGGCAGCGATCGGGGCATGGCAATGTCCGTAAACACACAAGATATCATTGTAAAATCGGCTATATCGGCGAGCCTTACAAGCGCCTCGCACTAGAAAAGCGGTGATTGGCCAGGCAGATTTGACGCGCAAAAAGGCGAATTCTGCGCCCTTCCCGGCTTTGCCTCGGCGCCCCGCGGTGCTATAGCGCTCGAGACTTCAAGTCCAACACACCGGGCCGCCCGGCCATCAGCAGAACGAGGCAGATATATGGAAAAGATCAAGGTTGCAAACCCCGTCGTCGATCTCGACGGCGACGAGATGACCCGCATCATCTGGCAGTTGATCAAGGATAAGCTCATCCTTCCCTACCTCGACCTCGACATCCAGTATTACGATCTCTCGGTCGAAAATCGCGATGCCACCAACGACCAGGTAACGATCGACGCAGCCCACGCCATCAAGAAATACGGCGTCGGCATAAAGTGCGCGACGATCACGCCGGACGAAGACCGCGTCAAGGAATTCAACCTGAAGCAGATGTGGAAGTCGCCAAACGGCACCATCCGCAACATCCTCGGCGGCGTCATCTTCCGCGAGCCGATCATCTGCGAAAACGTGCCGCGCCTGGTTCCCGGCTGGACCAAGCCAATCGTCGTCGGCCGTCACGCCTTCGGCGACCAGTACAAGGCCACCGACTTCAAATTCCCCGGCAAGGGCAAGCTGTCGATCAAGTTCGTCGGCGAAGACGGCGCGGTCATCGAGAAGGAAGTCTACGACGCGCCGGGCGCCGGCGTGGCTCTCGCCATGTACAACCTCGACGAATCGATCCGCGATTTTGCCCGCGCTTCGCTGAACTACGGCCTGATGCGCAAGTGGCCTGTCTACCTGTCGACCAAGAACACCATCCTGAAGGCCTATGACGGTCGCTTCAAGGACATCTTCCAGGAAGTCTTCGACGCTGAATTCAAGACGCAGTTCGATGCCCTGAAGATCACCTACGAGCACCGCCTTATCGACGACATGGTCGCCTCGGCTCTAAAGTGGTCCGGCGGTTATGTCTGGGCCTGCAAGAACTACGACGGCGACGTCCAGTCCGACATCGTCGCCCAAGGGTTCGGCTCACTCGGCCTGATGACCTCGGTGCTGCTGTCGCCAGACGGCCAGACCGTCGAAGCGGAAGCAGCCCACGGCACCGTGACCCGTCACTACCGCCAGCACCAGAAGGGCCAGGAGACTTCGACGAACTCGATCGCCTCGATCTTCGCCTGGACACGTGGCCTCGCGCATCGCGCCAAGCTCGACGACAACGCAGCACTCGCCAAGTTTGCAGCGACGCTCGAAACCGTCTGCGTCGACACGGTCGAAAGCGGCTTCATGACCAAGGATCTGGCCCTGCTCATCGGCCCCGACCAGCCCTGGCTGTCGACGACTGCCTTCCTCGACAAGGTCGATGAAAATCTCCAGAAGGCAATGGCATAAGCCATTTTCTTAATGTGATCGGCAGACGGCGGGGACTTCCCCGCCGTTTCCATATCTGCAGCCCGGAGACCGGATCCGATGCCCAACACCATTCGTCCGCTGAAGCTTGACGACCGCACCGCCTGGGAGCCGCTGTGGCAGGCCTACCAGCGCTTCTACGAGGTCGAGATTCCGCCGGAAACGACAGACCGGACGTGGGCGCGATTTCACGATCAGAGCGAGCATATGCAGGCGCTCGGCGCTTTCGATGACGCCGGACGTCTGGTCGGCATCGTCCACGCCATCTTCCACCGCTCGACGTGGATGCCGGAATGGACCTGCTATCTGCAGGACCTCTATGTCGAGAACGATCAACGCGGCAAGGGCACGGGTGCAGCCCTTATCGAGGCTGTGGCGGACCTCGCCCGGGCCAACGATGCCGGTCGCCTGTACTGGATGACCCATGAAACCAATACCGCAGCCCAGCGCCTTTATGACCACATCGCGGCGCGATCCGGCTTCATCCAGTATCGCAAGGCCCTGTAGCAAGCCTTTGTAGAACGAAAAACGGCGGAAGCTAATCGCTCCCGCCATTCCAAATCCTAAAATCTCAGCACCTGTCAGACGGCGAGTGCTGCTGCTACGGCCGCGATCGCCTCGTCGGCTTTGGAGCCATCGGGACCGCCGGCCTGCGCCATGTCGGGCCTGCCGCCGCCGCCCTTGCCGCCAAGCGCCGCAGACGCGATGCGCACCAGATCGACCGCGCTGAAACGGGCGACCAGATCTTCGGTGACGGCTACGACGGCGCTCGCCTTGCCATCCTCGGAGACGCCGACGAGCACGACGACGCCTGAGCCGAGGCTGGTCTTGCCTTCGTCGGCCATGCTCTTCAGATCCTTCGGATCGACGCCGGCGATAGCCCTTCCGAGGAACTTGACGCCGCCGATGTCGCGGACAGCATCGGCGCCATCGCCCTGCCCGCCGCCCATCGCAAGCTTGCGCTTGGCATCCGCGAGCTCACGCTCCAGTTTGCGGCGCTCATCCATCAGGGCTTCGACGCGGGTGACGACCTCGGCAGGCTGCACCTTGAGCGCTGCTGCCAGAGCCTTGACGCGGTCATCCTGCTCGGCCAGATAATCGCGCGCCGAAACGCCCGTGACGGCCTCGATACGGCGCACGCCGGCGCCGACGGCGCTCTCAGAGAGCACCCGGATCAGGCCGATCTGGCCGGTCGCCGTCACATGTGTTCCACCGCAGAGTTCGATCGAATAGGGCTTGGCAGCCTTCTCGCCGCGCACCGCCGTGCCCATCGAGACGACGCGGACCTCGTCGCCGTATTTTTCGCCGAACAGCGCCATCGCGCCTTCGGCAATCGCATCGTCGACGCTCATGAGGCGCGTCGATACCGGCGCGTTCTGCAGTACGATCTCGTTGGCCATTTCCTCGACGACCTTCAGTTCCTCGACGGACATAGGTTTCGGATGCGAGAGATCGAAGCGAAGGCGTTCTGGCGCGACCAGCGAACCCTTCTGGGCCACATGCGTGCCGAGCACCTCGCGCAGCGCCTCGTGCAGCAGATGGGTCGCCGAGTGGTTGGCGCGCAGCCGGCCGCGCCGGTCATGATCGACCGTCAGCACGACGGGGTCGCCGACCCTGATGGTGCCGGTTGCGACGGTTGCCACATGGGCAAACAACCCGTCGCCGCGCTTCTGCGTATCGGACACGGTGAGCTTGACGCCCTCGCCGGCAATCACGCCGGTATCGCCCATCTGGCCGCCGGACTCGGCGTAGAAAGGCGTCTGGTTGACGACGATCTGCACCGTCTCGCCTTCGGCAGCGCTGTCGAGAGACACGCCATCGCGGACGATCGCCTGGATGACGCCTTCAGCCGTCTCGGTGTCGTAGCCCAAGAATTCAGTCGCACCGTTCTTGTCCTTCAGTTCGAACCAGACGGTCTCCGTCGCCTTGTCGCCGGAGCCGGACCAATGGGAGCGTGCCTCCGCCTTCTGGCGGGCCATCGCATCGGTAAAGCTGCCGACGTCAACGGCGATGCCGCGCTCGCGCAGCGCATCCTGCGTCAGGTCAAGCGGGAAGCCATAGGTGTCGTAAAGCTTGAAGGCCGTCTCGCCATCGAGCATATCGCCCTTGCCCATGGTGGCGGTGGCGTCGGACAGCAGCGACAGACCACGGTCTAGGGTCTTGTGAAAGCGGTTTTCCTCGAGCTTCAGCGTTTCCGAAATCAGCGATTCCGCCCGCACCAGCTCAGGATAGGCGCGGCCCATCTCCTGCACCAGCGTCGGCAGCAGCTTGTACATCAGCGGATCGCGGGCACCGAGCAGCTGTGCATGGCGCATGGCGCGGCGCATGATCCGACGCAGCACATAGCCGCGACCTTCGTTTGACGGCAGTACGCCGTCGGCAATCAGGAAGGCCGACGAGCGCAGGTGATCGGCGATGACCCGGTGGCTGGCCCGGTTATCGCCGATAGCCATCACGCCGGTTGCTTCCTCGGAGGCCTCGATCAGCGCCCGGAAAAGATCGATGTCGTAATTGTCGTGCTTGCCCTGCAGCAGCGCCGCGACGCGCTCCAGGCCCATGCCGGTGTCGATCGACGGACGCGGCAGGTCGACCCGCTCGTCCTTTGAAAGCTGCTCGAACTGCATGAAGACGAGGTTCCAGATCTCGATGAACCGGTCGCCGTCTTCGTCGGCGGAACCGGGAGGCCCACCCCAGATATGGTCGCCGTGATCGTAGAAGATTTCGGAACAAGGGCCGCAAGGGCCTGTATCGCCCATCGCCCAGAAGTTGTCGCTGGTCGGAATGCGGATGATGCGGTCGTCGGACAGGCCGGCGATCTTCTTCCAGAGGTTAAAGGCATCGTCGTCGGTGTGGTAGACCGTCACCAGCAAGCGCTTGGCGTCGATGTCGAATTCCTTGGTGATCAGGTTCCAGGCAAGCTCAATGGCCTGCTCCTTGAAATAATCGCCGAACGAGAAATTGCCCAGCATCTCGAAGAAGGTGTGATGGCGGGCGGTGTAGCCGACATTGTCGAGGTCGTTGTGCTTGCCGCCGGCGCGCACGCATTTCTGTGCCGAGGACGCTGTCTTGTAGGGGCGCTGTTCCAGCCCCGTGAAAACGTTCTTGAACTGCACCATGCCGGCGTTGGTGAACATCAGCGTCGGGTCGTTGCGCGGCACGAGCGGGCTCGACGGAACGATCTCGTGCCCATTCGTCTTGAAGTAGTCGAGGAAGGTCGACCGGATTTCATTTACGCCGCTCATGCTATGCCCTTATCGCTGCCGTCGGCAGTCCCCATACAAAATCCACTGGCTTTTATCGCTCGCTCTCGATCCTGTCCAGCCGCACGAACGAAAGCGGCCGCACATCCCGAAAGACGTGCGGCCGGCAGCTTCAACCTACCCTTCGACCTTGCGGCCGGGACCGTTACATATCGGCGGCAACGTCGCCGTCGTTGGCATCGGGACCGCCGTTCACCAGCAGCTTGTCGGCGATCAGGCCGGCACTCTGGCGCAGCATCGTTTCGATCTCCTTTGCCAGTTCCGGGTTGTCGCGCAGGAAAATCTTGGCGTTCTCGCGACCCTGCCCGAGACGCTGGCTGTTATAGGAGAACCAGGCACCTGACTTCTCCACGATGCCGGCCTTGACGCCGAGATCGACGAGTTCGCCGGTCTTCGAGACGCCTTCGCCATACATGATGTCGAACTCGACCTGCTTGAAGGGAGGCGCCATCTTGTTCTTGACGACCTTGACGCGCGTCTGGTTGCCGATGACCTCTTCGCGATCCTTGACGGCACCGATGCGGCGGATGTCGAGGCGAACAGAGGCGTAGAATTTCAGCGCGTTACCGCCAGTCGTCGTTTCCGGCGAACCGAACATTACACCGATCTTCATGCGGATCTGGTTGATGAAGATGACCATCGTGTTCGACTTCGAGATCGACGCGGTCAGCTTGCGCAGCGCCTGGCTCATCAGGCGAGCCTGGAGGCCTGGCAGGCTGTCGCCCATTTCGCCTTCGATTTCAGCCCGAGGCGTCAGGGCCGCAACGGAATCGATGACCAGCACGTCGATGGCGCCGGAGCGTACCAGCGTGTCGGTGATCTCGAGCGCCTGCTCGCCGGTATCTGGCTGCGAGATCAGAAGGTTCTGGAGATCGACGCCGAGCTTGCGGGCATAGACCGGGTCGAGCGCATGTTCGGCGTCGACGAAGGCGCAGATGCCGCCCTTCTTCTGGGCTTCGGCAATGGTCTGCAGCGCCAGCGTCGTCTTGCCCGAGCTTTCCGGCCCATAGATCTCGACGATACGCCCCTTCGGCAATCCACCGATGCCAAGTGCGATATCGAGGCTCAGGGAGCCCGTGGATACTGTCTCGATCTCGACGATGCTTTCATTCGAACCGAGCTTCATGATCGAGCCCTTGCCGAATGCCCTCTCGATCTGAGAGAGTGCGGCTTCGAGCGCCTTGCTTTTGTCCACCGATTTTTCCTCTACGAGCCGCAAACTATTCTGTGACATGAGATCCACCTTTAGGTTATTGAAGCCGCACAGGCAATGAAGCAGTTGATGTCGTTTTTGTACTTGATTTGTTCCGGTTCCGCAAGGGGCCTTCAAATAATTGAAACAAAAAGGTAAAATGACCTTTGTTCTATTTTTGTTTTCCTTTTTTGCCGCAAAGACTTAGGCGATCCCCAGCAGGCTTTCCCGGGTTCGCAAATGCGGGTCGATTCGGCTCTTTCGAAATGACCGGGGCTGGGTATGTCTAAGCAGATTCTCGTGCTCGGCGGCGCTCACATCGACAGGCGTGGCCGCATCTTCGGAGAGACCGATCCAGGCGCCAGCAATCCGGGCGCTTGGTTCGAGGAACCGGGCGGCGGCGGCTTCAATGCGGCCCGCAATCTCGCCCGGCTTCACCACGACGTGCGGATGATCTCGCCTCGCGGCGGCGATGCTCTTGGCGACATGGTGGCGGCCGCCGCTCGCGAGGCTGGCGTCGACGACCGCCCGTTCGTCTTTCTCGATCGCACGACGCCGAGCTACACGGCGATCATCGAAAAAGACGGAAACCTGGTCATCGCGCTGGCCGATATGGAGCTCTACAAGCTCTTCAGCCCTCGCCGCCTGCTGATCCGCGCCATCCGCGATTCGTTCGCATCGGCGGACCTTATTCTTTGCGACGCCAATCTGCCGGCCGAAACACTGGCAGCGATTGCCCGCAAAGCGGTCGATCTCGGCAAGCCGCTGGCAGCCATTGCCATCTCCCCGGCCAAGGTAGTGCGCCTCAAACCCTGCCTTGCCGATATCGACTATCTGTTTCTCAACCAGTCGGAAGCCGCCGCCCTCACCGGCAGCAGGCCGGACGATCCGCTGCAGTGGGTGAGCCAGTTGCAGGCCCTTGGTCTCAAGGGTGGCGTCATCACGCGAGGGCAGCAGCCTCTCGTCGCCTTTGACGGCCGCATCACCCTCACCCTGGAGCCGCCGACTGTGGACGACGTCGCCGACGTCACCGGCGCCGGCGACTCTCTGGCGGCCGGGGTGCTTTCGGCGCTGATGGACGGTCTCGATCTCGCCGAGGCGGTGCGCCACGGCGCCGCAGCGGCCGCGATCACGGTTCAGTCGCCGTTTGCAACGGCCGCCAATCTGTCGCCGGAGCATCTTCGTCAGGTTCTCGCCCTTGTCGGCGCGCCCAAAATACTGTCATGAAGGCCCATCCCGCCCATCAAACCCGCACACTCAGGTGGACAAGACCATGACCAAACCATTTTCCGCTCTGTTGCCGATCTCATATTCAAGTGAAGTCGCAGCCGCCAAGGCACGCGGCGCACCGATCGTCGCGCTCGAATCGACAATCATCACCCATGGCATGCCCTATCCCGGCAACATCGACATGGCCCGCAGCGTCGAGGCGATCATCCGCGAAGAAGGCGCCGTGCCGGCAACCATCGCAGTCATCCACGGAACGTTGCACATCGGCCTTGAGCCGGCCGAGCTCGAGAGCCTCGCCCAGACCACGGACGCGATGAAAGTGTCGCGCGCCGATTTAGCCTTTGCCATCGCCGAGCGCCGCACCGGCGCAACCACGGTTGCTGCCACGATGATTGCAGCAGCAAGGGCCGGTATCAAGGTGTTTGCCACCGGCGGCATCGGTGGCGTGCATCGCGGCGCCGAGACCAGCTTCGATATCTCGGCCGACCTTGAGGAACTGGCCCGCACCGGCGTCATCGTCGTCTGCGCCGGCGCCAAGGCCATCCTCGACATTCCGAAGACGCTGGAAGTGCTGGAAACCCGCGGTGTTCCCGTCGTCACCTTCGGCAGCCCGGAATTCCCGGCCTTCTGGTCGCGAGCCTCCGGCCTGCCAAGCCCGCTGACGCTGAACAGCCCGGCAGCAATCGCCAATTTCCAGACGGTGCGCGAGCAGCTGGGCATCGATGGCGGCATGCTGATCGCCAATCCCGTGCCGGAGGAAGACCAGATCGAGCGCGAGGAGATGGAGATTTACATCGAGCGAGCGCTCGACAGCGCCGAGCGCGAGGAAGTGGTCGGCAAGGCAGTCACGCCCTACCTGCTCAGCACCATCTTCGACATCACCGGCGGCCGCAGCCTGAAGACCAACATCGCGCTGGTCGAGAACAATGCGCGCCTCGCTGCCGAAATCGCCGTCGCTCTGGCGGATTAAGCAGAGACATCATTTGCCGAAGCTGCCGCGCCGGTCTCCGGCGCGGTTTTTCGTTTTAAGGGCTCCAGTAGGAAACCTCCCGTGCCAGATATCATGCCCCCAGCCGCTGCAGTACAGCGCGACAGCCGCATAGCGCTGGCAGCCCTGATTGTTGGCGGTGCTGCCATCGGGGGCTCGCCGATTTTCGTACGCCTGTCTGAGGTGGGTCCGCTTGCCACGGCATTCTGGCGGGTGGCGCTGGCGCTCCTGCCGCTACTTCTCGTCTCACTCGCCAGCCGCCGGAAGTCCGCCGTCCAACCGAGTAACTTGTCGGAATGCTTCATGCTCGTCCTGCCGGGGCTGTTCCTCGCCACGGATCTCGTCACCTGGCACCTCTCCATCCACATGACCTCCGTTGCCAATGCGACGCTGCTTGCCAATCTGGCGCCGATTTTCGTCGCAGCCATCGGCTGGCTGTTCCTCGGCGCGCGGATCACCAAGCTTTTTCTGCTCGGGCTGGCGACTGCGTTGGTCGGTATCGTCACCCTGAAGGGCGGCCTTTCCGGCCTAGCCAACGGCGATCTCAGGGGCGATGGCCTGGCAACAGTCGCAGCGCTGTTCTACGCCGGATATATTCTGGTGATCGGCAGGCTCAGAACCCGGTTCGACACGCTGCAGATCATGGTCTGGAGCACGGCCGCCGCAACCATCTGTCTTTTCCCCGTAGCCTTCATGATCGAGGGAGTCATGCTGCCACCAAGCCTGTTCGGCTGGCTCATGCTGATAGGGCTGGCCTTCATCAGCCATGCCGGTGGCCAGGTGGCGATCACCTATGCGCTCGCCTATCTGCCTGCCGCATTCTCATCGCTGACGTTGTTGCTGCAGCCGGTGGTCGCCGCGGTACTTGCCTGGGCGCTGCTGAGTGAAACCATCGGCCCGCTGCAGGCGGTCGGTGGCGCCATTGTGCTGGCCGGCATCCTGATCGCCCGACGCGGCTGAAGCGTCACGCTTGCCGATCAGCTGTCCAGCATCTCGCGAACAGCGACCGCCAGTTGCTTCAGCGAAAACGGCTTCGGCAGGAAGCCGAACTTCGAATCCGCCGGCAGGTTGCGCGCAAACGCATCCTCGGCATATCCCGACACGAAGATGAACTTCATATCCGGATAGATCTTGCGCAATTCGCGCAGCAGCGTCGGCCCATCCATTTCCGGCATCACCACGTCGGAGACGACGACATCGACCTTGCCTTCGAGTTCCTCGAGGATTTCCAGCGCCTCGACGCCGGATCCAGCCTCGTGCACGGTGTAGCCGCGCGTTTCCAGCATGCGCTTGCCGCCGCGCCGCACGGCCTCCTCATCCTCGACCAGAAGCACGACCGCCGATTTGCCGGTGAGGTCTGCCTGCTCGACGTCGGCAAGTGCGGCGCCCTCGCCCATTGGCGGGGCGTGCGGCGCTTCCTGCGGGCTTTCGCCGGGCAACAGGATGTCCATCACGTGACGCGGCAGGAAAACGCGGAAGGTGGTGCCCCTGCCAACTTCGGAATCGGGCTGGATGTAACCGCCGGACTGCTTGACGATGCCGTAGACCATGGCAAGGCCGAGTCCCGTGCCCTTGCCGACATCCTTGGTGGTGAAGAACGGCTCGAAGATCTTGTCCATGATTTCAGGCGCGATACCGGTGCCGTTATCGGTGACTTCCACCAGCACCATGTCCTCGTTCGGCAAGTAGGCAGAGTTGAATGCGGCCATATCGTCCGCTTCGACATTGCGGGTGCGCAGCAGCAGCGTGCCACCGTCCGGCATGGCATCGCGAGCGTTGACGCAGAGGTTGATCAGCACCTGCTCGAATTGCGACAGATCCGTTTTCACCGGCCACAGATCGCGCCCGTAGTCGACCTCCAGCTTGACGCGGGTACCCGACAGCAGCCGCTCGACCAGCATGCGGAGATCGCCGATGACATCGGTCAGGTTGATGATTGTCGGGCGCATTGTCTGCTTGCGCGAAAAGGCCAGCAACTGGCGCACGAGCACGGCCGCACGATTGGCGTTGCGCTTGATCTCCATCAGGTCGGCAAAGCTTGCATCGGCCGGCCGAGCCTGCAGCAGCAGATGGTCGGACGATAGCAGGATCGCGGTCAGCACGTTGTTGAAATCATGGGCGATGCCGCCGGCAAGCGTACCCACCGCATTCATCTTCTGCGTCTGCGCCATCTGCGCCTCGAGCGCCTTCTGCTCCGTCACCTCGACGGCGTAGACGATGGCAGCCTCTTCCGGCGCCTCGTCGCTCTGCTCGATGACCGCATTGATGTAGAAGCGGAAATGCCGTGTCTCATCCTTCGGATTGCGGGAATCGATCGACGGAATATCGCCTTGCCGGTCCTTGGCAGCGGCAAATGCCTGCGCCAGCAGCGGCCGTTCGCTTTCGCTGAAGATCGTCTCCAGCGTCGCGCCGCGCTCGATATCGTCGCGCGAAACAACGTTGGAAAACAGCTTCAGGAACGGTGCGTTGGTGCGAAGTATACGCCCTGTCCCGTCGACCGAAGCAATCGCCATCGGCGTATTGTTGAAAAAGCGGGTGAAACGCATCGCCGCAACCGAGGCAGACTGGTCGTCGTCATCATCCTTCTGGCGGCCGAGAACGATCGTCCGGCTTTCGCCGGGGGCACCGTCGCGCATCGAGGTGACGCTGTGCACAAGACGGGCGGGCAGGCTCTGGCCATTGCCCTTGCGCAGGTCGAGATCGAGGGTAACGGTCTTCTTGAGGCCGGGCTCTGCCTGCACGGACTGGATGAGCGCGAGCCCCTCGCCGGCCACCAGGTCGCCGACTGTGATCGATCCCGGCGTGAACTTGGTGAGATCGAGACCCAGCCATTCCGCCAGCGTCGCATTGAGATAGAAGATCTCGCCCTTTCGTCCGGCCGAAAAGAAACCGGCAGGTGCATGGTCGAGATAATCGATGGCGTTCTGCAATTCTTTGAAGAAACGCTCCTGGTCGTCACGCTCCGAGGTGATGTCGGTGATCTGCCATACGTGCAGCGCCTTGCCGCGCGCCTGACCCGGTGGCAGCAGACGCGCTTTCAGGCGATACCAGTGGGCGCCGGAGCCGCTGGAGCCGACGGGACCGAGCGGCTTCATCAGCCGGAATTCCTCGCTGCCTTCCTTGCCTTCGCGCAACTCGTTCGAAAGCCGGTACAGGGCCTGGTTGGATTCGCGGTTGCGCGACAGCAATGTGTCGAGCGACTGGACCTCGGTGGTCTTGCTGGCGCCGGTCAGGTTGCCGTAGGCGAGATTGGCGTAGACGATACGGCCCTTGTCGTCGGTGATCAGCGTGCCATCGGGCTGGCTGTCCAGGAACGAGCGCGCAAGGCTGTCGGACTGGGTCTGCGGCATCACTTCGACGAAGCCGATGATCGATGAAACCAGGAAGAAGATGCCGACCATGGCAAGGATTCCGAGCGCACCGAGCACGATCTCGTTGTCGAGCTCGTTCTTGAACACGACAAATGCCGCCGCCGCGGCGATCAGCACCAGCGCCAGAAGAATGATCCGAAGCACGATACCGGAACGAACCCCGCGATCGACCAGCGGCATGCTATACTCGTCGGACTGACGCAGCTTGGTCATGAACCCCTCGTTGGCCCGCGCCGCATTCCGTCAATGTGTTGACGGATTTGGAATCAGGACTTTGACCTTCTTAGCAAGTTGCGGCATCGGCAAAAAGCGGCCGTTGGTGGAGAAAGGCTTGAATTCACAAGGAACTGCGCCAGCTTTCTTCAGAATATCGTTCAGAGTGATGACATCGGCGGTATTTTGGGTGCCGGCATCACAGAATGACCAATGGCATCTTGTTTAGGCGGGGATCATGTCCCAATGATTGCCGCCGGACACAAGCCTGGTCTGGCGGCTTCAGAGCCGTAGGCCAGACGGTGTAAACGTTGAAATCGGAGTATCGAAACTATGCTGGACGAGATCGCTGGAACCTATGGCAGCCGCCTGTTCGTCGCAGCCGGCGGCGTAGCGGCCGCCCTCCTCGTGCTGGTCGCTATATTGTGGCTGGTGCGCAACAGGGCGCCCTCGCCATTCGTGCGCGGCGGCAAGGGTCGCCAGCAGCGGCTGCAGGTTCTGGATGCCGCAGCCATCGACGCGAGACGCCGGATCGTCCTCATCCGCCGCGACGGCGTGGAGCATCTCGTCATGATCGGCGGCCCCACCGATATCGTCATCGAAAGCGGTATCGGCGATACATCGAGGATTGCGGCGCCCGCCCAGCCAATCGCCAGCGCCCCGCCCGTCCAAACAATCACGGCTCCGGAACCGGCCCCACGGCAGCTCGAAGCCTCGACGGAACCGTCGCCTATCGTCGGTCGGCGCCGGGAGCCGGCTGCTCTCTCATCCCCGCCACCCGCACCGCCGGTGCCAACAACCGAGATCGAACGACCTGCTGCCGCAGTCTCGTCGCCGGTGGCAGCGCCGGAGCCGAGGCAGCAGTTCACGCCGCTAAGCCCCACGCCTGGGCCGGAGGTCGAGACCGCCTATGTGGCTCCCAGAGACGAGCGCCCGCTTGCGGCTTCAGCACCCGTCCAGGCAATGCACGTGGAACCGGTTGTCTTCGAACGACAGGCGGAGGCGGACGCCGCCGATATTCTCGATGCCGCTCGTAGCCGTGTCCTGCCGGCGGAACGCACAAGGGACAATAGGCCGGCATCTGCGCGCGAGGTAATGCCTTCAGCTCCAGCGCCAGCGCCGATGCTCGCGCAGGATGCCTACAGCGAATCCTATGAAGTCCCGACACCTGAAGTGGCCCAGCCTAGAAAACTCGGCAGCGATTTCGAAAGAGTTTTGGAAGCGGAGATGACCAGCAACCTGACGGCAGAGCGTGTCGTCCAGCCCATAGCGCCGCCACCCTCTGTGCGCCCAGAGCTGGCGCCACGTCCGGAACCCGTTCCGCCGCAGCAGCGCCGCGATCCCGACATGGCGCCGGTTGTCGGCGGCGACGCTGCCCTGCAAAAGGAAGTTGCCCGCATCTTCGGGGAAATGAGCGTCAACCGTGAGAAATAAAGCGTGGGCCTCACGGCGCCACGCTGAAAAAACAAAAGGCACGACCGGTATGGGTCGTGCCTTACTAACGGAGATGGATCTCTCGATCCCTATTCGTCGCGGTAGACTTTTTCGCGGCGCTCGTGGCGTTCCTGCGCTTCGATGGACAGAGTGGCAATCGGGCGTGCGTCTAGGCGCTTGAGGCCGATCGGCTCACCCGTTTCTTCGCAATAACCGTAAGTGCCATCGTCGATCCGCGACAGGGCTGCGTCGATCTTGGAAATCAGCTTGCGCTGGCGGTCCCGGGCACGAAGCTCGATGGCCCGGTCCGTTTCGGACGAAGCACGGTCGGCGAGATCGGGGTGATTGGCGCTTTCCTCAGCGAGATGCTCGAGCGTTTCACGCGCTTCTCTCAGGATATCGGTTCTCCAGACAACCAACTTGGACCGGAAATAAGCCTTCTGCCGTACATTCATGAACTCCTCGTCTTCCGAGGGAACGTAACTGCTAAGATCGATCTTCTCACTCAACGCGATTCTCCTGAAGAACATCTCATATGGCGCGGGGTATACAGCAAGCGACCGTGCCGGTTCAAGCCTAATACAGCCGCCGAACAGATTTTTAAATCTGTCACAAAAAATGGCTAAAGGTCTAATTTTTCATCATTTATTTTGGCGAAGCTTTTGAGCCGAAGCTATAAGGCTTCTGTGGAGCAAGCTTTGTTTTCGCCGTTGCTTGGAATGTCGCGGTTGACGGACGGGCGCCACGAACGCAAGGTCGATCGATAAACTTCACGATGGAACGGACCCCCATGACCCGTATTTTGCCGCCACCGTCCCGCATCTACCTGTTGCGACACGCCGAGGCAGCGCAGGCACAGCCGGGCGAGCGCGACTTCGACCGGGCCCTGAATGACAACGGTTTCGCGCAGGCGGAAATCGTCGCCGACAAGGCTGCGGACAAGGGCTACAGGCCGGATCTGGTGGTTGCCTCGACCGCGTTGCGCTGCCGCCAGACCACGGATGCCTTCAAGCGCGCCATCGGCGCCACCACCGAGGTCCAGTATGTCGACGGCCTCTACGACGCCTCGCAGGAGACCTATCTCGACATCCTGTCGGCCCAAACCGGTGGCGACTCCATCATGCTTGTCGGCCATAATCCGATAATTTCGCAGGTGCTTGAGGCCCTGATCGGCCACGATGCGATGCAGAAGTCCCTGCCCGGCGGCTTTCCCACAGCGGGATTCGCCGTCCTTGACTCAATCCAAAGTCCAGACGGTTCGACGGCGACCTGGATTCTCAGCGATTTCATTCGCGAATAGACGGCGAGCGGCGGAAGACTGCTTCTTTTCATGGCATCCCTCCCTATATTGCGGTTGACTTCAATGCAGGGATGCCGCTTTGCCGCCGAGCCTCACTTCCTTCACCGACGACGCGCTGATTGCCTTTGACAATATCGCCGACCGGGCTGCCAATCTCGTCAATCCGACCATTCGCCTTGGCGTGACGGGCTTGTCGCGCGCGGGCAAGACGGTTTTCATTTCCTCGCTCGTCCACAACCTCCTGAACGGCGGTCGCCTGCCGCTGTTCGAGGCCATGCAGTCCGGACGCATCTCGGCCGTGCGCCTCGAGCAGCAGCCCGACGATGCCGTCCCGCGCTTCCAGTACGAAGACCACATCCGGGCGCTGGTGAAGGACCGCATCTGGCCGGATTCGACGCGTGCGATTTCCGAATTGCGCATCACGCTGGAATACCAGAGCGCCAGCGGCTGGAACCGTATTTTCTCCCCCGGCCGGCTGTCGATCGATATCGTCGATTACCCCGGCGAGTGGCTGCTCGATCTGCCGCTGCTTGCCAAGGACTACCAGACCTTCAGCGAGGAGACGCTGGCTTTGGCGCAAACCGGCGTCCGAGCCGAATTGTCCCGGGAGTGGCTGGCGCGCTCCGCCTCCACGGATGCGGCGTCTCCTGCCGACGAAATGCGCGCCCGCGATCTGGCCCAGGCGTTCACCGCCTATCTTCGCGCCTGCAAATCGGATGAACGCTCCCTCTCTACCTTGCCACCGGGACGTTTCCTGCTCCCCGGCGATCTCGACGGATCGCCGGCGCTGACGTTTGCCCCTTTGCCGACACCTGCGCCGGGCAAGGCTGGCAAGGGCTCGCTTTGGGCGATGATGGAGCGGCGCTACGAGGCTTACAAGTCCGTGGTCGTCAAACCGTTCTTCCGCGAACACTTCGCCCGGCTGGACCGGCAGATCGTCCTCGTCGATGCCTTGCAGGCCATCAATCGCGGCCCCGAGGCAATCCAGGACCTCGAGCGGGCGCTGGCCGACGTGCTGGCCTGTTTCCGCCCCGGCACGAACAGCTTCCTCTCCTCCTTTGTCGGCCGCCGCATCGACCGGGTGCTGGTTGCAGCCACCAAGGCCGACCACCTCCACCATGAAAGCCACGACCGGCTGGAGGCCCTCACCCGCCGTCTCGTCGAGAGGGCAACCCAGCAGATCGGCATGACCGGTGCCGGCATCGACGTGATGGCGCTGGCCTCGATCCGGGCCACCCGCGAGGCTACGGTCACGCGCGACGGACAGGTGCTCCCGGTGATCGTCGGAACGCCCATTGCCGGCGAGACGATCAATGGCGACGTCTTCGATGGTGTCCGTAATACCGCCGTCTTCCCCGGCGACCTGCCCCGCGATCCGCAGCAATTGTTCGCGCTTCCCGGAACCGACAGCGACCCCGGTCCGCTGCCGGATGTCAACGTCGTGCGCTTTCGGCCACCGCTGCTCGACCGTTCACCGACCGGCGTGGTTCTCTCGGTGCCGCACATCCGGCTCGACCGCGCCATGCAGTTCCTGTTCGGAGACCGCCTCGCATGACCCAACCGATCGAAAACGATCCGCCGCATTCCTCCCGCAGTCCGGCAGCCTTCTCGATGGAACCGGAGCCGCCGGCGACCGATTCCCGTCAGGCCATGCCAGCGCGCCGTCCGCAAAGCTTCGACGCAGACATCGTCCTCACCCCTGACGAGGAGGATCCCTTCCTCAATCCGTCGTCGTCTCTCGAAGGTACGCTGCCGAGCCTCAAGCCCCGCCGCCGCTTTTCCTTTGCCAAGGTTGCGCTCAGTGCGTTCGGCATCCTGCTTTCCTTGGCCTTCGGCCTGTGGACGGATGAGCTGATCCGCAATCTCTTCACCCGCGCCGACTGGCTGGGCTACACTGCGTTGACCGTGCTTGGCATCGGCATCCTCGCGGTGATCGGAATGGTCGTCCGCGAAACCGCCGGCATGATGCGGCTGGCAACGGTACACGCCATCCGCGCCGAGGCGGAGGCCGCAGCGCTGGAGGTAAAACCTGCGCGTGCCCGGGCGCTGGTCGATCGGCTTTCGACGCTGTTTGCCGCCAAGCCTGCGACAGCCAGGGGCCGCGCCGCACTGAAGGCGACGGAAGGCGATATCATCGATACGCCGGGCCTGATTTCGCTTGCGGAGCGTGAACTGCTGGGGCCGCTGGACCGCGACGCACGGGCGCTGATCCTCACCGCCTCCAGGCGCGTCTCGGTCGTCACCGCCGTCAGCCCGCGTGCGATCGTCGACCTGCTCTACGTGCTTTTCGAATCCACCCGGCTGGTGCGCGCCATGGCCGACCTTTATGGCGGCAGGCCTGGAACACTGGGCATGTTGAAGCTGATGCGCGATGTTGTCGCCCACCTGGCGGTCACCGGCTCGATCGCCGTCGGCGACGGCCTCGTCCAGCAGATCGTCGGCCATGGGCTGGCCTCGAAACTCTCGGCCCGGCTCGGCGAAGGCGTCGTCAACGGGCTGATGACGGCCCGCATCGGCATTGCTGCGATGGACCTCTGCCGCCCGCTGCCATTCCGGGCATTGAAGCGCCCGGGCATTGGCGATTTCATCGGCGACCTCTCGCCTGGTGCGGCCAAAAGGCAGCCCTGACAGGCCATTCTTTAAGGCCTGCACCCCAAAAGAAACGAGCTGTTAACCATTCTGAGGCAAAGTCGGAGCTTAGTTTCCGGTACACCTTTGCCAAGGAAAGCCCATGTTTTCGCGTAAGTTTATTGTTGTATGCGGCCTCGCCGTCATGGCCCTCTCCGTCGTCGACTGGGCGCAATCGGCCAATGCCTCGTCCCGCGACAAGGCTTTCTTCCAGTCGGTGTCCGGCGCATGGCGCGGTCCGGGCGAGATCGTTGCCGGCAAATACAAGGGCACCAAATTCACCTGCAATCTGATCGGCACGCCAAGCCAGGGATCCGCGACAGGCGTCAAGCTCGACGGCACCTGCCGCGTCGGCGTCTTCCAGCAGCCGATGTCCGCCGAGATCACACAGAGCGGCAGCACCTACAACGGCAAGTTCCTCGACGGCGCCGCCGGCAAGGGCCTCGACGTCACGTCCGGTTCGGTCAACGACAATACGGTCGTCGTCGGCCTTAACCGCCAGAAGCTGAACGGCGCCATGATTGCCCGCCTGCAGGACGACAAGTCGATGAACGTGACGATCTCGGTCAAGGTCGACGAGCAGATGGTCCCAGTCATCGGCCTCAGCCTGAAGCGCGAGGCTGTCGACACCATGACCGTCGGCGCCATCAAGTAATCGCCGTCATCCAGTGGATTTTTCAAAGGCCGGGCCGGTGCTCGGCCTTTTTGCTCTACCTGCGTTGCCACCAGCCGACATCTGCATCCGCTACTTCGATGCCGCCGATATCGGCGTTTGCAAGCCATGCCGTAACGGTGTTTCCGGCCACCACCAGGTCTGCTGCAATATCCGCAAGCGGCATAAGCACGAAGCCGCGCTCGGTCATGCGGGCGTGCGGGATCTGCAACTTTGAGGTATCGAGCCTCACAGCCCCGTAGGTGAGGATATCGATGTCGATCGTCCGGGGTCCCCAGCGCTCGATCCGCTCCCGCTTCATGCCGCGCTCGATATCGAGACAGACGTCGAGCAAGGTCTCCGGTGGAAGCGAAGTGCTGATCGCCGCGCAGGCGTTGAAAAAGAACGCCTGGTCCGTCTTCCCCCACGGCGGCGTGCGGTAGAGTTTCGACACCGCGACGATGCTGCAATCGGCGCGCCGGTCGAGGGATTGTAAGGCCGTGGCCATCGCCCGGACCGGATCGGCAATATTGCCGCCAAGACCAAGCATTGCGGTGGTGAAATCAGTCTCAGGCAAAATGCTCGATGCTCACTTGAACGTAGTCGAGAACGCCCGGGACAGGTGCGTTCGGCTTGCGGACGGTGACCTTGACGCGCTTGATCTGCGGAAACTTTTCGCACAGGCCCTTGGCCACGTCGAGCGCCAGCGCCTCGATCAGGTAGCGACGCTTGCCGGTGACGATTTCCTCGATGACGGTGAAGGCGACGCCGTAGTTGACGGTGCCGTCGATCGAATCCGTCACCAGCGCCTCGCCGGCGGCGACGTCGAGTTCGGCGTCGACGAAGAATCGTTGTCCCAAAAACTCCTCCTCGTCGTGAACGCCGTGGCGGGCAAAGAATGCACAGTTCTGCAGGGTGATGGTGTAGATACCGCTCATGATGTTTTTATTCCTGATTTCGCCTGCATCTCCAGCATAGCATCGACGACGGCAAGTGCGTCCCTGTTGATTGCGACATTATGCACGCGGAAAATCGCGGCGCCCTGCATTCTGAGCAGCACCGTTGTTGCAACCGTCCCTGCATCCCGCTCCTCCGCCTCCCGTCCGGTCAACTGGCCGATGAAGCGCTTTCGCGATGTGCCTGCGAGGAGCGGAAGACCAAATCGCTTCAGCTCGGCAAACCGCATCATGAGTTCCAGGTTTTCATCGCCGTCCTTGGCAAAACCGAAGCCGGGATCGAGCACGATCTTGCTGCGATCGACCCCGGCAGCATCGGCAATTTTCAGCGATCGCTCGAGAAACACCACTTGGTCAGCGATAACGTCCGGCAGTTTCCGACGTTCGCGACCGGTGTGCATGATGCAGAGGCCGGCACCGCTTTCGGCGGCAAGTGCTGCAATATCCGGTTCGCGCTGCAGCCCGAATACGTCGTTGACGATGTGGGCACCGGCGGCAACTGCCAGCCGCGCCGTCTCTGCCCTGTAAGTATCGACGGAGATCAGCGCCTCGGTCTTGCCGCGCAGGGCTTCGATCACCGGCAGCACCCGAGCCTGCTCCTCTGCGGCGCTGACGGGTTCGGCGCCCGGCCTCGTAGATTCGCCACCGATGTCGACGATGTCAGCACCCTCGGCGACACAGGCAAGCGCATGGGAGACTGCCGCATCGACGGACTGGAAACGGCCGCCGTCGGAAAAGGAGTCCGGTGTGATGTTGACGATCGCCATGATCGCGCTGCGGCTGAGATCAAGACGACGACCATGGCCCACATGCCAGATTTTATCGCGCATCGCTGTCACGAACGTCCGCTCCGTTGAAATTGAAAAAAACCTTCGCCCGATGTTGCGCTCGCAGTGGCTATGCCGCAAGCTTCCGTGAAGTTCAACTGGTCCGATCACGAATGCCGACTGCATCGCGCTTTGCTTGCCTCCCACTCGCCGTTTTGCTGTCATGCGGCGTCTTGCGGAGCGCAGAAGCGGAGGTGGTCGCGCACAAGACCTTTTCGTATTTCGATATCAGTGGCAACACGGCCGACGAACTCGACGCGGCGCTCAATGCCGGCGGCCCAACGGCGATGGGCGCCAGCAGCCGCCATCCCGGTGCAACGCGTATCCGCTTCGGTGGCCAGGCGACCTATGTGGAGAGCGGCGGCCGCTGCCATATCGGCGGCGCCCGGGTCACGGTGGACATCGTCGTCATCCTGCCGCGCTGGCGGGATCGCCGTCACGCGCAGCCCCGTCTTTCCGCCGTCTGGGACAGGCTATCGGCCGACATCAAACGCCACGAGGAGCGTCATGCCGAGATTGCGAGGTCGCATGCACGCAGCCTGGAGAAGGCCATCCTCTCGCTGCCAGCAGAGCGGACCTGCGACTTGCTGCAGGACAAGGTGAGCGGCGAATCAGTGCGCAACACCGTCCTGCACGATCAGGATCAGGCACGGTTCGACCGCGTCGAGGCTACAAACTTCCAGAACCGCATGCAGCGTCTCGCTCATCGCCGCCACGGCGAAAAATCGGAAAAGATGGAGTAAAATTAGATCGTTAACAAAGCGAGTTCACAGCTGTCGATCACCGCAACTGTGCGAAATATGACACGCTGGAGCCGAGATAGCACGGGACAAGTCGGCTTTACGCTTTACCACAGCCATAATGTAGTATCATCTTACGTATAGCATCGCCGATGGTATTGCGTTCCGGTTTTCCTGGGTTCTCCCGGCGTATCCGAAGCCGCATGCGCTTCCTCCCTCGCCTGTCGGCGATACGCCCGCCTGGCCTCGCTCCGCAAAAAGGGCGAGGTTTTTTTTGGGCGCTGTTCGCCGGGCTGTATCAGGCTTGGCGCTCCGGCACATGAACAACGAGACCGTCCAGCGCCGACGTCAGCTTGATCTGACAGGAAAGCCTCGAGCTCGGCCTGACATCGAAGGCGAAATCGAGCATATCTTCTTCCATCGCGGCCGGCGGTCCCGCCTGCTCTATCCAGGCATCGTCGACGTAGACATGACAGGTGGCGCAGGCGCAGGCGCCGCCACACTCAGCTTCGATGCCGGGCACGGAATTGCGCACCGCGTTTTCCATCACGGTCGAGCCTTCGTCGGCATCGAAGTCGAAACGCGCGCCGTCGAAAGCAACGATTGTCAGTTTGGTCATGAGATAATCCGGAATACGCGAGTGATATTGGCAGGGTCGGATTTTCTTCCAACAATTCCAAACAGCAGTCAACATCGCCGGCTCCGAAAGCCACCGGCTAGGCCGGATACCGGTCAGCGATGTTGCCGTCCCTTATGGGGACGACGCAACAAGTCCAGGCTTAGCGGCAAAGCTTGAGAATGAAGTTTTCCGCCTCGACGACGGCGGTGCCGACAGCTGCCATGCAGGCAGCATCGCTGGAGTGCGCTTCGAACGCCTCGGCAGACTGTGCGACCTTGAAGGCGCCGACGGCGCTTGCGGCACCCTTCAGACGGTGTGTCCCTGCCTTCACCTGGTCGGCATTGCCGCTGCCGATATCCTGAAGGCAGCTGCGTGCCTGGCGGGCGAACATCTGCAGAACCTCGATTTCGAGCACCTTGTCGCCCATGGTCTGCCGCGCGAGATGGACCAGATCGATCGGCTTTTCCCGCGACGGCCCCATGCCGCGCGAGTTGTCAGGGGCTTCAAATGCAATGTTCAAGGCGGCCATGGGCCCATTCTCCGGTTGTCTCTTGTTCGGTGTGTTGCTGCATCCTTGCGGCCGCGGCATGGCCATCCCGTTAAATTCCGGCACAACAAAGGCGGAAAAATGCACGTATGGTTAACGACCGTTAAACACGGTTAAATTATCGGCTTTTCGACAATGCCTTGATTTAAAAGGTGTTAACAACACGCTAACACTTCCGGAGGTTTGCCATCCCATAATTGTAACAGTGCTGCTAATGTGTCAGGACGGTACTGGTGTCTCGTGCCGCGGCGTCGCCTTTGCCCGACGCTCGGAAAGTGGTAATGTTTTGGTACCGCCCATTGTGCAAAATTGCACATCGCGCGGATTGTAATGTGGATGCCGATGCCTTGTTAAGGAAATCGGTAGTACGGCTGGCGAGATGTTGCGTATCGGATCTTGGCGGATTTTCGAAATGCAGGGTCGGCCGGAACGAGTGTAACGAGGCGTATCCGTATGGCGAACAACAAATACAGCGAGTCGGTTGAAGACAAGGCTTTCAAAGCTTTGGACGAAGCGCTGCAAATCGATTTCAGCGATGACGGAATACCAGCTCGCACCGGACCTGCGCCGCGTGCAACGGAGGCAGATTTGGCCGAGACCTCGAATGCACGTGCACGGCAGGCAAAGGAAGACGCGGCCCGCAAGGCTGCCGCGGCCCGCGGAAATGTCGGGCGACCGGGCGATACCCCTCGCAATCAGATGTTCGAACCCGCCAACGATACCAGCAGGGCCAGCCCCCAGTCGATCCTCCGCTCGCTGGACAACGCCTCCATCGGCGGCGCCATCCGCAATGCGACGATCTTCTCGATCATCTGGCTGATTGCCGGCATCGGTCTGACAAGCGTCATCTATTCCCCGCCGATCTGGCAGATCCGCTCGCTTGCCGAACTCGTGGCCCTGCCCGGCGTGATCGCCTGCATCATCGGCATACTTGTTCCGATCCTGCTTTTCTATGCCTTTGCCATCATGCTGTCGCGCGCCCAGGACATGCGCAACGCCGCCCGTTCCATGGCTGAAGTGGCGCTGCGTCTCTCCGATCCCGAAACGATCGCCTCCGAGCGCATCATGACGGTCGGTCAGGCCGTACGCCGCGAAGTTTCCGCTATGAACGAAGGCATCGAACGGACCATCGCCCGCGCCACCGAACTCGAGACCCTCGTCCATTCCGAAGTCAACGCGCTCGAGCGCAGCTATGCCGACAACGAAATGCGCGTGCGCGGCCTCGTCCACGAACTCGGTTCCGAGCGTGACGCCATCGTCAATCACGCCGAGCGCATCCGCTCGTCGATCTCGGGCGTACACGAGCAGATCAAGGAAGACATGTCGCTCGCCACCGAGGAAATCGCCATCAGACTGGCAACCTCGGGCGAAGCTTTTGCGACATTGATGGACACGCGCGCCGCCGCACTTTCGGAAAAGTCTAACGCAGCCCTGCAGTCGCTCGGCTCGCTGCTGGCGGCCAAGACCGACAGCCTCATCGAAAACCTCAGTGCTTCCGGCTTCGCCCTCAATCAGGAATTCGACACGCGCCTCGAATCCCTGTCGACCACCCTTTCCGAACGCGGCAAGAAGCTGCTCAGCCAGTTCGAGACACGCGCCTCGACGCTCGATGCCAACACGGACAAGCTGAATGCCGCGCTCAACGACCGCGCCCGCCAGCTGAACGAGACCCTGATCGCACGCACCCGCGAAATCAGCGACAGCCTGAACAGCGGCGAACGCGGTATCACCGGTACCCTCGACAACGTGCTCGCAAAACTCAACAGCGCGCTTGACGAAAAGGGCGCCAGCTTCCGCCAGAGCCTGCAGTCGAGCGTCGACGACACCGTGATGGACCTCGACCTCCGCTCCGGCTTTTTCGAAGAGCGCCTGCAGTCGACGGTCGCGCAGGTGTCGACAAGCTTCGACGAACGCGTCGCTGAATTCGCCACCGCCTTCGACAAGCGCGCCGGCTCGCTCGACAGCAAGCTGATGGAAAGTCTTGCACGCATCAACGAAACGCTGGCCGGCGGCTCGGACGCCATGGACGGCATTCTTACCTCTAGCATCGAGCGCATCGGCTCCTCGCTGACCGATCATTCATTTGCACTCGCCACAGCCCTGTCGACCGGCCATGAGGTGCTCGAAAGCGCCATCGGCTCGAAGGCAGCCGAAATCACCTCGGCGCTCGAAAGCCGCACCAGCGAATTCACCGCTGCGCTGCGCGGCGCGACTGGCGACGTTGCAGCCGTGCTCGGAACGGGCTCCGAAGAACTGCAGGCAGCCCTCAACGCCCGCACCGAGCAGCTGACGTCGGCACTTCGTGGCGCCACGCTCGAACTCTCCTCATCCCTCACCAACGGCAGCAACGAACTGAGCAGCACAATCGCAGCCCGTTCGGCCGAGTTGACGTCGGCGCTGACAGCCGCCACGACCGACGTTTCGTCGGCCGTCATTTCGGGCACCGAGACGCTGAATGCCACGTTCGAGGGTCGCGCCGAAGCACTGAGCGAGGCGCTGGCCGCCCGCTCCGGCCAATTCACCAGCGTCATCGAAACAGCGACGTCGGAACTGACGACAGCTCTGTCTTCCGGTACCCACGAGCTGACATCGGCCTTTGTCGGCCGCACGCAGGCACTTAACGACACCCTGTCGGCGCGTACCGGCGAAATCACCCAGACACTCGGCTCAGCCCACGAGCGCATCGATGCCGTCATGGCCGAGCGCAGCGGCGCGCTTTTCAATGCTCTGTCGGACAGCCAGTCGCGCTTCGAACAGACCCTGGCCAGCCGTTCCGAGACAATCGTCAGCGCCGTTTCAGACAGCCACGAACGCCTGACCGAGGCACTGGACGAGCGCACCATGACGCTCGCCATCTCGCTCTCCGATAGCCAGGAACGCCTCGAGCAGACCCTTGCCAGCCGTTCCGAGACGCTACTCGGCGCCGTATCGACGACCCACGAACGCCTGACCGATGCCCTGGACGACCGCACGATGGCTCTCGCCATCTCGCTGTCGGAAACGCAGGAGCGCCTCGACCAGACATTGACGAGCCGCACCGACGCCTTCACCAGTGCCGTTTCCGACAGCCGCGACCGCCTGACCGAAGCGCTGGACGAGCGCGCCATGGCTCTTGGCATCTCGCTGTCCGAGACGCAGGAGCGCCTCGAACAGACCCTGACCAGCCGCACGGACGCCTTCGCCGCTGCCGTTTCCGATGGTCGCGAACGTCTCACCGAAGCCCTGGACGAGCGCGCTATGACGCTTGCGATCTCGCTGTCGGAGACCCAGGAGCGGCTCGAAAACACGCTCAGCACCCGGGGCGATGCTATAGCAACCTCGGTTTCCAGCGGTCACGATCGCATGCTCGAAACCCTGGATAGCAAGACCCGCGTCCTCGCGCAGACATTGGCCGAAAACCAAGCCTTGCTCGACGAAACACTGGGCGTCAGCGTCGAGGCGATCAATGCTGTCGTCTCCAGCAGCCACAGCCGCCTCGGCAATGCTCTCGACGACAAGACCATGGCGCTCGCCATCTCGCTCGAAGAGTCACAGAACCGTTTCGACAGCGCGCTCGAAGCCCGCACCAACGCCATTCTCGACAGCGTTGCCGGCGCCGAATCGCGCATTGCAGGCACTTTCGGCAAGGAAGCCGAGACGATCCGGGCTGCCTATGTCGACAATCACGACCGCCTCGACCAGGCCCTCGGTGCCCACACCGAACGGCTGGCCAGCGTCCTCAACAACGGCGGCGAACGTCTCGAAACGGTGGTCGGCCAGTCGACCGCGCGCGTCGAGAATGCCCTTGCCGACACCACAGGCCGCCTCGAGGCCACCATCGGCACCGGACTGGCGCAGATGGATCACAGCCTCGAAAACGCCCACGAGCGCCTCCGCACCACGCTCGACCAGCGCGGCAATGCCATCCAGCAGACGTTGCGCGAAGCCCACGAGCAGATCGACGGTACGCTTGCCGAACAGGCCATGACCATCGGCACATCGATCGCTACCAGCGTCGGCATGATGGAAATGTCTCTCGAAGAGCACGAAGCCTCGCTGCGTGGCGCCATCGACACCAGCGCCCGGTCGCTCGAGGAACGCCTGCAAAGCAGCGCCGGCACCATCGCCGGCAGGTTCCAGGACGCCGCCGGTGAAATCACCCGCTCGGCGGAAACCTTCTCCTCGCACCTCACCTTGTCCGTGGAAGGCATGACCACGCGCTTCGAAAATACTGGCTCGCGCGTCGAGTCCGGTCTCGTCGGCATCGAACACCGGATCCGCGACGGTATCTCCGGCGTCGTCGAACAGGTCGACGCGGCCGGCAACCGGCTGGCCGAGAGCCTCTCCGGCAGTGTCGAACAGATCGACCGCGCCACCAGCGAGGCATCTGCCCGCCTGACGGAGACGCTCGACGGACGCACTGCCAACCTCAGCAACGCCATGGAAACCGGTACCGCCCGTATCGACGAACGCCTGTCGACCATGGATCGCGCGCTCAATCTCGGCCTCGATGCCGTCAACCGCACCATCGAGGGCAAGGCCACCGCGCTCGCAACCACGCTGCGCACGGCAGTTGCCGACGCGGCGCAGGGCATGGACAACGAAGCCACCCGCACCGCAGAGCTGCTTGCCAGCACTGGCCAGCAGTTTGCCGACAATCTCGGCAACCGCAGCGAAGACTTCACCCGTACGATGGAAGAGCGCTCGCAGGACATCGTCCATCGCGTCTCCGAGACCCAGAACCGTCTCGCAGGTCAGGCAGCAGCCGTCGCCCAGACGTTCTCCGAGGCCGGCAACATCATCGTCAACAAGGTTGCCGAGGCTGAGGGCCTTGTCGGCAACCAGGTAACGGCGCTGTCTGCCGCTCTCTCCGAGGTCGAACAGTCGCTCGAGGCCCGCGGCGCATCGCTGCGCTCGGCCCTTGCCGGCACCGGCGAGGAAATTGCATCCACCATGGCCCGCGTCGAACGCGCGCTCGAGGATCGTAGCACCGCCATCCGCACCAGCCTCGACGAACGCAGCCGCGATATCGATGCGACGCTTTCGGATGTCGACAAGACACTCGAAGCCCGCACCCAGCAGATGCGCTCCACACTGGCCGGAACGGGCGAACAGATTGCTTCCAGCCTGACACGCGTCGGCGAAGCCCTCGAGGAACGCACCAACGCCATCCGCACCAACCTCGATGACCGCGCCCGCGATATCGATGCGACGCTTGCCAATGTCGACAAGGCGCTGGAAGCACGCGGTTCGTCCATCCGCACAAGCCTCGACGACCGCAGCCGCGACCTGAACTCCATGCTGGCCGGCCGCTCTGCGGAACTGGTTCGCATCATCGACGAAAAGGCCCGCCCTGTGGTCGACGCCTACGCCGCCACTGGCGAACAGGCAGCCGAGCGCATCGCGGCGGCAGCCCAGCAGGCAGCCGAACGCCTGCGCACCGAGAACGCCGCCCTGGTCAACGCCATCGCATCGCGCACCAACGAGACACTGGCCGCCATTTCCGCCCGCACGGAAAGCGTCACCAACACGGTCGACGCGCTGGAAACGAGCCTGCTTTCCAATGTCAACGGCCTCATCGAACGGCTGGGCGACAACAACTCGGCGATCGTTGCCATGCTCAACCGCGCCACGCATGATCTGGCCGAAGTCGACACCCGCCTCGGCTCGACCAGCACGCGCTTTGCCGAGAGCGCCGGCAAGGCTTCCGAACTGGTCTCCGCCTCTACCCGCCTGCTCGAAGGCAAGATCGACAAGCTCAGCGACATCTCGGTCCACACCCTGTCGCAGGTTGGCGGCATCATCAGCCGCTTCGACGAGCACTCCAAGGTCCTGACCCAGGCATCGCAACTTCTGGGCGCCGCCCAGTCGAACCTGATGTCGACACTGGAAGAGCGCGAAAGCGCTTTGGAAGGCCTCTCGGTCGGGCTGGTTCAGCGCTCCGAGGAAATCGAAAAGACCCTGCGCGCCGTCGGCTCCATCGTGGAGACCGCATTCGACCGCGCCGAACAGCGCTCCAACCAGGTGTCCGGCAATCTGCGCCAGGGTGTCCAGGCATCCGTGGCCGATATCGGTCGCGTGCTGTCCGAGACGGAAGCCCGCGCCCAGCAGACGGCCGAGACGATGCGCGATGCGCTCGCCAAGGCCGGCCAGGAAGCAAACGACGCGATCGAGGGCACCTTCGCAAATGCCGAGCGTCGTTCCAACGAACTCACCAGCCGCCTGCGCGGTGGGCTGACTGCGTCGATGTCGGATGTCGAGAACATGTTCTCGGAAGCCGGCAAGACGACTGACAATGCCGCTTACTCCATGCGCGAAACCCTGCGCGTTGCCGTCGAGGAAGCCATCGGCCGCTTCTCGGGCGCCACCGACGAGATCCGCCGTTCGGCCGGTGATATCCGCAAGGAACTCGACCTCACCCGCACGGAACTGAAGCGCGGTGCCTTCGACCTGCCGGAAGAAGCCAAGGAAAGCGCCGCTGCCATGCGTCGCGCCGTGGCCGAGCAGATCAAGGCCCTGCAGGACATCTCGCAGATCGTCGGTCGCTCGTCGCAGCAGCTGGAAATCTCGCCGCCCGTGACACGGGCGTCCGCCCAGCCGCAGCGTGTGGCTCCCCAGCAGGCAGCCGTCGCGCCGCAGCCTCAGCCAGTCGCTCCGCAGCCGCAGCCACAACCACAACCGGTAGCACAACAGCGCCAGCCAGTGGCCCAGCAGCCGGCACCGCAGTTCCTGCAACAGCCGGAAGCCGCCGCCCCGCAGCGTCCGATCGAGCCGATGGGCCTTCGCGGCACCATCGCTGCCGACCGCGCACCACAGGCACCACGCCAGCCCGCAGCAGCGCCGACACCTGCCCGTCAGGACCAGGCCGGCGGCGGATGGATCAGCGACCTGTTGCGCGGCGCATCGCGCGACGACGCGGGAGACACAGCACCGGCCCGCGCACCCGCCCCGCGCGCTCCCGCCGAGACCGCCGCCCAGGCACCTCGCTCCGGCGATGCAAGAAACCCGCGTCACGTCGTGGAATCGCTGAACTCTCTGTCGGTCGATATCGCCCGCGCCATCGATCACGACGCATCGGTTGACCTCTGGCGCCGTTACCAGCGCGGCGAACGGGATGTCTTCACACGCCGTCTCTACACGCTGAAGGGTCAGCAGACCTTTGACGAGATCAAGCGCAAGTATGACCGCGAGCCGGAATTCCGCACCGCCGTCGACCGCTACATCGGCGACTTCGAAAAGCTGCTCGCAGACGTCGCCAGCACGGATCGCGACAAGTCCGTCACCCAGTCCTACCTGACCTCGGACACCGGCAAGGTCTACACCATGCTCGCCCACGCCGCCGGCCGTTTCAGCTGAAAACAGCACCCCGCATAAACTGAAAAATCCCTGGTCATGAGCCAGGGATTTTTCAGTTTGACGATAAGTAGTCACGCAGCAGTCCGGCCGGCGCTCTACCGTGCGGCCACGACGCTGAGGATGAGGCCGCTGGTGGAGCCTACCATCAGGAAGCTTCCACCGATGCGGACCCATCGATAACCATGGGGCGGCGTTTTCAGGCGGTAGCGAGTGTAGTCGAGAGGGACGGCGTGGTTGCGGTCGGAGGGCGAAAGCCGATGGCCACGCGTCCAGCTGCCCTTGTGCAGAACGGGCCGATGAACGTCTTTTGATGGCGTCACGGCAAGGGCTGCAGGGGCTTGCGCCGCCGGTGCAATCAGGCACGCCGCAGCAAGCAGCGCGGTGATCGTCTTCTTCATGGGCTTTCCTCGTAGTTTTAAGTCTTTTAGACGCGCAGCCTTATCTGAAAAAGGTGACGGATCGCGGTCAAATATATTAAATTTTGTCAATGCAGTCAGGCGCGACCCGCGGTGGGGCAGGCCGGCCAGGCAAACATTGCCCACGACGTCAGTCAACCTAGAGGATGTCGTAGTTGAACCAGTCGAAATCTGCGGCTTTCGCCCGACCAGAGAGATCGAAGGCAAACATGCCGACAAAGGCGCCGGTGAACGAGCCGTGCTCGCCTCGCCCGCCCTCGTCCGAGATCACGCCAGCGTCGAGCACCGGCCCGATCGCCTGCCATGCACCCATGCCCTCGGCCTGCCAGTAGAACTGCAGGTCGTTATCGCGCACCTCCAGCGAGAGCTGCAATCGTCCCTCTGGAACGGCGACGCCACTGCCGATGGGGAAGGTAAGACGTCCCTCCGGATAGTCGCCCGGGCATGAGAGAATGGTCAGGCACCTCCCGAGTTCTTCATGCACGGTGACGGCGAGCGCATGGAACTTGAAGCGGTTATAATAATGGGTCAGCCCCGCTACCTGCTGGTAGGTATCCGGCGCAAACTCGATCACGGTTTCCGCCCTGAAGCTGTGATGCTCCTGCCGACGGGCAACCAGCGACTGCTCGAACCATGAGCCGATGCTTTCGCGGCCGAACAGCCGCAGATGGCCCGGCCGCTCGGTGAGGCTGAACAGCCGCTCCGGCCGTGGCGTGCGAAGCCACTGGAAATCGGCCGGCAATGTCGGTCCATCGAAATTCGCACCGCTGCGTCGCGGCTTGTCGAGGGGAACAGCACCGGCGAGGCCCTGTACGTCCACGTCGCCCACCACGGTGCCGTTTGCGAGATAGAGCCAGTCATCTTTCCAGACGCATTTCTGCAGGGCCGTCTCGCGACCGAGCGTGCAGCGACGCAACGGCGCCAGCGGACGGCCACAGAGATGGGTGTGATAGGCCTCGCCGTCAGGGGTCTCCACATATTGGCCATGCCCGGTGCGCTGGAGCGCAGCATCCGGGTGACCCTTCGCGGTCATCAGGTGGCTGTCCGGATGCAGTTCATACGGGCCGCCGATATCGCGCGACCGGGCCATGGTGACGGCATGGTCGTAGCCGGTGCCACCCTCGGCGGTCGTCAGATAATACCAGCCGTTGCGCTGGAACAGATGCGGACCCTCGACGAGACCGAGCGGGCTGCCGGCAAAGATGTTGCGGATCGGCCCTTTGAGCGACTTGCTGGCAGCATCGTATTCCTGCAGCAGGATACCGTCGAAGGCCGGCGATTTCGGCGAGCCGCCAAAGCTCTCGCTGCGGTGGTTCCACTGCATGTTGACGAACCACTTGCGACCGTCGGCATCGTGAAACAGCGACGGGTCGAAGCCCGATGAATTGACATGGACCGGATCCGACCATTCGCCCTCGATGGTCTCTGAGGTCACGATGTAATTATGAGCGTCCTTGAAATTGCCGTCGAGCCGTTTGACGTCGGTATAGACCAGCCAGAAAAGCCCATCGGCATGGGACAGGCATGGCGCCCAGATGCCGCAGCTGTCCGGATTGCCGCGCATGTCGAGCTGAGCCTGTCGCTCGAGCGGCCGGCGCACCAACGTCCAGTTCACCAGGTCGCGCGAGTGGTGGATCTGCACACCCGGATACCACTCGAAGGTCGATGTCGCGATATAGTAGTCGGCACCGACGCGGCAGATAGACGGGTCGGGATTAAAGCCGGGCAAAATAGGATTGTGGATCATCGGTCTACCTCCTCCAAGGATGAAAGCGCCGCCCGCAGGCGGCGCCTCAGTTCGAACTATCGGCGTGAAATCACCGAGCGGCGACTATTCCAGCTCGGCCGACTTGGCCCAGAGGTTGATATCGGCTTCCTTGGCATAGACGTCGATTTCACTCAGCTCCTCGGCAGTGAAATCAGCGTTGTCGAGCGCCTTGACGCAATCGACGATCTGCGACGAACGGCTGGCGCCGATCAGCGCCGAGGTCACCCTGTCGCCGCGTAGAACCCAGGCTATCGCCATCTGCGCCAGCGTCTGGCCGCGCCTTTCGGCAATCGCGTTCAGCTTGCGGATATTCTCGAGGATCGACGGGCGGATGAATTCCCGCTTCAGGAAATGGTCCTGCGCGGCACGGCTGTCTTCCGGAATGCCGTTCAGATACTTGGTCGTCAGCATCCCCTGCGCCAGCGGCGAAAAGACGATGGAGCCCATGCCGACGTCGTCCAGCGTGTCGAGCAGCTTGTCGTCCTCGACCCAGCGGTTGAGCATGGAGTAGCTCGGCTGGTGGATGAGGCATGGCGTACCCAGCGATTTCAGGATCTCAGCCGCCTCGCGGGTCCGCTGCGAGTTATAGGACGAGATACCGACATACTGTGCCCGCCCGGAGCGAACGATGTAGTCGAGAGCGCCGCAGGTTTCCTCGAGCGGGGTGTCCGGATCGAAGCGGTGCGAATAGAAGATGTCGACATAGTCGAGGCCCATGCGCTTAAGGCTCTGGTCGCAGGAGGCGACGAGGTACTTGCGGCTTCCCCACTCGCCATACGGACCCGGCCACATGTTGTAGCCGGCCTTGGAGGAGATGATCAGCTCGTCGCGCAGGCCTGCAAAATCCGTGCGCAGGATTTCGCCGAACGCCGTTTCGGCCGAGCCCGGAGGCGGGCCGTAATTATTGGCGAGATCGAAATGGGTGATGCCGAGATCGAACGCGGTGCGGCACATGTCGACCTTGCGGTCATGGGAGGTGTCGCCGCCGAAATTATGCCAGAGGCCGAGCGAAACGGCCGGCAGCTTCAGGCCGGATCGGCCGGTGCGGTTGTACTTCATCTTGGAATAGCGGTCTTCCGCCGGTTGCCAGCTCATCGATATCTCTCCCATGCTCGAACGCGGGCTGTTCAGCCCGCGCGCACAATAGCTCCCGCCAGTGTTACTTCAAGAGTGCCTGCGCCTCTTCGATGCCGAGCGCTGCCGGCTGGCTGCAGGTCGTCGTCAGTTCGATAAACCGGTTCTCGGCGCCGGATGTGAGGATCGACGTCATGACATCGACGCCGTGCAGCGTCCGGTCTAGCGAGCACCGGGCATCGCGCCCGTCGATCAGCGAGGCCGCCATGTCGGCGAGCCCGGCGGTGCGATAATTGGCGCGCGGACCCTGCGGACTTTCCTGGTTGGCGATGCCGAAAGGGTGCTCCCATGCATCCAGTGTCTTGATATCCTTGTTGCGACCGCTGGCTTCGACCGTTCCACCGAAGAAGTTCGGATCGGGCACGTAGAGCGAGCCCTCGGTGCCGTAGAGCTCGATGCTGCCATGCCGATGCGACCAGACGTCCCAGCTGGCCGTGAGCGTGATGGTCGCACCGCTGACGAATTCCAGCAACGCCTGGATGGTCGTCGGCGTCTTCACCGGAATGATTTCGCCATGGCGTGGCTGGCTGGTGATCGTGCGGGTCTCCGACGCCATCGAGGTCATCGCTCCGACGCGCTTGACGGGCCCGATCAGGTTGATGAGATCGGCGACATAATACGGGCCGAGATCGAGGATGGGCCCCGCGCCAGGCAGGAAGAAGAAGTCCGGGTTCGGATGCCACATCTCCATGCCAGCGCTCATGACATGGCAGGTACCCGACGTGATCCGGCCGATGCCGCCGTCGTCGATGAACTTGCGCGCCAGCTGGTGGGCGCCGCCGAGAAACGTGTCCGGGGCGCAGCCGACGGCGAGCCCTTTTTCCGTCGCAAGACGCCGCAGCGTCTCGCCCTCTTCCAGCGTCAGCACAAGCGGCTTTTCCGAATAGACGTGCTTGCCGGCTTCGAGGATCCGCTTGGAGACCGCGAAATGGGCGTCCGGGATGGTCAGGTTGACGATAACATCGAGCTCGTCATTTGCGAGCAGCTCGTCGATCGTTTGTGCCCTGACGCCAAATTCCTCCGCCCGGAGCTCCGCCGCACCCATGTTGATGTCGGCGCAGGCGAGCACCTTCAATCCTCTGAAGAGCGGCGATAGCGTGAAATAGGTCGTTGAGATATTGCCGCATCCAATGATGCCGACACCGAGTTCCTTGGCCATGATGAGCCCTCCGATCAGTAGGTCTTGAACGATGCGATAGAGCGCGTCACGACGCGGTCGAGATCGTTGGGATTATCATGCTCCACCACATAATGGCGGGCGCCCGTCGACTTCAGGGCCTGCATCAGCTTGGCCCAGTCGAGCGTGCCGTGGCCAACGTCGGCCCAACCGCCCTCGTCCGTGTTTTCGCCGGCCGGTGCGATGTCCTTGACATGGACGGCGGTGATGCGCGGACCCAGCGTCTCGATCCATGCGAACGGATCGGCGCCGCCGCGCACCACCCAGGCGAGATCGGCTTCCCACGAAAGGCCGGGGCCACCCGCCATGATGTGTTCCATCGGCGTCGAGCCATCGGCAAGCTTGACGAACTCGAAATCATGGTTGTGCCAGCCGAAATCGAGGCCGGCATTCTTGAACCGGCGGCCCGCCGCCTCCAGCCGGGCGCCAAATGCATGCCAGCCCTTTGCGTCCGAGGGCCGCTGGTCAGGCATGATGTGGGGTGCGTAGATCGACTCGATGCCGAGCACGCCGGCAATCTCGAGGGCACGCTCCGGGTTGCTCTCCAGCAGGTCGAGGCCGAAGTGTCCGGTCGGCATGGTCAGACCGTTGCTGTCGAGATCGGCACGCATCGCCTTCAGGCCGGCATCGTCGAGGCTGGCATACATCGCGCCATAGCCCTCGACCTCCGTGTAACCGGCCTTGGCAACCTTGGCGAATACGTCGGAAAAGGGCGGGAACTCGCGGGCGCTGTAAAGCTGAAAACCAAGTGTCGTCATTGCTTTCTCCTCCATGGCCGTTCGGCCTGTCGTCTTGGCCGGCTTGCGCCGGTCGGGGTGCCGCCGATGGCAGCAACGTGATTGGGGTCAGTCCAGCGATTGGCAGGACTGCAGGTCGTAGAAACGGAACTCCGGCATGGCGTCGGACGCCATCGGCAGGAACGGCATGAACCTGACCAGCCGCGTCTCGCCGGCCGTAAGATCGAATGCGTTGTCGGAATAACGCCCGTCCGTCTCGCTCTCGATCATGACGAAAAGTGCAAGTCCGCTGGCGGTGAGCGTCATTTCGACCGCCCCGTCCTCCGTGCGCTCGATGCGCCGGACGCTGAGGCCCGATGGCTCGAGTTCCAGCGCCTTGTAGGTGCCGTGGACGTAATGCCCCTGCCCGCCCATGCCGTTCGAAGCGGTGAATGTCCATCCGAGAACGCAGCCGGGAGCAATCGCCGCGGCATCGACCTCGAAGGCGATGACGGCAGCATCCGGACCGCAGGTCGCCTGCACCGACGTCATCGGCCTAACCTCGCCGGACATGGTGATGACGTGCAGAGCGAGGTCGATGCTGACCTCGTCAAGCGTGTCGTTGACGACGGACATCCGGATCGTCCCCTTGTCCTCGGTGGGGATCGCGGCGACAGCGACCGGCTGGAAGAAGCGTCGCACCATGTAGTGCATCGCCTTCCAGCGCCCGCCATAATCGAGGCTGGACCAGGACGCGACGGGCCAGGTGTCATTCAGCTGCCAGTAGATCGTCCCCATGCAATGGGGCTTCAGCGAGCGCCAGTAATCGACCGCCGTCTGGATCGCCAGCGCCTGCTGGATCTGGCTGAGATAGACGAAATTGGCGAAATCCTTGGGAAAGCGGAAATAGCGGAACATCGTTGCCGCGATCCGCTCGTTGCCACCGGCGTTCTTCTGGTGAAGCTCCATCACCGGCGATGCGACGTTCATGTCCTTCGGCTCGGCATAGGTCCGGATGACCGGCAGCGAGGTGTAGGACTGGAAGCCGAATTCCGAGCAGAAGCGCGGGCGCACGGAGCGGTAATTGTCAAAGCTCTTGTTCTCGTGCCAGACCGACCAGTAGTGCATGTCGCCGGAGCCATCGGCATGCCAGGCATCGCCGAAATCGAGATAGCCCGAGGCCGGGCTCGACGGCCACCAGATCGCCTCCGGCGCCGCCTGCTTCATGGCAAGCTCGATGGTCCGGTTGAGCCGGTCGTATGAGACCAGGTAGCGGTCGCGATCCTTGCGCGATTCCTCGAACCAGGTGAGCGCGCCCACCAGTTCGTTGTCGCCGCACCAGAGCGCGATCGAGGGATGGCTGGCCAGCCGCTTCACCTGATACGTCACCTCGGCCGCGACATTGTCGAGAAAGTCCCCGGTCGAGGGATAGAGATTGCAGGCGAACATGAAGTCCTGCCAGACCATCAGGCCGAGCCGGTCGCAGATGTCGTAGAACCAGTCGGCCTCGTAGAAGCCGCCGCCCCACACCCGGATCATGTTCATGTGCACATCGGCTGCAGACTGCAGCAGGTCCTCGGTCTTTTCCCGGCTCGAGCGCGAGAACAGCGCATCGGCGGGGATCCAGTTGGCACCGCGGCAGAAGATCTCGCGACCGTTGACCTTGAAGGCAAACCGGCTGCCGGCCGCATCCTTGTCGGTGATCAGCTCGATGGTGCGAAGCCCGATCTGCCGTGTCACCACCTCGTTTCCGGTTTCGACCGACAGCCTATAGAGCGCCGGCTCGCCGCTGCCGGCCGGCCACCAGAGCCTCGGTTCGTCGATATGGAAGACGTGGGTAATGGCGGTCTCGCCGGCCACCACGCCGCAATCAAGCCGCACCCGCTCGCCGTCCAGTTCGAAATAGAGCTGTGCCACCCCCTGCCGGCCGGCAAACAAGGCCGCCGTCACCAGCAGATCGACGGTTCCGTCGTCGTTGTGCATCTGGCGCGTCGTCACACTCTCGATCCGCGCCGTCTCCAGCCGGCGCAGAGCTACCGTGCCGTAAAGTCCGAGCGGCGCGATGGCGATGTTCCAGTCCCAGCCGAAATGGCTCTGCGGCTTGCGCAGCATGTTGCCGTTGGCGATGGGAGAATTGCCGGGATGGTAGGGAATGTAGAAGGGCTGCTTCTCCTGCAAGGCGGTGCCAACTGCAATGCTGGAATGCAGCACGATGCTGAGCGTGTTTTCGCCTGGTCGCAGAGCCTTGGAAACATCGGGACGGTAGCGGCGAAAGCAGTTGTCCGCCTCAAGCACGACGGTGTCGTTGATCGAGATCGTCGCTACCGTGTCCAGAGAGTCGATATCCAGATACCAGTCACCGTCGACCTCGCCGAGCACAAAGCGCCGCTGCAGCACCCAGTCTCGATGCGCCACCCATTGGACGACCTCCTCGTTGCGCCCAACATAGGGGTCGACAATGATACCTGCCGCCTGCAGTGCCGAATGGACATCGCCAGGGATCTGGATTTCTGCCCGGTGGTCACTGCCCGGTGATGTCAGCTGCCATGGGCCGGCGAGATCGATCGAAGTTTCGGTATCCGTCATGCCGTCATTTCCTAAGTTCAACGCCGAAAGCGCCTCTCGCTCTTTCTTCGCTCAGTCGTTTGCCAGCAGGGCATGACTGAACGGAGAAGTCGCCCCTAGATCCGCAATTCTGTCGCAGCGTCGAAGACCGAGGCCACAGACATGTCGAAAATCAGCTTGATCGCCGCGCCCGGCTTGAAGCGTCGCGCGCCGTTGATGCGCACCGACATGATGTGGCCGGCATGTTTGATCCACAAAAGATTGTCGGCCCCCATCGGCTCTTCGATATCGACGACCGCATCGTGGACTTCAGCACCGGGACCGGCGGCCTCGTTCACCCCGATATGCTCCGGACGCAGCCCGAGCACGACCTTGCGCCCCGCCACAAGCGGCTCGGAGGCAGCATAGCCGTCGAGCGTGAAGTCCACGCCGTTGGTCGAGAAAGCCACCTTGCCGTCGCGCTCGACCAGCTCGCCACGCAGGAAGTTCATCGACGGCGAGCCGATGAAGCCGGCGACGAAAAGGTTGCGCGGCGCATTATAGATCGTGGTGGGATCGTCGAGCTGCTGGATGACGCCGTTCTTCATGATGGCGATGCGGTCGGCGAGCGTCAGAGCCTCGATCTGGTCATGGGTGACGTAGATCATCGTGTTCTTCAGCGCATGGTGCAGCCGCTTGATTTCGACCCGCAGTTCGGAGCGCAGCTTTGCATCGAGGTTGGACAGCGGTTCGTCGAACAGGAAGACATCGACATCGCGCACCAGCGCCCGGCCGATGGCAACGCGCTGCCGCTGGCCGCCCGAGAGTTCGGCCGGCTTGCGCTTCAGCAGCGGCTGGATCTGCAGGATCTCGGCGGCCCTTGCGATGCGCTTTTCGATCTCCGCCTTCGGCAGACGCGCCACGCGCAGGCCGAAGGACAGGTTTTTTTCGACCGTCATCTGCGGATAGAGCGCGTAGGACTGGAACACCATGCCGATGCCGCGATCCTTGGGCTCTTCCCAGGTGACGTTCTTGTCCTTGATGAAGATCTGACCGTCGGAGATATCGAGTAACCCGGCAATGCAGTTCAAAAGCGTTGACTTGCCGCAACCGGACGAGCCGAGAAGCACCAGGAACTCGCCGTCTTCGATTTCGAGGTTGAGGTTCTGCAGGACATTGACCGCGCCGAAATTGAGCGACAGATCGCGAATGGAAACACTGGATGTCATGATCAACCCTTTACTGCGCCGGCGGCAATGCCCCGGACGAAAAGCCGTCCCGAGACGAAATAGACGATCAGCGGAACGAGGCCGGTGAGGATCGTTGCGGCCATATTGACGTTGTATTCCTTCACGCCCTGAACGGAATTGACGATGTTGTTCAACTGCACCGTCATCGGATAGAGATCCGGCGTCGTGTAGACGACCCCGAACAGGAAGTCGTTCCAAATACCCGTGACCTGTAGGATCATCGCGACGACGAAGATCGGCAGCGACATCGGCACCATGATCTTGAAGTAGATGCCCCAGAAGCCTGCGCCATCGACGCGGGCCGCCTTGAACAATTCCTGCGGCAGGGATGTGAAGTAGTTGCGGAAAAGCAGCGTCAGGATCGGCATGCCGAAGACCGAGTGCACCAGCACCAGTCCCGTCAGCGAGCCGTAAAGCCCTATCGAGCGAAGCATGATGACGATCGGGTAGAGCATGACCTGATAGGGCACGAAGGCGCCGAAGATCAGGATCGTGAAGAACAGCTGGGCTCCCTTGAAGCGCCAGTTGGCGAGCGCATAGCCGTTGACCGAGGCGATTGCGATCGAAATCAGCACCGACGGCAGGGTGATCCTGACCGAATTCCAGAACCCGCGGCTCAGTCCGTCGCAATTGAGACCGGTGCAGGCGGATGACCACGCCTTCACCCAGGGCTCGAACGTGATCTCCATCGGCGGCGAGAAGATGTTGCCCATCCGGATCTCGGGCATGCCCTTCAGCGACGTGACGATCATCACGTAGAGCGGCAGGAGATAGTAGGCAGCGACAACGAACAGCGTGCCGTAGAGCATGATGTTGCGGGGCGAAACGATCCGCCGGGGCTTGGCACCGCTCGGGCCGGAAAGCGCACGCGGTGCCGCCATGCCGGGGGCCGGTTGATTGACTACGAGCACGTCAGGCATTCTTCCGGCCTCCGCCAAATTCGAGATAGGCCCATGGGACGACGACGATCACCACCGAGATCAACATCATCGTCGAGGCCGCGAAACCCTGGCCGAGATTTTGAGCCAGGAACATGAGGTCGTAGACATATTTGGCGGGAACTTCCGACGCGATCCCGGGCCCGCCCCCCGTCTGCGCGACAACCAGGTCGTAAAGTTTAACGATGCCGCTGGTGATGATCACCAAAGTGGTGATGAAGACCGGGCGCATCATCGGGATGATGATCAGCAGGTAGGTTTTCCACATCGGGATGCCGTCCACCCGGGCCGCCTTCCAGATATCCTCGTCGATACCGCGCAGGCCGGCGAGCATCAGGCACATGACGAGCCCGGTGCCTTGCCAGAGACCGGCGATCAGCACACCGTAGATGACGATCCTCTGGTCATAGAGCGGATCGAAAGTGAAGGTCGAAAAGCCCATGCCGCGCACGATGTGCTGGATGCCGAATTCCGGGTTGAGGATCCATTGCCAGACGAGCCCGGTGACGATGAAGGACATCGCGAACGGGTAGAGGAAGATCGTTCGGAAGGTGTTTTCGAACCGTATCTTCTGGTCCATCAGGGCGGCCAGGATAAAGCCAATCAGCAGGCTGAAGATCAGCGACAATATTCCATAGATCGCCAGGTTCTCGATGGAGATCAGCCAGCGCTGTGTCCCCCACAGCCGGCGATACTGGTCCAGACCGACAAAATTGAGCCGGGGCAGAAGCTTCGAGTTGGTGAACGAATAAACGACGGTCCAGATCGTTCCGCCGGTGAAGACGCAGAGCGCCGTCAGGATCATCGGGATGGAAGCGACCTTGGCGTTGAGATTTTTGAAAAGCTGCCTCGGGCGAGCATTCTGGGGCATGGGGGCCTCGCGGTCCTGTCTCGGAAAGAGTGGCCGGCCCTGCGGGGCCGGCACCAAAGCGAGCTTATTCGGCGCTGCCGATGATTTCGGCATAGCTCTTCTGCCCATCTTCAGGCTTGATGCTGGCGTCGTTGAAGAACTGCGTCATCAGGTTGTTGAGCTGCGTCGTCGTGTCCGGAGTAATCAATTCGTCCGTACTTTTGACGACATTGCCCTTGTTCAGGACAGCCAGACCCTTTTTCATGCAGTCATTGGCGGCCGTCAGGTCGACGTCGCCACGAACCGGCATGGAACCCTTCTTGAGATTGAAGGCGAGCTGGCCTGCAGGCGACATCATCACGGAAGCGAGCACTTCCTGCGCCTTGGACTGGTCGGCGTCGGCAAGCTTGGGGAAGTAGATCGAATCGCCGCCTGTGCTGATATACGGATCGGCGGCACCGAGACCGACGAGGCAGGTATAGTCCTTGCCGGCGACCTGATTGGCCACCTGGAACTCGCCCTGCGCCCAGTCGCCCATCGACTGCGCCCCGGCCTTGCCGGTGATCACGAGGTTGGTTGCCTGGTTCCAGTCCTGCACGTTGGAACCCTTGGCCAGCTTGCGGGCGTCGTCCGCAGCCTTGAAGATCTTGGCCATTTCCGGACCGGCCGCTGCTTTTGCGTCCTTCTTCTCATAGACATTGAGATAGAGGTCCTTGCCGCCGAGGGCGAGAAGCAGGTTGTTGAACAGTCCGGTGACCTGCCAGGACTGCTGACCCAGCGCCAGCGGAAGAATGCCGGCCTTCTGCAGCGCCGGACCGGCCGCGACGAACTCATCCCAGTTCTTCGGAACAGCGACGCCAGCCTTTTCGAAAGCGGCGTTCGACAGCCACAGCCACTGCCAGGCATGGATGTTGACCGGGACGCAGTAGATCTTGCCATCGACGGTGCATCCATCGAGAAGCGATGGCGGGTTGATGACCGACTTCCAGTTTTCCTTCGTCGCGACATCGTTGAGATCGCGCATCAAGCCGGCCTGGACGAGTTCTTCTGCCTGACGACCATGATTGAACTGCGTGGCACCCATCGGCTTGCCGCCGGTAATGCGCGAGACCATGATTGGCCGGGCCGTATCACCGGAACCGGCAATGGCACCGTCCACCCAATGGTTGCCTGTCGCATCGAATGCTTTCGCAAACTCCTTGACCGCCGCAGCCTCCCCGCCGGACGTCCACCAATGCGTCACTTCAAGATCTGTAGCCTTCGCCGAAACGGCCGAAAGCGCCACGGAAGCCAGCATGGCAACCGTCAAAAAACGCATATTCATGAGTTCTCCTCCCTCACTGAAACGTTACAGTAAAAACGTAGAACAATCGTTTTGAGGGCGCAACCACCTGGGCGCAATTTTCTCAGAAAAACGCCCACCCTCCTCATTATGAGTATCGTCTAAGCAAAAACGAGCGTAGCGCATAGAAAAACGGCACGTCAATTTCAAGCCTTAAATGACCACCAATACGTTGATTCAATGTGTTTTTCTACGAGACGCGACCCCTCCATTTTAGTGGTTATTTCGCATTCGCACAAATTTGCGGCATCGCAGCAGACATAGCGAAGGTGGAGGAGTTCGCCGAAGAAAAGTAAAATATGGGGTCGACATCGCAGCTGTATCGTTACAGATTTAGGGCTTCAGATTGCCACCGGCCCATCCGTTGACGCTTGCGGTCCAAGCGCCGTCATACTAAGGCGTCCCATCAGGAACGGCGTTGGACAGCATGGACAATCAAGAAAATTCAGAAGGAGACCGGCGCCCAGCTGCGATCCGCGAACGACCGACCCTGAAAACCATCGCTTTCATGACGGGCCTCGGCATCACGACCGTTTCGAGGGCGTTGAAGGACGCCTCCGATATTGGCGCGGAAACGAAGGAACGGGTCAAAATGGTCGCCCGCCAGCTCGGCTATCAGCCGAACCGCGCGGGTGTGCGCCTGCGCACCGGCAAGACCAACGTCATTGCCCTCGTGCTCAGCATCGATGAGGAAATCCTCGGTTTCACCAGCCAGATGGTGTTCGGCATTTCCGAGGTCCTGTCCGGAACGCAGTATCACCTCGTGGTGACACCCTATTCCCACGACCGCGATCCGATGATTCCTGTCCGATACATTCTCGACACCGGGTCGGCCGACGGCGTCATCATTTCTCGCACCGAGCCGGACGATCCGCGCGTTCGGCTGCTTGCGGACCGCAACCTGCCCTTCGTCACCCATGGCCGCACCGACATGGGCATCGTCCACCCGTTCCACGATTTCGACAACGAGGCCTTCGCCGAAGAGGCGGTCCGGGCGCTCACCGCCAAGGGCCGCCGCCGCATCGCCCTGCTCGCTCCGCCTGCGCGGCTGTCCTACTACACCCACACGCGCGACGGTTTCCAGAGCGGCTTGCTCCACTACGGTGCTGAGGAAGTCCCGCTGAAGATCACCATCGATGCGCCGCTGGAAGACATTCGCAACGCTGTCGAGCAGCTGATGCGCTCTGCAAATCCGCCGGATGGTATCGTCTCCACGGCCGGCGGCGGCGCTATTGCCGTCAATGCGGGCATTGAGGCAGCCGGCATGCGGCTCGGGCACGATATCGACATGGTCGCCAAGCAGTCGAGCCATATCCTGAACTGGATCAGGCCCGAGATCGTCACGATCTACGAGGACGTGCGTCACGCCGGCCGCGAACTGGCGCGCTCGCTGATCCGCAGCATCGACGGCACCGGGCCGGCCGAGCTGCAAAGCATCAGCGCCCCCGTATGGCCGGACGCCTCATAGACGACGTAGGGATTTGGTCTAACCCGACGAAAAAAGCCCGCCGAAACGCTCGGCGGGCTCTCTCATATTTTCGATGGTAGATCGGCCGAAATCAGCCCTGTGCGCCGCTGCCCCACGGACCGTGGTGGATATCCTTGCCATCGACCCGGTCGAACCCGTGTGCGCCGAAGAAATCGCGCTGGGCCTGGATCAGGTTGGCGGTACCCCGCGCCTGGCGATAGGCGTCGAAATATCCGAGTGCCGAGGCGAGTGCTGGAACCGGCAGACCGGCAGTCACGGCGGCGGAGACGATGCGGCGCAGCGATGGCAGCGATTCCTTGACCATGTCGGAGAAGGCCGGCGTCACCACCAGGTTGGCGGCATCCGGCGCCTTGGTGAAGGCGCTGGTGATTTCATCGAGGAATTGCGAGCGAATGATGCAGCCGGCGCGCCAGATCTTGGCAATCACCGGCATCGGCAGCGACCAGTCGAACTGGCGCGATGCCTCGGCCATGACGGCGAAGCCCTGCGCATAGGCGCCGATCTTTGCCGCGAACAGGGCCATTTCCAGATCGTTCAGCAGATCCGCGCCGAATGTCATCGGAAATTCGTTCGTCGGTGCGCCGAAGATCTTTTCGGCAGCCTCGCGCTGCTCCTTCATCGACGACAGGCTACGGGCAGCCACGGCCGCCTCGATGGCAGTCGCCGGGATACCCATGTTCTGCGCTTCGATCACCGACCACTTGCCGGTGCCCTTTTGGCCGGCCTTGTCGAGGATGATGTCAGGCATCGCAGTCCCGGTGGTCGGGTCCTTCGCCGCCAGCACCTTCTCGGTGATCTCGATGAGGTAGGAGTTCAGACGACCCTTGTTCCAGTCGCCGAAAATCTTGCTGATCTCGTCCGCGGTCTTGCCGAGACCGTCGCGCAGGATGCCGTAGATCTCGGCGATCATCTGCATGTCGGCATATTCGATGCCGTTGTGGACAGTCTTGACGAAATGGCCTGCACCGTCTGTGCCGAGCCAGGCGCAGCAGTCCTCGCCGTTGTATTTGGCCGAGATCGAGGTCAGCACCTTCTCGACGCGCTTGTAGCTTTCCTCGGTGCCGCCGACCATGATCGACGGGCCGTGGCGGGCACCCTCCTCGCCGCCGGAGACGCCCATGCCGATAAACGTCAGCTCGGTGTCCTTGAGCCGGTCGAAGCGGGCCATGGTGTCGCGGAAATTAGCGTTGCCGGCATCGATCATGATGTCGCCCTTGGACAAATGCGGCTGCAGAGCCGCCATCTGCTGGTCGACGGGTTCGCCGGCCTTGATCATGATGATGATCGGCCGTGGCGGCCGGATGGCCTCGACGAACTCCTCGATCGTCCGGCATGGGATGATCTGCTTCTTGAGGTCTCCCGCACTCTCGTAGAACTCGTCGGTAACTGAGGTGGTCCGATTGAACACGGCGATACGGTTGCCTTTTTCGGCGATATTGAGTGCGAGGTTGGACCCCATGACCGCGAGGCCGATGAGACCGATTTCTGCCTTTTCCACGACAACTCTCCCTTGTTGAAACCTGGACGGACTTTGTCGCACCACCATCGGCCATGGGCAAGCCTTGCCATGTTCAAAACGGATCGATTGACAGAACCAGGCAGGATTACCGTAGGATCGGGCAAGGGGTTTTGCGGCCGCAGATTGCGGCACTTCGCCTATATCGCGGAACCTCACAGGAACAAGGCGACGCCAGGAGGGAAAGATGTCCGCAATGACGGCAAAGATTGTCCACGTGACCATCCATCGCGACTGGCGGGCGGTCTACGACTTCGCGTCGAAACCGGAAAACATGCCCCTTTGGGCATCCGGCCTGGCGACCGCCCTCGTGGCCGACGGTGCTGACTGGATCGCGGCCGGTGCGCTTGGCGCTGTGCGGATCACCTTTACGCCGCCGAACGACTTCGGCGTCATCGACCATACCGTCACCGGGCCTTCCGGCCGGCAATTCTACAATGCATTGAGGGTCGTGCGGAATGGCGCCGGGTGCGAAGTTATGTTCACCCTGCTGCGCGTCGAAGGCATGACGGATGCGCAGTTCGAAGCGGATGCCGAACACGTCGCCAGGGATCTGGCGACGCTGAAGGGGCTGATGGAGCGCGAAGCGCCCTAGATGCTTTTCAGCGTCCAGTCGACGATCTGAGCCGACACGGATGCGAAGGCCTTGTCGAGCGACTTGACATAGGCGTCGTTGGTCGTGCCGGTCGTCGGAACGGCAACGCGGAAGACGTCCTGCTTGCGCACGGTGCCGGTCTTGTCGTTGAGGATCTTGGCCGAGATCTCGACGACAGCTGCCTGCTTGGAGGTATCGATCTCGAACGCGCGGATATCGGTCACGACCTGGTAATCGATTGCCAGACCCTGGCCGGGAACGCCGACGCCGCCGACCTTGCCGGAATTCTCGAATGCTTCCACCAGCTTCGACTGCACCATGCGGCTGAGCTTGTCGCTCCACTGCGCCTTGGCGAGATACTGCAACTCGGAGCCGCTGACCCGCACAACGATCTGGTTGCTGTCGATGGCGCTGAGTGCCGTCGGTGCAGGTACCAGGATCTGCTTGCCATGGGCTGCCGGACCCTTGCCGCTGACATTGGCAGCCAGATCGAACGTATCGTTCTTGGCGCCACCACCACAGGCCGTCAACAGCACCGCCACCAACGGCAAAGCCACTGCGGACCTGCGTGCGGTCAACCAACCCTGAACCGAACCATATTCGAACATGCTGCGCCTACCCCTTGAAACCTTACCGCCGGTCAATGCCGTGTCCGCCCGTTATACTGCTTGACGGTGTCGCCACCGAACAGCAGGCGCTGCGGGTTCTTGTCGAAATTGCTGATCGTGTCGTTCAGATTCTGTACCGTCCGCCTTGTATCGTTGACCAGCGTCTGCACGTCGTTCAGGCCACCGGCCGAAAAGCGCTGCAGGTTGTCGGCGATCGGTCCGATCCGCGAATTGATGCTGTCGGCGACCTTCTTGAACGATTCCAGCGTGTCACGTGCTTCCGTAAACAGCGACTGGGTGTTGTCGGTTCCCAAGAGCGCATCGACCTTGATCAGGATGCCATCGACGCGAGTCGAAGCCGAATTCAGCTTGTTCGCCATCTGCGACACATCCTGGATCGTCTGGCTGATCTCGGCCTGCTTGGCTGACACGCTGGCGGTGATATCGCGGATCGAGGCGACGGCGACGCGGGCATCCTTGGTCGCCTGCGAGATATCGTCAACCGAGCCCTTGATCTTCGAAGGATCGATCGAGGCCACCAACTGGTCGACCTTGTCGAGCGTCAGCTGAGCCTTCTTGCCGAATTCGTTGTAGGTATCCGACGTTTCCTTGATGCTGGTGATCGTCGCCTTCAGGTTGCTGGACGCATCGGCCACATTGGCCGTCAGCTTGTCGACGTTCTTGACCACGTCGTTGATGCTTTGGGCATCGACGGCACGCACAAGCTTCTCGACGGCGTCGAGCGTCGAATTGATCTTGCCGGAGACGCTGCTGAATGTCTTGGAAAGTTCGCCGGCGCTGGCCAGGAACTGATCGATGTTGCCAGCATTGTCGGCAAGCGCCTTGGAGAAGGTGTTGGCGTTCTTGACTGTATCGGTGAGCGGCCCACGGGCATCCTTCACGAAGCCCTGGAAATCGCCGATAGTGTCGTTGGCGCGGTCCATGATCTTGTCGGCGGTCGCCAGCAGGTTGGTGACGCTCGACTGGTCGGCCAACAGAACGGCCCGCTTGCCCGTATCGAGCGAGCGCTTGAGGATGTTCTCGTCGCCGGTGCGACCACCGGAGAGTTCGATATAGGCAGCGCCCGTCAGGCCCTGGATTTCGAGAACCGCCTTGGTCGTCTCATAGACCGGCGCATCGGCCCGGACTTCGGTGAAGGCCAGAGAGTAGCGGGGGTCGTCGGCATCGATCGAAAGCGTCTTGACGCTGCCGACCTGGATGCCGTTGAAGCGCACTGGCGAGCCGACGCTGAGACCGTTGGCGGATCCCGGGATACGCACGATCAGTTCTGTCATCGTGCCGCCACGGCCGTATTCGGCCATCCAGTAGACGAAGCCGAATGCTGCGGCGATGACCAGGACGGTGAAAATTCCGACGATCGTGTAGTTTGCTCTGGTTTCCATGATCTCAGTTCTTCTCGCGGCGCTGGTTGCCGGTTTCTGCAGTCTCTTCATGGCGGACGACGGTGCGAGCCCGTTTGCCGCGGAAATAGGATTTTACCCAAGGCTCGTCGCAAGCAAGCATATCATCGACCGTTCCCTCGATCAGGACGCGCTTCTCGCCGAGGACGGCTATGCGGTCGCAGACGGAAAACAGGCTGTCGAGGTCGTGGGTAACCATGTAGACGGTAAGGCCTAGCGTATCGCGCAGCTTGGCGATCAGTTCGTCGAATTGCGCGGCACCGATAGGGTCGAGGCCGGAGGTCGGCTCGTCGAGGAACACCAGATCCGGATCGAGCGCCAGCGCCCGTGCCAGCGCCGCACGCTTGATCATGCCGCCCGACAGTTCCGACGGATATTTGTCGGCGGCATCCGAGGCGAGACCGGCAAGACGGATCTTCATGTGCGCAAGCTCGTCCATCATCGAAACCGGCAGGTCGAGATATTCGCGCATCGGCACCTGGATGTTTTCCTTCACCGTCAGTGAGGAAAACAGCGCCCCTTGCTGAAAAAGCACGCCGAGACGCATGTCGAGCTTGTTGCGGTTCGATTCGTCGAGCGAATCGTAGTCTGTGCCGAGAATTTTGATCGTCCCGGCGCTGCGCGGCAGAAGCCGCAGCACGGTGCGCATGAGCACCGACTTGCCGGCACCGGACGGACCGACGAAGCCGAGGATTTCGCCGCGATAGATATCGAGATCGAGCTTGTCGAGCACGATTTTCGGGCCGAAGTTCACCGTGACGCCACGCGCCGACAGCACGACGTCGCGGCCATCCGCGGCGCGTTCCATCTGTGTGTCATCCCGGTCTGGCTGAGGCGCGTCCAAATGCTGGTCCTTAAAAATCGATTGCGGCGTAGAAGATGGCAAACACACCGTCCATCATGATGACGACGAAGATCGACTTCACAACGGAAGATGTGACGTGCTGACCGAGGGACTCGGCGCTGCCGCCGACCTTCAGGCCTTCGACTGCGGCGACGATACCGATCACCAGCGCCATGAAAGGCGCCTTGATCATACCCGAAATCACCGTCGATACGCTGATCGCCTCGTGCAGACGGGCAATAAACGTCGCGAAGGTTATGCCCGAATAGGTGTAGGTGACGGTCGCGGCACCCAGTAGCGATGCAAAGTTGGCCAGAACCGTCAGCAGCGGCAGGGCAATGGTCAGCGCCACCAGCCGCGGAAAGATCAGCACGCCGATCGGGTTCAGGCCCATGACCTTCAGCGCATCGACTTCTTCGCGCATCTTCATCGAGCCGATTTCGGCCGTGATCGCGCTGCCCGAACGGCCGGCGATCATGATGGCGGTCAGCAGCACGCCGATTTCGCGCAGCTGCAGGATGCCGACCAGATCGACCACGAAAACTTCCGCACCGAAATAGCGCAGCTGGAAGGCGCTCTGCTGGGCGATGATCGCACCGATCAGATAGGACATTACCAGGATGATCGGCACGGCGCGAACGCCCATGTGATCGAGCTGGTTGACGATGGATGCCGGAGAAACGCCACTGCCGCGACCAAGCTTCAGCTGCGCACCGCGAACGGCCGAGCCGAGGATGTACATGGCGGCCACGAAGAAGCTGCCGAGCTCAGCGACTTTCTCACCCATCGGCGAGAATATCCGGTCAAGCAGCGGCACTTTCGGTTTTTCCTGGGCCGCGATCTCGCTTGCATCCTCGTCGAACGATTTCAGCAGTTCGTCGATGTGGTCGTTCGATCCTTCGATCGTGACGGTCGCATCGTGCGATTCCTGGCTGAGCTTCAGCCTGCGGATCAGCAGCACGCCCGCAGTATCGACATCGGACAGGCCAGTGAGATCGATAACGACGTCACCGCCGCTCGTGCGCTTGGAAAGGTCGTCTATTCGTCGCAGCACGCCGTGGATGCTCGCGCTGCGCCAATTGCCTGCAAGCCGGTAACGATGACCGGAACCATCGGCTTCATCGTCGATCGTCGGCGCATCCGGTATGTTTTCAGCTACGCTCAAACTCATGCGTCTTTCAGATTGGCGGCATCATGCCGACTCAGCGATGTATCGCATCCCGGTCATTACGCGACTATACAGAAACGATCTACAGTCTCGTGCCGCAGAAAGAGCAGATATGTCACGCCTTCTCAATGTCCAAATGAATTCCTGGCCGATCGCCGGCACATTCACCATTTCGCGTGGCAGTAAGACCACAGCGGAGGTCGTCACATGCAACATTAGCGAGAGCGAATGGCAGGGAAGTGGCGAATGCGTGCCTTATCGGCGCTACGGCGAGACAATCGAAAGCGTCATTTCGGAGATCGAGTCGGTCCGGACTGCCGTCGCATCGGGCATGACTCGCGAAGAGTTGGCGGTCGTCATGAAGCCCGGCGCTGCTAGAAACGCCGTCGACTGCGCGCTCTGGGATCTCGAGGCAAAGCGCACCGGTATATCGGTGGCGCGGACCATCGGCCTTTCGACGATGGAACCGCGCACGACCGCCTTTACGATTTCGCTGGGCGAGCCCGAGGTTATGGCGGCGGCAGCCGGCGCACAGGCGCACCGCGCCCTGCTTAAAGTCAAGATCGGCACCTCCGATGACGAAAGCCGTATCTGCGCGGTACGCATGGCAGCGCCGCAATCGGCGATCATCCTCGATGCGAATGAAGGATGGACGGAAGACAATCTTGCCCGCCACCTCGAGATCTCCGCCGAGGCCGGGATTGCCTTGGTCGAGCAGCCCCTGCCCGCCGGCAACGACAGGCTGCTGGCAACTATCAGAAGGCCCGTCCCCGTCTGCGCCGACGAAAGCGTCCATCACACCGGCGATCTCGAAAGCCTGCGCGACCGCTACGACGCCATCAACATCAAGCTCGACAAGACAGGCGGGCTGACGGAGGCACTCCGCATGAAGGCAGAGGGCGAGCGTCTGGGCTTCCGGATCATGGTCGGCTGCATGGTGGGCACATCGCTGGCGATGGCACCGGCGCTGATGCTGGCGCAGGACGCAGCCTTCGTCGATCTCGACGGACCGCTGCTGCTTGCCCGCGACCGCGAACCGGGATTGCGCTACGAGGGTTCGCTGGTCTTTCCGCCGCTCTCGGAATTGTGGGGCTGAAGGCGGGAGGCGACGACGATCATGGCGAGCCCGGCAGCCGCGATCAGCGCCATCAGGTAGAAACCCGAGGTGCCGAGCCAGCCGTAGACATAGCCGGAGGCGATGGTCGCGATGCCGAGGCACATGCCGTTATAGAAGAAGTAGACGCCCTGCGCGGAGGCCTCCTGCGTCTCCTGCACCGTCGCCACGATGCGGCGCTGCACCCCGATATGGACGCAGGCATAGGTGAAGGCGTGAAAGCACTGCAGCACGAAGTGACCGGCAAAGCCGAGGTCCATCGGAAAGACGATCCACCGGCAGACGCACATCGCCGCGCCAAAGCGCATCAGGGTCCAGGCACTGAACCGGCGCCCCAGCCGTTTGGAGAGGAAGAAGATCGTCACCTCGGCCGCCACCCCGGCGCTCCAGAGTATCCCCACCTGCGTGCCTGAAAAACCGATCTGGTGCCAGTAGATCGAGGCGAATGTGTAGAAAAGCGCATGGCTTGCCTGCTGGACCGAAACGCCGATCATGGTCAGCAGCAGGCGCGGGTTCCTGAGCGCATTGCCGATGGGCGGCGCCTTGATGTCGAGAGGCAGGCCGCGACGCCGCGTTGGCCCGATGCGGGGACAATAGAGCGCCATCACAGTCGTCAGGATGAAGCCAATGACCATCAGCGGCAAAACCATCCTGCCGCCGAACGCGCCGATCACCTGCCCGCCGATCAGCGTCGAGACAATGAAGGCGATCGATCCCCACACCCGGGTCGAACCGTAATCGATGCCCCAGCGGCGGACCCCCGAGATAGTAATCGACTCGACCACCGGCAGGTAAGGCGCATAGGTGGCGCCCTGCAGCGCATAGACCAACAGGACGGTCGCGAAGTCGTCGGTCCAGAACAGCGCGATCGCGGTCAACAGCGACAGGCCCCCGGACCAGAGAAGCACGGTCGCCCGCTCCCGCATCCTGTCGGCAAACAGCGCCACGACTGGCGCCACCAGCACGCGCACGACCATCGGCAGGGCGAGAATGATGCCGATCTGCTGGTCGTTGAACTTCAGTGTCGCGAGGAACAAAGGAAAGAACGGCAGGGCGATGCCGTTGACGATCAGCGGGGCACAATAGGACAGGGCGCTGCGCAGCCGGAAATAGGCAGGAGCCTCCCTGCCCGTCGAAGTCATCGTTGCGGGAATCATGACAATGCCTGATTTGGAACCGCTGATTCCCCTACCACGCATTCGCCATCGCGCCTACGGCGCCTTCAGGTCGGCGGGAAATTCAAAGAGCTGGAAGGCCTTGTCGGCTCACTCGGCGGCGGTCAAACCGGATGCCGCTTTTGCTTCGGCCATCATCAGCGCAAGGTCCATGGCCGGGCGCGACGGCAGGCGATCCTGGCGGCTCTCTGCAACGGCCGCAGCAGGCTTGGCGTCCAGGATCTGGCGCCAGGTGATCAGTTCGAAACTGCCATCCTCGTGCTCGGCAATCGCCGTGCAGCTTTCCACCCAGTCGCCGGTGTTGATGTAGCGCAGGCCATCGATGTCCTCGATGACGGCGTGGTGGATGTGGCCACAGATGACCCCGTCGGCATGGTTGCGCTTTGCCTCTTCGGCCACCACGCGCTGGAACTCGCCGATGAAGTTGACCGCATGCTTGACCTGCTGCTTGGCCCAGGCCGAGAACGACCAGTAAGGCATGCCAAGCCGGCGACGAATGCTGGCGAGCGCGATATTCAACACGATGGCGACGTCGTAGGCCCAGTCGCCGAGATAAGCGAGCAGCCGGGCGTTGCGCACTACGACATCGAACTCGTCGCCGTGCAGCACGAGATAGGTCTTGCCGTCGGCAGTGGTGTGGATCGCCCGTTGGGCGACCTCGATACCGCCGAAATGGCTACCCGGGAAATCGCGCAGGAATTCGTCGTGATTGCCGGGGATGTAGACGATGCGCGTGCCCTTGCGCGCCTTGCGCAGGATCTTCTGGACGACGTCGTTGCAATCCTGGGGCCAGTACCAGCTGCGCTTCAGGCGCCAGCCGTCGATGATGTCGCCGACGAGGTACAGGGTATCGGCTTCGTGATAGCGCAGGAAGTCGAGAAGATAGTCCGCCTTGGCGGCCTTCGATCCCAGATGAACGTCGGAAATGAACAGGGTTCGGAAGTGTCGAGTGTCCATCAATGTCTCCACGAACGTAATGCCCGTGCCCCAATCTTCGCTGTGCCCGGAATAATCAGACTCGTGTTTCAGGAAGATGACATCACATCCAATTCGAGCGCGAAGATGGCGTAGCTTACCCTGCCGCGCATCGGCAAAATCTTGCCGCCCCGCCACAATTCCGTACTGTGCACCCCCGAGGATTGTTGTATGCAGTGACGTGAAATCGTTAGACGAATGGTAATGGAGAAGCGTGATGGACCCGCAGGATGCATCGAAGGCACAGAAGAACATGACCAGCGGTGACCTCGACGAACAGGCGCTTTTCTTCCACCGCTATCCCCGTCCGGGCAAGCTGGAGATCCAGGCGACCAAGCCGCTCGGCAACCAGCGCGACCTGGCGCTCGCCTATTCGCCGGGCGTCGCCGCTCCCTGTCTCGCCATCCGCGACAACCCGGAAATGGCCGCCGAATATACCTCGCGCGCCAACCTCGTGGCCGTCATATCCAACGGCACGGCTGTTCTCGGCCTCGGCAACATCGGTCCGCTCGCCTCCAAGCCGGTGATGGAAGGCAAGGCCGTCCTGTTCAAGAAGTTCGCCGGCATCGACGTCTTCGATATCGAGATCGAGGCACCGACCGTCGACGAGATGGTGTCGACGATCTCGGCACTGGAGCCGACCTTCGGCGGCATCAATCTCGAGGACATCAAGGCGCCCGAGTGCTTCGACGTCGAGCGCCGGCTGCGCGAGATGATGAAGATCCCGGTCTTCCACGACGACCAGCACGGCACTGCGATCATCGTGGCCGCCGCCATCCTGAACGGCCTGGAACTGGCTGGCAAGACGATCGAGAACGTCAAGATCGTCGCATCCGGTGCCGGCGCTGCCGCCCTCGCCTGTCTCAACCTTTTGGTCATTCTCGGCGCCAAGCGCGAAAACATCTGGGTCCACGATATCGAGGGCCTGGTCTACACCGACCGCAACGTGCTGATGGACGAGTGGAAGTCGGTCTATGCCCAGCCGAGCGACAAGCGGACGCTGGCCGAATCGATCGGCGGCGCCGATGTGTTCCTCGGCCTGTCGGCCGCTGGCGTGCTGAAGCCGGAACTGCTGGTACAGATGGCCGAAAAGCCGCTGATCATGGCGCTCGCCAATCCCAACCCAGAAATCATGCCGGAACTCGCCCGCGCCGCCCGGCCCGACGCGATGATCTGCACCGGGCGCTCGGATTTCCCGAACCAGGTCAACAACGTCCTCTGCTTCCCCTACATCTTCCGCGGCGCGCTGGATTGCGGCGCGACGACGATCAACGAGGAAATGAAGATGGCCGCAGTGCGCGCCATCGCAGCCCTTGCCCGCGAAGCGCCGTCCGATGTTGCCGCCCGCGCCTACACAGGCGAGACGCCGATCTTCGGCCCGGAATATCTGATCCCCTCGCCCTTCGATCCCCGCCTGATCCTGCGCATCGCCCCGGCCGTCGCCAAGGCTGCGGAAGATAGCGGCGTGGCGCTTCGCCCGATCACCGATTTCGACGCCTACCTCGATACGCTCAACCGCTTCGTCTTCCGCTCCGGCTTCGTCATGAAGCCGATCTTTGCGGCCGCCAAGCTCGCCCAGCCGAAGCGCGTCGTGTTTTCCGAAGGCGAAGACGAACGCGTGCTGCGCGCCGCCCAGGTGCTGCTCGAGGAAAACACAGCCGTGCCGATCCTCATCGGCCGCCCCAGCGTCATCGAGACACGCCTGAAGCGCTACGGCCTGAAAATCCGCCCGCACACCGATTTCGAAGTCATCAACCCGGAAGACGATCCGCGCTTCCGCGACTACGCCGACCTCTATTTCTCGCTTGTCGGCCGCAGCGGCGTCATCCCGGAGGCAGCCCGCACAATCGTCCGCACCAACACCACCGTCATCGGCGCACTGGCGCTGAAGCGTGGCGACGCCGACGCACTGATCTGCGGCCTCGAAGGCCGCTACGAGCGGCACCTGCGCGTCGTCCGCCAGATCATCGGCAAGCGTAACAATGTCCGCGACTTCTCGGCCATGAGCCTGCTGATCTCGCAGCGCGGCAACACTTTCTACACGGACACCTACGTCAACTTTAATCCGACGGCGGAAGAGATTGCCGAATCGACTGTGCTGGCAGCCGAGGAGATCCGCCGCTTCGGGATCACGCCACGCGCCGCCCTCGTCTCGCATTCGAACTTCGGCTCGCGCGAATCGGAGAGCGCCACGAAGATGCGCAATGCCCTGCGGCTGATCCGGCTTGCAGCCCCGGATCTCGAGGTCGATGGCGAAATGCATGGCGACAGCGCGATTTCCGAGCATCTGCGCCGCCGGGTCATGCCGGACAGCACGCTGACCGACGAGGCCAACCTTCTGGTGTTCCCGAACCTCGATGCGGCCAACATCACGCTTGGCGTAGTCAAGGAGATGATCGACGGGCTGCATGTCGGCCCGATCCTGCTCGGAACGGCCCTGCCGGCCCATATCCTGTCGCCCTCGGTCACCTCCCGTGGCGTCGTCAACATGGCAGCCGTGGCCGTGGTCGAGGCGTCGCAGCCCGGCTGATACTGACGGGATCGCCGGGCATCGGCCCGGCGGTCGACCACCTCACGCCGAGCGCAGGGCTGGCGCAAGTCTATGGGCGCCAGATCTTGCGCGTGATAATGGATGAAATGCGCCTGCGCCCCGGCTGAGGCGGAAACCATCCGAACGGAGCAGGCCAAAGGCGTGACAGTGGGCTGGAAACATTCTTTTTGGGCGCTTGCCGCATCCTTGGCGATGGCAGCGCCACTGGCTGCCCAGACAAACGCAATCTGCGACGACCTGCGCGGCCAGATGGCCAATCTCAGCGAAACCGTCGGGACGAACCGCCAACTCCGGCAATACCGCACCGCCATTGCCGAGCAAGTGTCCGAGTTGCGAAAGGTCGAAAACGACCTTGAGGACAACGAGTGCTCGTCCGGCAGCATGGTGATCATAAACGGTGACGACGACGGCACCTGCGGACGGATCGAGGACACCCTGCAGCGCATGCAGCAGAACCTGCAGGAGCTCGTCGCCAAGCGCGACCAGATGCAGCGCGGAGACGTTTCGGAAGGACCCACGCGCAACCAGCTTTCCGCAGCGCTGCGCGCCAACGGCTGTGAAGATCAGGACAGCGGCGATACCATTATCACCAACCGCCCGCCCCCTCAGGCTGGCATCGAGCCCAGCTACCCCGCAACCCCGGGGGCAACCACGCTGGACAGCAGCGGCGGCCCCTCCGGCAACGAACCAGCCCCGCAGTCGCCGATCCAAAGCTACGCATTCGGTCAATCCTATGGTGGCGGCAATGTCCGCACGGTTTGTGTGCGCACCTGCGATGGCGGCTTCTTCCCGATGACCCAGAATGCATCGCCCGGCGATTTCCAGCGGGATGGCGAAACCTGCGCTAGGATGTGCCCGGGCGTGAAGACCGAGTTGTTCTTCCACCGCCTGCCCGATCAGGAAACATCGGCGATGGTATCGGCCTCCTCAGGCACGCCCTACAGTGCCATGCCCTACGCCTTCGCCTTCCGCAAACGGCCGCCGAACGAAAAGACCAGCTGCACCTGCAACCTGCCGGCCTATTACGAGGAAATGCGAAAGCAGAATGCACTGACCAAGGCTCCGGCCGCAGGCACGCAGCAAGGCTCGATCACGACGATCATCCCGAAAGCGTCGCCGCCGGCACTGCCGACGGCCCCCGCAAAGGGCGATGCGCCGCCGGTAGAACGGCCCTACGATCCGTCCGCCGGCAACATCCGCCAGGTCGGCCCGGCATTCCTGCAGCCCGACCAGCGCAAGCTAGACCTCACCCGTCCGGCCGCACCCGGCGAGCAGCCCCAACAATAGGCCCTCAGCCCTGCGGCTGGCCCCAGCCATTCTCGAACACCAGATCCTCCAGCGGCAACCGCTGCCGCCAGCCTTTGACGGCGAGTTCCGGTTCGCCATAGAGCTCGTCGACGAACCCCAGGCAGAGCCAGGCGATGATCTCGATCCGCTCCGGTATGCCGAGCAGCGCCCGGATATCGGCATCGTGAAAAATGCTGACCCAGCCGACCCCGACACCCTCGGCGCGCGCCGCGAGCCAGAGGTTCTGCACGGCGCAGACTGTCGAGTAGGCATCCATGCGTGGATTGTGGGTGCGGCCGAGCACGACGGGCCCGGCGCGATCCGGATCGCAGGTGATGCAGATGCTGAGCGGCGCCTTGCGGATACCCTCGAGTTTCAGCGACCGGTAACTCTCGCGGCGAGCACCCTCGAACTGTAGTGCTGCCTCACCATTGGCGCGCTCGAAGGCTTCGAAGGCCTTCTCACGGATGGCGGTGTCGCGCACGAGAATGAAATTCCAGGGCTGCATGAAGCCGACAGAAGGCGCGTGATGGGCAGCACGCAGCAGTCTTGCGATCAGGTCGTCCGGCAGCGGCTGCGGCAGGAACTGGTCCCGCACGTCCCTGCGCGTTTCGATCGCGTGGTAGATGGCGTCGCGCTCGGCGACGGAAAAAGCGTGTGCCCGGACGAGATCGTCCCTGCAGTCAGGTCGCATCGTTTCTATCCCCAACAATGCCAACCGCCCGCCGTCCTCGCGGGATCAGTCTATCTTATCAGGCCGGTCTTCTGGCTTGGCTTCATCTGGCGATGCTGCCTTCCCGGTCGGAACCAGTGGCATATCGGAGAACTGACCGTCCCCCGTGCATCTCCATCCGCCATACAGCGTTGGGCACGCGCCGGATTTGCACCGGCTTCCCGATTCTCCCGCCTGGGCGGGCACCTGATGAAGGAGATATGCGCGATCTGGCTGGCGATGGCAAGCGGATCGCGGGCCTGCTCAGCGCTCCGGTTCGTACCGGACAAAAGCGAACTCCTCGCCATCGGGCGACCAGCTCGGCACGTTGATCGTCCCCTGGCCTCCGAACAGCTCGAACAACGTCGTGATGTTGCCGCCATCCATGTCCATCAGCCGCAGGCGGACGTCGAGATCGCGCGGATGATCGAAGACGTCGCCATCGTAGGAGAGCAGCACCACCTTGTCGCCCTTCGGCGATGGATGGGGAAACCAGTTGCCGAACGCATCGTCGGTCACCTGCTGCAGGTCGCGACCGTCAGGTCGGATACGCCAGATCTGCATACGGCCGGTCCGGCTTGAGTTGAAATAAATCCATGCGCCATCGGCCGACCAGTCCGGCCCGTCGTTGCGGCCCTCGCCATGGGTCAGCCGCGTCTCCGCGCCGCCCTCGACCGAGGCCGTGTAGATGTCGAACAGATCGCCGCGAATGCCGCAGTAGCTGACATGCTTTCCGTCGGGCGACCAGCCGTGCCAGTAGGACGGCAGGTTTGTCGTCACCTGCGTGGGGACGCCGCCTTCCGCCGGGACGAGATAGATGCAGGACTTGCCGTACTGGACCTTGTCGCAGAGCGCGATCAGCGTGCCATCGGGCGAGATGCCATGGTCGTTGTTGCAACGGCTGGCAAAGCCTGTGTCGACGCGCTCGACAGTGGCGAGCCCGTCGAGAGACAGGCGGCAAAGAAGCCCGTCATCGTTGACGAGCAGGTAACGTCCGTCCGGCGCAAAGTTCGGCGCCTCGACCAGCCGATCGGTCTGCCAGACGACCCGGCTTCGACCCGTTGCAATGTTGAAGATCTCGACCGAACTGCGCATGTCTCACCCATCCTCGAAAGCCGCCAGCCAGAACAAAACAGCGACCGTGGAGGTTTTAACGGCTCGCCCACCGGACATCAACCGGCTGCACCGGACGCAATTGCGTGAGGTAGCGCCAATCCCATGTTTTGCCGTTGCAATTCATCGCGGCAACCGAATACTGCCGCTAAGCAACATCGGAGCCGCGCATGCCCAACCTCCCGAACTTCTTTCACTCGCACTTCGATAAATCGTCGGACGACCTCGGCGTCATCGAGAAGCGGGTGCTCAAGCGGGCCCGCGAACGCAAGGTCATCTCGACGGACGTCAACGCTGCCTTTTCCGCAAACGCCTCCGTCGGGGAACGGCTCGCAGACGGGATCGCGCGCGTCGGCGGATCATGGGCGTTCATCGTCTCCTTCCTGCTATTCCTGGTCGCCTGGACGGTGCTGAACACCATCCTGCTGTCGTCGCGCGCCTTCGATCCCTACCCGTTCATCTTCCTCAACCTGATCCTCTCGATGATAGCAGCCATCCAGGCGCCGATCATCATGATGTCGCAGAACCGCCAGACCGAACGCGACCGCTTCGAGGCTGCCAAGGACTACGAAGTCAACCTCAAGGCCGAGCTGGAAGTCCTGTCGCTGCACGAGAAGATCGACCTGCAGGTGTTGACCGAGCTGTCCGCCCTCAGGGAGGAAGTGGGCCGCATTACGAGGCTGCTGGAGGCAAAGGCCTAGCGTCGACGGGACTGACGTTGAGGACGATGGCTAGTCGGATTGCGGGAACTGGGGCAGACCGTCGTGGAGGCCGTAGAAGCCTGCCTTGTCGGCGCAGTAGATGTGATGCCCCATCTTCAGGTCGTTCGGATCATCGAACAGGCCGGCCATGATCGAGATCTGGTCAGCATCGTCGGCAACCCAGAACAGCGCGGAACCGCAGGTCTTGCAGAACCCGCGGCTGGCAGCGGGGCTGGAGCGATACCAGCTGACATTCTCACCGCCGTCCACGGTGACGTGGTCGGTCGCCACGTTGGTGGCGGCGAAGTAGAGGCCGGTCTGCTTGCGGCATTGCGAGCAGTGACACCCGACGACATCCCTGAGCGGACCTGTCGTCCGTATTTTCACGGCGCCGCAAAGGCACGAACCGTTGTTCTCTTCTGTCATCATGCAGCCCCTCGATTAACCCCGGCCTGCAGCATCGGATGGCGACGGGATCGGGTCAAATTTAAAATCATCATCGCAGCATCAATCCAGCTCACAGGCGACCGGGAGACCTGACCGGCCTACAGGATTGGCGACACACCAAAACAAAACGGGCCGGTCTTGCGACCAGCCCGTTCCGATTGGGATGTCGACGCTGCTCAGCCGGCGGCAACGAGACGCTTTTCGTCCCGGCCGCCCTTCATGCGCTCGGCCAGCAGGAAGGCGAGCTCCAGCGCCTGGTCGGCGTTGAGACGCGGATCGCAATGGGTGTGATAGCGATCCTGCAGGTCGTCGGCGGTGACAGCGCGGGCGCCGCCAGTGCATTCGGTAACGTCCTTGCCGGTCATCTCGATGTGAATGCCGCCGGGATGCGTGCCTTCGGCGCGGTGGATCTGGAAGAAGCTCTCGACTTCCGACAGGATGCGCTCGAATGGCCGTGTCTTGTAGTTGTTGAGCGTGATCGTGTTGCCATGCATCGGATCGCAGGACCACACCACCTTGCGGCCCTCGCGCTCGACGGCGCGCACCAGCTTCGGCAGGTTGTCGGCGACCTTGTCGTGGCCGAAGCGGCAGATCAGCGTCAGGCGCCCGGCCTCGTTGGCAGGGTTGAGCACGTCGATCAGTTCCAGCAGGTTGTCGGCCGTCAGCGACGGGCCGCATTTCAGCCCGATAGGGTTCTTGATGCCACGAAAATACTCGACATGGGCGTGGTCGAGCTGGCGTGTGCGGTCGCCGATCCACAGCATGTGGCCCGAGGTCGCGTACCAGTCGCCCGACGTCGAATCGATGCGCGTCATCGCTTCTTCATAGCCCAGCAGCAATGCTTCGTGGCTGGTGAAGAAATCGGTTTCGCGAAGGCTCGGATTGTTTTCTGCCGAGATGCCGATCGCCTTCATGAATTGCATGGTTTCGCTGATACGGTCGGCAAGCTTGCGATAGCGCTCGCCCTGCGGACTGTCCTTGACGAAGCCGAGCATCCACTGATGGACGTTTTCGAGGTTGGCATAGCCACCCATGGCAAACGCGCGCAAAAGGTTCAGCGTCGCGGCGGACTGGCGATAAGCCATGATCTGCCGTTCCGGATCGGGAATGCGGGCCTTTTCAGTGAACTCGATGCCGTTGACGATGTCGCCGCGATAGGCCGGCAGTGTCACGTCGCCCTGCGTCTCGACATTCGACGAGCGCGGCTTGGCGAACTGCCCGGCGATGCGACCGACCTTGACGACAGGCAGTTGCGCACCGAAGGTCAGCACCACGGCCATTTCCAGAAAGGCGCGGAAGAAATCGCGGATGTTGTCGGCGCCGTGTTCGGCGAAGCTCTCGGCACAGTCTCCGCCCTGCAGCAGGAAGGCGTTGCCCTCGGCGACATTGGCAAGATGCTTCTTCAGGCGACGCGCCTCGCCGGCAAAGACCAGCGGAGGATAGGTCGCGAGCTGCGCTTCCATGACCGTCACGGCGTCCTTGTCCGGATATTCCGGAGCTTGGCTGATAGGCTTCTGCCGCCAGCTGCTGGGGGACCAATTCTGTACCATCGTGCTCACCTGTTTCCGCCCGGTCTCCGCCGGTTCTCCCGCTATTTGGAAATAAGCGCGGCTTATATCCCTTTGCGCGCGCCTTGCATAGCGGGACTACTCGATGCGCTTTTGGATGCAGATCTTAACCGAATGCAAACCACGGCAATTGCCGGATTGTTGATGAAACTACCCTATAAAGCGCGCACACGCCGCGACGATGATAGCCGCGACCGATCGCCATGACGGCAAAGCTGCGAGCGGGCTAGCGACAATGCGCATTCAAAACCTCTGGAAAGACAGATCCGGCAATTTCGGCATCATGACGGCGCTGCTGCTTGTGCCTATGGTCGGCACGGCAGGCATGGCCATGGACTTCGCCAATGCGCTGAATATCCGCAACCAGCTGTATGCTGCGGCTGACGCCGCCGCCGTCGGTTCACTTGCCGAGAAAGCGGCTGGCGTAAGCGCTGCCATGGCAATGACATCGGATGGCACTGTCACGGTTGCCCAGACCGATGCAAATTCGCTGTTCTTTGCCCAGAACAGCGCGGCGCTCACCAGCAGCAACGTCAAGGTGGCCATCGCCGTCACCAAGACCGGCAACACGCTTCAGTCGAACGTCAGCTTCACGGCAACAGTGCCGACGACGTTCCTGCATGTCATCGGCCAGGACACCATCTCCATCGCAGGCAAGGCCACAGCGCAAAACCAGACGCAGACCTACATGGATTTCTACATCCTCATAGACAACACCCCGTCCATGGGCGTCGGCGCGACGCCTACCGATGTGGCGCTCATGGAAAGTCATACCTCGGACAAGTGCGCCTTTGCCTGCCATGAGACGGGCGTGAATAAAGGCAACGACAATTATACGCTGGCAAAAAGCCTCAACGTGACGATGCGAATCGACGTCGTCCGTGAGGCAACGAAGAGCCTGACAACCACTGCAACGACGCAGCGCAGTACCTCCGACCAATACCGCATGGCGGTCTATACCTTCGGTAAGGCGGCGGAAACGGCGGCGCTGACGACGATCTCCCCCCTGACATCCGACTTGGCGCAGGTCCAGAGCTATACCAGCGCCGTCGACCTCATGACCATTCCTCAGCAGAACTACAACAGCGATGCTCAGACCAGTTTCGACACCGCCCTGACTGCGCTCAATACCACAATCCCGACACCGGGAAATGGCTACACCAGCAGCAGCCCCCAGAAGACCTTGTTCTTCGTGACGGATGGCGTCGGCGACAGCATCAAGCCGGTCGGCTGCACCGCACCGCTGAATGGTACCCGCTGCCAGGAGCCGATCGACACATCTTTCTGTACGCCCCTGAAGAACCGCGGCGTCAAGATCGCAATTCTATATACCACCTATCTGCCGTTGCCGAATAATCCCTGGTATATGGCGTGGATCAATCCGTTCAGCAAACAGATCCCTGCCAAGCTGCAAAGTTGCGCCTCGCCGGGCCTCTACTTCGAAGTCAGCCCAACGCAGGGCATCAGCGATGCCATGAATGCGCTGTTCATGCTCGTCGTCAACGGGTCCAGACTGACGAGCTGATAGCGCTGAGATCAAGGGCAAGGGGCGAAATCACGCCCCTTGCCCTCAAACGTTTCCCTGTCAGACACGCACGCCGTTCTTGATGAGATAGCTCGGCGTATACATCGTCACCAGCTCTTCGGATGCCGTCGGGTGGACGGCCATGGTGCGGTCGAAATCGTCCTTGGTGCAGCCCGCCTTCAATGTGATGCCGAGCAGCTGCGCCATCTCGCCGGCATCGTGGCCGAGGATATGGGCGCCGACCACCTTGCGGTCAGCCGCATTGACGATCAGCTTCATGATGCTCTTTTCGGCCCGCCCCGACAGCGTCGCCTTCATCGGCCGGAACTGGGCCCGATAGACCTCAAGCGCCTCATATTTTTTGGCGGCCTCCTCCTCGCTCAGGCCGACGGTGCCGATTTCCGGCTGCGAGAACACGGCGGTGGCGATCAGCTGGTGATCCGGCTTAGTTGGATTGTTCTTGTATTCGGTCTCGATGAAGCACATCGCCTCGTGAATGGCGACCGGCGTCAGCTGTACCCGATCGGTGACGTCGCCGAGTGCAAAGATGTTGGGCACCGAGGTGCGCGAGTAGTCGTCGACGACGATGGCGCCGCGACCGTCCACCTTGACGCCGGCGGCCTCCAGCCCGAGCCCCTTGGTATGGGGATCGCGACCGAGCGCCAGCATGACCGTGTCGACCGTCAGCGTATCGCCCTGCTTTGTGCGCGCCTGCAGGCCCTCCGCCGTCTTGGTGACTTCCTCGATGACGTCATGGCAGCGGATCTTGATGCCCTTGGCGACCATTGCCTCATGCAGGCCCTGGCGCATGTCGTTATCGAACCGTGACAGGATCTCGGCACCGCGATAGATCAGCGTCGTATCGACGCCGAGGCCGTGGAAGATATTGGCGAATTCAACGGCGATGTAGCCGCCGCCGGCAATCAGGATCGACTTCGGCAACGTCTTCAGGTCGAAGGCCTCGTTCGAGGAAATGCAGAATTCGTGGCCGGGAAGCGACTGGTGGGCATTCGGCATGCCGCCGACGGCAATGACGATGCGCTCCGCAGTCACCGTATCGCCGGTTTTGATGAGGCGCACGGTATGGGCATCGACAAGCTCGGCGCGGCTGTCGAAAATCTCGGCCTTGGCGTTATCGAGGCCCTTGCGATAGAGGCCTTCGAGCCGGGTGATTTCCCTGTCCTTGGCTTCGACCAGCTTGCTCCAGTCGAACGTGCTCTTGCCGACAGTCCAGCCGAACCCTTCGGCATCCTCGAAATGCTCGTGGAACTGCGAGGCATAGACGTACAGCTTTTTGGGAACGCAGCCGCGGATGACGCAGGTACCGCCATACCGGAATTCCTCGGCAATCCCGACTTTCTTGCCGAGCGACGCCGCCACGCGGGCGCTGCGCACGCCGCCGGAGCCTCCACCGATGACGAAAAGATCAAAATCGAATGACGGCATGGGAGCTCCTGGAATTTGGATGCCGGCGGGCCGGCTTGATCGATGCTGATATAGGAATACCGGCGACAAAAAGAAAAGCCCGGATGAACCGGGCTTTGGAATAGCAGATATGCGAAGCGATTAGGGCTTCGGAGCAGGTGCCGGCTTTGCGGCAGGCGCCTTTGCGGCCGGAGCCGGTGCGGCGTCGGCAATTGGCGGAGCCGGCGGAACCTTGACGATCTTCTCGAGTGCCTTGTTGCTCTGGTTGGCGAGGTCGCGGGATATGCCCTGGCCCCAGATGTCGGCAGCCTTGTAGAGTTCGCGGGTGGCAATCGGGCCATCCTTCAGCAGCTTCTTACCGGCTTCCGAATTGTAGAAGTCAGCCATCGCCTTGAGTTCGTCCGTCGTGAAGGATTTGGCATAGGTTGCAGCCGCTTCCTTCTCGAGGTCGGCGCGGCGGGCAGCCAGCGCGAGCGCCTGCTGGTCAACGGTCGAGCTGATAGCTTCCTGGAAATTCGGGTTGGCTTGGATCATCGTGCTTTTCAGCTGCTCGGCCAGCGTCGGCAGGATGGAATCGAACTGATTGGTGATGCCGAGCGCGTTGATCGCGGCCCGGGCGGCCTTCATCTGTTCTTCGGAGATTTCCTGCGCGCTGAGCGAACCGAACGCCATGCCGGAAAGAAGAACGGTTGCCGCGGCCAGGCGGCCGAAACCCGCTATTTTGATCATGTGTTCAATCTCCTGTATGATGCGCGTGAAGCGTGTGCGCGCCTGCCGGGCCGGCAATGACCGCAAGCGTCGCCAAGTTGATAAAGAGCCCGTGTTCGACAACACCGGGTATGGAATGGAGTGCGGCTGACAGCGCCTCTGCATCAGCAATGCGGCCAAAAGATGCATCGAGGATGTAGTGCCCGCCATCGGTCTTGAAAGTCTGGTCGCCCGCTTGGCGCAATGCTAGGGCGCCAGATAGCCCAAGTCTGGCCGCAGCCTTTTCGATCATCAGCCGCGTTGCGGTCAGCCCGAAAATGTTGACCTCGATGGGCAATGGAAATGCACCCAGCGTTTTGACAAGCTTGCTTTCGTCAGCAATGACGATCATCCGGCCGGATGCGGCAGCGACGATCTTTTCGCGCAGCAACGCGCCGCCACCGCCCTTGATCAGTCGCAAGCTGTGGTCGAGTTCGTCGGCGCCGTCGATGGTCAGGTCCAGCTCCGGGCACTCGTCCAGTGATTTGAGCGGCACGCCGAGCTCCATGCAGAGCCGCGCCGTCCGCTCGGATGTCGGAATGCCTTCGATCCGCAATCCGTCGGCGACTTTTTCGGCAAGCAGCCTGACGAATTCCTCGGCGGTGGTGCCGGTGCCGATGCCAAGCCGCATGCCGCTCTCGACATAATCGAGAGCCACTGCCGCAGCCTTGATCTTCATTTCGCGGGCGTCCATGCGCCACGTGCTCCCACCGTTTCGATGGAGTGCTGTTTACACGGCCCGCCTGGCAAACGGAAGCCAAAATTCGGCGGTACGGAAGAATTGCGGCAGCATCCTGAGAGGCGTTCACGAGGCAGCCGGAGATCGCCGGCGTTGCATTGGCGGACGTGATCTTTTACTGGAAAGGCTCGTTTTTCCCTCCCCGTTAGCCAAGGCGGTCTGCCCGTGAAAACTCCCACTGTAGTCTTCGATCTCGATGGAACGCTGGTCGATACCGCGCCGGATCTTGTCACTAGTCTTAACCATACGATCGCTGCCCTCAACCTCGAGCCGGTCGGTTATGATGACCTCACCTATCTTGTCGGCCACGGCGCCAAAACGATGATCGAGCGGGCCTGCAAGCTCGGCGGTTACGATCTCCAGGAAAAGGACATGCCGCCGCTGATGGAGCGGTTCATTGACTTCTACGGCAAGACCATGCCGGGCGACAGCAAACCTTATCCCGGTCTCGTCTCCGCCTTGGACCGCCTCAGGGCCGAAGGCTTCGGGCTTGCCGTCTGCACCAACAAGATGGAGGCTCTGGCTGTAACCCTGCTCCGGAAGCTGCAGCTCGACCACTACTTCGCAACCATCGTTGGCGGCGATACCTTCCCCGTCCGCAAGCCCGACGGCCAGCATATTCTCGGCACCATCGAGAAAGCCGGCGGAGATGCGACGCAGGCGATCATGGTTGGCGACAGCATCAACGACATCCTCGCCGCCCGCAACGCCGCAGTCCCGTCGATCGCCGTCCCCTTCGGCTACTCCGACGTCGAGATCGCAAACCTGTCGCCAGACCATATCATCCAGCACTACGACGAACTGACGCCCGAACTGGTCGCAAGGCTGCTCGCAGCACGCTGACGCATCCCCCGAAACGAAACAGGCGACCCGAGGGCCGCCTGTCGAAAGTCATTGTCCGGGGCAAGCGATCAGATCTGCGCTTCGCGAACCTTGGTCGTCGTAGCGAACGCCTTCTTGGTATAGCTGTCGCGATCGTAGACATCGTCGAAGTAGCGAACGACGCCATCTTTGTCCGGCCACGCCGTGAAGTAGGCGATGTAGACCGGGAAGCGCTGCGGCACCGGCACGGCCTTGTTCTCGCCGGTTGAGATCTGCTTGGCGACATCGGCAACGGTCGTGTTCAGCACTGCCGCTGCCATGGCGCGCGGATCGGCCAGGCGGACACAGCCGTGGCTGAGGGCGCGCATGTCCTTCTTGAAGAAGCTCTTCGACGGCGTGTCATGCATGTAGATCGCATGGCTGTTCGGGAACAGGATCTTCAGTTCGCCCAGCGCATTGTCGCTGCTCGGTGGCTGACGCACGGCGATGTTGGTGGTCGATCCGTACCAGTCGACGCTGGACGAAGGAACGGCGCGACCGTTGACCTCGACCTGGTAGCCGGTCTTGTCGAGATAGTTCGGATCGGCCCTGAGCTTCGGCAGCATCTCGTTGACGATGATCGACTGCGGCACGCCCCAGTAGGGGTTGAACTCGACGGTCTGGATCTGGTTCTCGAAGAAGTTCGTCTGGTGCCCCTTGGCGCCGACGACGACGCGCATCGACAACGCTTCCTTGTTGTCGTTGTAGTAGTAGACCATGAAGGCCGGCTGGTTGATGAAGACGTAGCGCGGACCGAGCTGGTCCGGCAGCCAGCGCAGCTGTTCCATGGCGATGGTCAGCTTCTGCAGCTTTGCATCGCTGTTTTCCCCGACGATCGCACGAACGGTGGACTGGCCGATGACGCCATCGGCCGTCAGGCCTTTTTCCTTCTGGAACGCTTCGACCAGCGAGACCAGTTCCGGCGTGTAAAGCGGCGTCTGCTGATAGGACGAGAACACGTCGGCATGCGATGTCGTCAGGGCGTCGGAGCCCTTCAGCTGGATACCCTTGACGATGTTGGCAATCTGCGGCGAGGTATCGCCGGGCTTGATGATACCGGTGAGGGTAATGGCCACGCGGTTGGCATCGTTGGCGCTCTCCCCCTTCAACCGTGCATATTCGGCCTTCAGCGCATCAAACTGCGGGTTCTGCGGGCTGCGACTGTTGAGATAGGCGGTGACGTCAGGGCTGAGCGACAGGTTGCCCAGCACGGGCATCAGGTTGACGTCCTTGCGCTTGAAGTCGTGATAGCCGGAGAGCTTGTTCGGGTCGATGCGGCCGCGCTGGTTGTCCTGCACGAAGGCAAGCACCTTGGCAGACAGCGCCAGTTCAAACTGTGTCAGGGCCCGGTCACGGTCGGCAGGATTGACGCTGCCCTCGTCGATGACGGGAACGGCAACCTTGTAGTCGTCGGGATCGAGACCGATGAGATCGGCCTGCGCCAGCACGGCCATGGCGGCCTTGGCCTTCTCGGACACCGCGTTATCGGCAACCCAGACCATCGGCTTCTTGCTGTCGGCGTAATAGTCTTCCAGAGCCCTGGCGACGTCGTTGGTCGCCGTCACCCGGGCTTCTGTGAGGTAGCGACGCTGGGCGCTGGACGGGTCGACGGCGACAGGAGCAGCAGACACATCTGCGACGGCACCGGTGACGACCGGATCTGCGAATTTGCTGGTGGCAACCAGGCGCATCGGCTCGGGCTTGTAGGTGTAGTAGGTCGGCGAGGAGACCTTGGGAGCCGGACCGCCGCTACCTGCACCTTCTCTCGGCACCGGAGCAATCGGCATGCTCGGTGGCAGGATCTGGTTGCTGTCAACCTGCTGCTGCGACCGACCCTTGCCGCCGCGAATAAAATCCATCAACGTCATGGCATGCGCAGACGTGCCAACGATCGTCAGGCCACAGGATAGGGCCAGGACGGATGCTGCTGCTTTCGTCAGAAATGTCGTTCTCAATTCAGTCCCCTGTCATGGGTGTGTCGGACAGCCCGAGCTCATGTCAAATAATTCAGCGATACTAGAAGATCGGGCAGTGAATTGGAAGAAAACCACCCGGTCGGAACGACACACAAAAACCCGCATCTTGCGTGGGATTCGGCCGCGTCGAACGGCCAGAAGTTCACACAAAATTATGAAATTATTGGTTAATTTTTTGTGGAATTTTGCGTTGCAATTGAGGCGTAAAAATCGGCCGGAAAACATTAGCAGTGCGCGTGATATAAATAGCACGGGAATTTCCGGCCTTGGAAGATCGTCTCGACTCAACTTTCGAGAGCCTTCTCTTTGCTGTTTTCTTACCGGTGGATCGGCCTTATAACAACGCGGATTTTCGAACGGAGCGTCAGCTCCACGGTCCCACGAAAGGCAGCAGAATGACTTCCACCCGCAAGGAAACCGACACGTTTGGCGCGATCGACGTGGCCAGCGACCGGTACTGGGGCGCACAGGCGCAGCGCTCGCTCGGCAACTTCAAGATCGGCTGGGAAAAGCAGCCGATGTCGATCGTCCGCGCCCTCGGCATCGTCAAGCAGGCAGCCGCCCGCGCCAATATGGATCTCGGCGGGCTCGACGCCGATCTCGGTAAAGTGATCGTCGCGGCTGCGCAGGAAGTCATCGACGGCAAGCTCGATGCGCATTTTCCGCTGGTCGTCTGGCAGACCGGCTCCGGCACCCAGTCGAACATGAATGCCAACGAAGTGGTTTCCAACCGGGCAATCGAAATGCTCGGCGGCGTCATGGGCTCGAAGAAGCCGGTGCACCCGAACGACCACGTCAACATGAGCCAGTCGTCGAACGACACCTACCCGACGGCAATGCATGTGGCCTGCGCCGAGCAGATCGTCCACCACCTGCTGCCGGCCTTGCGCCACCTGCACGAGGCACTGGAAGCGAAGGTCAAGGCCTTTGCCCACATCATCAAGATCGGTCGCACCCACACTCAGGATGCCACGCCACTGACGCTCGGCCAGGAATTCTCAGGCTACGCCGCGCAGGTCGGCTCGGCCATCAAGCGTATCGAGCTGACGCTGCCCGGCCTCTATGAGCTGGCCCAGGGCGGCACCGCCGTCGGCACCGGCCTCAATGCACCCATCGGCTTTGCCGAGAAGGTCGCAGAAGAGATCGCAGCCATCACCGGCCTGCCATTTGTCACCGCGCCCAACAAGTTCGAGGCACTGGCCGCCCATGACGCCATGGTCTTTGCCCACGGCGCCATCGCGGCTGCCGCCGCCGCCCTGTTCAAGATCGCCAACGACATCCGCTTCCTCGGCTCCGGCCCGCGCGCCGGTCTCGGCGAACTGTCGTTGCCGGAAAACGAACCGGGCTCCTCGATCATGCCGGGCAAGGTAAACCCCACGCAGTCGGAAGCGCTGACCCAGGTCTGCGCCCACATCTTCGGCAACAATGCCGCAATCACCTTTGCCGGCAGCCAGGGCCATTTCGAGCTCAACGTCTACAATCCGATGATGGCCTACAATTTCCTGCAGTCGGTGCAGTTGCTCGGTGACGCCGCAGTCTCCTTCACCGACAATTGCGTCGTCGGCATCGAGGCCCGCGAAGACAACATCCGCAAGGGTGTCGAGAACTCGCTGATGCTGGTCACCGCGCTGAACGGGCGCCTCGGCTACGACGCCTGCGCCAAGATCGCCAAGACCGCCCACAAGAACGGCACCACGCTGCGCGAGGAAGCCGTCGGCGGCGGATACCTTAGCAACGAGGAGTTCGACGCCCTGGTTAGGCCTGAAAACATGATCGGCCCGAAGTAACATTCGACCCTCGCATCCCGGCTTTGGCCGGGATGCCCAACGCAACCAAAACATTTAATTAGGTATATATAATATTAACTTCCGGTAGACATTTCTTACCAACAAGAACAAAATCTGCAACCGCACTTTGGGTAATTACAATTATATTCAATAACTTAACAGTATTCGCAGGTTTTCATTACTAATTTCCAGCAAGGTTACCCTTAATCTTTTCAAAAGAAATTTAGGCTACATAAACCATAGTCATTTAAATCCTTTAGGAGTTCGCCAATGAGCACGGTGATTGCGTCCAGGTCGCAAATTCCCGACGTGGCAGGACAGATCATCTATGCTATGCGAGCTATGGGCGTTGCTCCTATCCCGCGCAATTACGAGCTATTCTACGAAGCCTATATTGGCTCCAACCCCGCCCTCACCCGTGACCTGGCAGCTCTTGGCAGCAACGCCACGCAGGAAGAGATCGACCTTCTCGGCAGCCAGTATTTCTCCCATTCCACACGAATCTACGACGACGCCCATTCGCGAATAATAAATGAGCTGGATGGCGTCCTGCGCACTCTGAAGCAGGAACAAACATCGCTTTCCAGCTACAACAAGCTCCTCGGCGAAACCTTCGTCCGCATCACCTCGAAGACCGCCAACAGCGCCGACCTGCTTCGCAATGCCATCGACATGCTGACCGAAGCCACCGGCGACACGATGGCGCGCGGCGAAAAGACGGTTGAGGATGTTGCCCAGCGCTCTCAGGAGATGGATCAGGTTCGCAAGGAACTCGACGAATACAAGCGCATCGCCAACACCGATTCCCTGACGCGCCTCTCCAATCGCCGCGCCTTCGATGACCGCCTCGCGTCGGTGTTCGACAATCCGATGGCGAAGTCCGTCACGGCGCTGGTGCTGGCCGACATCGACAATTTCAAGAAGGTCAACGACAGCTTCGGCCATCCGGTCGGCGACAAGATCCTGGCGACAGTCGCCTCAGTAATCCGCGCCAATGTCCGTCGTGACGTCTTCGTTGCCCGCACCGGCGGCGAGGAATTCGCCCTGATCATCGATGGCAATACGGCTGACGAGGTTATGGCGATCTGCGAGCGGATCCGCCGCACCCTCGAATCGACCCCCTTCCGCAACTCTCGCACCCGCGTCGAATACGGTCCGATCACCATGTCGCTTGGCGTCTGCATGGCGTCGGAAGCAAAGGATCCGGGCGAACTCTACAGCAACACCGATATTGCGCTCTATCAGGCCAAAAATTCCGGACGCAACTGCACGTCACAATACCAGAGTGGCATGCAGAAGGATTTCAGCAAGAGCTGGCTGATTTACAAGAACTGAGCCTCGATACCGGGCCACTCAGGCTGCCGGAAGGTCTGTGAACTCCGCGACAGCGACACGAATTCCCGCAGCACCAAGCCGACAGGAATGCCGGTCGCAAGGATCGCGAGGCCGAAACCGTCAGCCCGCGACGCACGCAACATCGACACTACGAGAATGGCCGCACATTCTCATCCGCCTACGACCGGTCACGCTCTATTCCCCTGCCCGATGTTCTCAGCGCTGGGCGACCCTGTCGCGGCTCAGGCCTTTGTCGGCCAGTTCGTTCTCGTAGGCTGCCATCAGCGCCTGCCCATTCTCACCCAGCTCGCGCAGATAGGTCCATGTGAAAATGCCGGTATCGTGAAGGTCGTCGAAGCCGATGCGGACCGCATAATTTCCGGTCGGCGTAATCGTCATGATGCCGACATCGCGCTTGCCGGCAACCGTCACCTTCTGGCCGGGTCCGTGCCCCTGAACCTCGGCAGACGGGGATGTCACCCGCATCAGTTCGGCTGCAATGTCGAAACTGGCGCCATCGTTGAAGGTCACCAGCAACCGCTGCCGATCCTTCGATACCCGCAACTCGGTTGGCCAAATTCCGCTCATATGCGCCCCACTCTTTGTCACAACCGCAGGACTAGGCTGCGGCAGCGCGGTGCGCAAGACTCTTTTCTCGAGCATTTGCCTTGACGCAACAAGCCAGTCGTCCCAGTTATGTGCAATCACGGAGATATATTTGTGAACAGCATCGTCGGCGCTATCGCCAGCGCCTCTCCACTTTCGACAAGCCCTTCCTCCATGATCGACCCCTTCGGTCGGATGGTCAGCTATCTGCGCGTTTCCGTGACGGACCGCTGCGACTTCCGCTGCACCTATTGTATGGCGGAAAACATGACGTTCCTGCCAAAGAAGGATCTTCTGACGCTGGAAGAGCTGGACCGGCTCTGTTCCGCATTCATCGCCAAGGGCGTGCGCAAGATCCGGCTCACCGGCGGCGAACCACTCGTCCGCAAGAACATCATGCAGCTGATCCGCAGCCTCGGCGACAAGGTCAAGTCCGGCGCCCTCGAGGAGCTGACGCTGACCACCAACGGCTCGCAGCTTGCCCGTTTCGCAGACGAACTCTACGCCTGTGGCGTGCGCCGTATCAACGTCTCGCTCGACACGCTGGATGCCGACAAGTTCAAGGAAATCACCCGCTGGGGCGATATAGCCCGGGTGATGGAAGGCATCGATGCCGCCCTTGCCGCCGGCGTCAAGATCAAGCTCAATGCCGTCGCGCTGAAGGGCTTCAATGAAACCGAGATCCCCGACCTGCTGCGGTTTGCCCACGAACGCGGCATGGACCTCACCGTCATCGAGACGATGCCGATGGGCGAGATCGAGGAAGACCGTACCGATCGCTATCTTCCCTTGTCCAAGGTGAAGTCGGATCTGGAGCAGCAGTTTACCCTGACCGACATCGGCTACCGCACTGGCGGGCCTGCCCGCTATGTCACCGTCGAGGAAACCGGCGGACGGCTGGGCTTCATCACCCCGCTGACCCATAATTTCTGTGAAAGCTGCAACCGCGTCCGCCTGACCTGCACTGGCACGCTGTATATGTGTCTCGGCCAGGACGACGCCGCCGACCTGCGCGCCGCCCTTCGCGCTACCCCCGACGACGACCTTCTCGGCATGGCAATCGACGAGGCCATCCGCCGCAAGCCAAAAGGCCACGACTTTATCATCGACCGCACCCACAACCGCCCCGCCGTCGCCCGCCACATGAGCGTCACCGGCGGGTGACATTTCTCTTGACGGTCCTCCGTCAGGCTCCGGCCGTCTCCGGTTCTGGAAGCGAGCTTCGGATTTCATCGAGCGATACCGCATCGCACAAACGATTTTGCCGATAACCTTTCCGTCACAGATTCCCAACCGCCGCTTTCCCGCGTAGACACTGCCACGCAAACCGATGGAAGTGTCTATGGCTCGATCGAAGAATACGGAAGGTGCGCTCTATATGGCGGCTGCCATGGCGGCTTTTTCATGCAGTGATGCCCTGTCGAAATCGGTCATCTCGGTCATGAATGCCGGCGAGATCATGTTGCTGCGCGGCCTCCTCACCAGCATCATCGTCTACCTGCTCGCCAGACACCTGGGTGCGCTCCGTTCGTTCAAGGTCATTGCCCAGCCGATGATACTGCTGCGGGTCGTCTGCGAGGCGATGGCGGCCGCTACCTACATCTCGGCGCTCGGCATGATGCCGATCGCCAATGCCTCCGCGATCATCCAGGCCTTGCCGCTGGCCGTGACGCTCGGCGCCGCCCTGTTCCTGAAAGAGCCGGTCGGCTGGCGGCGCTGGTCGGCGATCACGGTCGGGTTTCTCGGTGTGCTCGTCATCGTCCGGCCCGGGCCGGAGGGGTTCACGCCGGCAGCACTTATCGTCATCGCCAGCGTCTTCATCACCGCCGCCCGCGATCTCGCCACCCGCTGCGTCGACAAGCAGGTGCCGTCGCTGATGGTCACCGTCTGCACGGCCATCGGCGTATCGCTGATCGGCGGGATCCTCGTCGTGCCGCTGGGCGGCTGGCATAACCCCGGCCCGGTCGCGCTGATGCATCTGGCGCTGGCGTCCGTGATGGTCCTTGCCGGCTACCAGACGGCGATCCTTGCGATGCGGACCGGAGACATCGCCGTCGTCGCGCCGATGCGCTATCTCAGCCTGATTTTCGCAGCCCTGCTCGGCATGATATTCTTCGGCGAAATGCCTGATCTGTGGACGGCTGTCGGCGCAGCCATTGTCATCGCCTCAGGCCTCTATACCTTCTACCGCGAAAGCCGGCGCAAACACGCCAGCCGGCTGGCACAAAGATCGGATCCGCGCGTTCCCGTCTGACAGAGGAACAAGATACGATGGTGTTCGCGACAGAAAAGCTGCCCTGCGTCATACTTGCGGGCGGCCGCTCGAGCAGGATGGGAAGCAACAAGGCATTGGCAACCGTCGGCGGCGTGCCGCTTATTGCGCACATCGTTGCCCGCATGATCCCCCAGTCGAGCGAGGTTGCCGTCAACGCGCCGCTGGACTTCGAAGGCGGCGACGGCCTGCGCCGCGTGCCAGACACCCTCCCCGGACAACTTGGCCCGCTCGCTGGCGTTCTGGCTGCCATGCGCGATACGGAGGCGAATCAACCCGGCGCCAGCCATGTGCTGACCGTGCCGACCGACGGTCCGTTCCTGCCGACAGATCTGATGGCACGGCTCGCCGATGCCCGCCACGATGGAAGGACCATCGCCATCGCCTCGTCGAGCGGCGAGCAGCACCCCATCGTCGCCCTCTGGCCGGTGTCTCTTGCCGACGAGCTCGAGAGCTGGATACTGACGGATCAAAAGCGTAGGGTCCGCGACTTCCAGCGACGCTATCCGCTGGCCGAAGTGATCTTCCCGCTGATCCAGACGGAAAGCGGCACCATCGATCCCTTCCTCAACATCAACACACCGGACGAACTTGCCGCTGCCGAACTCTGGCTTCAGGCTCTGCACCGATGACACCGCCGAAGATTTTTGGCATTGCCGGGTGGAAGAACTCCGGCAAGACGGGTCTCGCGGTCCGCCTCGTCACAGAGTTCACCCGTCGTGGCTACCGAATCTCGACGATCAAGCATGCCCACCACGACTTCGACATCGACAAGGTCGGCGCCGATAGCTTCCGTCACCGCGAGGCCGGCGCTCATGAAGTGGCGCTGGTGTCAGGCACGCGCTACGCCATCATGCACGAGATGCGCGGCGCACCGGAGCCGGGCTTCGACGAGATCCTCGCCCGCATCGCCCCTTGCGATCTGGTGCTGGTAGAGGGCTACAAGCGCGAGCCGATCCAGAAGATCGAAGCCCGCCGGTCGGCATCGGCCAACCGCGAACCACTGGCACCGCAGGACCCGTATATCGTCGCAATCGCCGCAGATCATCCGGTCCTCGACGGCAGATTGCCTTTGTTCGATCTCGACGACACGATGGCCATCGCCGACTTCATCTCCAAGATCGTCGGACTGGAAAAGTCCAACCCATAAAAAAAGCCGCCGAATTTCTCCGGCGGCTAATTTTCTCATCACGACAGGTGGTTACCGGACGGCGACAGGGCGAACCAGGGCCGTGACACGGCGGATGGTGACGCGTCGGTTTTCCTGCTCCGGTCCCGGCGTGTTGATCTTCAGGTACTGCTCGCCATAGCCTTGCGTCGCAAGGTTTTCCGGAGGGATGCCGTAGACGTCGGTCAGCACGTTTGCGACGGATTCAGCACGCTGGTCCGATAGGATCAGGTTGCTCTGGGGCGTACCCACGGCATCCGTATGACCCTCGATCAGGAAGGTCTCGGTCGGATCCTTCTTGACGATATTGCCGATGGCATCGGCAATCCCGCGCAAGGTCTTTGCCTGCTCCATCGGGATTTCGGCACTGCCCGTCGCGAAGGTGATCGTATCGAGATCGATACGGCGCACCTTGTCGCGTAGACGAGCCGAATAGCGCACCTCGTTCAGCGAGTAGACACGCTCGACAGGCTCGACTGGAGGCTTGCGCAGGAAGTCGTAGTAGTCCTGGTCCTGATCGGCACTGGTATCGATGATGTACTGGTTGAGCGGAATGCGCAGGCGCATCGGCGGCAGTTCATCACCGGGATCGCGGTAGTAGTCGTCCTGATCCGGCGTATTCTCCAGCTCGGGCGAATAGAACAGCACGTATTCGCGGCCGCGTGCATCGATACGCGAGCGCTGGATGATATCGCCGTAGCGATTGCGAACGGTGATGATGCGGTCGCCGTCGGGACGGTCGATCGTTTCGCGATAACGGTCGCGCGGCAACTGCTCGTAGACCGGGCGTTCGCCGTCGCGCACGAAGCGCTGCGTATCGTCGTGCCGGACGAAGACGTTGTCGCCGAAGTTGACGATGACGCGGTTGTCCTGGCGGTCGTCGATGCGCACGCCCTGGGGCGAGGCGTAGTCCGGCTGCCTGTCCATGCGACGACCCTGTTCGCTTGTGACGGCTTCCATCTTCACAGGTGGTGCCTGGTTGCCGCCGGCTGCGCGTTGCGCGTCAGCATCGGATGTCGGCGCACGGACGTTGGCAGGTGCAGGCGGAGCCGGCTGGCCCGGTGCGGCCGCTACCGGCTGACCGGGAGCCGGGGGCTGACCGGGAGCGCCTGGCTGACCGGCGCCGGGCTGGCCACGGTGACCACGACGCGCGGCATCCTTGTCGCTGTCGAGGACGGCAGTCCCGTTCTGGACGGGCAGGATGACCGGGCCGCTGCCTGCGCCGGCAGCAGCCGGGTTCTCGGCGATCTTCTGGCGACGCTGCAGTTCGGCTGGCGAAACCTGCTCGCCGGCAGTGCTGGGCGCTGCTGGCGCTACGGCTGCCGGTGCAGCACCGTTGGCTGCAGGGGCGACGGCTGCTCCGGGTGCGGGCTTGTCAGGGGCAACCGGCTCGGCGCCGGGGGCAACCGGTTCGGCGCCTGGGGCGACCCGGCGCTGGCCTGCTGCTGCAGGCGGCTGTTCGGCGGCGGGCTTGGCAGGCGCAGCGCCATCAGCGGCCGGTACCGGAGGCTTCTCGGCGTTCGGGGCGACCTTTTCGGCCGGCATGCCTGGCTTTACAGGCTTTTCACCCGGAGTTGCAGGCGCTGGTGCGGCTTCACCATTGGCCTCTGCAGGCTTCTGGTGCTTGCCCGCTGGCTGCTGTGCAGGCGCTGCGGGCTCTGCTGCGGGGGCTTCGGCTGCCTTGGAGCGCACAGCAGGCGCTTCGGCCGCAGGTTTCTTGGTTTCTGGCTGAGCCTCCGGCTCGGCTGCCGCAGGCTTCTCGGCCTTCGGAGGCTTTGGTGCTTCCAGTTCCTGTACCTTCGGCTTTGCGGGGGCAGCTTCCGGCTCGGCAGGCTTTTCAGCCTTTGGCGGCTTCGGTGCTTCCATCTCGACGGGCTTTTCAGCCTTTGGTGGCTTCGGCGCTTCCGGTTCAGCCGGCTTCTCGGCCTTCGGCTCTACTGGCTTCTCGGCCTTCGGCTCTGCGGGTTTTTCAGCCTTGGGAGCCTCGGGTTCTGCAGGCTTTTCAGCCTTCGGAGGGCGTGGGGCTTCTGGCTCGCCATGCTTTTCAGCTTTTGGCGGCTCCTTGCCGGGCTCCTCGGCGCCTGGCTTCTTTTTCTTCTTCGGGTCCTGCTCGTCTTCCGCAGGCTCGGCTGTCGCCTGCGCTACCTCGAACGATGCAGCGTTGTCCGCTTGCCGGACAGTGGTGTTGACGGTGCCGCCGACCAGCATCGCGGCGTGTACCGGCTGCAGCATCAGCGACAGGGACAGCAACGGAAAGGCAGCACTGGCAAACAATCTTGATCTGGTACCCACGGAATTTCCTCTTCGTTTCTTGTCGTTCTGGCGAACCGGACTTCTCGATCCAGCCGCCCTCGGGTGTCTTGTTCCGATACATTCGGGCCAATTTGCGGTCGGGCGCATCCAAAGGGTATCGGCCTTCATTTTGTTCCGCTTTTCTAAAGTCCGCGAAATGAATCCCCGATGAATGTCGCGTGCAGCCACCGTTCACATGGCCTCCGGGCTTCCAAACTGTGCACTGCATCATCGGGAGATGATTCCAGTTGCAATTCTTTCGAAAAGAGGAAAATTATCTCGGCAAGGCGGTCCTCGCGATTTCCGCCCCAGTCAAACCGCGCGCGGAAAACAAGAACACCCCGCGGTCACCAACAGAGAGGATCCACATGCGCAACTCCACCCGTCTCTTCGCCGCAGCGTCGCTCGCAGCGATGTCGCTCTTTTCCGGCGTGGCCATGGCGGCCGGCGACACGCTGACCATCGGCACCGATGCGACTTACCCGCCCTTCGAATCGCTGGACGCAGCCGGCAAGTTCCAGGGCTTCGACATCGACATCGCCAACGCCCTTTGCGACCAGATGAAAGTCAAGTGCACGATCGTAAACCAGGATTTCGACGGCATCATTCCTGCCCTGCAGGCGAAGAAGTTCGACATGATCGTCTCCTCAATGTCGATCACGCCTGAGCGCCTGAAGTCGATCGACTTCACCAACAAGATCTACAACACGCCACCGGCCATTGCCGTGCCTAAGGATTCGAAGGTCACGGAAGCGACCGACGCCGGCCTCAAGGGCAAGACCATCGGCGCCCAGTCGTCAACGACCCATGCCAACTATGCGACGGCGCACCTCAAGGACGTCGAACTGAAGCTCTATCCGACCGCTGACGAGTACAAGCTCGACATGACCAACGGCCGCATCGATGCCGTCATCGACGACGTCGTCGTCCTGTCGGAATGGGTGAAGTCGGACGCCGGCAGCTGCTGCAAGATGCTCGGCACCCTGCCGATCGATCCGGTCATCAATGGCGAAGGCGCCGGCATTGGCGTCCGCAAGGGCGACGACGCACTGAAGACCAAGCTCAACACTGCGCTTGCTGCCATCCGCGCCGACGGCACCTACAAGAAGATCCAGGACAAGTATTTCGATTTCGACGTTTACGGCAAGTAATCGCCGGGCTTAGATGCGATGCAAAATACTGGCGGCGGGAGGCTTGCTCTTCCGCCGTTTTTATTTGAGAACTGTCGGTAATAGTAAGCGACGAAACAGTCGCGAGGGGAAATAAAGGCATGAGCGGAGCGTTTTCCGCCCTCGGATCCCTGTGGGATCGGATGAGCACTATCTTCGATCCTTTATGCGGGCCGGTCGGCCTTTTCAGTCTGTTCGGTTCGGGAACGGTCATCGCCTGCGGCGATACAGGCTGGGGCGACGAGATTGCCCTCGGCATGAAGGTCACCATCGTCGTCGCGCTGTCGACCCTGCCGGTCGGCCTTGCCATCGGCTTCCTCGTGGCACTCGGCCAGCAGTCGGAAGAAAAATCCGTGCGTCTGGCGGCCAGCATCTACACGACGATCTTCCGCGGTCTGCCCGAACTGCTGACGCTGTTCATCGTCTATTACGGCATCCAGATCGCACTCCAGAGCCTGCTCGCCTCCCTCGGCTACGAGGGACGCGTCGAGATCAATGCATTTGTGGCCGGCATGCTGGCTCTCTCGGTGGTGTTTTCCGCCTATTGCGCCGAAGTCCTCCTGTCGGCATTCCGCGCCATCCCCAAGGGCCAGTACGAGGCCGGTGATTCTCTTGGGCTCGGGCAGTTTCGCACCATGCAGCTGATCGTCCTGCCGCAGTTGATCCGCATCGCACTGCCCGGCCTCGGGAATCTCTGGATGAACCTCCTGAAGGACACCTCCTACGTCTCGATCATCGGCCTGACCGACATCCTGCGCCAGACCGGCATCGCGGTGCGCGTCACCAAGGATGCCTTCGGCTTCTACCTGCTGGCCTGCGGCCTATACCTGTTCCTTGCCATTGTCTCGTCGGTCGGCCTCGGCTTTGTCGACCGGTGGACCAAGCGTTCGGAGGCATCGCGATGAGTTATTCGAAGGCCCTGATCCCGCCACGCGCGCCGCCACCGGAAGCCATGACCAGGATGCGACCGGCCCGGATGACGGGCTACATCGTCGTGACCCTCTGGGCGCTCCTCGGTGTTGCCCTGCTGGCGATGATGATTACCAACTGGGACAACGAGAAATTCTTCAAATACGGTCCGCGCTTCGTGCATGGCCTGATAACGACGCTCGAACTGGTGGCCTTCTCGATCGTCTTCGGCGCCTTGCTGTCCGTACCGCTGGCCTTTGCGCGCATGTCGAAGAACCGGCTGTTCAGCGGCTTTGCCTATGTCTACGTCTACGTCTTCCGTGGAACGCCGATCCTCGCCCAGCTTTTCCTCATCTACTACGGCCTCGGCAGCTTTCGGCCCGAATGGCAGTCGGTCGGCCTCTGGTGGTTCTTTCGCGAGGCCTGGTATTGCGGGCTGCTGTCGCTGACACTGAACACCGCCGCCTACCAGACTGAAATCCTGCGTGGCGCCATCATCAGCGTCTCCACGGGCCAGCACGAGGCAGCCTCCTCGCTCGGCATCCCGAAGCTGGTGGCCTTTTTCAAGATCATCCTGCCGCAGGCGCTGATCGTCGCGCTTCGTCCCTACGGCAACGAGATCATCCTGATGGTGAAGGGCTCGGCGGTCGTTGCCATCATCACCGTCTTCGACCTCATGGGTGAAACGCGCTACGCCTTCTCGCAAACCTACGATTACCAGAGCTACCTCTGGGCGGCGATCTTCTACCTCAGCATCGTCGAAATCCTGCGTCATTTCCTGGAATGGACCGAACGTCGGCTGACACGGCACCTCATCCGGTAGGGGCGAGGTCCGACCTGCTGGCAGCACTCCCCTCACAGAACTGCTAACCTGTTGATTATCGTCACAAAATTGTCTTGAAAGGACATTTCCGAAAGCTTCGGTTAAGCATCCCGTGTTTCCATATCTTTGTGACGACCGTCACGCTCAAGAGTTGGAACCGCAAGCGAGGGACCGATGCACAAGGAAATGGAATTGCAGCTGAAAGGCTACGGACTGACCACTGCCGAGATTTTCTACCGCCTTCCCGACCATCCTGCCATCCTCCAGACCTATCTCTGGCAAGACTACGATCTCTCCCCGGACTTTCCGGAAATGCGCAGCTTCCTGAAATTCTGGCAGGAGAAACTCGACGGCCCCCTCCACTCCGTCCGCTACGTCCACCGCAAGCTGATCTCGGCGACAGACTGGCGCGCCCTCAAGGGCGAATTCATCCTGAACTGAAATAGCGGTTGCAGCGGCTTTTGACCCGGCTTAAAAAGCCGGCATGAAAAACAAGATCGACGAAGACGCGCTGGCCGACGCCTATAACCGAGCCCTCGAGCTGGAGAAATCCGGCGACATCGACGCGGCGGTGGCCGCCTATAACGAGGTCCTGGCGATCGACCCCGACGATCACGGCGGCGCCTCCGTTCGCATCGCCTCGATGGGGCGCGGCGAGACACCGACGAGGGCGCCTGATGCCTATGTCGAGACGCTGTTCGACCAGCATGCCGAAGTCTTCGAGGACGTGCTTGTCGAGCAGCTCGGCTACCACGTGCCGATGCTGGTGCGCCAGCGCCTGCAGGCACTCGGCCTCGGACCCTTCAGACGGCTGCTCGATCTCGGCTGCGGCACCGGCCTCACAGGCGGCGTGCTCAGCGACATCGTCGACGACATGACCGGCATCGACCTGTCGGAAAACATGGTCGAGATCGCCGACGAGAAGGATATCTACGATTCGCTGTTCGTCGCCGAGGTCGAGGATTTTCTCGAGGACAACGACGAAGAGCCCTTCGACATCATAACCGCCACCGACGTGCTGCCCTATCTCGGTGCGCTCGAGCCGCTGTTCTTCGGAACCGCCGAAAACCTGACGCCCGGCGGCCTCTTCATATTCTCCTCGGAAACACTGCCCGAAGAAACACTCGCCGGCCGCCCCTACATGGTCGGCCCCCACCAGCGCTTTGCCCACGCCCAATCCTACGTCCGCGAACGCCTGACCGCCACCGGCTTCGACCTCATCGAAATCACCGACATCAACGTCCGCATGGAAGATGGGCAACCAACCCCAGGGCATCTGGTGGTGGCGCGGTTGAAGCAGCAGCACTGATAGCGTAGCGCGCTACCCGCTAGACGGCTACGGTCGCCGATGGGAAAGCGGACCGCTTTCCCAAGCGCCCTCAATGCCCCAGGATAGCGGCCAGCAGCTTGCCCTCCAGCTCCGCCAGTGCGGGATTGCCGTGGCGGCGGGGATGGGGATGCGGGATCGCCAAATCCAGGGCGATGCGGCCTTCCTCGAGCACGATGACGCGGTCGGCCAGATGCACGGCCTCGCTGACATCGTGGGTGACGAGAACGGCTGTGAAGCCAAGTTCGCGCCAGACGCGGTTCAGCAGTTCCTGCATGCTGATGCGGGTGAGCGCATCGAGGGCGCCGAGCGGCTCGTCCAGGGCAAGGATGCCGGGCTTGCTGACCAGCGCACGGGCGAGCGCCACGCGTTGACGCTGTCCACCGGACAGCTGCGCCGGCCAGTTGTCGGTCTTTTCAGCCAGTTGCACCTCGGCCAGAACCTGCGCCACGGCGGCCTTGCTCCGGGTTTTATTGACACCTTCACCGAGACCGACGGCGACATTGCCGGCGACACTGAGCCAAGGCAGAAGGCGTGGCTCCTGGAAGACGATGCGGGCGTTCGGTGCCGCCTCGCCCGAGGTCGTGCCGAAGGCAACGCTGCCGCCGGTCGGCGCATCCAGCCCCATCAGGATGCGCAGCAGCGTGCTCTTGCCGCAGCCGCTCTTGCCAATGACGGCGACGAACTGGCCGGCCGGAATATCGAGATCGATACCACGCAGGACCTGGTTGTCGCCAAAACGCTTTTCGAGGCCGCGGACGCGGATGGCACCGGCGCCCGGCGCAACGCTTGCCGCCTCGGGCTGTGTGATTTTGTTGTCGATCGGCTTAAATCTTGGGTGGGCGATGACGTTCATGTCTCTGTCCTCAGCGCTGCTGATAGGTGGGGTTCCAGCGGAGCGCCCTGCGCTCCATCGCCCGGGCGGCAACATCGGCCAGCTTGCCGAGCACCGCATAGATCACCAGCGACAGCACGACGACATCGGTCATCATGAATTCGCGGGCATTGTTGGCCATGTGGCCGATGCCGGATGAAGCAGCGATCGATTCCGAGACGATCAGCGTCAGCCACATGATACCGAGCGCATATCGCAGGCCGACGAAGATCGACGGCAGGGCGCCGGGAAAGATGACCTTGCGAAACAGCGTCCAGTTGCCCATGCCATAGACGCGCCCCATCTCGATCAGGTCGCGGTCGACATTGCGGACGCCATGATAGGTGTTCAGGTAGACCGGGAACAGCACGCCGAGCGAAGTCAGGAACAGCTTCGATTCCTCGCCGATGCCGAACCACAGGATGACCAGAGGGATCATCGCCAGATGCGGCACGGTGCGCATCATCTGCAAAGTCGTGTCGGTCAGCTTTTCAGACAGCCGCGACACGCCGTTGGCGAGACCGAGCAGGAACCCGATGCTGCCGCCGACAAACAAGCCTGCAAATGCACGGCCGGCGCTGACGGCAATGTCTTTCGGCAATTGACCGGAGGTCGTCGTCTGCCAGAAGGCCATCACCACATCGAGCGGCGATGGCATGATCCGCGACGAAATCCATCCGGCCGACGAGCCGAGCTGCCAGAGTGCGACGATGGCGACCGGAACCAGGTAAGGCAGCCAGGCCTCCAGGTTTTTGCGCGCGCGGCTGGCAATATCGTTGTTCGCCGTCCGCGCTGCCCTTACCTCGACGAAGTGTGTGTCGACTGCCGCCATGATCTTGTCCCTCTCTGCCGGATCAGGATCCGGACACGACCTTCAGGTTGCCACCGTGGCTGCCGCCGCCGAAAACCTGGCGCTTGCCGAACTCGACGTCGAAGCTGCCGCGCTGCAATTCGCGTCCGAGCCCCAGTTCCGGGAAGAGCAGCTCGGAAACGCGGTAAGCCTCTTCCAGATGAGGATAGCCGGAGCCGATCACCGTCTCGATGCCGATCTCCTGGTATTCGCGCAGGCGTGCGGCCACAGTCTTCGGCGATCCGACCAGGGCCGTGCCGGCTCCCGCACGCACCAGGCCGACACCGGCCCAGAGGTTGGGAGACACTTCGAGATTGTCGCGGCGTCCGCCATGCAGGGCGGCCATGCGCTTCTGACCGACAGAATCGGACTCCTTGACGAAGCGCTCCTGTGCTTCGCGGATCGTATCGTCGTCGAGCTGCGAGATCAGCCGGTCGGCGGCAGCCCAGGCCTCGTCGTCGGTTTCACGAACGATGAAGTGGAGGCGGATGCCGAAGCTGACTTCGCGGCCGGTGCGCTTTGCTGCAGCCCGCACCTTTTCGACCTTTTCGGCAACCTGCGCCGGCGGTTCGCCCCAGGTCAGGTACTTGTCGACGCGACCGACGGCAAAATCGATGCCGGCATCCGAAGAACCGCCGAAATACAGCGGCGGACGCGGCGATTGCACCGGCGGCAGGGCCAGCCGTGCACCGGTCGCCTTGATATACTTGCCATCCAGCGTCGACGTACCCTTGGCCATCAGCTCTTCGAAAACGTCGAAGAATTCATTGGCGTGATCGTAGCGCTCGTCATGCTTCAGGAAGATGCCGTCGCCCGCAAGCTCCGAGGGACTGCCGCCGACGACGATGTTGAGCAGCAGGCGTCCGTGCGAGATGCGATCGAGCGTCGAGGCCAGCCGGGCGTAATAGGCCGGCGACGCCGTGCCGGGACGCACCGCCACCAGGAATTTGAGCTTCTGTGTATGGGCTGCAAGCGCCGCCGCCGTGACGAAGGATTCCTCGCATGACACGCCTGTCGGCAGCAGCACGCCGGAATAGCCGAGGCGATCGACGGCCTGGGCGATCTGCGTCAGGTAGCCGATATCGGTATCACGGTTGAGGTCGGCGGAACCGAGATAGCTGCCGTCGCCCGAAGTCGGGATAAACCAGAGGAAGTCGATTGGCTTGGAAGTGTTTGTCATGTCTGTTTCCCTTGTTCCGTGGTCGCGGGGATCAATCAGCTGGCTTTCGGGTGCCAGACGATGTCGCTGACCTTGAGCTTCTTCGGCACGATGCCAAGGCTGTAGAAATCGTCCGCCAAAGCCTGCTGGTAGGCGAGCGCCGCGTCCGGCATCAGCGATACCTTGCCGAGGTCAGCCTTGCTGCGGGTGAGCGTGACGCGGGTGATCGGCTCCAGCACGCCGGTGATCTGGGCCAGCGCCGTCACCGTTGCATCGAGATTGGTTTGCGCCGCAGCGCCGACCTTGGCGAGTTCGTCGATGACGTCGGCAATCACCTCTGAGTTCTTGGCCGTGAAGCCGCCGTTGCCGAGGAAATAGCCCCAGTTGTCGATGATGCCTTCGGAGGTGGTCAGCACGCGCGTCTGCGGATCGGCTTCTGTGACGGCGAAATAGGGATCCCAGATCGCCCAGGCATCGATGCTGCCGTTTTTGAAAGCAGCAGCGGCGTCCGGTGGCGCCAGATCCACCTCGGTGATGTCAGCAACCGTCAAGCCGCCCTTGCGCAATACCTGGATGGCGAAGTTGTGGCCGCTGGAACCGCGCTTGTAGGCGAGTTTCTTGCCCTTCAGATCCTCAATCTTCTGGAACGGCGAATCCTTGTGCACCAGCAGGCCGTGGAAGGCGGCCGGCCCCTGATAGGCGCCGACATAGAGAAGGTCACGACCGGCCGCCTGGGCAAACAACGGCGGTACGTCGCCGGTGATCCCGAAATCGATGGCGCCCGCCCCGATGGCTTCGAGCAGCGGCGGCCCCGAGGTGAACTCGTTCCACTCGACGCTCACGCCCTTGCCGGCCAGGCGCTTCTCCAGCGCACCGCTTTTCTTGGCGAGCGGCACCACGCCGAACTTCTGCCATCCGATCCTGAGAGTCGTGCCGGTGGCGGCGCTCGCCCCCCTCACTTGCGGAAGGATGGCAGCAGAAGCGGCCGCACCGAAAAGCCCAAGCGTCTGTCTGCGGGTAATCATCGAAGTGCCTCATAAAAATTCGCAACCGGATCGCTATCCGGCAAGTTCATAGTGTCATGGTCGCGGCGCAAGATCGAAGCCGCGGTTTCCCAACCGCAGCAAGGTCTTAGAATAATTTTGCTTGAAGTCGGGCTCCGGCATTGTCAGGGAAGCGTCTGCATGAGGCTTGCAAACTCAACTCGCCTTCGGCCGCCAGACGATATCGCTGACATTGAGCTTCTTCGGCACGATGCCCAGACCATAGAATTCCTCGGCCAGCGATTGCTGGTAGGCAACCGCCGCATCTGTCATCGTCGAGACGCTGCCGAGATCCGCGCCGGGCCGCGTCAGCGTCACACGCGTCACGTCGGCCGGCACACCGGTGATGCCGGAGAGCGCCGCCACGGTGTCCTCGAGTTGCCCCTGTGCCGCAGCACCCACCTTTGCCAGTTCGTCGATGACGGCAGACACGAGCTGCGGGTTGCTCGTCGTGTAGTCGCCATTGGCGAGGAAAAACGAATAACTGTCGACGATACCCCGCGCCGTCGCCAGCACGCGGGTCTGGGGATCGGCCTCGGCAATCGCCAGATAGGGATCCCAGATCGACCAGGCATCGATGCTGCCGGTCTTGAAGGCGGCAGCCGCATCCGAGGGCGACAGGTCGATCGGCTCGACATCTGAAGGCGTCAGGCCTGCTTTTTGCAGGGCCTTGACAGCAACGTTGTGGGCGCTTGAGCCGCGTTTGAAGGCAAGCTTCTTGCCCTTGAGGTCGGCAAGCGACTTGATCGGCGAATCCGCCCGCACGAGGATCGCCGAGCCTTCCGGGCTACCACGATAGAGCCCGACATAAAGCAGATTGCCATTCGCCGCCTGGGCAAACAGCGGTGGGACATCACCCGTGGCGCCGAAATCCAGCGCGCCGGCACCGAGTGCTTCCAGCAGAGGCGGCCCTGAGGTGAACTCCGACCATTCGACCGAGACACCCTGCGCCGCCATCCGCTTCTCCAGCGCACCCTGGCGCTTGGCCAGCGCCAGCACACCGTTCTTCTGCCAGCCGATGCGCAGCTGTTTGGCGGCTACGGCGCGTGCGATGCCGCCGAACGGTAGAAGCGATGTAGCGGCGACGGCGCCCAAAAGCCCGAATGTCTGTCTGCGCGATATCATGTCACATCTCCTTGCGTCAGCATTCTGCTGCCATGGCCCTACACTGAAGAAGTCTAGTCAGCTTATCGACAAAGGATTTTGTGAAATTCACCGACTTCGTCGAAATTTGCTGCTGCCGAAAGCGACAATCACGAAATCAGCGCCCTCGCTCGTCCCGTGATGCCAAACGGCCTTTCCTGGTTTTCGGCTTTCGGCTAATGCTCTGGCGAAATCTGAGAAGGAATGCGCGCATGTCGAATGTCACTTTCATCGGCCTCGGGGTCATGGGCTATCCGATGGCCGGACATCTTGCCGTCAAGGGCGGCCACACCGTCACGGTCTACAACCGGACGGCTGCCAAGGCCAAAGCCTGGGTGAAGCAATATGGCGGCAAATCCGCCGCCACACCGGCAGATGCCGCAAGCGATGCGGACTTCGTCTTCACCTGCGTCGGCAATGACGACGACCTGCGCTCCGTCACAACAGGCGAGAATGGCGTATTCTCCGGCATGAAGCCCGGGGCAATCCTGATCGACAACACCACCGCCAGCGCCGAAGTCGCCCGCGAACTCGATGCCGCCGCAAAAGCCAAGGGCTGCCATTTCATCGACGCTCCGGTGTCCGGTGGCCAGGCGGGTGCGGAGAACGGCGTGCTCACAGTCATGTGCGGCGGCGAGACTGCGGTGTTCGAGAAGGCGAAGCCCGTGATCGACGCCTATGCCCGCATGGTCGGGCTTATGGGCGATGTCGGCGCCGGCCAGCTGACCAAGATGATCAACCAGATCTGCATCGCCGGCCTCGTGCAGGGCCTGGCCGAAGGCATCCATTTCGGCCAAAAGGCCGGGCTCGACATCGAGAAGGTGGTCGAGGTGATCTCCAAGGGCGCTGCCGGCTCCTGGCAGATGGAAAACCGCCACAAGACAATGATGGCCGGCAAATATGATTTCGGCTTCGCCGTCGACTGGATGCGCAAGGATCTCGACATCGTCCTCAGCGAAGGCCGCCGCAACGGTGCAACACTGCCGGTGACGGCGCTGGTGGATCAATTCTATGGAGAAGTCCAGGCGATGGGCGGCAAGCGCTGGGACACGTCGTCGCTGCTGGCCCGGCTGGAAAAGAAGTAGGCAGTACCGGAGGCCGGCGAAAAGCCCACTACCTTGACGCCACAATCCAAAGGGCAGCGTGCACAGGCACGCTGCCCTTTTCCATTATTCGTCGTTCGACTTGCTGGCGTCGAGCAGCATGTAGTCGAGCGGCAGCTGCGTCGAATACTTGATCTGTTCCATGGCAAACACCGACGACACGTCGCGGATTTCGATCTTGGCGATCATCCGCTTGTAGAACGCGTCATAGGCCGCAATATCGGGCACGACGACGCGCAGCAGGTAATCGACGTCACCGCTCATGCGGTAGAATTCCACCACTTCCGGAAATTCGGAAACCACCTCGGAAAAACGCTTCAGCCATTCGATCGAGTGGCTGGCCGTCCGGATCGAGACAAAGACGGTGACCTTGGTGTTGACCTTGACGGGGTCGAGCAGTGCGACGCGGCCACGGATGACGCCGTCTTCTTCCATCTTCTGGATACGCCGCCAGCAGGGTGTTGTCGACAACCCGACTTTCTTGGCGAGATCCGCGACGGCAAGCGTCGAATCTTCCTGCAGAAGCCGCAGGATCTTTCTGTCGAGACGATCCATTCACAATGTCCCTTATTCGAAATATATTCTGTCTATACCGCGATTCCGGCGGAAGAAAAGAACATGATTTCAGAAAGCGAGGGTTTTCACCCGATTTTGCAACACCGGCAGCAAATCGCTCTCGAACCAGGGATGGCGCTTCAGCCAGCCGCTGTTGCGCCAGCTTGGATGCGGAAGCGGCATCACGGCAGGCCCCTCGTTCGTCAAAACATAACGCTTCCATGCAGATACCGTCTCCGTCATCGACCCCATCCTCGAAGGTCCGAGATGAAAGGCCTGCGCATACTGGCCGATTGCCAGCACCAGCTCGATCTGCGGCATGGCATCCAGCACGGTCCGGCGCCACGCCGGCGCGCATTCACGCCGGGGCGCCAAGTCGCTGCCGGCAGCGTCGTAGCCGGGAAAGCAAAAGCCCATGGGGACAATCGCAAAGCGATCGCGATCGTAGAAAGCCGCCCGGTCCACCCCCAGCCATTGTCGCAGCCGGTCGCCGGATGCATCGTCGAACGGCAGGCCACTTTGGTGCACCCGCAGTCCCGGCGCCTGTCCGGCGATCAGGACGCGCGCATTCGACGAGACCACCACTACCGGGCGCGGCTCGTGCGGCAAACGATGTTCCATGCCTCGCGCCGGACTATCGCGACAGATGCGACATCCGGCGATCGATGTACGCAGGCCCTCGAGCCGCTCTTCCCTTCCTGACCCGAAATCCGTCATCGCCATCCCATGAGGTCGCGAACATAGTCGCCGATATCGGCCAGCGGATCGCGGCTCGGCTGCGCTGCACCGCCATCGCGCCGATAATCCCGCGGTCGCTCGAAACTGCCCGCCCACAGCCCCGCCTTGGCACCCCGCGCCTCTGCCTCCTCAGCCTCGTAGGCGCCATAGGCGACAGCCATGCCGCGCCGAACCATCTCGCCATTGACGTCGAGCCCGCCGACGCTGCAGGTGACCAGAAGCCGGTCGTAGCGGTCCCGTTGCCGGCCCCGGCACTCGACCGGGCTGCCGGACAGCATGCTCGCAAGCGCGTCGCGTGCCACCTGACCGCAATCCCAGAAGCCGGAAGCGCGTTTGCATTGCTGCCGCAATTCCGGCGCATCGATTCCGACCAGCCGAAACCGCCCGCCCTCGCGCTTCAGGCTATCGCCGTCGACGACTGAAAAATTACCTTTTGCAATCGTTTCCGCCTGAAGGTTCAACTTGAATGCGAGGAGGCACAGCAAGCCCAGAAACGCAAATGCCATGAGGCTGTCGCCCCACAGACCACGGGGCTTCGCCACCTTTCGGCCTCCTTGAAAAACAACTCGTTTGCGAAGATGGCAAACAAAACCTTGCATGGCAGCATCTTCTTAAGGATTCCGGCATACGCTTTGGCCATCTTCAGAGCAAGTATGTGCACATGAGTACCGGCGCCAGCATCTCCTCGGACAAGATCATTGTCGATCGGTCGCGAAGCCATCGCAACAAGGCGGTGTCCAAAGCCGTGCGCGAAACGCGCGAGCGCCTGCAATCCGGCCATATCGGCAGTTTCGACCGCGAATTGCTCTCCATGTATATCGGCAACATGCTGCAGGGCGCCACGCTCGTTCCGCTGTTCGTCATCGTCGTCTCGGCGCTCGGCCTTTACCTAACCCACGACATCGGCTTTCTCGCCTGGGCGCTGCTGACGCTAAGCGCCCATGCCATAAACCTCGTGCTCGGCCAGCGCGCCAGCCGCAAGCAACTGACCGTCGAGACTGCCAGGAAGTGGCGGCGGGTGCTTCTGACGGGGCAGGTACTGGTCGGCTGCTGCTGGGCTGCCTTCGCCATGAAGGGCTGTGACACCTGCGATGGCGACGGCTTTCTGCTCTACAAGGGCGCCACGCTGCTGGTTGCGCTCTGCGTCATGGCAATGTCCAATTTCCTGCTGCCACGCAGCGTCCTCTATGCCTTTGCACCAACAACGATAGCGCTTGCCCTGAGGGCCACGCTGACGCGGGACCTGCTCGATATCAGCCTTGCCTCCACCTTTGCCGCCGCCGTTCTGTTTTTTGTCTTCATCGGCGACCGGATGTTCCAGTTTAATGTCAGGATCCTCTTCTTCCAGTCAGAGAAGGACGACCTGATCGCGGAACTCGAAGTCGCCAAATCCATGTCTGATGAGGCAAGGCGCCGCGCCGAGGAGGCAAACCTTGCCAAGTCGCGCTTCCTCGCCTCGATGTCGCACGAATTGCGCACGCCGCTGAACGCCATCCTCGGGTTTTCCGAGGTCATGTCGGCCGAGGTCATGGGGCCGCTCAACAACCCGACCTACAAGGAATACACCGACGACATCCACCGCTCCGGCCAGCATCTGCTCAACCTTATCAACGAAATCCTCGACCTGTCGCGCATCGAGGCCGGCAAGTACGACCTGAGCGAAGAGGCAATCTCGCTGCTCGACGTCGCCGAGGATTGCATCGGCATGGTGCAACTGCGGGCCCGCGGCAAGAACATCTCGATCTCGCAGCAGTTCGAGGGCTCGCTGCCGTCCGTCTGGGCAGATGAAAAGTCTCTTCGCCAGGTGATCCTGAACCTGCTGTCGAATGCCGTGAAGTTCACGCCACAGGGCGGCGAAGTAGTGGTCAAGGTCGGCTGGACATTGAGCGGCGGCCAGTATGTCTCGATCAAGGACAATGGCCCGGGCATTCCCGAAGAAGAGATTCCGATCGTGCTTTCGGCTTTTGGCCAGGGCTCCATCGCCATCAAGAGCGCCGAACAGGGCACCGGCCTCGGCCTTCCCATCGTCCAGGCCATTCTCGCCAAGCACGACGGTCAGTTCATTCTGAAATCGAAACTGCGCGAAGGCACCGAAGTCATCGCCATCCTGCCCGCCAAGCGCGTCCTCCAGACCCTCCCCGCCGAAGAAACTCCCTCTATCGACAAAAAGCGCCGCAGCTTCGCCTGACTATCCCAGCCAGTAGTGGCTGAACACTGTGAAGGCGAGATGCAGGCCGCAGGCGACGAGCATGCAGAAGACGGCGAAGGAGCCTAGATCCTTTGCGTGTTTGCCGACGTTTGAAAGTTCCGGCGAGATGCGGTCGATGACCTCTTCGACCGCCGTATTCAGCGCTTCGGCCGCGAACAGTCCGAGAAACAGGAAGATCGAGACCAGGATATCCGAAAGCCGCGTGCCGGTCGCAACGAGAATGATTTGCGCCACGACGAAGAACAGCAGTTCCTGGCGGAAGGCCGCTTCCTTCAGCAGGCGGCGAAAACCTCCCCAGGAATAGCCGGCGGCGGCGAAGAAGTGTCGAACGCCGGTCTCCTTGGTCACTGCTGATTTCGACAAGTGCGCGTTCTCCGGCCATCGCGTTCAGAAGCGTTGCGCATACAGAACACGCAACTGCAATTCAAGATGCCACAGCCCGCCGATCCCATCAGTCGATGCCACCGCTCAAAGCTGCCGGTCAGTGGGTGTGGCTGTTTCCGTCGCTGACGCCGGCCGCTGCAAATGTCGCCATGCCGGAGTGGCAGGCGGCGGCGGCCTTGACGATGCCGGCGGCAAGGGCTGCGCCGGTGCCCTCGCCGAGCCGCATGCCGAGCGCCAGAAGCGGTGTCTTGCCGAGCTTCTCGATTGCCCTCATATGGCCCGGCTCGCCGGAGACATGGCCGATCAGGCAGTGGTCGAGGGCAGCGGGATTGGCAGCCTTGAGGATCGCGCCCGCCGCCGTCGCTACATAGCCGTCGAGGATGACGGGAATGCGCTCGACGCGCGCGGCCAGGATGGCGCCCGCCATCGCCGCGATCTCGCGACCGCCGAGGCGACGCAGGATTTCCAGCGGATCGGACAAATGGTCGCGGTGCAGCGCCACAGCCTTTTCGACGGCTGCGGTCTTGCGCTGCAGCATCTCACCCTCAGACCCCGTGCCGGGCCCCACCCAGTCGGCAGCGGTGCCGCCGTAGAGTGCGTAGTTGATTGCCGCCGCGATGGTCGTGTTGCCGATCCCCATTTCGCCGATGCAGAGAAGATCCGTGCCGCCGGCGATGGCTTCCATGCCGAAAGCCATGGTCGCCGCACAGTCGCGCTCGGACAGCGCCGCCTCCTCGGTGATATCGCCGGTCGGATATTCCAGCGCCAGGTCGAAAACCTTCAGGCCAAGGTCGTAGGCGACGCAGATCTGATTGATCGCCGCGCCGCCGGCCGCGAAATTCTCGACCATCTGTTGCGTGACCTTAGGCGGAAATGGCGTGATTCCCTGGCGCGTGACGCCGTGATTGCCGGCAAAGATCGCCACCAGCGGCCGTGTGACGGAGGGTTTGCGGCCGCTCCAGGCTGCCAGCCAGAAGGCGATTTCCTCGAGCCGGCCGAGAGAGCCGCGCGGCTTGGTCAACTGCGCATCGCGCTCGCGCGCATCGACAAGCGCCCGCTGGTCGGGACCCGGCAGATCGCGCAGCAGCGCACGGAAATCGTCGAAGGGAAGGCCGCTGACGCTCATCGTTTTGGTTCCTTGTCTTTTGGTCGCAAATCGGCTTTTTTTGCTGGCCACTCTCTTAATCACGGAAGCCGGCGCGAACAACTGCAAAAGCGTCGCGGCCCCCGCCTTCACAAGGACCGACCACCATCGCCAGGCTGCAAGCCATCACCGCCTACGCCGCCGATATTGCCCGCGCGATCGGCTTTCTGAGCCGCATTCGCATGCCGAATGCCGTCTTCCATGGCCATGACGGCAATCTCGGGCAAGTCGCCCGCGCCTTCCCCGTTGCCGGCGCGCTGATTGCGCTCCCCGCAGCCCTGCTGTTCGGCGTGCTCGCAGCCGGCGATGTCGATCCGCTGCTGGCATCGCTTCTGGCGCTCGGCCTGCAGACGCTGCTGACGGGCGCGCTCCACGAAGATGGCCTCAGCGACACAGCCGACGGGCTCGGCGGCGGACGCGATGCGACGCGGGCGCTCGCCATCATGAAGGACAGCCGCATCGGCACTTATGGCGCCGTGGCGCTGATCCTCTCCTTCGCCCTGCGTGCCGCAGCCCTTGCAGCCATCGCACGCGGCCTATTTCCTCTCGCAGCAGCCCTGACGCTGCCCGCCACCGCCGCCCTCAGCCGCGCCGCGCTGGTCTGGCATTGGCACCGGCTTCCGGTCGCAAGGCCAGATGGCGTCGCTGCCGCCGCCGGCCAGCCGGACCGCGAGGCTACCCTCGTAGCGGTCATAAGCGGCTTGCTGCTCGGCGCGCTGCTCCTCTGGCAGAGCCTGACGACGATAGCCCTCCTCGACGTCATAGGCCTTGGCGTCGTCGCCACCCTGGCATTCACCGCCTATGTCCGGCGCAGGCTTTCCGGCCACACCGGCGACACCATCGGCGCAACGCAGCAGATTTGCGAGATCGCCATTCTCTGCGCCCTTGCCATGGCCGTCTGAAACCCCGATATGAGGCCCATGCAAACACCCTGCGTTCTCATCTGCAACATCGACGCCGACAGCGGCTTGTGCGTCGGCTGCGGCCGCACCCTTGCGGAAATCGGCGGTTGGTCGACCTACGACGATGCCGGGCGCCATGAAATCATGACGCAATTGCCGGACCGGCTGGCGGATCTCGTGCCCCGCCAGGACGCTGCCGAATGAACCGTGTCACCGTCTTCCTCGGCATCCTTGCCATCGGACTGGCACTTTTGGTTTTCAACCATGACAGCGGCACTACCTTCGGCATCGACAACGACGATTTCGGCCGGATCGTCTACCTCCTGCCGATCAGCCTGATGCTGGCGGCCGGCATCTGGGCCAGCCGGCGCACAGTCAGCGAGACCCTTCGCAACCTGTTCATCTGGCTGGTCATCCTTCTGGCGCTGGCCACCGCCTATCTCTACCGCTACGACGCGCTGGATGCCGGAAACCGGCTGATGGCCGGCCTGATCCCCGGCCGCGCCTTCGTCGTCACCACCAGCGAAGGCGGTCAGGAAGTCATCCTGCACAAGCTCCTGAACGGCCACTTCTCGGCAGACGTGATGATCGATGGCCACCGCATCAACATGCTCGTCGATACCGGCGCCAGCCTGCTGGCCCTCAACCAGGCCGACGCAAGGCGCATCGGCCTCGACCCGAAGACCATGAACTACTCGATGACCATCATGACCGCCAACGGGCGCGGCCGTGCGGCACCCGTGACGCTCAAATCGGTCGGCATCGGCCCCATCGCCCGCCACGACGTTGCCGCCGCCGTCTCCGAGGACGGAAAGCTGGACCAGAGCCTGCTCGGCATGAGCTTCCTCGAAACCCTCGGCTCTATGCAGATGCAGACGGACGAACTGCGGCTTCGGGACTGACTGCTCCGCCACTAAGTCGCCACGGCTGGATGAGCATCGAGATGAAATTCTGGCGGAAATTGCAGCAGTGATTCCCGAAAATTGATGGTTTGCTTTTTGTGCCTATTGGTGGATTTTCTACCGCCTTGTGCCTTCCTCTGTATGTTTTAAGGTGCGCGGGCCACCCCCTGTCGACACTTAGGAGAAATGTTATGAAGCTGCCCGTCGCCGCCTTTGTTCTTGCTCTCACGCTTGGTTCTGGCGCATTTGCGCAAGAGGCCGTTGTGGGTGTTGCCGGTCCCGATCAGCTGTTTACCAGCAAAGATCCAGCGCTGAACCACAACAAACAAGTGACCTACAAGATCATCAAGGAACTGCTCGAGGCCAATCAATGGGATCGCGCTGATCAGTATTTGACCGCGCGGTATATTCAGCACAATCCCAATGCTGCGTCAGGGCGTCAGGGTGTGATTGATTATTTCACAAAGGTCCTCAACAAGAAGCCAAGTCCTGTTCCTGAAAAGATGAGCACCAAGATTGTCTCCGTGGTGGCCGAAGGTGATATTGTCACCGTCGCCTATCCGCGCGAGGTCAAGGATGCCAAAGATCCGACAAAGACCTATACCACCACCTGGTTTGACAGCTGGCGTTTTAAGGATGGCAAAGCGGATGAACATTGGGATTCGGCATTGAAACCCTGAGGATCAAGGGGATATCGCATGAATGGGCGATCCACGCTGATTGGTCCACAGCAACCGCGGATCGTCGAGCATGATCGCATCCGGGGCCAGCTTGCGCAGTTTCTCCAGCCCCTCCGCATCCACCAGTCCGACCGCGAATTGCGGATATTCGGGTAACGGCACGTTGCGCGGTTGGCCGACCATGATGGCGACCTGCAGGCCTGCTTTGCGGGCCGTGGCGATGCGGTCGGGGCTGGCCTCGCCCTGCCACAGGCGAAACCAGTCCGCTCCGAGGTCAGCGGCTTCCTCGGACGAATCGGCATCGGGCAACAGTCCGAGGATCGCCATCTCGCAGCCAATGCTGCGGACCTCGGCAATCAGACCCATGTTGCGCAGCCCGAGGATGGCGCGCCGGGATGCACCTGTCGCCTCGACGGTGCGAATGATCTCGACCAAGTGCGTGCCATCCGTCAATTTGACGTCGAGCAGGATGCCGAGCGGTGCAGATGCGGCAATCGCCGCTTCGAGAGTGAGAAGGTCCGGGACGAGGTCTTTCAGCGTCTTGAGATCGAGCGCGGAGACCTCCCGGGGATCACCGGCGATCCGCTGCATGTCGGCATCGTGCAGGCAGACGAGCATGCCGTCGGCACTGACGCGGACATCCGTTTCCACAGCATCGGCACCGGCCTCGCCGGCAAGAGAAAACGCCAGCGCCGAATTTTCAGGGCCGAGGGCCGCGCCGCCGCGATGGGCAATGATCAGCGCCTTGTCGCGCGCCGTTTCGAGCCAGGATACGAATGCCATTATGTTTTCCACGCGCCATGCCGTTGCCCGGCCGCTTTAGACGGCTTTTGTATCGGCTTTGCGACGGAGGGCGCGTGGGCGATAGAAGGGCCTAGTTGCGCAGCCGGTAGCCTGTTCGGAAGATCCAGTAGACGGTGGCCAGACAGATCGCCAGGAAGAACAGTACCATGCCGAGGCTGACCAGCGGATTGACGTCGGCGATCCCGTAGAAACTCCAGCGGAAACCGCTGACGAGGTAGAGCACTGGATTGAAGTGGCTGACCGCCTGCCAGAAGGGCGGCAGCATGCCGATCGAATAGAAGCTGCCTCCGAGAAAGGTCAGTGGTGGCACGACCAGCATCGGAATGAGGTTGAGTTGTTCGAAATTCTTCGCCCAGATCCCGATGATGAAGCCGAAGAGGCTGAACGTCACCGCCGTCAGCACGAAGAACAGCACCATCATCAACGGATGCTGGATGGTGACGTGCACGAAGAAATTGGCCGTCAGCAGGATGATAGCGCCGATCAGCATTCCCTTGGTGGCCGCCGCCCCGACGTAGCCGAGCACGATCTCGGTCATCGCCACCGGCGCCGACAGCACCTCGTAGATGGTGCCGACGAATTTCGGGAAGTAGATGCCGAACGAGCCGTTGGTGATGCACTGGCTGAGCAGCGTCAGCATGATCAGGCCGGGCGTGATGAAGGCGCCATAGGAGATGCCCTCGACCTCCTGGATGCGCGAGCCGACGGCCGCCCCGAAGACGATGAAGTAGAGCGACGTCGAGATGACCGGCGACACCACGCTTTGCAGCAGCGTGCGACGCGTGCGGGCCATTTCGAACATGTAGATGGCTTTGACGGCCTCGAAATTCATTGATCGTCTCCGACGAGCTGGACGAAAATATCCTCGAGCGAGCTTTGCCGCGTCGAGAGGTCCTTGAAGGCAATGCCGGCAGCGGCAAGGTCGGTCAGCAGCGCGGCGATGTTGCCGTGCCCGTGCTCGGCATCGAGCTCGTGGATCAGCGACAAGCCACCCTCCCCGAGTGTCAGGCCGCGGCCTTCCAGGCTGGCCGGAAGGACGGCCAGCGGCGTGCTGAGGTCGAGGATGAGCTGCTTGCGGCCGAGCTTGGCCATCAGCGCCGTCTTGTCCTCGACGAGCAGCAGCTTGCCGCCATTGATGACGCCGACGCGATCGGCGATCTCCTCGGCTTCCTCGATGTAGTGAGTGGTCAGGATGATGGTGACGCCCGTCTGGCGGAGCTTTTCGACTACATGCCACATGTCCTTGCGCAGCGTCACGTCGACGCCGGCGGTGGGCTCGTCGAGAAACAGGATCTGCGGCTCGTGGCTCAGCGCCTTGGCGATCAGTACCCGTCGCTTCATGCCGCCGGAGAGCTCCCGCAGCATGTTGTCGCGCTTGTCCCACAGCGACAGGTCGCGCAGCACCTTTTCGATATGGCCGGGGTTGGCCTTCTTGCCGTAGAGCCCGCGCGAAAAGCTGACCGTGTTGAAGACGGTCTCGAACTGGTCGGTCGTCAGTTCCTGCGGCACAAGTCCGATCAGCGACCGCGTCGCGCGAAAATCCTTGACGACATCGTGGCCGTCGACGAGGACCGTCCCGCCGCTTGGGTTGGCAATGCCGCAGACGATGGAAATCATCGTCGTCTTGCCGGCGCCGTTCGGTCCGAGCAATGCCAGGATCTCGCCCTTCTGGATATCGAGATCGATCCCCTTCAGTGCTTGAAATCCGTTGTCATAGACTTTGGTGAGATTGCGGATGGAGACGATCGGGGGCATGGGCGAGATGGGGCTCTTTGATTATTTTTGCGGCAACAGCCCGCTATATAACCTCGAACCGGAGTTTTGCCAGAGCGCCCCCGGCGAACAATCTATTCGGCAGCAGAGATGACCCGTTACAGGGCTGAGTTGCCAGTCGCTGCCATTCGAGCCGCGTACCCTCAGTTGCAGTACCGCCGGCCGCCCTTCCTTTCGCGAAGGTCGAAGTGGAAATGGTTCCAGTGCTCCGGATTGCTGCCCGGGCCCATGACGGTGTCGAAATAGTTGCAGCTGTCGGTGCGCACCGCCTTCAGCAGCGCGCCTTCACGGAAGGAGAACAGCCCTTTTTTCCGGATATCGATGGCGTGGCCGTTCTTCAGCACGAATTTGCCGACATCGATGGCGTTCCCGTGCGCATGCTCCGACATCGGGTTGTAGCGTTGCGCGCTGTTGTTCATCCGCCGGCAGGAATAACCGCCGAGCGGGATGATGGTGCCGATCCCCGAAAGATAGCGAAGCCGCGCCGAGGGAGCCAGTTCGTTCTTCACCCATTTGGCAAAGGCCAGCGTCACCTGGCAGTTCAACGTCACCGCAGGCCGGACGGCGATGTTGCCGGAGAGGCCGCGCAGCGACACCGGATAGGGAACCTGGCAGGCCGGTCCTTGCGAGATAGCCGGCTTGTCCTGGAAGACGACGCCCATCTGGCGCAGCTGCTGACGGCACTGCAATTCGGAATTGGGCATGCCGGCCGACATCGGCGGTGGCGCTTGCGGCGCCTCGTACTGCGGCTCCGTGGTGGTCATCGGATTTTCCACGCGCGGCAACATCGCCACCTGCTGCCCCTGCAGCCGCGGCGCGGTCGATTGCGAGATCTGGCCCTGGGCGCTGGTGCGCAGCACAGGCCGGTTCGCCTGGACGGGATTGTCCGTGCCGATGCCGCTGACGACCGGCTCCTCGGACTGGCCCTCGGCGATGTTCTGCTCTTCCTCCTCGGCCAGCCCGACGACCCGTTGCGAGGTGCCACCGACACCGAGTTCGGCGTCCATGTTGATACCTTCCGCCGGGACCGGCGAGGAATTCTGGACGGAACGCTGCGATGCCAAGCCAGTGGATTGCGGCGCCACCATCGCATCCGGCGACTGGACCGCAGACTGCCTGCCGCTGACATGGCCGACATCGGCAAGGTTTGGCGTGTCGAGGTAATCGACGGAGGCCGAGCTAACCGGCGTCGTCGTGCTCTGGTAGGTGTATTGGCTCGGTGCATTCGTCGGCACGGAGCGGCGCGGCTGGATCGAACCGACACGTGTCTTGTTGTCGATGCCCGACGGCGGCACGAGGCTGTCGGCAGAACAGGCAATCAGTGTCGACGACAGCAAAACGGGCAGCACTGCCCGCCGCAGAAAGGGAAAATACGCCATACACACACCACTTCCGACGCCGCAATCGATCGGCAATCGTTTACAAATTTAGGCAAAATTGGTGAATGAAAGCTTAGCGACCTGAAAGCCGGCGAAATGGGAGGGAAAACTCGCCCCCGGCCCTTTTGCAAACGGCGGCGTTTGCCTTACGGTGCATCATATATCAGGCCCGACAGGAGAAGCCGACATGAACGACACTGCCAAGCCGCTGGGCGAACTGACGCTGCGCACCCTGGCAATGCCCGCCGACGCCAATCCGGCCGGCGACATCTTCGGCGGCTGGGTCATGGCGCAGATGGATTTGGCAAGCGGCATCCGCGCCGCAGAGCGCGCCAAGGGCCGCGTCGTCACCGCCGCCGTCAAGGAAATGGCCTTCCAGCTGCCGGTGAAGATCGGCGATACGCTGAGCATCTACACCCACATCACCCGCGTCGGAACAACCTCCATCACCCTGCTGATCGAGGCCTGGGCACAACGGTCGCGCTATCAGAAGATGGAAAAAGTAACCGAAGGCACATTCATCATGGTGGCACTCGCCGACGACGGAAAGCCGAAAGCCGTTCCGCCGGCGGAGGAATGACGGCCGGCAACATCAGGCCAGGGGCAACTGCGTCGGAAAAACAGGGGTGGACCTGGCCTTCAACAGCCGGGTTAGTTGACGCTGGACCTCGTAAAGCGCAAGGCAACAGGCAATGGTCGCCACCACGATCAAAAAGAACGAACCGGTGTCGAGCCCGAAATTTCGCATCCACCAATAGGCAAAGGCGATCAACACCGTCTGGTGCAGCACGTAGCAGGTCAGCACCGACCTGTTCAGGTAGGTGATCACCGGATGCGGCCCAGTGATCAGGGCGCGACCGTAGCCGAGTATCGCGACCATCGCCGACCACTGGAACATCGACCGCCCGACGCGGTGCAGCACGGTGACACCGAGACTGCGGGCCCCCGGCGGATAGACAACCAGCAGGCATGCCAGGATCGCCAGCGAAACGACGGCGACAAGCGCCGCGTGCCTGCGGTAGCCGACGGCGGTCGCCCAGAATTTCTCGTCCTCGGCAATGACATAGCCAAATGTGAAAAGCGAAAAATAGAGGATGTGGGCGTACCAGTCCGAGCCGACCTCCATCGTCTCGCCGAAGATCGGAAAGAGGACAAGACGCAGAACCGCGAGATATAGGATTGGCCAGACAAGCAGGCCACGGCCCTGTAGCAGGTGCTTGAGACCTGCTGTGAAAGGCGAAAGCCAGCCGCGCAGAAATGCCAGGCCCAGGGTCAGGACGACCGTGTAGAGCCAGAGATAGCCTATGAACCAGAGGTGCTGCAGGCTGACCAGCGAGACCGCCTTGCCATCCTGGGCCGTGATGGTGCCAAACCGGAGATAGATCTCCCAGAAATCCAGATACGGAAGGTCGGTCGCCGACACAGCCTTGAGCGCGAGGTAGAGCTGCGGCGGCACCAGCACGAAGATGCCGAGCAGCAAGGGCGGAATGAGCTGGAGCGAGCGCTTTTTTCGGATATCGGCAGGCGCCAGCCGCTTGGCGAGCGCTGCTGTCGAAATCCCGGACACGAGAAACAGCAGGCCGAGGCGCCACGGATGCAAGGCAAGCAGCAGCAGATCGAAGGCCCGGTTCGGACTGCTGGCCTGCAGCAGCCAAGACCTCGTCCCGAAGATAAGTGCGGTATGATAGACCATCAGGAGCGCGAAAAGCACGACGCGGATCACGTCGATGTCGTGCCGGCGCTCTGCCTGCCCATCCCGCCCCATGCCGGCCCCCAAGCGCCAAAAAGATTGACACAACTGCGTGCGTCCAGGCACCCGGCAATTCACAATCCAAGGTAAGCATGAGAAGTTAATTAAATCGTAACAGGTACCGTCCCGGACGGCGTCCGGGCGGCAGCAACACGGCCTCCGAGCCGTGCAGTCGGAGGCAAACTCACACCCTCAGGAACTGCGAGCCCTTGCCGAAATCCAGCCCGTGAAAGATCTTGGCGTTCAGGTCGCCGGGCGGCACGTCGAACTGCTTGTAGAGCATGGCGGCAGCAACCTCGCGGACGTCGGCCGTCGGCATCAGGTCCCGGTCGTCGAGCAGTTGCTGGTCGCCGATGCCCGGCCATTTGCCGAGCACCTTGCCGCCTTCGATCGCGCCCCCGGCAAGCAGGCAGCAGCCCCCGGTGCCGTGGTCCGTTCCCCCGGAGCCGTTCTGGCGGACGGTGCGGCCGAATTCGGTCATCGCCAGCACCACCGTCGTTTTCCAGACGTCCGGCCCCATCGTATCTTTCAGCGTCACGATCGCTTGTGTCAGGTCTCCGGCCGCCTTCTTGAACTGGCCTGCCTGCTGGACATGCGTGTCCCAGCCGTTGATCGAGAAGCTGGCGATCCGATAGTCGCCGCGCAGCATCTTGGCCGCCAGCCCGGCGATATCGGCGATCTGTTCGCCCCGCTTGGCGCCGGGCGGCATGCCCATCTCGGCCGACTGGTCTGCCCGCGTCGCCTCCTCCATGGCCTTGGCGAAGGCCGGGTCGTTGGCATAGAGGCGCTTCAGGAACTGCACCTCGTCGCCCCCCGTCCCGAGCGTCGAATCCGATGCCCAAACATCTGCGACGTTCGGCCCGGAGAGAATGAGTTCCGTCGAGGTATTGATGTCGATCGCCTTGCGCGCCGTCGAGCGCGGTATCACTGCGAGCGCCCGGTTCAGCCAGCCGGTCTTTTCCTCCGCCACATGGTCGCCGCCCGATTCCAGCATGTCCTGGCCATCGAAATGACTGCGCGCATTGCGGTACGGGGTCGAGACGGCGTGGACGAACGCCAGTTCCCTCGCCTTCCACATCGGCATCAGCCCGGCGGCTGCGGGGTGAAGCCCGAAAAACCCGTCGAGGTCGAGAAGGCCCTGGTCCGGCCTGATGGCGATATCCGGTCGCAGTCCCGCAAAGGCAGGCTCGCCATAGGGCTGGACAAGATCAAGACCATCCATGGCACCGCGCAGGACGATGGTGACAAACCGGTTGTCGCCCGGCATCGCGGCAAAGCTTATCGGCGTGAACACGGGCGCTGCGGCGAGGCAGCAGGCGGAGGCGAGAAAGCTGCGGCGGGAAAGGGCCATGATCCTGCTCCTAGCGTCGGTTGAAGTCGGGCGAGGCGAGCACCAGTGTCAGCCCCGTCATCCGGTTGGGTGCCTGCGAAACGACACGGATGGTGTCGTCTCGCGCCGCATCGGCGAGCGTCGCCTTGAGGAATTCGCGCGGATCGTCCTGCTTGCCATACCGACCGGCGGCACGGCGGGACCAGGCCAGCCGCTCGGACAGGGCGCTGGCATTGATCCAGGCATCGAAACTGTCGGGAAAGCCTGCAGGGCTCGGCGGCTCCCACACCGGCTCCCCCATGCGGCGAAGGGCATAGAGCCCGAGGCCGCGCGGCACATAGAGGGTCGCGTCGAAGGCCGCCTGCTCCTGCTTGCGCCGCTGCACCTCGTCATCGGCCGCCATATCGCCGGGCGGTGACATCTGTGCGCCCGTGGTGCCGCCGCTCATGGCATTGGCCATGGTCGCCGCACCGGTTGTAGCGACCGGCGCGCCTGCCTTGGCTGCCACAGGCGCCATGGCCGGGGTGCCCGCCGGCGACATCGTCGCGGCGGCTGCTGCCGGTGGCGTTGCATCGGCGACTTCGAGGCTTTGCGGCGGCGGGCTGACGGCCACTGGATTACGCGGCATATTGAGGGCGCGCAGGCCGGCGACGACGAAATCGAACGGCGCACGCGCCTTGGCGCCCTCGCCGCTCCAGGCATCGGGATGGTCGAGCATGGTGGCATAGACGGCGGTCAGGTCGCCCTTGGTGTTCTTCCAGCAATCGACCATCACGTCGATCATCGCTTGCGGCGGCTGGTCGGCGATAAAATGCGCGACCAGCTTGCGACAGATATGCTGGGCGGTCTTCGGATGAAGCGCGAGATCATCGAGCATGGCCAGATAGTCGCCCTCGCGACGGACCTTGTCGCCGTAGGTCACGCCCAGCACGTCATGGCTGCCGGGCTCCGACATGCCCGGCTTGAAATCCACCGACACCGCCTGCCGGTCGAGCGCGATACCGGTCAATACCATGGCGGCCGAGCGCACGTCTGCCTGGGTGTAGCCGCTACCCGCACCGAGCGTGTGCAGTTCGATCAGTTCACGCGCGAGATTTTCGTTAAGGCCCTTTTTCTGTTTCAGGCCGGCAGGCGAGTTTGGTCCCAGCGATTGCGACTGATCGAGATAGATCAGCATCGCCGGATGGCGCGTCACCGCTTTCAAAAGGACGGGAAACGGGGCACCGATATTCGGACGGATCGCCTCTGCCTCAAAGAGAGGCACGATCAACCGCATCTGCTGGCTCTTCTGGACGCTGACGGAAAAATGGTTGACCCAGAAGCTCGCCAGTCGCTCGTAAAAGCCATTCGGCGAGAACACCGCCTGAGCGATGCGCGCGTCGGCGTCGCGCTGATAGATGGCATCGAGGCGGCGATAGACGGCGTTCTCCCGCGCCCGTTTTGTTTCATCGGGATCGTTACCCTTGCGGATCGCCTGCAGCTGGTCGGCAACGCCGGCCACCGCCTTGCGGCGGGCATCGAACCCGCCGACGGGAAACAGCGGCGGGCTGGCTATACCGTCCCTGATCTGCGCAAGAAGGGCTTGCTTGTCGGCAGGTGGCGTTTCGCCCGGCCGGAGACCGGTACCAAACCGCAACGCTGCCATCGTCTGGAAAGAAATGCTCATGCCTGCCACCGCTATCGTTCGTTCGGGGATCAAGAACGAGTGACAGGCTGACAGCCAATTGCGTCCGGAATGTTCGGAAAATGCGGCTTTTTCCAGACATGGACAAGATGTAACCGGACGTGGACGAACCAGTCTGGATGTTAATGCAGGGCAATCAAGGCGAGCAGCGACAGAAGCAGCGCCGGCACCATCACCACGACGCCGAGTTTCAGGAATGCAAAGGCACCGACCTGCAGCCCTTCGCGCCGGAGTGCCGTTAGCCACAGGATGGTCGCCAGCGAGCCGGTCACCGACAGGTTGGGGCCGAGATCGATGCCGATCAGGATTGCGCCTGATATGGTATCGGAGGCATGCGCCGCCTGGACCGCACCGCCCGCCACAAGACCTGCCGGCAGGTTGTTGACGAGATTGGCGAGGAAGGCGACGGCAACGCCGGCAACCGCCGCCGTCTGTCCCGGTGCCGAGGCAGCACCGGCCGAAAGCTGGTCGGCCAGCATCTTGGTCAGCCCGGTCTTCTCCAGCGCCTGGACGACAACGAAAAGCCCACCCACCAGCGGCAACACGCTCCACGACATCGCGCGCAAGGTCTCCATCGGGCTTTCCCGGCCGACGACCACGATCAGCGCTGCCGTCACGAGACCGCAAACGAAAGTCGGCAGCCCGAGGTCGAGGCCGAATGCAGAGGCGCCGATCAGGATCAGCGCGGTGACGACGAGGCCGGCACCGGCAAGCTTTGCCGTCGGCGTCAGATGCGGCGCCTCGACGTCGCTGGCAACGCTGTCCTGCAACAACACGCGGCGCTGCGTCCAATAGAGTAGCACGTATGTGGAGACGACGGCAGCGATCGACGGCAGCGCGAAGGTCGCAAGCCAGCGCCCGAGCGGCGGCATGTGACCGCCCCCGAAAATCACCAGATTGGCAGGATTGGAGATCGGCAGCACGAAGCTCGCGGCGTTGGCGATGAACGCGCAGATAAACAGGTAGGGCAGCGGCTCCTTGACCTTGGCGGCCTTGGTCGCAGCATAGACGGCCGGCGTCAGCACCACGGCCGTCGCATCGTTGGACAGGAACACGGTGACGACGGTGCCGACGATATAGATCAGCGCGAACAGCCGGACCGGCGAACCCTTCGCGCGACTGGTGGCGATCGCGGCCAGCCAGTCGAACAGCCCCTCGCGACGGGCGAGCTCGGAGAGCAGCATCATGCCGACGAGGAAAAGGTAGACGTCCAGCCCCTTGCCGACGCCCTGCCATGCTTCAGGCAGCGTCAGCAGCCCCAGGGCAACCAGCAGCACGGCGCCAGCCACGGCCCATACGGCTTCAGGCCAGCGAAACGGTCGCGTGATGACGCCAAGTGCTGTCAGGGCGGCGATGCCCCAAGTCAAGGGAACGGCATGGCTCATCATAGGCTCGGGCCCGTCCTCAGAGCTGCCTGCATGTCTTGCCTCCTGGTTTCACGATCAATCATTGTGCTGAATGTCATAGTCAGCATTGGGCCGGACAGCGAACCCGGCAACGCCGACCCTCTACGTTGCGCGCCCTCAGCGGATCACCTCGGCATCGGGATGAAGACTGCCGGACACCGGATTCACTCAGGTATGTGGGAGGTGCCGGCTGGGTCCAAGAGTTGGTTGCCCACAGCTCATCCGCAATGAACGTACGGCCGCTTGGTCGACCACACGGCTGATCGGCGCCAAAGGCTTTCACCCGCGATCAAACAAAAGGGCCTGGCCCTGGATAAGGCGATTACTCCGCAGCTTTTTTCTTTGCCGGCTTTTTCTTGGGCGCCGCTGCGGCTGCAGCCTTGGCGTCCTCTTCTTCCTTGGCAAGGCGAAGGGCGCGCAGTCGGGTGGTCTTGGCTTCGCGGGCGCTGTCGCGTGCGTCGATCAGCGTGTAGGCCGCCTCGTTGGTCGCGTCGATCTTTGTGATTGCGGTTGGTCTTTTTGTCGGCGCGTCGGTCATGGGGTCGGTCTCCGCGTTCTGCTCACAGCCAAACCGGGGCATGAAAATCATCACCCCGGCCGCTATCCAATTGACTCGTCTGCCGTTCCGTGCGGTAACGGACAGACCTTACTATATAAGCGCAATCAACACTAAGCGGCCTCCAAGGTCAATCGATGGCGCCGCGGATAATCATTCATGGACAAGAACCGGCTGGCAATCCCGTTGCCATCTTTTATACTCTGCGGCATGGAGACTGTCGTTTGCGTTGAACTGGAACTGAGCTGACGATGAGCGATGACACACCCATCCGTACGCCGTTCGATGCGATCGACCTGGACCATCTTCGCCGTCTGGAAGCGCTCGAGGCCTACGACATCCTGGATACCGCGCCGGAGCCGGAATTCGACGATATCGTCTATATCGCCTCCACCGTCTGCAACACCCCGGTATCGCTCATCAGCCTCGTCGAGGCCGACAGGCAATGGTTCAAGGCACGCATCGGTTTTCAGCCCGGCGAGACGCCGATCGACCAGTCGGTGTGCGCCCACGCGCTGACGTCGCCCGAACTGCTGATCATTCCCGACCTCACCGTCGATCCCCGCACCCGCCACAATACGCTCGTCACCCAATCGCCGTTCATCCGCTTTTATGCGGGAGCACCGCTCATCGTTCCCGGTGGCGCGGTGATCGGCACGCTTTGCGTCATCGATACGATGCCACGCCCGGAAGGGCTGGACGAAAACCAACAGAACCTCCTGCGGGCGCTGGCGCGACAGGTGGTGGCCTTCATGGAAACGCGGCGCGTATCCCACCGCAAGGACGAACTCTTCCAGCGGCAGAAACGTCTCGCCGCCAGCATCCGCAACAGCGCCAACAAGAACGTCGCCGCCCAGCAGGCCGGACGCATCGGCACCTTTGAAATCGATATTGCCGCAAGCCAGTTGCGCGCCTCCGACGAATTTTGCCGCATCTTCGACGTCCCCCCGGCCGACACCCATCCGACCGCGCTGTTCGAGTCCATGGTCGTGCCGGAAGATCGCCATATACAGTCGAACGAAGCCACCCGCAGGAATGGCGAAGCCCCGGTAGAAGTCGAATACCGGATCCAGACGGCAAACCATGGCACGCGTTGGATCTCCCGCCACGCCAAATACCAGTACGACGCCGATGGCAAGCCGATCACCATGTTCGGCATGGTTCAGGACGTCACGTCGCTAAAGCGGGATGCGGCACGCGTCCAGGCTCTGCTCGATCTCGGCGACCGCCTGCGCGAACTCGACGATATCGAGTCCATGGCACTGGCAGCCTCCGACCTGATGGCCAAGGCGCTGGACGCCAGCCGTGCCGGTTTCGGGCTCGTCGATGTTGACGCCGAAACCCTGATGATACAGCCGGAATGGCGTGCGCCCGGCGTCGCAAGCATCGCTGGCCTTCACCACTTCCGCGACTACGGTGATTTCGTCGATGAGCTGAAGGCCGGCCAGACGGTCATCATCACCGACGTCGCGACCGACCCGCGCACTCGCCACAGGGCAGAGGCGCTGCTCGCTATCGGCATCCACGTCCTCGTCAACCTCCCGGTCTTCGACCACGGGCAATTCAAGCTCGCGGTCTTCGTCCACCACGACAGACCGCATGAGTGGACGCAGCAGGAAATCGACTTCGTGCGCAGCTTCGGCGACCGCATGCATCTGGCCATCGCCAGGCTCCAGGCGGAAGCCGACCAGGATGTACTGAACCGGGAAATCGGCCATCGCCTGAAGAACACCTTTGCGATGGTCCAGGCAATCGCCTCGCAGACATTGCGGCCGATCATCGAGCAGGAGCACGTGCGCAATTTCGAGCGCCGGCTGTACGCGCTGAGTTCCGCCCACGATTCGCTGCTCACACAGGACAGTGACGAGGCGGATATCGGCGCGGTCCTCAAGCGGACTGCCGAAACCCTCGGTGTCACCGAGCGCATCGACGCCCACGGGCCGTCCATCAATTTCGGTCCGCGCAGCGCCCTGTCGGTATCGTTGCTGTTCCACGAGCTGATGACCAACGCCATGAAGTACGGTGCCCTTTCGAACGAGGACGGGCGTGTCGCGGTCGAGTGGCAGGTGCTCGAAAGCAACGGCAACCGCGTTCTGACGATGCGCTGGACGGAGAGTGGCGGCCCGCCGGTAGCCGAGCCTACACGCACTGGTTTTGGCTCAAGGCTGATTAAACGCGGTTTTATGGGAACAGGCGGCGTTACTCAGAGTTATTCAAGCCTGGGCTACTCGGTCGAAATGACCGCCGCGCTTTCACAGCTCCAAAGGGCGAATTGACAGATGGCATCGACATTGCCGACCAAGAAAATCGTTCTCGTCGTCGAGGATGAACCGCTTTTGCGGATGATGGCGGCAGATCTGGTCGAGCGGGCCGGGTTCGATGTGGTCGAAGCGACCGACGCGGACGAGGCTGTGCACATCCTTGAAACCAGAACCGACATCCGCATCGTCTTTACGGATATCGATATGCCGGGCAGCATGAATGGTATGTTTCTTGCTGCCGCGATCCGCGACCGCTGGCCGCCGATCGACATCATCATCACCTCCGGCCATGCCACCGCCGAAGAGGTCGTGATGCCGGAGCGCAGCATCTTCTTCTCCAAGCCTTACGACTCAACCAAGCTTACGGCTACGCTGCACGCGCTGGCGGCACGCGCTTACTAGCGTCATCGACGGGCAAGTTAGCTGGACTGGAGCCATCCCAGCAGCGGGGTGGTGTCACAAACCAGCAACGGGCTCTTGCAGCAGGCATTGCGCCTTCATACCTTAAGGCAAGAGATCTGACCGACGTGGCATCGTCGTCGTGCTCTCCCGACCATCAGACCGCCGTGAGGATAATCCAGTGCCGATTGAAAAACTCCTGCCATCCATTGTCGCCCTGCGTTCCAGCATCGCAGAGGATGCCTTCACCGCCTCGACGCTTGGAACCATCCGCGAGGGCAGCGGCGTCGTCATTCGCGACAACGGCCTGGTGCTGACGATCGGCTATCTCATCACGGAGGCTGAAGAGGTCTGGTTGACGCGCAGGGATGGCAAGGTCGTCCCGGCACATGCTCTCGCCTTCGATCAAGAGACCGGCTTCGGGCTGGTCCAGGCGCTCGGCCCTCTCGACGTGCCGGCGCTGCCGATCGGCGATGCGACAGCAACCCAGCTCGGCGACGCCGTCGTGCTCGCGGATGGCCTCGGCAATGCGGTGTCGTCGAAAATCGTCGCCAAGCAGGAATTTGCCGGCTACTGGGAATATCTTCTCGACGAAGCGATCTTCATCTCGCCGGCCCACCCATCCTGGGGCGGCGCGGCGCTGATCGACGAACACGGCAAGCTGCTCGGCATCGGCTCGCTGCGCCTGCAGATGAGCCAGGGCGGCAAGGTCGCCGATATCAACATGGTCGTGCCGATCAACCTCCTGGAACCGATTCTCGACGACCTGCTGCACCGAGGTCAGATCGACAAGCCGCCACGTCCATGGTTGGGCGCGTTTTCGGCCGAGAACAACGGTGAGGTCGTGGTGATGAATGTGGCTGCAGGCGGCCCGGCGGCAGAAGCAGGTCTGCGTCCCGGCGACATCATCTCGGAAATCCGCGATGCGGAAGTCGATGGGCTCGCAGATTTCTACCGTCAGGTCTGGAAGAGCGGACCGGCTGGCGCCGAGATCCCGATGCGCGTGCTGCGCGATGGCCGAGAAGCATGGCTGCGCGTCAAATCCGCGGATCGCGGCAGCTTCCTGAAGAAGCCGCAAATGCAATAGGCACATCAAAATCGGCAGCGATCACAAGACCGCTGCCGACATTTTTCTTCAGTTGAATTTTCCGCGCCTGGATTTTTTGGCAAGCCGCAGGACGTGGTCGTCGGCGATGTCGGCAAGTATGACCGCAACTTCCATCTCACGCCAGCCTGCAGCGGTCGCCTCGGCAACGAGGCGCGCAAAAGCGATTTCCATCGCGCTCGCGCAATCGCCATCGAGTTCGTGATCTTCTTCTGTGGTCTTGGGCGAAATTTGACTATCCATAATTCTACCATGGCGTGAATGGGACCGGATGTGAAGTCCGGAGTGATTTGATATCCGCGTGTATCAGTTATCCCTGTGTCAATCTGGGGCCCATTTTTGGGTTCACATTTGTGTCGCCCCACTGGCCCTGCGGCGAGGGCCAGCGCTAAAATGAAAACTGCGGGGAACGATTGTTCGCACGGTGTGTTGGTTGCCGCTTTACAAGACACAGCAAATATATAATTCGCTGGAACTCATGAGCAATCAACGCCATCGGCTGGTGCAGCCGCGGCCCATCCGGAGATGCGAATGCAGCCATCATCGAAAACCGGCCTGTCCGGCCGCTCGCTCGTCGCGCTGGCGTTTCTCAACTTCTTCCTGGCGGATGCACGCGATGGGCTCGGTCCGTTTCTCGACGGGTTCCTCGCGACAAACGGCTGGAGCCCGATGACGCTGGGCTTCATCGCTACGCTCGGCGGTATACTTGGCATGGTAGCAACGCCGCTATTCGGCGCCTGGGTTGATGCGTCCAGCCACAAGCGGATGCTGATCATCCTCCCCGTGGTACTGGTCAATGCCGCCGCCGTCTGGACGCTTGTCAGTCCCGATGATTTCTCGGTGTTCGGCGGCCAGTCGGCAACAGCCATCGTCGGCGCCGTCGTCGGCCCGGCGCTGATGGGGCTAACGCTCGGCCTGGTCGGCCAGAGAGCGTTTTCACGCCAGGTCTCACGCAACGAATTCTGGAACCACGCCGGCAATGTGGTATCGCTCGCCGGCGTCTACGCGGCCTCGGTGTTCTTCGGCCTCACAGGCATCATTGTCCTGATGATCGTCACGGCCGTTGCCACGATCATTGCCGTGCTGGCGATCGACCCGGATAAGATCGACAACAGAGTGGCCCGCGGCCTCGGCTCGGAAGACGGCGACGGCAAGGACCAGCCCTCCGGCTACAACGTTCTCATCGGCACCAAGGGGCTAGTGCTGCTGGCCGTGACATTGCTGGTCTTCCACTTCGGCAATGCGCCGATCAGCCGCCTGATTGCCCAGGACTTCTCATTGCAGCTCGGCACCCCATTCCGGACCACTGCCATCACCACGGGCGTATCGCAGCTGTCGATGATCGTCATGGCGCTCGCCGCACCGTTTCTGATCCGTCGCTTCGGCCTTGCCACGGTGTTCATCCTTGCTCTCTGTGCCCTCCCCATTCGCGGCGCCATTGCCGGCAGCTTCCACGAATTCGGCGTCATCTTCCCGGTGCAGGTGCTCGACGGCATCGGCGCCGGGCTGATCGGCATCGCCACGCCCATCGCAGCCGAGCGCATCCTGTCGGGTAGCGGGCGCTTCAATGTCGGCCTTGCCGCCGTCATGACGGTCCAGGGCATCGGCGCCTCTCTCAGCAACGTCGTCGCCGGCTGGCTGACATCAGAGGGCGGCTATCCCCTGGCCTACTGGGTGCATGGCGGCGTTGCGGCGATTGCCCTCGCGATCTTCATCTACGGCCGTCACAGCATCGCGCCGGAAACACGGGACCGCCCGGGCGCAGACGATGGCGCCACCGCATAGCCCTCGCCCTTGACTTCGCAGGCCAACAAGAACATTTTGAGAACAAATTAAAGGGCATACATCATGGCGGCGGAAAAATTCATCATCATTCCATACAAAAAGGTCCGCAATGGCCTGGCTCCCGGCGAAATGCGCCAGGCGTCCAACGCAGCCAGCGCGGAAAAGATCGCAGCTGCCATGTCTGAGCGATTCGTCGGTGTTGCCGCCTATGCGGTCACCGTCGACGAGGAGACCGGCGACATGACCTCGCCGCGCCTGCTGGCAAAGCACGGGGACATCGCCGAACTCAATCCGTAATCTGGAGCATTGTCAGGACGCGTCGTCTCGCGCGGCGCACCTTTGGCGTTCAGCGCTTGCCGATCGTCGGGCTCGAAACCGTGTCGCCGACGGCAAGGCCCAGCTTCTTCACGATGCCGCCGTTCAATTCGATGACATATTTCACCGGCCCGCCGGAATCGATGATCGTCTGCGAATAGGGCACGGCATTTTCGACGACATGCGTCACGCCACCCGCCGTGTCGACGAACAGCATGTCGAGCGGCAGGACTGTATTTTCCATCCACATCTGCACGTGCTGCGCTGTATCGAAATCGAACAGCATGCCATGATCGGCAGCCATCTGGCGACGGAACATGAGGCCGTATTCGCGCTGGGGACCGCTGACAGCGACCTCGACGATGAATGTATGCACTGTTCCCATCTTGCTGGTGATCGTCAGTGTCTCGCTCGCGAAATGCGGCGCCTGCTTGACCGCATCTGCGGCATCGGCCGTCACGGCATGGCTGGAGACAGCCAAAAAAAGCGCCAGAGGGGCGCTTTTCAGGAGAGATGCGAGACGCCCGGCCATCAGTGCGACCTGCCCACCGGGCTTGGCGTATCCGGATGGATTTCAGCCGCCATCATGCCCTTGTCGCCCGGTCCGAAGCGCACCAGCACCACCTGCCCCGGACGAAGCTCGGTAAGGCCGAAACGGCGCAATGTTTCCATGTGAACGAAGATGTCCTCCGTACCCTCGCCGCGCGTCAGGAAGCCAAAACCCTTGGTGCGGTTGAACCATTTGACAATCGCGCGCTCAAGACCGCTGGTGGCGGTAACCTGCACATGCGTGCGGGCTGCCGGCATCTGCGAAGGATGCACCGCGGTCGACTGATCCATCGAAAGGATCTTGAAGGCCTGGTAGCCGCGCTCGCGGCGCTGGATCAGCGCGACGATCCGCGTTCCCTCGAGGATCGTCTGGTAGCCGTCGCGGCGCAGGCACGTTACGTGCAGCAGCACGTCCTGCATGCCATTGTCCGGAATGATGAAACCGAAGCCCTTGGCAACGTCGAACCACTTGACCAGCCCGGTGATCTCGATGAGATCGACGGCTTCACCCGCCAGCTCCTCAAAGTCGGCAATTTCAGTCGATGAAGTTCTGTCACCCATCTTCGCCAGCCCCTTGGATACACGTTACGCTGTTACGGTTAACTGATTCTCGAAATCAAGATTAACATCTTGGTAACGGAAAAGCGCAAGTCCTGTTTTGTTTATTCCCTGACGCTGATTTGAGCCGCTACACTTGCCTGGGGCTGGCGTTGGTACAGATAAGACTGGACCCATTCACATTAGAAAGGAAATAGAATGCGTTATCTCCACACGATGGTCCGGGTGAAGGATCTCGACGCCGCGCTGCACTTTTACACGACGCTGTTCGGCATGACGGAAATCCGTCGCTACGAGAACGAGAAGGGGCGCTTCACCCTGGTGTTTCTCGCAGCCCGCGACGATCTCGACCATGCCGGCACGCATATGTCGCCCTGCCTCGAACTCACCTACAACTGGGACACCGAGGACTATGACGGCGGCCGCAACTTCGGTCACCTCGCCTATGAGGTCGACGACATCTATGCGACGTGCCAGACCCTGATGGATGCGGGTGTCATCATCAACCGCCCGCCCCGCGACGGTCACATGGCCTTCGTACGCTCGCCGGACGGCATTTCCATCGAGATTCTCCAGAAGGGCGACAACCTGCCGAGCACTGAGCCCTGGGCTTCGATGACCAATACCGGCGTCTGGTAGCCCCAGGCTTTCCCGAGGCTTGCAGGAAAGTCGAATGACGGCCTGCAAGCCACCTTCGCCCTTGCCGACGGGCAATGGCGCCAGCATGGTCCGGCTATCGAAGCATCACGCATCGACTCGTCGCGGCCTTGTCTCTCTCCCGCCGGCGGATCCACGGCGTCGTCCCTCCTGGACAGCGGTGCTTCTCGAGAGCCAACGCGGGGGACCGATCCTTTGGGCACAGTGCAGACGACTTCAAGCAGACAGTTCCTGCTCCGCGCGGCTACGGCCACCGCATGCCTCGTGATGTTGTCGGGATGCATGACGACCTCGGCCAAGAAGGCCAAGGAACAGCAGGTCGCGGACGCCGCAGAGCCCGCGCCGGAAGTGGTCATGCGGACGCCGGGCGAACAACTGGCGGCGGAACTGAACGCCAAGGCGCAGGCACAGGGCCAGAAACCGGGCGCCTATCGCGACCCGCAGGTCCGCACCGGCTCAGGCCAGCAGACGATAGCCCAGCAATCAGCGACCGGCCTGTTTCCCAACGCGCCGATGCCCGCATCACAGGCGCCCACCGAGCCCGCCAATATCGGCGGCCTGATCACCCAGCCGACGGCGGTCAATGCCAACCGCTCCAGCATATACGCCGCCCCGCCACCCATCGCCGTCAACCCAGACGGCACGCTGGCACCGGTCTCCGCCTATGCGGCACCGGCTTTGCGCAACGTCTACGCCATGCCACCGGGAACGGCGATGCAGCCGCAACCTCAGCAGCAACAGCCGATGATGACGCCGCCATCCGGCCAGTCCTCGAATGCGATGCCCCAGAGTGCGCCGAGGATGGCATCTGCCTCCGCGACCCGCCCGACAGCAGACGCAACACCTTCCCACGTCCTGCCAGCCCCCGGTTCGAAGGGCAGGCATCTCGATAGCCAGGAAGCGCTGATGATGGCGCGCAATCTCGCATCGGGCGGCAAGAGCACTCCCGCAAACTCGATGATGCCGCCGTCCTCCTCAGGCCTGACCCTGCCGCAAGGCGTCACGTTGCCACCGGGTGTGACATTGACGCCGGGCATGGAAGCCTCGCTGAAGTAGCGTGTTGCCCGGTCAAAGCCTGCGCCCCGCACACCTGCAACGACATCCGAAAGCCCCTGCAACCCGCTGTTTCCGCCCGTTATTCGCTTAGTGCCGGAACGACGATATAGACCTCGATTTTTTTCGGGAAAAAGCAGATTGCCGTCTTGCAGGATCTGAAACGTCCCCCTATAAGGGCGCCACAAGTTATGCGCCCTTCGTCTATCGGTTAGGACGACAGATTTTCATTCTGTAAAGAGGGGTTCGACTCCCCTAGGGCGTACCACTTGTTTTCCTTTTCAGTGCCGACCGTTATTTGCCGTGCTTGCCGCTGTGAGCGCCTGCCTTCTCGTATTCGGCGTTTCCACCACGATAGCAAATTATCGTCTCGCAAAGAGCGCTCGCCTCTCCGAGGCCGCGAGCCACTGCAAATCGCGCGCCTCCAAACACCGCTCAAAAAACCGCTTTTCATTGTGGATTTGTGACGATTTTGCGCTTGCGGGATCGGAATGGCCTGACTATAAGGGCGCCACAGTGATTGCGCCCTTCGTCTATCGGTTAGGACGACAGATTTTCATTCTGTAAAGAGGGGTTCGACTCCCCTAGGGCGTACCACTGCTTTTCCCCAAAATTCGAAATTACTGCTTCCGCGCGTCACTACAGGCAACTTCTGTCATGGCGCCTTGGCGGCATCCGTGACCCTTAGCTGGACGCGGCGGGCACCCTGCCAGTGGTCAGCACCCAGCGTTCCCGCGACGTGCAGCTGTGCTCCGCGTGAACCGAGCAGCAGGTCGCCGAGCGGCGTCTCTGCGGCCCGGAACGCAATGCCTTCCAGGCGGCCGCCATCCATTGCCTCGAGCGTCACCTTGATATGGTTCTGGCCGACCAGTCGCGAATCGCGCAGGCGGTGGCTGGGTATGGCGAAAATCGGCTGCGGGTGGCCGGAGCCAAACGGTCCCGCAGTTTCCAGTTGATCGACAAGTTCGACCGTGGCGCCGCTCGCCCCCAGCGCGCCGTCGATCTTCAACGTCGAATCGGCGACGAGCCCGAACACCTGCTTTTCGGCCCGCTCGGCAAAGAAAGCCCGCAGCTTGCCGAGATTGGCACGTTCGACCGTCAGGCCGGCAGCCATTGCATGACCGCCGCCCTTGACGAGCAGCCCGGCATCGACGGCGGCGCGCACCATCTTGCCCATGTCGAAGCCGCTGATCGAACGGCCGGAGCCGGTGCCCTTGCCCTGCGAATCGAAGGCGATGGCGAAGGCCGGCCGGCGGAACGAATCCTTCAGCCGTGACGAGATCAGCCCGACGATGCCCGGATGCCAGTTGTCATGGGCGGTAACGATGACGGCAGCACCCTCGCCGTTGCCGTATTCGGCCAGCGCTTCCGCCTCGGCCTCCTTCAGCATGACCGCTTCCATCGCCTGCCGCTCGCGGTTGAGCTCGTCGAGCTTCTCGGCAATGACGTCGGCTTCCGATGCGTCCTCTAATGTCAGTAGCCGGCTACCGAGCGCGGCATCGCCGATGCGGCCGCCGGCATTGATGCGCGGGCCGATCATGAAGCCGAAATGGTAGGGCGTAACGGGGCCGCCGAGCCCCGCCTTGCGGAACAGCGCCGCCAGCCCCGGATTACCTTGGTGGCGGGCAGCCAGCAGGCCCTTGACCACATAGGCGCGGTTCAGCCCCTTCAGCGGCACCACGTCGCAGACGGTGGCAAGCGCTACGATGTCGAGCCAGGCAAGCAGGTCGATATTGCCGGCTCTGAGATCGCCGGACTGGCGCAGCAGCCGCAACGTCGCCACCAGCACAAGGAAGACCACGCCGGCAGCGCAGAGATGGCCCTGCCCCGATAGATCGTCCTCGCGGTTCGGATTGACCAGCGCATGGCAATGCGGCAGCGCGTCGCCGACCTGGTGGTGATCGATGACGACGACGTCGATGTTCCGCGCCTTGGCAGCATCCAGCGATTCGAAGCTGGTGGAGCCGCAGTCGACAGTGACGATCAGCCTCGCACCGTTGTCGATCAGCTGGTTGATGGCTGTCGGGTTCGGGCCGTAGCCTTCGAAGATCCGGTCGGGGATATAGATGGTCGCCGGCACGTCGAAGTGCCTCAGGAATTTGTACATCAGCGCCGAGGAGGCTGCACCGTCGACATCGTAGTCGCCGAATACAGCGACACTCTCGCCTGTCTTGACGGCCTGCAGCAGCCGCTCGGCAGCCTTCTCGCAATCCGTCAGCCGGTGCGGATCGGGCATCAGGCCGCGAATGGTAGGATCGAGAAAAGCCATAGCCTCGTCGAGACCGACGCCGCGGCCGGCAAGCACGCGGGCGATCAGGTCCGCCATCCCGTGGGTCTGGGCCATCGCCAGTGCCCGGTTCTGTCCGGCCTGGTCGAGCCGCGACACCCAGCGGTTACCGCCGGCCGAACGCTCCACCCCCAGAAATGCCCGCTGTACGGGGTCTGCCGCTTCGATCGGTCCCATCAGATTGGCCGGATCCGTTCTTTCATTCGCAGAAGCCGGCCATCAGGGCGCGGCCTGGCGTGCTTTCGGGGCAGATTATCGCAAGCAGGAGGCGCGTCCACGGAAATTGCGGTCGCCTCACTGCTCGTGCTTCGGGCGCTCGATGCGGATGACCTGCGGTTCGCCGACAAGATAGCCATCGGTCTTGATCGCCGCCACCGCCTTGCGCACCGAATCCTCCATGGTCGCATGAGTGACGAGGATGATGGTCTGCTGGTCGGACGGCGACACGTGCTGCTTGGAGCGCTGGACGATCGATTCCAGCGAAATATGGTTTTCCGCCATGTGGCCGGCAATGCTGGCGAAGACGCCCGTGCGGTCCTGCACGCTGAGACGAATGAAGTAGCCGCCCTCATGGCTCTGCATCTGCGCCTTGCGGTAAGGCTCGAGCGACTTGGCGGGATGGCCGAGCACGGGCACGCGCTGCGTGCCGGGCTGGCTCTTGGCAATGTCGGCGATATCGCCGAGCACGGCCGATGCCGTGGCATTGCCGCCGGCGCCGGGGCCGACCATCAGCAGTTCGCCGAGAATATCGGATTCGATCGCCACCGCATTGGTCACGCCGTCAACCTGCGCGATGACTGAATCGAGCGGCACCATCGTCGGATGAACGCGCTGCTCGATGCCGGTCTCGGTGCGCTGGGCAACGCCGAGCAGCTTGATCCGGTAGCCGAGATCGGCGGCAGCCCGGATATCCTCGATGGAGATGTTGGAGATGCCCTCGAGATAGATGTCGTCGGCGGCAAGGCGGTTGCCGAAGGCGAGCGTCGTCAGGATCGCCAGTTTATGCGCCGTATCGTTGCCGTCGATGTCGAAGGCAGGGTCGGCCTCGGCATAGCCGAGCCGCTGGGCTTCCTTCAGGCAATCGGCAAACGACAGGCCTTCCTTCTCCATCCGCGTCAGGATGTAATTGCAGGTGCCGTTCATGATGCCGTAGATGCGCGAAATCGTGTTGCCCGTCAGCGACTCGCGCAAGGCCTTGATGACCGGAATGCCGCCGGCGACGGCCGCTTCGAAGTTCAAAAGCGTGCCCTTCTCCTCGGCGATCTCGGCAAATTCGACGCCGTGATAGGCAAGCAGCGCCTTGTTGGCGGTAACCACATGCAGACCGCGAGCCAGCGCCGCGCGCACCGATGCATTGGCCGCGCCCTCGGAACCGCCGATCAGTTCGACAAAGACATCGATATCGGCCTTGTGGGCGAGATCGACCGGACCGTCGAACCATTCGACGCCATCGAGATCGATGCCGCGATCCTTGCTGCGATCCCGCGCCGAGACGGCGACGATCCTGATCGGGCGCCCGCAGGTGGCCGTCAGCTCGGCGCTGCGCTGCTGAATGATACGGACAAGCGAGGCACCAACGGTGCCCAAGCCCGCAATGCCGATTTTGAGGGCATCTGCCATGATCGATCCTGATATGTCACGAAGCGGCAGCCGCATGGCGGCTGCCCTTGAAGTTAGCGGTGGGCGTTGAGCGAGATCACGTTGTGCATGGTCTCGTCTGCCGTCGATAGAAAGCGTTTCAGATTGCGCGCCGCCTGGCGGATGCGGTGTTCGTTTTCCACCAGCGCGATGCGGACATAGTCGTCACCCATCTCGCCGAAGCCGATGCCGGGCGCAACCGCAATGTCGGCCTTCTCGACCAGCAACTTGGAAAACTCCAGGCTGCCGAGATGGCGAAACTTCTCGGGGATCTTTGCCCAGGCGAACATCGTTGCTGCCGGCGGCGGGATCTCGAAGCCGGCTTTGCCAAAACTCTCGACCAGCACATCGCGGCGGCGCTTGTAGATCGAGCGCACCTCGGCAATGTCGGACCCGTCGCCGTTCAGCGCGTGGGTCGCGGCCACCTGGATCGGCGTGAATGCGCCGTAGTCGAGATAGGATTTCACCCGCGTCAGCGCTGCAACCAACCGCTCGTTGCCGACGGCAAAACCCATGCGCCAACCGGGCATGGAAAAGGTCTTCGACATCGAGGTGAACTCAACGGCGACATCGATGGCCCCGGGCACTTCGAGAACCGAAGGCGGCGGGGCGTTGTCGTCGAAATAGATTTCCGAATAGGCAAGGTCCGACAGCACGATGATGTCGTGTTTCTTCGCAAAGGCGATGACGTCCTTGTAGAAATCCAGCGTCGCAACATAGGCGGTCGGGTTGGACGGATAGTTGAGGATCAGCGCGATCGGCTTCGGGATCGAGTGCTTGACGGCCCGCTCCAGCGGCGGAAAGAAGCTTTCGTCCGGCTCGACCGACATCGAGCGGATGACGCCGCCAGCCATAAGGAAGCCGAAGGCATGGATCGGATAGGTCGGGTTCGGGCAGAGGATCACGTCGCCGGGCGCGGTGATTGCCTGCGCCATGTTGGCAAAGCCTTCCTTCGAGCCGAGCGTCGCCACGACCTGCGTGTCCGGGTTCAGCTTGACGCCGAAACGACGGGCGTAATAGCCGGCCTGCGCGCGACGCAGGCCTGGAATGCCCTTGGACGAGGAATAGCGATGGGTGCGCGGATCCTGCACGGCTTCGCAGAGCTTGTCGACGATCGACTGCGGGGTCGGCAGATCGGGGTTGCCCATGCCGAGATCGATAATGTCGGCACCGCCCGCTCGTGCGCTGGCCTTCAAACGGTTGACCTGTTCGAAGACGTACGGCGGCAGGCGACGGACTTTATGAAACTCTTCCATTTCTTCCCCCATGGGACGGCGGTGATCGAGGCGGCAATGAAGTTCGTCTGTCTCCGGGCAGCCGCGATACGAACCTCAGGATCGCGGCGCCATATTCTCGTTTGACGCGAGTGATGCGGTGAATTTGGGGCGAGCACGGCACACTTGCCGCCTCAAACCCGAACGATACATGCAAACGCTTCTTGATTGAACCCTTTGCGTGCAAATGGGCTTTTGCACAAGGTTACTTTTGGAGATCCGAGAGCGTCTGCTGCTGTTCGGCCTGCAGCTTGCGCATCTCAGCGACCTTGGCGTCGTACTGCGCCTGGGTAATCGCTCCGGAATTACGCGCGGCGCCGGCGGCCGTCAGCTGCTTGCGGATATCCAGCGCCTGCGGATCGGCGATCTGGACGTTGGCGGACGTGAGCGGGCCGTTGAAGGTAGGATAGCCGTCCTTGCCGTATTCTAGCGTCTTGGCGGCAGGTTCGCCCTTGCCCGTCTTCATCACCACGGCAGTCGGAGCGGCGCGCTTGCGGGCATCTTCCGCCTGCTTTTCGGCAATGGTCTTGCAGCCGGTCAGTGTCAGCGCAACGAGCCCGAAGACCACGGAATACCGGTAGAAACTTGCCACTATGCCGCTGCCTATCATCATTATCCTGCCCGGTCCCGCATTGCCCGGAACGACTGTTAAATTCGTCGTCCCAGCAAAGCAAGAGCAGGCGTGCCTGTCATTGGAACTTGTATTCCATTTCCCGGGCGATGTACAAACGGAAATGAGAGCAGCACCGCCGCCGGAGAATGACGCGTGAGCGACAGCAAACGGGACGATAGCAAGGGCGAACCGGCCAAATCCGCGTTCGACGCGGCATCGGCGGATCCCTATATCGTCAAGGATCCGGAGACGATGGCGTTGAATTTCGCCCGTGCCCTGGAGAATCTCGGCAAGGCTGCGTCCGCCTGGCTGGCCCCGCGCGAACGCGGCGAGCGGGTCGAAGGCAATGATTCGATGACCGACATGGTCAAGACGCTGTCGACCGTCTCGGATTATTGGATGTCCGACCCCCAGCGCAGCTTCGAGGCGCAGACCAAGCTCCTGTCCGGCTATTTTGGCCTGTGGACGCAATCGATGCAGCGGCTTTCGGAACCGCAAAGCGAACCGCCGCCGCAAGCGCCGATCAAGGACAAGCGGCTCTCCGGCGATGACTGGCAGAGCAATCCCTTCTTCGACTTCCTCCGCCAGACCTACCTCGTGACTTCCGACTGGGCGGACACGCTGGTGACTGAGGCCGAGGGGCTCGACGCGCACACCCGTCACAAGGCTTCGTTCTATGTCAGGCAGATCATGGCGGCGATCTCGCCCGCCAATTTCATCGCCACCAACCCGCAACTTTATCGCGAGACCGTCGCCTCGAATGCGGAGAACCTTGTGCGTGGCATGAAGATGCTGGCAGACGACATCGGTGCCGGCGGCGGCGACCTGAAGCTGCGCCAGACCGATCTCAGCCACTTCGCCATCGGCCGCAACCTGGCCATGACGCCGGGTAAGGTGGTGGCCGAGAGCGAGCTCTGCCAGATCGTCCAGTACGAGCCGGCAACCGAGACGGTCTTCAAACGTCCACTGCTGATCTGCCCGCCCTGGATCAACAAGTTCTACATCCTCGACCTCAACACGGAAAAATCCTTCATCAAGTGGTGCGTCGACCAGGGCCACACGGTTTTCGTCATTTCCTGGGTCAACCCGGATGCCCGCCATGCGGAGAAAGATTGGGCAGACTACATTCACGAGGGCATAGACTTCGCACTGGACGCGATCGAGACCGCGACCGGCGAAACCGAGGTGAATGCGATCGGCTACTGCGTCGGCGGCACGCTGCTGTCGTCGGCACTGGCGCTGCATGCGGCTGAAGGCATCGAGCGCGTCAAGTCCCTGACCCTCCTGACCTCACAGGTCGACTTCACCCATGCCGGCGATCTCAAGGTCTTCGTCGACGAGGACCAGCTGCAGGCGCTGGAAAAGCAGATGAGCCTGTCCGGCTATCTCGACGGCTCGAAGATGGCGACCGCCTTCAACATGCTGCGCGCCTCGGAGCTGATCTGGCCCTATTTCGTCAACAACTACCTGAAGGGCCAGGAACCCCTGCCCTTCGACCTGCTCTACTGGAACGGCGATTCGACCCGCATGGCAGCGGCCAATCACCTTTTCTACCTGCGCAACTGCTATCTGGATAATACGCTGAGCCAGGGCCGCATGGTGATCGACGGCAAGACGCTATCGCTCAAGGACGTCACCATTCCTGTCTATAACCTCGCTACCCGCGACGACCACATCGCACCGGCGAAATCGGTTTTTCTGGGCGGCTCGTTCTTCGGCGGCCCGGTCGATTTCGTGGTCGCCGGCTCCGGCCATATCGCCGGCATCGTCAATCCGCCAGAAAGGCGCAAGTACCAGTTCTGGTCCGAGGGTCCTTCGGGCGCAGACTTCGACGGCTGGATGGCTGGCGCCAGGGAGACCGCCGGCTCCTGGTGGCCGCACTGGCAGACGTGGATCGAGACACTCGATGCGACAAGGGTCGTCCCCCGCATCCCCGGCAACCACTCGCCGGTCCCCCTCGAGCCGGCGCCCGGCTCGTTTGTGATGCAGAAGACCTGACGGGCCTCGTTCACAAGACCTGACGGCCAACGGCCACCCTCCCCACAGAGTATCGCAATGCTGTTCGAACGCCCCCTCGTGCCGGCCCGGCTGATTGCCCGCTACAAGCGCTTTCTCTTCGACGCCGAACTGGAGAGCGGCGGCATCGTCACCGGCTTCTGCCCCAACACCGGCTCGATGCGCGGCCTGACGACACCGGGGTCGCTGATATGGCTCTCCGAGCACGACAGCCAGACGCGTAAATACCGTTATGTCTTCGAGTTGATCGAGGCAGACGGAACGCGCGTCGGCGTCAACACCGCCTTGCCCAACCGGCTTGCCGAGGAGGCCATCCGCGCCGGCCTCGTTGCCGATCTCGGCACCTATCCCGATCTGCGCCGCGAGCAGAAATACGGGCGCAATTCGCGTATTGACCTGCTGCTGGCCGCTCCCGGCAAGGCGCCAGCCTATGTCGAGGTCAAGAACGTCCACTTCGCCCGCACGCCCGGCCTCGCGGAATTTCCGGATTCGGTGACCTCCCGGGGTGCAAAGCATCTGGAGGAACTCGGCGACATGGTGGAACTCGGTCACCGCGCAGTGATGCTCTACGTCATACAGCGCGACGATTGCACCCGCTTCCGGATCTGCGATGACCTCGATCCGCAGTACGGCCGCGCCTATCTCAGGGCCCGGCAGCGCGGCGTCGAGGCCTTTGCGCTCAAATGCTCGATATCGCCGCTCGAAATCACGGCCGCAGGATTGATCCCCATGGACGAACCCGGCATAGCTGCATTACAAACTCAAACGGCAATTGTAGACTGAAGGCATATCATGGTGAACTATATCGAAGCAGCGACGGCATCGCCGAAGAATACCGGCGCCATCCGTCTCTACGGAGACGATGCTTTTGCCGGCATGCGCAAGGCCTGCCAGCTGACGGCACGCTGCCTCGACGAAATGGCTGCCCTCGTCGTTCCGGGCGTCGCCACCGACGTGCTCGACCGCTTCGTCTTCGAATTCGGCATGGACCACGGCGCCTACCCGGCGACGCTGAATTATCGCGGCTATACCAAGTCGAGCTGCACCTCGATCAACCACGTCGTCTGCCACGGCATTCCCAACGACAAGGGCCTGCGCGAAGGCGATATCGTCAACATCGACGTCACCTACGTGCTCGACGGCTGGCACGGCGATTCCAGCCGCATGTACCCGGTCGGTGTCATCAAGCGTTCGGCCGAACGACTGCTGGAGGTCACCTATCACTCGCTGATGCTCGGCATCGCGGCGGTCAAGCCGGGCGCCCGCATCGGCGCCATCGGCGAGGCGATCCAGACCTATGCCGAGGGTGAGCGCTGCTCGGTGGTGCGCGATTTCTGCGGCCACGGCGTTGGCAGCCTGTTTCACGATTCGCCCAACATCCTGCATTACGGCCGCGCCAGCGATGGCCCCGAGATGCGCGAAGGGATGATCTTCACCATCGAGCCGATGATCAATCTCGGCAAGCCGCACGTCAAGGTGCTTGCCGATGGCTGGACAGCCGTGACGCGCGACCGCTCGCTTTCGGCCCAGTACGAACACACCGTCGGCGTTACCTCGACGGGCTGCGAGATCTTTACGCTGTCGCCCGCCGGGCTCGATCGGCCGGGCCTTCCTCCTTATCAAGGGTGAACCATGGCCAAGCGCCCCGGTCTGGAAAACGGACATGGCGAGAGATCACCAGACAGCGAGGCCATACCGGGCGATAGCGAACCGGCGCTGTTCGACGAACGGATGTTCTTTGCCGAGCAGCCGGCCAAGACCGCCCAGCTGCGAAAACCCATCGACCTGCAGAAGGCCGACCCCATGGCCCATGTCCACGGTCATCGCGAACGGCTGCGGACGCGCTACCGGGAAAATGGCGATGCGGCGCTGGCCGACTACGAAATCCTCGAACTGCTGCTGTTCCGGCTGATTCCGCGCCGCGACACGAAGCCCATCGCCAAGGCGCTGATCGACCGCTTCCAGACGCTGGGCGGCGTCATGGGCGCGCCGATTGCGCTGCTGCAGGAGGTCAACGGCATCGGCGAGGCGGTGGCGCTTGATCTCAAGCTGATGGCCTCAGTCGCCCAGCGCATGCTGAAAAGCGAGATCCGTGGCAAGAAGGTGCTGGCCTCCTGGTCCTCCGTCATCGATTACTGCCACAGTGCCATGGCCTACGAAACCCGAGAGCAATTCCGCATCCTGTTCCTCGACAAGCGCAACACGCTGATCGCCGACGAGGTGCAGGGACGCGGCACCGTCGACCATACGCCGGTCTATCCGCGCGAGGTCGTCAAGCGGGCGCTGGAGCTGTCGGCAACGGCGATCATCCTCGTCCACAACCACCCCTCCGGCGACCCGACCCCGTCGCGCGCCGACATCGACATGACCAAGACCATCGTCGATACCGCCAAGCCGCTCGGCATCGTCGTCCACGACCACATCATCATCGGCAAGGACGGCCATGCGAGCTTCAAGGGGTTGCGGCTGATCTGAGGCCAGCAGGACCCTCACCGGCGCCCACGTTTCGGCGTGCCCTGTCACGATTTCATCATAGTTTCTTCAGGTGGCTGTCAGTCTGGTCTGGCAGAACGGCGATACTGCAGATCGCGGCATCTCCGGATGCTCGAGAGGTGCGGGAAAACCGATCGCTTTCACCTCGCCGGGCCTATGGAGCCGGCGCCCGGAGATACCATGCTGACAGCAGCTTCGCCGCGCCGCTTTTCATCCCTTCGCCTGATGGCGCGGGGATTTTTCATGTATGGGGTCCTGCCCCTTCTCGCCCTGATCGGCGGCTTCTATGCCCATATGATCTGGACCACGAATTTCCATCCGGTCATTTCAGGCGAACTCTACCGTTCGTCGCAGCCTTCTGCTGCCACGATTGCCGCACTGCAGAAGCAGTATGGCATCAAGACGATCATCAACCTGCGCGGCGAGAATGCCGGCCATGGCTGGTACGATGCCGAAGTTGCCGAAGCCAAGGAACTCGGTATCAACCACATCGACTTCCGCATGTCCTCGCGCCACGAGCTGACGCAGGAGCAGGCGGCAACACTGGTGCAATTGATGCGCGATGCACCGAAGCCGCTGCTGATCCATTGCCAGGCCGGCGCCGACCGCACGGGGCTTGCCACCGCCCTCTATCTTGCGGCGATCGACAAGACAACGGAGAAGGTTGCCGAAGGCCAGATGTCGATCATCTACGGCCATGTCTCGCTGCCGATCAGCGCCGCCTACCCGATGGACGAGACCTTCGAAAAGCTCGAACCCTGGCTCGGCCTCTCCAATTCGTGATTGTCCGCCGTTAGACAATCTGTAACACTGCTCCGGTACCGATTGAACTGCGTATATTGTGCGACGCACCACTGATTCGCATTCAATCCTGCGGGGCCATTCGATGTACCAATACGATCTTATTGTTATCGGCAGCGGTCCGGCTGGCCGCAGAGGCGCCATTCAGGCTGCCAAGCTCGGCAAGACGGTTCTGGTCATCGAGCAGGGCAAGCGCGTCGGCGGCGTCTCCGTCCACACCGGCACCATCCCTTCGAAGACACTGCGCGAAACGGCGCTCAACCTGTCCGGCTGGCGGGAACGCGGCTTCTACGGCCGCGCCTACCGCGTCAAGCAGCAGATCAGCGCCGAGGACCTGCGCCGCCGCCTGCTGATCACCCTCGACCACGAGGTCGAGGTGCTCGAGCACCAGTTTGCCCGCAATCACGTCCAGCACGTTCGCGGCAAGGCGAGCTTCGTCGATCCGCGCACGATCGAAATTACCAAGGACGACGGCGAGGTCGTGCGGGCGACGGCAACCAGCATCCTGCTTGCCGTTGGCACAAAACCTTTCCGCCCGAGCTACATGCCGTTCGACCACCAGACCGTGCTCGACAGCGACGAAATCCTCGAGATGGAAACGCTGCCGCGCTCGCTGATCGTCATCGGCGCCGGCGTCATCGGCATCGAATACGCGACGATCTTCTCCTCCCTTGACACGCAGGTCACTCTTCTCGATCCGAAATCGACGATGCTCGACTTCATCGACAAGGAGATCGTCGAGGATTTCACCTACCAGCTGCGCGATCGCAACATGAAGCTGCTGCTCGGCCAAAAAGCCGACAAGGTGGAGAAGCTCGAAAACGGCAAGGTCGAGGTCACCCTCGGCAGCGGCCGCCGCCTGGTGACCGACATGGTGCTGTTTGCCGCCGGGCGCATGGGCGCCACCGACGAGCTCAATCTGCCGGCCGCAGGCCTGGAGGCTGACAGCCGCGGCCGCCTCTCGGTCAACCCGGAAACCTTTGCCACCAGCGTGCCGCACATCTTTGCCGCCGGCGACGTCATCGGCTTTCCGAGCCTCGCCTCGACTTCGATGGAACAGGGCCGCATCGCTGCCCGCGTCGCCGTCGGCGCCATCGCCAAGGAGCCGCAGAAATATTTCCCCTACGGCATCTACGCCGTGCCGGAAATCTCCACCTGCGGCCTCACCGAGGAAGAGGTCAAGGAACGCGGCATCCCCTACGAATGCGGCATCGCTCGCTTCCGCGAAACCTCGCGTGGCCACATCATGGGGCTGGATACCGGCCTGCTGAAGATGATCTTCTCCTTGAAGACCCGCCGCCTGCTCGGCGTCCACATCGTCGGCGAAGGCGCCACCGAGCTGGTCCATATCGGCCAGGCCGTGCTCAACCTAAAGGGCACCGTCGAATATTTCGTTGAGAATACCTTCAACTACCCGACGCTGGCCGAAGCCTACAAGATCGCAGGCCTCGATGCAGGCAACCGCATGGGCGACATCAAGTCGGAGCTTTGAGGGTTTTCAACCGGCTGAAACCGGTTGAACCTAACCATCGCGGAAAAAACCACGCGATGGAATCCATCGGTGGGATCGAGCGGAAAGTCCGGAACAGGCGCTGAAAGCTGCCTCGCAGTGATAGTGGATTGAGTTTCTAAGTGACACCTCTCAGCGCCTCCCGTCCGGCCTGATACCGCCGGGTGGGACCCTCCGCACCCGCCAGCCGTTCCCATTCGAGCGGCTGACAGGTGCGTCTGCATCTCTGCACACAAGGGGTCTTTCGCAGCCCATTCGCCACGCTGTTCCCCTGGAGGTGACCTTACCTACGGTCGGAAAAGCAGCCTGCGTCCTGCCCCATCCCCAAACCGGCCCCGCTGAAACTGTCACGCCTGACAGCGACATCGGGACGATTGGAATATATTCCTATTTATCGGAGATGGGAAGCGAAATCTCGGAAGAGGCAAGATTGACGTCGGTTAGCGCCGCGCCAGCAAGCCCCCCTCTGTCACTGCGTGACATCTCCCCCACCAGGGGGGAGATTGGCTGGGGCAACTTTTTTTTGCAAAACCAGCACCGAACTCACAACGCCCTTCTGGTAAAACCGCGACCTATCGGCTGATCTCCCCCCTCGTGGGGGAGATGTCGGCGTCGCCGACAGAGGGGGGTGGCGCCACACCCTATGCAACGCGTTGCCCCAAACGCAAAAAGGCCCCGCCGCGAGCGGCAGGGCCTCCAAAACTTGCAGAGAGTTCCGAAAATCACTCGGCGGTGTCGTCGGTGGCCTTCTTCTTCGAAGCGGCCTTCTTCTTCGGAGCGGCTTCTTCGCCCTCGGCTTCGGAAGCGTCTGCCTTGGCAGCCTTCTTCTTCGGTGCCTTCTTGCCGTCGCTCTTCTCGGTGCTGTCGTCGTCTTCGGCGAGCAGCGCTTCCTTGGTGACCGTCTTGTCCGTCACGTCGACTTCGGAGAGCAGGTGGTCGATGACCTTTTCTTCGAAGATCGGCGCGCGCAGGTTGGCGGATGCGCCGGGCGTGTTGCGGAAGAATTCCAGGATTTCTTTTTCCTGGCCCGGGAACTGGCGGAGCTGTTCGTAAAGCGCGCGCTGCAGTTCGTCTTCGCTGACTTCGATGCCGGCCTTTTCGCCGATTTCGGAGAGAACGAGGCCGAGGCGGACGCGGCGTTCGGCAAGCTTCAGATACTCGGCGCGGGCTGCCTCTTCCGTCGTGTCTTCGTCTTCGAAGGTCTTGCCGCTTTCACCGAGATCGGTCTGGATCTGGCGCCAGATGCTTTCGAATTCGGCTTCGACGAGCTTCTGCGGGGTGTCGAACTGGTACATCTCGTCGAGCTGGTCGAGGATCTGGCGCTTGACCTTCTGACGCGTGACCGAGCCGTACTGGCTTTCGATCTGGCCGCGAACGATTTCCTTCAGGCGATCGGCCGATTCGAGGCCGAGCTTGGTGGCCAGTTCGTCGTTGATCTCGGTGGCGGCAGCAGAGGCCACGTCCTTGATCGTCAGGTCGAAGGTGGCTTCCTTGCCGGCCAGGTTCTTGGCTGGGTATTCGCTCGGGAAGGTGACCGTGATGACCTTCTCGTCGCCAGCCTTGACGCCGACGAGCTGCTCTTCGAAGCCGGGGATGAAGCGGTTCGAGCCGATGATCAGCTCGGCATTCTCATCCTTGCCGCCTTCGAAGGCTTCGCCGTCGACCTTGCCGAGGTAATCGAGCGTAACGCGGTCGCCATCGGCAGCTTGGCCTTCCTTGGTCTCGTAGGTGCGAGCGCTCTCGGCGATCTTCATGATCTGCTCGGTCACTTCGTCTTCGCCGATCTCGGCGACTTCGCGGATGACCTTGATGCCGTTCACTGGCTTCAGTTCGATCGCAGGGATGACTTCGTAGGACAGCGTGAATTCGAAGTCGGCTTCGGCAGCGAGGATCTTCTCGGCTTCGTCCTTGTCTTCGGTCATCGCGATTTCAGGCTGGGTGGCAGACTTTTCGCCGCGGCCGGTAAGGATCTGCGCCGGCTGGTCGCGAACGATCTCGTTGACGAGATCGGCCATGATCGACTTGCCGTACATCTTCTTCAGGTGCGCTGGCGGGACCTTGCCGGGACGGAAGCCGTTGATCTTGACCTTGTCCTTGACCTCTGCAAGGCGCTCGTTCATGCGGCCTTCCATGTCCTTGGCCGGAATTACGACCTTGATTTCGCGCTTCAGCCCTTCAGCCAGCGTTTCGATAACCTGCATTTTCTCAACCTTCATTTCGTAGCGGCGGTGCCCAGACAGCCGTTCGTTTCAATGAGCACGACGCCGGACCGACGACCGGGCGTGGCTTTTCATGCAATTCTCAAACATTTTGCAGGAGGCAAAATGGCGCGTCTTCTCGCAAGCCTTCGGATGAGACTGTATCAGCCTCCCCCGGCAGCAAAGCAGCCTTGGTGCGGGTAGAGAGACTTGAACTCCCACGCCTTGCGGCACCAGAACCTAAATCTGGCGTGTCTACCAATTTCACCATACCCGCGTCCCTAAAACCGCATAGCAATGCCTACGCATGAGGCCTTCCGGAGCGCGGCGTCTCTATATCACCCGTTTCAAACCGCGCAAAGGAAAAATGACAGTTGTGCGGACAGGATCGGGCAATCCCCGATTTTGTTCGAAAACGCTCAGTATAGCGGCTCTTCATACACAGGCTTGTTGTCGAGAAGCAGCGCTTTGATCTGTGCCGTGCCGCCCGGCGATACGCTGGCGGAGATGGCCATCCGGCCGTCCAGCTGCGCCTGCTCGAGCCTGTGCCCCTCGCCTTCCGGCACGTAATAGCTCTCGATCCCGTAATCGACCCGGATCGTCGCGGTATCGGCCGTCGGGCGATAATCGAAGGGCTTGCTGGCAAGCACGACAGTGCCGTCCTTGGGCGCCAGCGTCGCGAAGGATGATTCGGCGATGCCCCAGTAGCCATCCGCCTGCTTCGTCAGCCGCACCGAAAGCGTCTGCTCGCCCGCGACGCCAGGCCGCTCGCCCACCAGCGTCGACACCGGCACATTCGAGATATCGTAGTTGAGGATGACGTAGTCGCCACGCAAAAGATCGCGCGGATCGACCGGCGATGCCTTCAGCAGCACCTCGGAGCCGTTTCGCAGGATCGTCGCGCGACTGACGATCATGGTGCCGATCACAGCGGTCTGCAGCAGCGCCAATGCGATGGCAGCGATATAGGCGCGGCGAGCGAACGGCCGGCTCTCACTGGCGGCATCGATCAGAAAGCTCATGGCGTGACCTCCGGCGATGGGCTTGCAAAGCGGCGTTCCACGCGGATCACCAGCCATGCGACGACCGCAACCAGCAGTCCGGCAACCAGGAAGAAACCCGACGTCCCGATGATCGAGCCGATGGTTTCGGAGGCGAGAAACAGGATCTCCCCGGCAAACACCAGATAACCGGTGTAGCGCACCGCGCCGTTGTCCCGCCCGCAAAGAGCGATGGCGCCGACCGCGATGGCAAGGGTGGCAAGTCCCAGCGCAATGAGGCGGGGTCCGCTGACGATCTCGATATGCAGCAGCAGAAGACCGATGGCGACAATGCAGAATGTATAGAAGGCCGGCGTCGGCCCGGCAGTGCGCAGCATCCTTGCCAGCGGCGAAACCGGAACGCCGACGCACAGGAAGGCGACAAGCCCGATAACTGTGTAGAGCACCGCCATCCCCAACCCGTCGTTCAGGGAATAGATCCAGGTCAGCCAGCCGATCAAAAGCAGATAGACCAGATGCCGTGCCCGCCCGGCGCCGGTATAATAGATCAGCGCCAGCACGATGGCGGCCATCATCGGCGGCGCATATGGCGACCAGCCGATCCAGTTCGAAAGATTATTTTCCAGATAGAGCGCGAAATAAGCCCAGGCGAGAAAGCCGGCAACCACGACCTGGCTTCCCGAGCGAAACAGCAGGGCCGAGAGGCAGGCAAGCCCGAACCACATCAGCACCATCGTCATCTCGTCGCCCGAGAGATGATACATCTGCGCCACCAGCGACACGGCGCCGCCAAAGCTCAGGGTTGCCAGCAGCAGCATGGCGGCGGCCAGCGACGGCTGGTTGCGGGAGGAGAAGGCGGCACCGGACAGATAGAAGCCCCAGATCAGCAGCAGGCAACCAACGACCCGAACCAACCTCGGTATTTCCTCCCAGTTGGAAGCAACCAGCAGCAGGATGGCCGCAGCCACCAGCAGCGCTGCCAGCACCGAGAGAACACTGCCTAGACTGAAGCTCGCCGGACGGCTGTCGTAATCTGCCATGATGGCGGTTGCCTGGTCGCTCGCGAGCAAGCCCTTGTCCACCCAGCCACCGAGATCTCTCTGAAGTCTGCCGCGATACATTACTGCCTCATGCTGCACCCGGCGCCATCCGCCTCGCCATTCTCTATAGCGACCAAATGTGGCAGGTGGCAAATGCTGGCAAGCTTCGCCTTTTCGCTGCACGACATCAGGATGCGTCGAAATTTAACGCTCCGTTAGGATCGCTACATTATACTCGGCTAATGGAATGCAGGCTTGAGCAATCAGATATGCAACAGCAGCATGCCTGACAATCGATTGTAGAAGAGTAAACCCGGAGATCACGCCCGTGAAAGCGGGGCTCGTTGACAACTCCAAGCCACCGACCAATAGAACGCAGACTGACACGCAGACCGAGTTCGTGACGTTTCGGAGCCGCTCGTCCTCCCCGGCTGCTCCGATTGATCGGCAATCCTCCCCCATCCCTTGCTGATCCAAGCAAACAATGCCCACAGCTCCTCCCGCTGCGGGCATTGTTGTTTCCGTCACAAGCCCGCCCTCCGGGCATCCCTGACAAGCTCAGGCGGCCGACGCTGAGCGAATCGCCAATGGCGACCCACGCCGGCCGCACCCACGCACCCTGCATTTCTGGCAATGCGACAATTGCGCACATTTTATAACCAATCATGGTGCAAATAGTGGCAAGCAATGCGTCTTACGCATGGGTGGCATGATGCATTGACGCTTTTGGTTTTCGCGGCATGCGGTATATTCAGCCTCAGTAGAAAGAAGCCAGCGCAAACGATTGCTGCTGGCGGATCAAACCCTCGGAAAGGGGCTTACCATGAACATCACACGCTCTTACAACAACTGGCGCAAGTATCGTCAGACCGTTACCGAACTCGGCCGCATGAGCACACGCGAACTGCACGACCTCGGCATCGACCGTTCTGACATCCACCGCGTTGCCCGCGAAGCCACTGGTCGCTAAGTAGACCCTGGCATCGCCACCTGCGATAGCCTTACAACGCCCGTTGCGGATCCCGCGGCGGGCGTTCTTTTTTGTCTTTTATCAACCGGCGCCGTGTCACTGAAACCTACGCTATTTTGTCGCCTAAATTTTAAGTCGCGACTGTTATTTATGCGGCGTAGTGCACAAACGCATGGCAGTAGCCTTTTAATTGCACTGCACATTTTTCGGTCTATCGCCTATATAGAGGTCAACCGATGACACGGCAATCAAGCCTGTCTCAAACCTGATAGAACCGAGGATACCACCATGAACCCGATCCGTATTGCCAAGAGCTGGATTTCCTACCGCCGCACACTGAGCGAACTCGGCAGCCTGTCGAACCAGACGCTCTCCGACATCGGCATCAGCCGCTACGAAATCCGCAACATTGCCAACCGCTCGTTCCGTTAATAGTCTACGGAACGTTCTTCTAAAAACGGCGCCCGGGTGGCGCCGTTTTTGATTCTGAAGTTTTTGATTCTGGCGTTTTTGATTCCGGGTGATTGGAAGCGGCGAGCCATCGTGCTATTCAGCCGCCCATGAAAACAACCCTATCTCCCATCCACGTCATCGGCGGCGGCCTTGCAGGCTCGGAAGCCGCCTGGCAGATCGCAGCCTCCGGTATACCGGTAATCCTGCACGAAATGCGCGGCGTTCGCGGCACCGATGCTCATAAGGGCGACGACCTCGCAGAACTCGTCTGCTCCAATTCCTTCCGCTCCGACGATGCCACCAGCAATGCCGTCGGCGTCATCCATGCGGAAATGCGGCTGGCCGGTTCGCTGATCATGGCCTGCGCCGATCGCAACCAGGTGCCGGCCGGCGGCGCACTCGCCGTCGACCGTGACGGCTTTGCCGCCGATGTCACGCGGGAAGTCGAAAGCAACCCGCTGATTACCGTCGTTCGCGAGGAAATCACCGGACTGCCCCCGAAGGAATGGGATCAGGCGATCATCGCCACGGGACCATTGACCGCGCCGGGCCTTGCGGCCGCGATCCAGGCGGAAACCGGCGCCGATGCGCTGGCTTTCTTCGATGCGATTGCGCCGATCGTCTACCGCGACAGCATCGACATGGATATCTGCTGGTTCCAGTCTCGTTACGACAAGGTCGGCCCCGGCGGTGACGGCAAGGACTACATCAACTGTCCTATGGACGAAGCCCAGTACAATGCCTTCATAGATGCGCTGATCGGCGGCGACGCCGTCGGCTTCAAGGAATGGGAAGGCACCCCCTATTTCGACGGATGCCTGCCGATCGAGGTCATGGCCGAGCGCGGTCGCGAGACGCTTCGCCACGGGCCGATGAAGCCGATGGGGCTGACGAACGCCCACAACCCGACTGTCAAGGCCTATGCAGTCGTCCAGTTGCGCCAGGACAATGCGCTGGGTTCGCTCTACAACATGGTCGGCTTCCAGACGAAACTGAAATATGGCGCGCAGGCGGATATCTTCCGCATGATCCCCGGCCTGCAGAATGCCGAGTTTGCCCGCCTGGGCGGCCTTCACCGCAATACCTACATCCACTCGCCGGTGCTGCTCGATCACTCGCTGGCGCTGAAGTCGCGGCCGGGCCTGCGTTTTGCCGGACAGATCACCGGCTGCGAGGGCTATGTCGAAAGTGCCAGCATCGGGCTTCTCGCCGGACGGTTCGCAGCTGCTGAACGCCTCGGGAAAACGCCGAGCCTGCCGCCGGCCACCACTGCGCTCGGCGCACTTCTCAACCACATTACCGGTGGCCATATCGTCAGTGACGAGGAGCCCGGCAAGCGCTCGTTCCAGCCGATGAACATCAATTTCGGATTGTTCCCGGAGCTCGAACCCGGTTCGATCGTCAAGCCGGAAGGCATCAAGCGCTTTCGCGGCAAGGACAAGACGATCATGAAGCGGCAGCTGGTGGCAAAGAGAGCGCTGGCGAATTGCGCTCAATGGCTCGGTCTTGAGCCGGCTGCCGAACCAGTCGAGGCCATGGCCGCTCAGGGCTGATTGGCAGCTGTCTTTTCCGGCAGGACGAGATCATCGGTCGCGATATAGTTGCCGAGCAGCCACAGCGACACCTCGGCAGCCTCCTTTGCCGAGGTGAATTCGTAAGTGCCGTTGTGATGCGGCACGTCGAGGAAATCGATGGTGATGCGGCGATGGTCGGCTGCATCCCGCACCCGCGCCCTGCCCGGCTCGATCACGTGGCAGGCGAAATGCTTGCCGAGATCCTTCATGAAGCCCGCCTTGTTGTCGTGCAGGCGGACGAACAGCGCCTTGCCGTCTCTCGTCTTCTGCAGCTGGCGGATCGCCTCGGTCGGGAAGGCCCGGCCGAATTCGAGGATGGCGAGACCGAGGTCGTTGAGGCTCTCTTCCTTGTCCTGCGCCACCATGCGGGTGGCGTAGAACCCGAAACCTACGACAGCAACAAAGATCGCCAACCAGATAAACATTGCCATGGCGATTCTCCCTTAAGGACGAGTACGTTGAAGCCGCATAGCGCGCGAGACTTGCGCGAGTTTGACGGGCGTCAGAACTTTCCGCGCATCGCGGCGACGGCCATGACGAGCTGGCGACGCCATTGCGACGCTTGTATCGGCCGATCGAGAATGCCGGCGCCGAGTTTCTGCGCCTTGCGAAGGATAGGCCCTGCCAGCGCAACAGGCAAGAAGGCCGGCATGAGGCCGGGTGCGACGGGCGCTGAGGCGCGGGCTTTGGCCAGATGCTCCTGCCCGAGACCTGCAAATGCGTCGATGGCAGCGGTGATCCGGGAGATATCCTTGCCCGCGAGAAAGCTGTCACGGTCGAGCCCGACGGCGGAGAGGATTTCCAGCGGCAGGTAGAGCTGGCCACGATGGCGATGCAGCGGCATCAGCAGCAGACAGCCGGCGATCGCCTGGGCGACGCCCGCATGGCCGGCAGCATCGGTCGAGCGGACGGCATCGGACGGCGACAGCACCAGGCCGGCCAGCTGTATCAGCGCCGATGCGGTCTCGCCCGCATAGCCTTCGAGGGCATTCCGGTTTTCCATCGGGTCGTCATAGAGATCGAAGATCCGGGCGTCGATCATGTTGACCAGCGTGGCGCGTGGCAGCCTGTGTGCCTCGATTGCCTGCAACAACTCCGACGCCAGAGGATTGGCCTCGGTCGACCCGTGCGACTGGCCTTCGAGCAGGTCGCGCCAGTATTGCAGTCGCACTTCGCCGGGCAGTGGCTCGTGGACCAGATCGCGAATGCGGGCAAGTTCGGCATGAAAACCATAAAGTGCGGCCAACGGCCGGCGCTTGTCCTCCGGCGACAGCAGGCACGCGAGATAACGGTCGCGATCGGTGTCGCGAAGGGTGGCGAGGCAGATCTCCTCGTTGCTGCGAAGCGCTGCCGCCATCTCGGGCCCCTAGTCGACGGCGATCAGGGCGCAGGCAACCGCCCGCGATTCGGACAGCATGATGTTGAAGGTCCGCACTGCTGCTCCCGTATTCATCGGATCCGACGACATGCCGGCATCGCGAAACGCCGTCTTCAGCGCCTGCGGCAAGGGTCGCATGTCGTCACCGGTGCCGACCAGCAGGAATTCGATCTCGGCAGCCTCATCGATGACCTTCTGGAAGCGATCCGGCGTCAGTGCATCGGCGGCCGTCATGTCCCAGCCGTAGATGCCAGACGGCAGGCAGAGGATCGAGCCGCGATGTGACATGTCGGCAAAACGAAAGCCGCCATTGCCATAGACGTCGATCGGCGCGCGGCCGGGAAAATGGGCGGAGCGGATCTCTATGCCACGGGCCATCAGGCCACCGCCTTGCCGGCTGGCGGCACATCAGGCTGCGGACCGGGCTGCACACCGCGCGGCCGAAGCTTGAAGGCGATCAGCACCGGTGCGGCGATATAGATCGACGAGAAGGTGCCGACCGCAACGCCGAAGAACATCACGAAGGTGAACGAGCGGATGACCTCGCCGCCGAAGATCGACAGCGCCAGCAGCGCCAGCAATGTGGTTGCCGCCGTCAGCACGGTGCGCGACAGGGTCTGGTTGATCGACGCATCGATGAGGATCGGCAACGGCATCTGCTTGTAGTGCCTGAGGTTTTCACGCATCCGGTCGTAGACGACGACGGTATCGTTGAGCGAATAGCCGATGATCGTCAGCACCGCTGCGATGCTCGTTAGGTTGAATTCGATACCGGTGACAACGAACAGGCCGAAGGTCAGGATGATATCGTGCAGGGTGGCGATAATCGCGCCCAGCGCATACTGCCAGGCAAACCGCACCCAGATGTAGATGAAGATCGCCGCCAGGGAGGCCATCACGCCGAACGTACCCGCCCTCGTCAGTTGGCCCGAGATTGCCGGACCCACCACCTCGACACGGCGGAACTCGTACTTGTCCTGCAATTCGCCACGCACCAGCGTGACCGCCGACTGCTCGGCATTTTCGCCGCCATCCTGCGACTGCAGACGGATCAGCGCACCGGTCGCATTGCTGATCGGTTGCGCCTGCACATCGCCGATATTCAGCTGCCCGAGCCGCGTCTTGATATCCGGGATATCGACCTTGCCCTGCTTGGCACGAACCTCGATCAGCGAGCCGCCGGTAAAATCGACACCGAGATGCATGCCGAACGAGAAGAAACCAATCATCGACAGCACCGAAAGCACGGCCGAGATCGTGAAAGTATAGCGGCGGATGCCCATGAAGCGGATATTGGCACCGTCGAAGACAGCAGTCCGCACACCCTTCGGCAAATGCTTGGGCCGGCGGCGCTTGATCCAGATAGCAATCAGCCAGCGCGTCAGCGTGAAAGCCGTAAACAGCGACGCGATGATGCCGATCCCGAGCGTCACGGCAAAGCCGCGCACGGGACCGCTCCCCATGGAGAACAGGATGGCAGCGGCAATCAGGGTCGTAACATTGGCATCGATGATGGTCGTGTAGGCGCGCGCAAATCCGCTTTCGCAAGCCTGCACGAACGGCGTCCCACCTTTCAGCTTTTCGCGTATACGCTCATAGATCAGCACGTTCGAATCGACCGCCAGGCCCATCGTGAAGATGATGCCGGCGATACCGGGCAAGGTCAGCGTCGCCTGGAAAAGGCTGAGGATCGCCATGATAAGAATGATGTTGAAGACCAGCGCCGCAGTCGCGAAACCACCAAGCGAACCATAGAAGAACACCATGAAGGCAACCACGGCCAGCGCGCCGACGATGCCGGCGATGATGCTGGCCCGGGCGGAATCCGCGCCGAGCCCGGGCTCGACAGTGCGCTCCTCGACGACGGTCAGCGTTGCCGGCAACGAGCCGGAGTGCAGGAGGATAACCAGATCGGCAGCCCCCTCGGGCGAAAAATTGCCTGCCAGCATGCCCTTGCCATCGGTCACGGGCTGCTTGATCAGCGGCGCCGAGATCACCTGGTCGTCAAGCACGGCGACATAGGATTTTCCGACGTTCTTCGCCGTCGCCTGTGCGAATGCCTGGGTGGCCTTCGCGTCAAGCTGGAAGGTCACGACATTCTGCTTGGTCTGGGTATCCAGCATCGGCTCGGCGGCGATGATGCTCTGGTCGTTGGCAACGGGCCGCTTGAAGGCAAGGTAGCTTTCCGGCGGATCGTCCTGTGAATACAGTACTTCGGAATTTGCCGGTGGCTGGGTGTCGATCGCCGTCTGCACCGGCATGCTGGTATCCAGCATGTTGAAAGTCAGCTTGGCCGGCTGGTTCAGCAGCGTCTTCAGCCGCTGGGGATCGGTCAGGCCGGGCACCTCGACGATGAGCCGGTCGTTGCCCTGCCGCTGGATCAGCGGCTCGCGGCGGCCGACCTGCTTGACGCGGCTGCGAACCACTTCGATCGACTGGTCTAGCGCCTCTGCAGTACGGAAGGCGATGCCTTCGTTTGTCAGTGCCACGGTAATCAGGCCGCCATCGCCGGGGACGACGGTCGCCTCGCGGATTGAACCGCCAGTGGCCGAACTGCCGACGCTGTCGGTCAAAGGCTTGAGTGCATCGGTTGCCGCCGCCATCTGGCCGACGTCGGTCAGGTGCATGGTGATGGTCTGGACGGTACCGGAAAGATCGACGGTGGGAATTTTCGCATCACGCAGCCGACGGGCGACATCGTTGATCGTCGATTGCAGCCGGGCGGCGACGATCTCGTCGCGCTCGATCTTCAGCGAGATCCGCGATCCGCCCTGGAGGTCGAGACCGAGGATTGCCTTGTGGTGCGGCAGCCAGCTCGGGAAACGCTCGAGCTGGCGGTCGCTGAACAGGTTGGGAAGTGCGACGAGGACGCTGGCAACGACGGCAAGCCAAACGAGGATTGTCTTCCAGCGGGAGAATTGCAGCATGGCGTTCTCGACTTTACTATTCGTCGCGACGCGGCCGGACGGCCGGCCGCCCGTTATCGATGCTAGGCTGCGTCCGCCTTGACCGGTTCACCCTTGACGCGGACTTCCGATATCGCCGTACGGACAACGCGGACCTTGACGCCTTCGGCAATCTCGACTTCGAGTTCCTTGTCGTCGACGACCTTGACGACCTTGCCGACAATGCCGCCGCCCGTGACGATCTGGTCGCCGCGACGGATATTCTTCAGCACGTCGTCACGCTTGCGCGCCTGGGCGCGCTGTGGCCGGATAAGGAGAAAATACCAGACGACCATCAGCGGAACGAAGAGGAAAACCATTTCCATGCCGGAACCGCCAAACACGCCCATGGCGGTGTCGGTGGCGCTCTGGGCGTATGCGTTGGTGACAAACATCGGGAACTCCTCAAAATCCAGGCGGGAAACAACCCGTACACCGCGCGAGATATCATTGTGATCGTGGCAAATGCAACAAAAACAGCCGATAACCGTACCGTTTTCTCAGCCTCTTAACCTTTCGGCCGGGGAAAGGCCATGCTACCCGGCAGCGAAATAAACTTTTGCCGCTGCGTCCCATAACCCATCCGGAGTAAACATGGTGACCGAAGATCAAAACGCACTGATCCTTGCCGAACTCCGCCGTCTGGCATCGGCGGTCGAAAGGCTGGCCGGCCCGCCACCGGCCGTCAATGACTGGGATGTTGCAGACTGCTTCGTCTGGAGCCCTGCCCGCGAGCACCTGCAGCCAGTGCCGCGTCCGAACCGCGTGGCAATCGGTCTCATCCGGGGTGTCGATCATGTTCGCGACATCCTGCAGGAAAACACGCTGCGTTTCGCCGAGGGCTTTGCTGCCAACAACGTGCTGCTCTGGGGCGCGCGCGGCATGGGCAAATCCTCGCTCGTAAAAGCCGTGCACGCCGACATTATCCGCTCGACCGGCGTCGCATTGAAACTGGTTGAGGTCCACCGGGAGGATATCTCGACGCTGCCCCTGCTGCTCGACATCGTCAAGGCCGCGCCTCTGCGTGTCATCGTCTACTGCGACGACCTCTCCTTCGATCACGACGACACCGCCTATAAATCGCTGAAAGCAGCGCTCGACGGCGGTGTCGAGGGCCGACCCGACAATGTCCTCTTCTACGCCACGTCCAACCGGCGCCACCTCTTGCCGCGCAGCATGATGGAAAACGAGCAGTCGACGGCGATCAATCCGTCAGAGGCCGTCGAGGAGAAAGTCTCGCTCTCCGATCGTTTCGGTCTTTGGCTCGGCTTCCACAAATGCAGCCAGGACGACTACCTGTTGATGATCGATGGTTACGCCGAGCATTTCAACCTCGCGCTTGACCGAGAAGAAATGCACCGGGAGGCACTGGCTTGGTCCACGACCCGGGGAGCACGCTCTGGACGCGTTGCCTGGCAATACATCCAGGATCTCGCCGGCCGACAGCGGATCGACCTGCCGCGCGACTGATATCGCCCGACCCGTTCAAGGACGCGCTGAGATGTGCGAGCGTTCAGCCTGAACGTTCCCACAATACTTTCCACGCAAAGTATAGGAATAAAACATCATTTCCAATTGGAACTTGCTAATTAAGATTTACTTTATGATGCCGCGATATGTTCGGGCCGAGGAAAATGAGTGACCTCTGAGAAGGCTATGACAGCCACCGCCTGGGAGATGTCATGCCTTTTTTTCGAAGCAAAGCTGGCCACGAAGCGATATTCCTCGGTGTCTTCGGCACCCTCATCTGGGCGTTGGGCACCGAATTCCAGGCATTCGAGGCGGTTTCCGACTTTGTCATCCGCAATGACCAATACCAGCTCGACGACCTGGCGCTGGCGGTCACCGTCACCGGGTTCGTCAGCCTGATCTATTCCATCCGCCGCATCCGCGATCTCAGCCGTGAAGTTGGGCGCCGCGAGATTGCCGAGCGGGGAGTAAAGTGGATGTCCGGTCACGACGAGACGACAGCGCTCCCCAATCGCCGGTCTCTCGAAGAACGCATTAGCTGCCCTCCCCATAGCGGGGAGGAGAAGCTTGGCGTCTTCGCCGTCCAGCTCGACGGCTTTAAAAAGATCAAGGACCTGTTCGACCACAAGACGGCAGACGACGTTCTGCGGGTGATGGCGGAGCGCCTGAAGGCAATCTTCCCGCCTGACGATATCTTCAGGACCGGTGGACGGGACTTCGTTGCATTCATCGCCGGAGAAGACCACGCCGAGATCGCCGAGCGGGTAGCGGCTGTGATGACGAGACCGTTAGCCGTCAAGGGACAGGCAGTCGAAATCGGTGTGGCAATCGGCCACGCGCTCCTTCCCGACGATGGAACTGACGTGGCAAGCGTCGTGCGCTGCGCCGAAGTGGCCATGGAAGCCGCAAAGAACGACCCGGCACGAAAAATCCGGGCTTTCGAACCGACGATGCGCGAGCGGTGGCAGGAAAGCTCCGAGCTCGAGAAGCAGCTTCGTCAAGCGGTGAGAAAAAATACGATAAAGCCCTATTACCAGCCGATCGTCGACCTCCATACGGGCAGGATCAACGGCTTCGAAGCGCTCGCCCGCTGGGAACAGGAACCGGGCAAGTTCGTGCCGCCCACCGTGTTCATCGACCTTGCCGAACGCACCGGGCTGATCGGCGAGCTGACGGTCAAGCTCTTCAGGGTTGCCTGCGCCGATGCAGCCACCTGGCCGAACGGCGTCATCCTCTCTTTCAACCTGTCGCCGACCCAGCTGCACGACGGGCTGCTGGCGATCCGCATCCTGACGATACTTTCCGAAGCCGGACTCCCTCCCTCGCGCCTCGAGATCGAGATTACCGAATCGGCGCTCATCCAGGATCTGGTCGCCGCCGAGCGCATCATCGCGGATCTCAAGAATGCCGGCATACGAATTGCGCTCGACGACTTCGGTACGGGCTATTCGAGCCTTGGCCAGCTGTCGCGATTTAGCTTCGATAAGATCAAGATAGATCGCATGTTCGTCTCGGAAGCCGCCGACGGCAAGAAGAACGAGAAGATCCTGAGAACGATCATCGGCCTCGGCAAGGGGCTGGATATCCTGACGACGGCGGAAGGCATCGAGACCGAAGAGCAACTTCAGGCACTGACCCGGATGGGATGCAATCTCGGCCAGGGCTACCTGTTTGGCAAAGCCGTCCCCGCCGCCGAAGCATCCCGCCTCCTCGAACTCGATTGCAAACTGGTGGAAACCTCGGAGATGATGGTCGCCTGAGGCGGGCCTGTCGGCCCAACGCGGTCATGCCGCTGATCTGTCGCAATGGCACGGGGTGTGGCATATTGGATGGATCATCTGCATAACCAAGGAAGAGCCGTGCCAGTAGACATTAGACTTGCCGAACCCGCTGATGTTCCGGCGCTGTTTTATGTTCGGACTTCCGTGCGGGAAAACCACATATCCCGAGAGCGTCTTACAGAAATGGGTATTACGGACGCTTCGATCTCTGCAATGATTTCCGCCTCGCCGTGCGCTTGGGTCGCCGTCCTCGACGGTGAAATGTTGGCTTCTCAATGATCGCTATCACTGACGCCTCACTTTTTGCAGCATTCGTTCTTCCTTCGCATCAGGGAAAGGGGTTGGGCACCAGGCTCGTGCTTGAGGCGGAAAGCGAGCTGTTCCGACATCATTCCGAGATCTGGCTTGAAACTGACAAAGACAGCCGCGCTGCGGATTTCTACAAACGTCTCGGCTGGAGCAACGAGCGGCAGGCAAAAGGTAGCGAAATCCGACTTACAAAAACACGCCCTGGATAACTGCCTCAAACATGCCAGTCTTCCCATCGCGCTGAAGTCATCGATATCGAGGGAGGCCGAATATTCGAGGTCTCATTGCAACACTCGCTTGCACTGAGGCTACGGGTCGCAATTGCCACGCAGCGTTGCCACGCAGACGCGCCGTCCAAACGACAAAAAGCCCGGCATGACCGGGCTTTTTGCATAACTCCTCGAGACGCACTATCTATTCAAGGAAGGTCATTGGGTTAACCGGCGAAGCATTCTTGCGGACCTCGAAGTGCATCTGCGGCTGCTTGGCATTGCCGCTCATGCCGGAAGTTGCGAGTGTCTGGCCGCGCTGCACTTTCTGTCCACGGGTCACGCTCAGCGTGTCGGCATGGCCGTATACGGTAACCGTGCCGTCGTCGTGGCGTACCAGAACCGTGTTGCCGAGCGCCTTCAGGCCATTGCCTGCGTAGATAACGACGCCGTTCTCGGCGGCCTTGATCGGCGTGCCCGATGGCACAGAGATGTCGATACCGTCGTTGCGGCTGCCTTCGACATTGGCACCGTAGGCTGCGATGACCGCGCCGCGCACCGGCCAGCGATACTTGCCGATGCCCGTCGATTCCGGTGCGGCGGAGCCGGCATCCGTTTTCTGGGCGTCATTGACGGACTGCGTCGGCAGCGATGCGACCTTGGTCGGCTCCTCGGCAGCGACGGGTGCCGTTGCCTTGACCGGCGCCTTTTCCGGCGCGATCGAAGCCGTCTTCAGATCGTCGGCAGCAGGCGTTGCGCCACCGTGGGGCAGTTTTAGCGTCTGGCCGACCTGGATGCCGTTCTTGCCGATGCCGTTGGCCGCCTTCAGCGCGTCGATATGCGTTCCGGTTGCCTTGGCGATCTTGGTGAGCGAATCGCCCGGCTTGACCACGTAGCTGCCTGGCGTCGGACCCTTGCCTGCGCCGGCCGAAAGCTTGCCGGAGCCGTTTTCGGCGCTCATCTGCTGTTTGTCGCGGGCCGTATTGCCGTTCGGAAGAACAGCGGCGTCCTGTTCGGGCGCCTTTGACGGGATCGGCTGCTTGCCGCCCTTGTCGAGATCTGCGGCCTGCGACGATGCCTTAACGACATTGGCGCCGCCGTTCATGGTCGGAATAATGATGGAGCGGCCCGGCTGGGCGGACGCGGAGTTCTGCAGGCCGTTGACGCGCAGGATTTCCTTTTCCGGCACGCCGTAGCGGCTGGCAAGCGTCTTTGTCGTCTCGCCGGGGCGCAGCGTAACGGTTGGCGCGTTATCGCCGGTCCAGGCAGACGGCTTGCCGGGCGTGCTGCCGGTCGCCATGCGATCTGGAGCCTCGCGTGGTGGGGCCAGCGAATGCGGAGCAGACCCGCGGTTCGGCGCGGCATCGGGATAAGGCTGCGCAAGAGCCTGCTGCTCTTCGCGCGGCGGCCGTGTCGACAGGTGGTCGGATGTCGCGATCCCGGCAGGTGCGGCCAGCTGCGAACGCTGGACAGAAGGAGCGGCCGCGCTCCGGGCGTTGGAATAAGCCGGCTTGTAGGTCTGCGGCTGCGACGGATAGGGCTGGTTCATGGCAGCATTGCCATTGCCGTAATCCGATCGACCGGAAGCCACGTTTGCGGGCGGGACAGGATCGCGGTCGAGACCGCTCAGCTGCCGGCGCGGGATGGACCCCGTCGTCATGGTGTCGGAGCTCGAACCGGAGCTTGCGAACATCCCCGAGAAACGAGAGGCATCCGAACTGCAGCCTGTCGCGGCGCTCGCGAGAAATGCTGCAATCAGGACCTTGCCTGTCGTTGTGCTGATATGTAACGGAAAGCTGAAACGCATGACTCGACCCACTTAAGACGCAACCCATTTCTGAGTTCCATTAAAGCGCGTTAATCTTACCATGCGGTTAAGGCGCTGGAGTCATGTGGATTTTTTTGAGAAATTGCTAACCATAGTCCACAGCCCAGTGACTGCGGCGTGCCGAAGCGCTTCAATCCCGCAAGCCTCAGAGATAGGCAGCAAGCTTGGGGATGATCGGCAGGTAGGGAACTTCGAACAGTTCCTCGCGCTCGAACCGGCTGCCTGTCTTGGTCAGGCGCACCATGCGGCATACGGTATCCGTTATCATTACAGGCGTGATCATCGAGCCGCCGGATACCAGCTGGTCGGCATAGAAGCGCGGCATGGTGGGGAAGGCCCCGGTCACCAAGATGCGGTCGAACGTGCCCTCGCCCGGCATGCCGGCGCTGCCGTCCGCCTGGCGCACGATGACGTTGCGCATCGCCAGCGTCTCGATGCGCTTCTGGGCTGCAACCGTCAGTGTCTTGTAGCGATCGACCGTCAGGACCCGTTCACCGAGCCGGCCCATGACGGCGGCTGTGAACCCGGTGCCGGTGCCGACTTCGAGTACGCGGTGGCCCGGCCGGACCTTCAGATGGTGGAGAAGCCTGATGACGAGATCGATGCCTTCCATGAAGGATCCGCATTCGATCGGGATAGTCCGGCTGGAATAGGCGTCGGAGACAGCCTGCGGCGGCACGAACAGCGAGCGCGGCGTCTGCTCCACGGCCGTCAGGAGGTCTATGTCGGAAATGCCTTCGGCACGCAGCCGCAGCACGACGGCCGCAAAACCTTCCCTCTCAAGAAGTCGAGCTGTCAAACCGCTACTCCGTGACCAACCGCCCGCGATGTGCCGGACTGAGGGACATAATTGGCGTGATCGGGTTTCAAAGAAGTTACCGGCAGCTGTTTTTGCTGTGAGGCGCGCATCTCGCCACGCTCACCCGACAGGACACAGGCGGCGACGCCCGCAGCCACTGGCAGCGAGGTCGCGAAGGTGTGGTCAGTCTTCGTCGATGACACTGGCGCTGTCCTGCTATGCTGCCCGCTCGATAGTCTTCAACCCAGCCATATAGGGCACCAGAACCTCAGGCACAGTCACGGAGCCGTCCTCGTTGAGATAATTCTCGAGCACTGCGATCAGGCAGCGGCCAACGGCCGTGCCGGAGCCATTCAGCGTATGCACGAAGGTGGTGGCCTTGTCGTCCTTGCCACGGTAGCGGGCATTCATCCGCCGGCCCTGGAAGTCTCCGCAGACGGAGCACGAAGAGATTTCGCGATAGGCATCCTGGCCGGGGAGCCAGACCTCGATGTCATAGGTCTTGCGGGCGCCGAACCCCATGTCGCCGGTGCACAGCATCATCGTGCGGAAATGCAGCCCGAGACGTTTTAGCACTTCTTCGGCGCAGGCGGTCATCCGCTCGTGCTCGGCAACGGCGCTGTCGGCGTCGGTGATGGATACCAGCTCGCACTTCCAGAACTGGTGCTGGCGCAGCATGCCGCGCGTGTCACGTCCGGCAGAACCTGCTTCCGAACGGAAGGAGGGCGTCAGCGCGGTAAAACGCAAAGGCAGCTTGTCCTGCTCGAGGATATCGCCCGAAACCATGTTGGTGAGCGGCACCTCGGCAGTCGGGATCAGCCAGCGGCCATCGGTCGTGCGGAACAGGTCCTCGGTGAATTTCGGCAGCTGTCCGGTTCCATACATCGCCTCGTCGCGCACCATCAGCGGAGCGCTGACTTCGGTATAGCCATGCTCGGCCGTATGAAGGTCGAGCATGAACTGGCCGAGCGCCCGCTCGAGCCGCGCCAGCGGTCCCGTCAGCACGGTAAAGCGCGAACCGGAAATCTTGGCGGCCCGCTCGAAATCCATGTAGCCGAGCGCTTCGCCGATCTCGAAGTGCTCCTTCGGCGGATGGTTCCACCGCGGCTTTTCACCGACCACGCGGGCAACGACATTGTCGTGCTCGTCCTTGCCGACCGGTACGTCGTCGAAGGGAATGTTCGGCAGGCGCGACAGGGCATCCGTCAGGGCCGCCGTCAACTCGCGCTCCTCGGCCTCGGCGGCCGGCATGGCGACCTTGATCTCGGCCACTTCCGCCTTCAGCGTCTCGGCGAGCGCACTGTTCTTCTGGGCCATGGCGGCGCCGATATCCTTGGACGCGGTATTGCGGCGGGACTGCATGTCCTGCAGCGCCTGGACGACGGAGCGGCGCTTTTCGTCCAGTGCGATGATGCTTTGCGCCTGCGGCTCGGCGCTGCGCTTGGCAAGCGCGGCATCGAGGGCTTCGGCATTGTCACGGATCCATCTGATATCGAGCATCGTCGTTCCCGGTCGCTTCGTGAAAACAGCTCCGGCCGGGGCCTGACCAAGCCTCCGGCCGGAGTTAAAAGGCGATACCGCAAGGAATGCGGCGTTAAAAAATCAATCTTCGTCGCGCGGTACGACGGCCGAAGAGGACGCGGTCTCTTCTTCACCCTGTCGCTTGCGGCTGCGCTCCACCATGCGTGCAGCGTAGATCGAAATCTCGTAGAGAAGGATGGTTGGAACGGCAAGGCCGATCTGCGACATCGGGTCCGGCGGCGTCAGTATGGCAGCAGCGATAAAGGCAAGCACGATCGCGAACTTGCGCTTCTCCGCAAGCCATGTCGAGGTTAGCAATCCGACCCGGGCAAGCAGCGTGGTGATGACCGGCAACTGGAAGACCAGGCCAAAAGAAAACACCAGCGTCATGATCAGGCTGAGATATTCCGACACCTTCGGCATCAGCGAGATGGCGATTTCACCATCGGCCGGCGACTGCTGCATCTTCAGGAAGAACCACATCACCATCGGGCAGAAGAAGAAATACACCAGCGCCGCGCCCATCAGGAACAGCACCGGCGAGGCGATCAGGAATGGCAGGAAAGCATTGCGCTCGTTCTTGTAGAGACCGGGCGCGACGAATTTGTAGATCTGTGCCGCGATGATCGGGAAAGCGATGACCAAGGCGCCGAACATAGCCACCTTGACCTGCGTGAAGAAGAATTCCTGCGGCGCCGTGTAGATCAGCTGCGACTTGGCCACATCGAGATGGGCCCAGATCACGGCCCATTTGTAGGGGTAGACGAGATAGTTGAACAGCTGCTTGGCGAAGGCGAAGCACACCATGAAGGCGACGAAGAACGCGGCGATGGACCACATCAGCCGCGTCCGCAATTCCATGAGATGTTCGATAAGCGGCTGCGGCTTATCGCCGATATCACTGGTCATGCATCGTCTTCCTTGGTGGCAGGCGTGTTCGAGGTCCCATCCGCCTGCTGTGGAGCAGCGTTATCGACAGCAGGCTTCGGCGCGGCTGGCTTGCGCGCCCGCTTCGGCTTGTCGGCAGCGGGCAGCCCGACCTGGGCTGGCTCCACGACGGAAGACCCTTCCATATCAGCAGCCTGCGCCATTGCGCCGGTCCGGCGAGCGGGGCTCGAGGGGGAAAGAACTTCCTTGACGACGGGCACTGACGCGACGACAGGAGCCGAGGCCTGCACGTCGAGCGCTTCGGCCCGCACGCGCGGCTTGCGCGCGACCTTCGGCGCCGGGATCGCTTCGACCATCGTCTCGGGGGTCGGCACCTCGGTGGCGATCAGCTCCGGCTTGGCGCGCGGTTTGCGCACCGCCTTGGGCTTCACGGCTGCCCCGGATGCCACCGCAGCTGCCTCTGCGATCACGGCAGGTGCTGGAGCCACGACCGGGGCTTCGGCAACAACCGGAGTGGTGGGCGCCGGCGCAACGCCATCGGCGTTCGGCAGCATCTGCGGGTCTGCTGGGCGTTCGACTGCGGTCGAACGCTGCAGGTCGGCCTTGATGTCGTTGCCCATCTGCCGCAACGGGTTCATTGCCTCGCGCAGGCTGTGCGCCGGATTGAGTTTCTGGGCATCGGCAATCGTCTGGCGGACATCGTCGAGGTCAGCCTCTCGCAGGGCATCGTCGAACTGCGCCCTGAAATCACCGGCCACCTTGCGAAAACGCGTCATCATCTTGCCGAAAGTTCGCAGCATGGGCGGCAAGTCTTTCGGGCCAACGACAACGATCAAAACAACCGCTATGACGAGCAGTTCGCTCCAACCTATATCGAACATCAAAGGCTCCTGGGCGGGCAAGGCACGAGAAGGCCGCCATGCACCCCATCCTGGTTATTTCGTTTCGTCGGCCTTGTGATCGACGGTGCGGCCCATTTCGGGGCGGATGGGATCGCCACGGGGTTGATCGCGCGGCGCAGCCGTTTCGTCCTCGTCGGTCATGCCCTTCTTGAAACTCTTGATGCCCTTGGCAACGTCGCCCATCAGTTCCGGGATCTTGCCGCGGCCGAACAACAACAGCACGATGGCCAGAACGATCAGCCAGTGCCACATACTAAAAGAACCCATGACGATACCCCTTGTGTTATGTCCCTTGGATGTAAGCGGTTTGCCGAGCTTTTTCAAACACCAAAATCGCCCGGTCGCTAAGACTTGATACCACCATCCATCGCTGCCCGCTTTCGCCATCCATAGTCATCTCATCCTGTGGCGGAACAAAGACGGGTTGTCGAAGCAATCGTGGCCGCAACCGGCGTCAATCCGGCGCACCCGTCGGCGCCAGCAATCCCAGTTCCTCGAGGTCGAGCTGGGTGATCGGATCCTCGTCCTCGGTAAGCTCGTCGCTCATCACAGGCGAGGGCATGGCGAAATTGGCGGGGATACGCCCGGTGAGAAGCCCTGCTCCCTTGAGCTCTTCGATCCCCGGCAGGTCGCGCAGCTCTTCCAGCCCGAAATGATCGAGAAAATCGCGTGTCGTGCCCAGTGTTACCGGCCTTCCCGGTGTGCGCCGGCGTCCCCGGAAGCGGACCCAGCCCGCCTCCATCAGCACGTCCAGCGTTCCCTTCGATGTCTGCACGCCGCGGATATCCTCGATCTCGGCCCGCGTCACCGGCTGGTGGTAGGCAACGATCGACAGCACCTCAAGCGCGGCGCGCGACAATTTGCGGACCTCGTGCTCGTCGCGCCGAATTACGAAGGACAGGTCGGCAGCCGTCCGGAATGCCCAGGCATCGTCGACCTGGACGAGATTGACGCCCCGCCCCGCGTAATTTTCGCGCAGCCGCAGCAGCATGGCGCGGACGTCGATGCCGGCGGCAATCCGGTCGCGGATATAGGCTTCGGAGACCGGCATCGCCGAGGCGAAGATGAGTGCCTCGGTAATCCGCTCGGCCTCTGTCAGCCGCGCTGCATCAGCTGCTGCGCCCTCGCCCGTCATCTCACCCTCTGCCTGCCCCTCCGACACGGCCACTCCTATTCCGCAGCGTCGAGAATGGCGTGCTTCGGGCCACGACGCATGTAGAGCGGCTGGAAGGCGCCTTCCTGACGGATCTCCATCTTGCCCTCGCGCACAAGCTCCAGCGACGCCGCAAAAGCGCTGGCGATGGCGGTCACGCGCTCGCTCGGGCTTGTCATGTAGCGCAGCAGGTAATGCTCGAGCGCCGTCCATTCAGGCACGTCGCCGATCATCCGTGTCAGGATGGCGCGCGCCTCGACGAGCGACCACACGGTCCGCCGCTCGATCGTCACCTGGGTGATCGCCTGACGCTGGCGCAGGCCTGCATAGGCATTGAGAAGATCGTAGAGGCTGGCGTCGAAGGCCGACTGCCGCTGGTCCGGAATGTGCTCCGGCGCCCCCCGGGCGAACACATCGCGGCCGAGCCGGTTGCGGTTGACGAGGCTGGCGGCGGCATCCCGCATCGCTTCGAGCCGCTTCAGCCGGAAGGCCAGCGCCTCGGCCATTTCCTCGCCGCTCGGTCCGTCATCCTTGTTCTGCTGCGGAATGAGCAGCTTCGATTTGAGAAAGGCAAGCCACGCCGCCATGACAAGGTAGTCGGCGGCAAGCTCGATGCGGACCCGGCGCGCGGTTTCGACGAAGACCAGATATTGTTCGGCCAGCGCCAGCACCGATATCCGCGCCAGATCGACTTTCTGGTTGCGGGCAAGATGCAGCAACAGGTCGAGCGGCCCTTCGAACCCGGCGATGTCTATTACCAGTGCCGGCTCCTGCGGATCGCGATCGACGGCAGGTTCTTGCCACAGCCGATCCATCGGCGTTGCCGCCGCTTTGGTCATATCCGTGGCCTTGCCGTTATCCAATCTCGCCCCTCGCAGATCGCTCTTGTCAGGCGATCGACAGCATCCCGTCGAACTCGGCGCGAATGGCCGCCTCGTCGGCACCATCGCCCTGCCCGAACGCAGCCTCTACAGCCTTGGTCCGCGCAAGAGCCTCGCCCGAAAGCGCAGGCACTGCGCGCACCACCTGCTTCATTTCGTCCATAATGCCATTGCAATGCAACACGATATCGCAGCCGCCGCCAATGATATTCCGAGCCCGCTCGCCAATCGTGCCAGCCAGCGCATTCATAGAGGTATCGTCGGAGATCAGAAGTCCCCTGAAGCCGATGAAGTCGCGAATGACCTCGTCGATGACGATCTTCGATGTCGTTGCAGGGTTGTCGGGATCGATGGCGGTGAAGACGACGTGACAGGTCATGGCCATCAACTCGTCCTTCAGCGCGACGAACGGAGGGAAATCATGCGCTTCGAGGTCTGCCCGGGACACGGATACCTCAGGCAATTCATGATGCGAATCCGCAAAGCCCCGGCCATGGCCCGGCATATGCTTCATGACAGGCAGCACGCCGCCGGCCTTCAGGCCCTCCGATGCGGCGCGGCCCATCTCGGTCACGGTTACCGGGTCGCCGCCATAGGCGCGGTTGCCGATGACATTGCTGCTGCCCTCGACGGGAACGTCGAGCACCGGCAGGCAATCGATGTTGATGCCGAATTTCAGGAGATCGAAGGCGTGCAGTCGTGACATCAGCCAGGCGGCGCGCAGGCCCGCATCGCGGTCGCGGCGGTAGATATCTCCGAGCGCCTGGCCTGACGGATAGTGCTGCAGGATCGGCGGACGGATACGCTGCACCCGTCCGCCCTCCTGGTCGATCATGACGGGCACATCGGCACCGACGCTGTCGCGAAGGGCAGCCACGAGGTCGGCGATCTGCGCCGGCTCGCCAATGTTGCGGCCAAACAGGATGAAACCCCACGGCCGCTCGCCGGCATAAAAGGCGCGCTCTTCGGGAGTGATGGACAGGCCGCTACAGCCCAGGATCATTGCTTTCGATTCGGTCATGCCAGAATCATAAGGGTGGCAGGGCTCGATGACGAGCGCAGGCGGCCACTCGTGCACAAAAAAGAACGGCGGACCGAGGTCCGCCGTTCACTGTCTGCGATAGCTGGATCGCTTATTTCGAGATCAGGCACGTGCCGCCGGCAGCCCGGAACTTGACGCAGAGCGCTGCGGCGTCGTCCTTGGAGCCAACCGCGACACGGACGCGGTAGTATGTACCCTTGCCGGCGATGTCGACCTTGCGAACCTCCATCGGATGGCCACCGATGACGCTGGCATATTTCGCCGCCATGTTGGCCTGCGAGCGCTTGGCCTCCTGCTCGGAAGGCAGCGACGCGATCTGCATGCCATAGCCGCCGGCCGAGGCCGTAGCTGCGGGTGCGGTCTTGACCGGCTGCGCTGCCTGCGTGGCCGAAGCCACACGAACAGGCTGAGGAGCAACCGGAGGCTTGGCGGCTACGGGGGCTGCCGATGCTGTTTGCGTCGGACGGGCCGTCGGCACCGGTGCTGCGTCGGTGGAGCCGGCGGCAGGCGTGTTGGCCGGCGGCTGGGCAGCAGCGGGTACGTTGGCAAGCTGCGTCGTCTTCACCATGCGGATCGGAGCGCTGTCGGCACTCGGCGCATCGCCGTCGTCGGACGATGCAATCTGGGTGTTGCCGGCAGCAGGCGTCGTCGGCGCTGCAGTCGCAGCGGGGGCGGCTGGCGTTGCGCTGTCATCTGCGGGAGCCGCCTCTTCGCGAGCCACGAGCGAGCCGTCAGGCTTGACGATCATGGTGCGAACGCGGCGCGCCGCAACGCCGGAATTGCCGTCCTGGCTGGTGGCCGCAGGGTTGCCTTGGCCTGGCAACAGGCGCGGATCTTCGGTTTCGCCGACGGGTGTCGACAGGTTGGCTTCTCCGCTGCCGTCATTGTCATCGGGAAGGCTGTTTTCGGGGATCAGCGTCTTCTGGACGACGTCGACCGGCTGCTCGTCCGAAGTCACGAGTTCCTTCTGCTTCGGCGGCTGGGTGGCCGCGCCGGCAACACGGTCGTAGACCGCCTTGTCCTGGTTCGGCACCACCTTGCCACCCGGATCGGTCGGAACGACCTTCACGGGATCCTTGTCGGCAGTGATGACGCGTGGCTCACCAGATGCAAAGCTGATCGGCGACCCGTTATGGGAGACCCAGCGGTACATGCCATAGGCGCCGCCACCGAGCACGACGACAGCGGCAGCAGCGATGGCGATCCCGCGCATGGAACGCGCCCGCCAGCGGTCGTTGGCCGTGTGCGACGATTCGAACATCATCGGCGAGACATTCTCAGGCCGGCTGGATGTTTCGCGGAAACTCTGGCGGAAATCTTCCTCCAGCGCCCGTTCGAACTCGTCGAGGCCTCCGCCGGTCTTCTGCTGCATCGTGACGCCGCGAACGGGAACAGACGTTGCCACTCCCGGTGGGAATGCAGCTTCCGTCATGGATGGCGCCGAGGCTGGCTCGGGCGAAGTATCGGCCGGCGCACTGAACAGGCTCGCCATCTCCGCATCGATGTCGAAATCGTAGTCCGGAGCCGCAGCGACCGGCTCGTCCGGTTCCGCCGGCGGCAGTGCCGGAACGTGGATATCCTCGAACGTCTCGACCCGGTCTTCCGTCTCCGAAATCTCATTGGGATCGAATGGCAGTTCCTGGTAGCTGTCGACGACGGGTTCAGCCTCGTGGACGGCGGCTCGCGGTTCTGCAGGCGCAGCAGCGCTGGCATAAGTTGGCGCAGCAGCGCTGGCATAGGTAGCGGCGGCTGCAGCAGCATAGTTTGGAGAAGGCTGGACGGCGGCCACAGGCTCCGGCTGTCTCCAGTCGGTTGCCGGCTCAGCAGCCTTTGCAGGCTTTTCGACCTCTGCGAGCGACTTCGGGTCGGCAAAATCGAGTTCCGCCAGTTCCAGTTCGATATCGGCAAGATCGAGGTCGAAATCATGCTCGTCGAAGCCATCGAAGTCTTCGTCCGCAGCAGCAACGACCGGCTCGGGGTCAGGTAACTTCACCGGTTCAGGCTGGGCCATGACAGGCGTGGCCATCGTCGGACGTGGTGCTGCCGGATTGACGAGTGAAGGATCGATCCGCGCGGCGATTTGTTCGCGCGACGGCACGGGATAACGCGATACGTCTGCCAGGAGATCGTCGATATCAAGACCCTGGTAGCTGCTCGCAGCCGGCACATGGACAGGTTCCGGCACAACAGAAGCGGAAGCCATTTCGTCTTCGCGGGCCGCAGGTGCGAGATCGACGCTGGCAGCCGGGGATTCTTCTTCCATACGAGCCAGAGTCGGCTCGTGCTCGGAAACCACAGGCGCCTCGGCCTGTATTGCTTCGTCACGGTCCATATCCACACGATAGGCAGGCTGCTCGTGCGCCACGAATTCTGCGACGGGTTCGTGTGCAACGGTCGCGACTTCCGGCGGCGCAGCAGGCGCAACAGCTTCAACGGTGGGCACAGGCTCGACCGCGCCGAAGGCATCCATCGTCGGCTCGCGGCGTGGAGCATTGAAATTCGCAAGCGGCAATCGAATGGTGGCTGCAGCCCACTGCTGCGTTCTCGGCGCGGCCGGCTGCACGTCCGGTGCGGAGATCGACATTTCCAGTTCGTCGACCAGATCGCGGTTGCCAACCTCAGGCGCAGACGCCAGTTCTTCCAATTCTTCGGCAGCGACCGGCATGGTGGTCGGCTCGACGACCGAATCCCAGCTCTCCGCAGCCGGTTCAAAATGCGAGGCATCGACGACCGCTGGCTCAGCATGAACTGGCTCTTCCGGCTGCAGCACCTGCTCTGCATGCGGAGCTTCGTACGCGGCCTGCACTTCGGCCTGCGGCTCCGGCGCATGCGTCGGTTCGACGGCGGCGAAATCGTTGGCAGGCGTCCCGTTCCCGTACACAGGCTCAGAATAAACGGCTGGGCTGGGCTGGGATGCCTGGGGAGTGCGCGGCGCGTCGTAACGCTCGAACTCGCGGAGCAACTCGTCCTCGAGATCGAAAGCCGGCTCCTGCCGCTGGTTTGCAGCGACAGGTGTGGATGGCCGCTTGTCGTATCCGACGATGCGGGCGAGTTCGGCGAGCGGATCGTCGTCCGCGAAGAACTCATCTTTTCCGCCTGCGCGGTACGCCAACTGTTTTTCAGCCATTACTTCATCCACCCGCAACTGCTACGCTATTGCCAGCGCAATGTGGGTAAATGGTGACGTTTATCGCATTTCAGCCGGTGCTGCGGTCCCGGTAATACCGAGACCAGATTTCAAAACCGACGCGACAGCGTGCACCAGCCCAAGTCTGGCAATGCTCAATTCTCGGTTTTTATCGTTAACAAATCGTAATTCCGGAAAATCTTTACCTTTATTCCAGTGTCCGTGGAAGAAACTCGCCAGGTCATACAGGTAAAATGCGATGCGATGCGGCTCCTGGGCCAGCGCCGCACTCTCGATGATTCGCGGAAACTCCGCTAGTTTGGCGACAAGCGCCAGCTCCGTCGGATCGACAATCGCACCATGGACGGCAGCCGCCATTTCCTCGACAGATACTTCCAGACCCGGGAATGCTTCCTTCGCCTGGCGGAAGATCGACATGCAGCGCGCGTGGGCATATTGCACGTAGAAGACAGGGTTGTCCTTCGACTGCTCGGTCACCTTGGCGAAGTCGAAGTCGAGCGGCTCGGAGCTCTTTCTGTAGAGCATCATGAAGCGCACAGAGTCGCGGCCGACTTCGTCGACGACCTCGCGGAGCGTCACGAAGTCGCCGGAACGCTTCGACATCTTCACCGGCTCACCGTTGCGCAACAGCTTGACCAGCTGGCACAGCAACACCGTCAGCTTGGCCTTACCGTCGGAGACCGCACGGGCCACCGCTTCCAGCCGCTTGACGTAGCCCCCATGGTCGGCGCCGAGGACGTAGATCATTTCGTTGAAGCCACGGTCGTACTTGTTCTTGAAGTAGGCAACGTCGGCAGCAAAGTAGGTGTAGGAGCCGTCCGACTTAATAAGTGGTCGATCCATGTCGTCGCCGACCTCGGTCGAGCGGAACAGCGTCTGCTCGCGATCTTCCCAGTCCTCTGCCACCTGCCCCTTAGGCGGCGGCAGGGTTCCCTTGTAGACGAAGCCCTTGAAGGTGAGGTCGTTGATCGCGGTGCGGATCGGCGCAGCGCCGTTGGCGTGCAGCGTCCGCTCGGACAGGAACACGTCATGCCGCACGTTGAGAGCTGCAAGATCCTCGCGGATCATGGCCATCATGGCGTCGATGGCCTTGTCCTTGACGATGGGCAGCCACTGGTCTTCCGGCATGCTACGCAGCTTGGTGCCGAATTCATCCGCCAGAGCTTTGCCAACCGGCACGAGATAATCGCCCGGGTACAGTCCCGCCGGAATTTCGCCGATCTGCTCGCCGAGTGCCTCGCGGTAGCGCAGGAACACCGAGCGCGCCAGGACGTCGATCTGCGAGCCGGCGTCATTGATGTAATATTCCTTGGTGACGCCATAGCCGGCGAACTCCAGCAGATTGGCCAACGTGTCGCCGACAACAGCGCCACGGCAATGACCGACATGCATCGGCCCGGTGGGATTGGCCGACACGTATTCGACATTGACCTTGATGCCGTCCCCGACGGTCGACCGTCCGAACGTCTCGCCATTGGCAATCACGCCGGACAGAAGGCGCTGCCAGTAGCCGATGGACAGGCGGATGTTGATGAAGCCCGGACCGGCGACGGAAACTTCTGCGATATCCGCATCTTCGCGCAACCGGACACAGATGGCGTCGGCCAGCACGCGCGGGTTAGTGCCCACGGCTTTCGCCAGCACCATCGCAGCATTGGTGGCCACATCGCCATGACTAGGATCGCGCGGCGGCTCGACGGCGACGCGGCGAAAGTCCAGCTCGGATCGCTTTTCCTTGATGATATCAATATCTTCAAGGGCGAGCTTAACTCTGGCTTCGAAGTCTGTGAATAGGTTCATAATCAGTTCCAAGCATGGGCGGTTTCAGTCAGCCATCCGTCGGCGACCCGGTGCCTAACGCAAATCGGGAGTCTGGTCAAACAATCGCCTGTGGGCACTTATGGCATAGGTATCAGTCATTCCGGCCAGATAATCGCCGACATGCCGGGCCTTGGCGGCATCGGCGAGGCCGGAGATATGATCCACCCAGTAATGGCTCTGCATCTCGCGCGGATCGGCCATATAGGCGTGGAAAAGATCGGTGACGATCTGAGCGGCACCCGCACGGATGCGCATGATATCGGGATGCCGGTAGATGCGCTTGAACAGCATAGCCTTGATCTGCCTGTCGGTCTCGGCCATGTCGGGCGAGAAGGCGGCGACCACGCGGCCGGCATTGCGGATATCCTGAGCGCTCGTCGGCCGGATCGAGGCGAGATTTTCCTGCGCCACCGAAATGACGTTCTCGACCATGCGGGTGATCTGCCGACGCATGATCTCATGGGTAAACCGGCTGGCTTCCAGATTGGGGTAACGGTCCCTCACCTCGGCCATCAGCCCGGCCAGAAACGGGATATCCTCCAGCATCTCGAAACTCAGATAGCCGGAGCGCAGGCCATCGTCGATATCGTGCGTGTTGTAGGCGATATCGTCGGCAATCGCCGCCGTCTGCGCCTCGAGGCTGGCATAGCTGCCGATCTCGAGATCGTGCAATTCGCAGTAATCGAGGATCGGCTGCGGCACCGGCCCGTGCGTGCCCTTGCCGTCCGGCGCCAGCAGCGGGCCATTGTGCTTCACCAGTCCCTCGAGCGTCTCCCAAGTCAGGTTCAACCCGTCGAACTCGGCATAGCGCCGCTCGAGCTTGGTGACGATGCGCAGCGACTGGGCATTGTGGTCGAAGCCTCCATAGGGCTGCAGCATCTCGTGCAGCGCATCCTCGCCGGTGTGGCCGAACGGCGTATGGCCGAAATCATGGACCAGCGCCACGCCCTCCGCCAGATCCTCGTCGAGCCGCAGCGCCCGGGCCAGCGCCCTTGCCACCTGCGCCACCTCGATCGTGTGCGTCAGCCGCGTGCGATAATGATCGCCGTCCTGCGCGATAAAAACCTGCGTCTTGTGTTTCAGCCGCCGGAAGGCGGTTGTGTGGACGATGCGGTCTCGGTCGCGCTGGAAATCGGACCGGGTCGGGCTTGAGGATTCGTCATAGAGCCGGCCGCGCGTTGTCCAGGGGTCTGCCGCATAGATCGCCCGTTCGCCCGTGCCGAAACCCAATGCATGCCTGTCGATCGTCATAATCCATCCATCTCGGCCGCTGGCCATTGACGCCGCGTTCCGGCCTTCATACCTACAGTTTCAAGGAACGGCAAAGCAGTCCGGCGAAAACACCCAACTGTTGCTGTCGCCGCCAGAAGTTTGGTGATAGCCTTGTTCGATATCAGGCGTTTGAACGCCATCCTCAACTCATTCTCTCCGGGCCTTGACCCCGGCAGGAGGACATCATGACCGAAACAACTGTAACCCTTTCGGATTCCGCCGCCAAGCGCATAGCCGCAATCGTCAGCGCCGAAACCGGCAAGAGCGCGCTGCGCGTCGCCGTCGAAGGCGGTGGCTGCTCGGGCTTTTCCTACAAATTCGATCTCGTCGAAGCCCCCGCCGAGGACGACATCGTCGTTGCCAAGGGCGACGCCACAGTCTTCATCGACAAGCTGTCGCTGATCTACATGGCAGGCTCGCAGATCGATTTCGTCGACAACCTGCTCGGCCAGTCCTTCCAGATCAACAATCCGAACGCGGTCGCCAGCTGCGGCTGCGGCACCAGCTTCTCGGTCTGAACCGACAGACAGCATTCCAGAACCGGTCGACGGCACAGCCGCCGGCCGGTTTTCTTTTGTCCTGAAGCCAATGGCCAAGCGCCGGTCGTAACGATAAAAGGGGCAATCCAAGGAGTCCCTCGCCCATGAAAATCGCCACCTGGAACATCAACGGCATCAAGGCCCGCATCGACAACCTTTGCCAGTGGCTGAAGGATTCCAGTCCCGATATCGCTTGCCTGCAGGAAATCAAATCAGTCGACGAGGGCTTTCCGAGGCTGCAGATCGAGGAGCTCGGCTACCATGTCGAGACCCACGGCCAGAAGGGCTTCAACGGCGTGGCGATCCTGTCGAAGCAGAAGCCGGATGCGGTGATCCGTGGCCTGCCGGGCGACGATACCGACGAGCAGTCGCGCTTCATGGAAGCCTGCGTCTCCATCGCCGGCGACCGGACGCTGAGGGTCGGCTGCATCTATCTTCCGAATGGAAATCCGATCGATACCGAAAAATATCCCTACAAGCTCGCCTGGATGGAGCGCCTGCAGGCCTTTGCAGCCGGCCGCCTGGCGCTCGAGGAGCCGCTGATCCTTGCCGGTGACTACAATGTCATCCCGGAGCCGCAGGACTGTTTCGATCCGAAGGCATGGGCCAGCGACGCGCTCTATCTACCGCAGACGCGCCAGGCCTTCCGGAGACTGGAAAATCTCGGCCTCACCGATGCCCTACGCGCCACCAGCGACCAGGCGAAGCTCTATACGTTCTGGGATTATCAGGCCGGTGCCTGGCCAAAAAACAACGGCATCCGCATCGACCATCTGATGCTGTCACCGGAAGCTGCCGACAGGATGACATCTGCCGCCGTCGAAAAACACGTTCGCGCCTGGGAAAAACCGTCCGACCACGTACCGGTCGTCGCCCATTTCGATTTTGCGGCCTAGCGGGCAATTACGCCCGCCCCTTTACTCTGGAGCGGTCACGTCGAGTTTGTGGGCCATGACGACGGCGTTGCGGCGGTCGTTCTCGTTGGCGACGGAGAAAGCCTGCTCCTGCAGGTCTTCCATCCACGGACAATCCTTCGGCTTGCACTTGTCGAGGGCCGCCGTCATGAACGCCAGCCCGCGTGTCGACTGGCCTTCCTGGAAAAGGATATTGCCGAACACGGCCATGGCGCCGGGATGGCCGCTCTTGCGAGCCTGATTGAGCCACTTCTTCGCCTGCTGGACATTCGGCGTGCCGCCCTCGCCCGACAGCATCATCTTCGCCAGCTGGAACTGTGCCTCGGCGATACCAAAGGTCGATGCGACCTGAAAATACAGCTGGCGCGCCTGGTTCAGGTCCGTCTTGACCGGTGTATTGGGAATTCCGCTCTTGTAGTAGTTGGCGAGAGAAAGCAGCGCATTGATGAAGAAGCCGGTGTCTTCGGACCCGGGTTCGACGCCTTGCTGGGCGATCTCGTTGTAGATCTTGAAGGCCTCGAAGTCGTCCTGTGCAACGCCGTCGCCATCGGCATACATGTTCGCAAGTGCCCAGCGCGAGCCGGTATGGCCTTTTTCGGCCGCATATTTGTAAGCTTCGACGGCTTCTTCCTTCTGGCCGTTCTTGTAGGCCTTGAAGCCGAACTTGAAGAGGTCGAAGGGTCCCGATTCCTTTGAGACGCCGGCATTGATATCAAAGGCCAAAGCAGGTGCCGCAACGGCAGCCGGCACGATCAACGCCATGCCAAGCCATATAACTCGTACTGATGGAAACTCGGATCTAAGCATCACAGTCGATTTCTTTCGCTCTATCCGGATACGCCACGATCAACCCCTCGTCACCGTTCAGCGCCGGATAAACTCCCACAAGCCGCATACACCGGCCCGCATTCCATTCCGACCGGACCTTGAGAACGCCCCCGCTCCAGGATCCACTCGCCGCTTGTCCAAGCGCTGCGGCAAGCCGTTTCCAAACTTCGGAAACATTTGCCGCCTCGCCTTTCGTCACATTTTCAACCGTATCGCGAAATTGTGACCAAACCAGCGTAGGCACGTCCAACAGAGAATTTTTTGGCTCTTCAAACGTCAAAAAATTCTTCATCAGGGATCGATAGGCAGACTCATTAAATTTCAAAAAGCACCATGGAAACAGGAAGCTACGCCTATTTTCTCGAAGTTACTCGAACCTCGGTTATGACACTTGTCTGACATTCTCCGAAACCAGCATGAAGATCCCCACTACACGTTTTCAGACAGGCTCGCCCTGAGCCCGCACTTATCGGTGCGCTCTCTTTGTGGCGGGAAATGGACAGATTTCCCGCAGGACGGGGCAGCGTAAACGGTTGCAAACGAGTGTTGCGATTTCGTCACAAAATGGCGCAACGGCGCGCACGTGTCCCACCCCGAGCAACTGTACGGAGCGGATAGGGATGGGGAAATATTGATTGAGCCAGCTAGAACTTGACCTTGACCGATGTCGAAAGGGCACCGACGAAATCGTTGCCGTAGCGATAGGTGACATCGTCGCCATAGGTCACACCGTCTGATGTGACGGTGCCGGACTTGCCTGACGTCAACAAACCGACAGCGCCGGCAAGCCGATACTCGACATGCTCGGTCGGCGAGAAGGAGAGGCCTGCCCCAAGCATCCAAGTATCCGACGACAAACCATATCCCTGGCTCGTGCCCTGGTCCCAGGTGAGGCTGACGGCGCCGCTCCACTGGGCATTGAACTTGTGTCCGATACCGCCGCTCAACGTCCATCCGTCCTTGTAGAGGAGATCGAGGGAAGTGAGTTCCACCGCACTGCCCGGCCTGCAGGCAACCAGTCCGCGCGTCGATTTCGGACAGAATGCGATACTCTGCAGCGTGCTCCAGTTGGTCCATTTGGCGGAACCGAAGGCCAGCCAGTCGGGCGCGATGCCGGTCTGCAGCTTCAGCTCCAAGGAATCCGGCGCCGTGGCAGAGCCGTAGACGGGCGTGACCGTGCCGACAGCTGGATTGCCGGGGACGGCAATCTTCGGCACAGCGCTGAGGTCGACCGTGCCGGCCAGATTGTCGTAGTCAACTTGGCTGTTGTAGACGAGGCTGGCGCGCATCGCGTATTCGGGGATTTCATAAGCGACACCGGAGCGCCAGCCCCAGCCGCTGCCACTGATGTCAAGGCGCCCCATGCCGCTGTAAAGCGACGACAGAGGCGCCGGCAGGGGTGCCACCAGTTCCTGCTTGAAGCCGCCCACCTCTTGGAAGAAGCTGCCGCCGATCAGCCGCAGTTGGCCCGGACCCGCGTCGAACTTGTAGGAGCAGGTCAGGCCGTAGTTGTGGCTGTAGATCTTTTCCTCGGTGTTGTAGTTGGCACCGGCCCAGTTCGTCCCGGGATTGGAATGCGCGCCGAACGGCTCGGAGTAATCGGCCAGGCAATCGACGTCGTCGGTGATGCCGATCTTGATGCCCACGGAAGGCACGCCGAAATTGGGACCGTCGCTGACGGAGTGCGGGCGATTGTTGAGGTTGCCATCGCGTGGATTGATGTCACGCGCATCGGTGAGCTTCCGGTCGGGCAACACGAATGTAACGCCGCCTTCGAAGGCATAGCGTGACTTGTCGAAGAGCAGGTCGATGTCGTAGCCAGCGCGTTCAATGCCGCCGGCGTAAGCGGAACTGACGAAGCTACAGCCGGCAAGCAGCACGAGGGCGGCCTTGGCCACTGCACGATGTCCCATTACACTTCCCCGGTACCCTACTGCGGCGATCTTACGGCCATCGCAAGAATAGGCAACGCAACGGTGAGCCCGTTACATCGATACCGGTGTGATCACCGGGAGAACTGGCGTCACCCCATCGCTCGAATATCACAAAGCGCAAAATTTTCTTCCGGAGAATGCATCGTTCAACGCGCGCAATAGATTCTCTTTCTATCTCTTGCGTTCGATGTATCAAACGGACCACAGCAGCGAAATATAACTGCCCCCTTAAAGTGAGGGGTTTCGTATTCAACCCAAGACTATAATTCGAATCCAGCCGATCCACCTGAAGTCGAATTTTCTCATGGATTCAAGAAGGGCGCACCACTTTCGCGGTACGCCCATTGTAATCCACCGAACGATTCTCCAGCGGCTGTGACGATCAGCTGACTTCGCCAAGCCTTGTCAGAGCGACCTTGAGGCTGGCCAGCTGGCTCTGTAGCTCCTCCAGCCGTTCGCGTTCGGCAGCCACGACTTCGGGGTTGGCATTGGCAACGAACCGCTCGTTCGACAATTTCCCGACGATGCGATCCGCCTCAGCCTGTGCCTTGGCGACGGCCTTTTCAAGCCGGCTGCGCTCGGCGTCGATATCGATCAATGTGCCTAGCGGCAGGCATGCAGTCGCCTCGCCGATGACGATCTGTGCCGAGCCCTTCGGCGCAGCTTCGGCAAGCGAGATCGCCTCGACGCGGGCAAGCCGCTTGATCGCTGCATCGTGGCGGAACAGCCGCTCGCGGGTGACGCCATTGGCATCGACGAACACCAGCGGCGCTGTGGCTGCTGGCGGCACGTTCATTTCCGAGCGGACCGAACGGATACCCGAGACCAGGTCGATCAGCCAGTTGATCTCTGCGGCCGCGACATCGTCAGCGTAGGACGGCACCGGCCAGTCGGCGTGGCAGATCAATCCGTCACGCTCCTTGCCCTCGCCGGCCGTGTGAGCCCAGAGCTCTTCCGTCATGAACGGCATGAACGGATGCAGAAGCTTGTAGATCTCCTCCAGCACGTAGGCGCTGCAGCCCTGCGCCTCGACCTTGTCGGCCTCTTCCTCGCCCATGAAGACAGGCTTCAGCAGTTCCAGGTACCAGTCGCAGAACTGGTTCCAGACAAAGCGATAGAGAGCGCCGGCCGCATCGTTGAACCGGTAAGCCTCGAGTGCCTCCGTGACATCGCGGGTGGTGCGCGCCAATTCTGTCAGGATCCAGCGGTTGACCGTCAGTTCAGCCGCCTCGGGCACGAAATGCGCGCCGCTGGCAGCGCCGTTCATCTCCGCAAACCGCGTCGCATTCCACAGCTTGGTGCCGAAGTTGCGGTAGCCGGCTATGCGTGCCGGATCGAGTTTCACGTCACGCCCCTGTGCTGCCATGATCGCCAATGTGAAACGCAGCGAGTCGGCACCGTACTCATCGATCAGTTCAAGTGGGTCGATGACGTTGCCCTTCGACTTCGACATCTTCTGGCCGCTCTTGTCGCGAACCAGCGCATGAACATAGACCGTGTTGAACGGCTCGACCCCGTTGCCGGCGTCGTCCTTCATGAAGTGCAGGCCCATCATCATCATCCGGGCGACCCAGAAGAAGATGATGTCGAAACCCGTGACCAGCACGTTGGTCGGATAGTAGCGGGCAAGCTCCGGCGTCTGCTCAGGCCAGCCGAGCGTCGAAAACGGCCAGAGAGCGGACGAGAACCAGGTGTCGAGCACATCCTCGTCGCGGATGAGGATTTCGCCGGGCTTGAAGTTCTCCAGTTTCTCCTCGACCCAGGCCTTCCAGACACCTTCATGGGACAGGTAGTGCTGGATCGCAGCCTGCAGCGCCTCTTCGTCGGTCTTTTCGACGAAAACCTGACCATCCGGGCCGTACCAGGCCGGGATCTGGTGACCCCACCAGAGCTGGCGCGAAATGCACCAGGGCTGGATGTTGTCCATCCACTCGAAATAGGTCTTGTCCCAGTTCTTCGGCACGAAATTGGTGCGGCCTTCGCGCACGGAGGCGATGGCCGGCCCTGCCAGCGTCTTCGCATCGACAAACCACTGGTCGGTCAGCATCGGCTCGATGACGACGTTCGAGCGGTCGCCGAACGGCTGCATGATCTTCTTGGCTTCGACGTAGGGAATATCGTTGCCTTCGGCATCCTTGACAGTGACAGCCAAGCCCTCGGCGTTGATCGCATCCACAATGCGCTTGCGGGCGACGAGCCGGTCGAGACCGCGATAGTCTTCCGGTACGAGGTTGATGTCGTCGATTTCGGATTCCGTCGGCATGTCGCCGCCGCGGGCAATCGCCTGCGCCTGGGCAGCGCAGACCGCATAGGGCTCGCCGTCATCGCGCATTTCGGCGCGGCCGTTCATCAGCCGGTAGAGCGGAATGTCGTTGCGCTTGGCGACCTGGTAGTCATTGAAATCATGGGCGCCGGTGATCTTCACCGCGCCGGAGCCGAAGTCCGGTTCCGGATATTCGTCGGTGATGATCGGGATCAGGCGGCGATGCTCCTTCGGCCCGACCGGGATTTCACAGAGCTTGCCGACGATTGGCGCATAACGTGTATCCGAGGGATGGACGGCCACGGCGCCATCGCCCAGCATCGTCTCCGGCCGGGTGGTCGCGATCGAGATGTAGTCGCGCTCCTCCTGGAAGGTGACGTTGCCGTCGGCATCCTTCTCGACATAGGTATATGTCTCGCCTCCGGCCAGGCGGTACTTGAAGTGCCACATATGGCCGTTGACTTCGCGGCTTTCGACCTCGATGTCGGAGATCGCGGTTTCGAACTGCGGGTCCCAGTTGACCAACCGCTTGCCGCGATAGATCAGGCCTTCCTTGTAGAGCGACACGAAGACCTTGAGGACGGCTTCCGAAAGCCCCTCGTCCATGGTGAAGCGCTCCCGCGACCAGTCGCAGGAGGCGCCGAGGCGCTTCAGCTGGTTGAAGATCAGGCCGCCCGACTCGTCCTTCCATTCCCAGACCTTGTCGATGAAGGCATCGCGGCCCATGGCCACACGGCCCGGCAGTTGCAGTTCCTTCAGCTTGCGCTCGACGACCATCTGCGTGGCAATACCCGCATGGTCCATGCCTGGTTGCCAGAGCACGTCCTTGCCGCGCATGCGCTCGAAACGCACCATGATGTCCTGCAACGTATTGTTGAGCGCGTGGCCCATATGCAGCGAACCGGTGACGTTCGGCGGCGGAATGACGATCGTGAACGTCTCGGCTCCCGGCTTGGCATTGGCACCAGCGCGAAACGCGTCGGCCTCGTCCCATTTCTGGGCGATTTTCGGCTCAACAGCGGCAGAATCATAGGTCTTTTCGAGCATTTTGGGACCGGATCTAGAGTTCGATGATGCCGGTTGGTAAACAGGATGGCCGTCGGCAAGTCAATAAAAAAGCCGCCCCGTGCCCGGAGCGGCTGTCGTCGCGAGGTGTCGGAAAAAACTAGCGGCGGGGGCCGCGGGCAACCCGTTCGATCTCTTCGCGCACCAGCTTTTCGACCAGCGTCGGCAGGTTGTCGTCCAGCCATTCCTGCAGCATCGGCCGCAGCATGTCCTGGGCGATGTCGTCGAGCGAACGGCGTTCGGCGCCAAGCGCTGCGGCAAGCTCGTCGAAAGAGCGGGCAACCTGTTCGCCGGTGGCCTCCGAGACCAGCATCTTCTGGGCCTCTTCATGCAACTGCGGCAGGAACCGGTCATGCTGCTCGGCAGGCGCTACATAGGCGGCCTCCGGCTCGACATGAACCGGCTGCGGCGCAGCGGCGCGCTCGGGCTGCGGCTGTGTCCGTACACCGGACGGCATGTCAGGTGCCCGAGTGACCTGTTCGACGGCCTGCTGCACCGGCTCGACCGGCCTGATGTGCACGACCACGTCGGACATCTCGGCAGCAAAATCCTGCGACACGGCAGCCATCGGCTCGCGTTGCATGTACCGCGCCTCAGCCTCGGCGATATCGGGCTGCATCGCATGCGAGCCAAGGCGCACCTCGGCAAGGCGGGCAGCCATTGCCGGCGGCAATTCGCGAGACGGCTGCGCTTCGCGGGATGGCGGAGCTTCGCGCGACGCGTTCATCTGCATGGAATTGCGATCGGAAGCGGCGCGCACGCGGGCGGCTACGTCGGCCAGCGACATTGTGCTGCGCGGCGCGGCATCCGGATCGTGGCCGGCCGAATTGGCGGCAACGAAGCGCGGGTCCTGGGGAGCCGGCATCGGCGGCATGTCGTCGTCGAGCACGCCTTCGAATTCATCATCGACAGTCAGATGTATCTCGTTGTCGTCGTTTTCCGCAGCCTCGTAGAGCGGCGGCATCGAAGCTGACAGGGAAGGACCACCACCTGGCTCGTTGCTTTCGATGATCTTGCGGATAGAGGCAAGAATCTCTTCCATCGACGGTTCACGCGCAACATTGGACTGAGCCATTTTCATCCCCGTTATCCTGCAGAAAGGACCGAAATGCCAGCGCGCCAGCCATTCGAATCATCGTCACCTTAGGATACTCTCCGGGGGAAAAAAATCACCGCGAATCGACTAAGTCCGCTGATGCACAGTTTTGTTTACCTTGTCCATAGCCGCACGCAAAAGCAGCGGCGATGGAAACACCGCAAATGAAAACGGGCACCCAGGGTGCCCGTCCGAATAATCGTCAACCGGCAGCCTTGCTCAGAAGACGAATTCCTTGACCTTGGCAAAGCCTGGCAGCGCCTTCACGGAGGCGTTGAAAAATGTGTTTTCCGAGATTGCCCCACGCTCGCGAACGAACACCGAGGCCCGCGCCGAATTGCCGAAACCCTTGACGACGACGAGACGGCCATTGTCGCGCAACTGTCCGAAAAGATCGGTCGATACTTCTTCGACAGCGCCGTTGACGAAGATCAGATCGTAAGGCGCTCCGGCAGCATGGCCCTTTTCAAGCGCACCTGTCGCCACCGTGACATTGCCATAGCCATGCGCCGAAAGCGTTTCGCGCGCCTGCGACGCCAAAGTCCCGTCGCATTCGAGCGCAACGACCGAGCCAGAAAGCAGCGACAGCAGCGCCGAGGTGTAGCCTGTTCCGGCACCGACCTCAAGCACCACATCGTCCTTGCCGATGGCGGCAAGCTGCAGCAGCTTTGCCAGCGGCGATGCCTGCATCAGGTAGCGGGGTGGATTGCCTTCGAGGGCCGGACAGATCTCGACGTCGTTATCGATATAGGCCAGCACCTTGAGCTTTTCCGGCACGAACGCTTCGCGCGGCACGGAGAGAAAAGCGTTCAGCACGGAGTGCGAGGTGACATCCGTCGTCCTGATCTGGCTCTCGACCATCTTCAACCGCGCGTTTCCGAAATCCATCATGCTCTCCCGCCCCATCAAAAGCGATTATCCGTGCACCGTCTTAGTCGCCGCCGCTAAAGCTTTCAAGGCGTGCATGTGGACGGAAGGGAAAATCCTGCGGAGAGCATCGTTGCTTCAAATTGACAATTGTCCGAGCGAATGTCATCGGGGATTAAATCTAAAGAGACAGGAGTGTCGAAGCGCATTCGGCCTTGAATAAGCAATCGCCCGGGACCAGAGCCTCCGGCGGATCAGTCAACGGACGCAAATCGCGCCCAAGCGTCCGCGCCATCAATTTTCTCTTTGATCTCGCGGTGGAAATAGCCGGAAACCAAAGGAAGAACTTGCAACACGAGTGCTATATGAACTTGCCCAATTGGGCACCATATTGGCGCTAAAATATTGATTTTATTGCTTTAGAAAGTGGAGGCCTCGCCCGGAATTGAACCGGGGTACGAGGATTTGCAGTCCTCTGCGTCACCACTCCGCCACGAGGCCATCCGTGTGTGGTCGCGGCGATTTAGACTAGCTCTAGACAGAGCGCAAGACCCTTCGCCGCCAACGGGATGATTTTTCGTACCCTTCGCTGCCAAGATAGGCTGCCATCAATAAGTCACCTGAAGGCGATGCGCCGCAGCTTTTCCGGGAAGCAGGCACTATCTGGCGTTCGGCTGTCGCTTGCGGCCCCACCATACCGACATGCGGCGGCGCCAGCGGCGGACGGTGGCGCTGTCCTGCGAAAGGATGACGAAACCAAGCGGTATCATCCAGAACCCGAGAATCGGCAGGAAGCCGAGGCAACCGCCTCCGATCAGCGCCGTGCCGACCGACATCCGCGCAAGCCGCGATTTCGGCAGCGGCACGTGCACGGAGCCGAGCACCAGCTTGCCGCGGGCGTGATCGACGCCAAAACGTGTTTTCGGCTTTGGCCGGCGCGTGGCGTCCGTATGTGGCGGGTTCGAAGCATCATTCATCCACAGGAAATGGTGATATGGGCGATTAATGCAAGACGATGGGCGATTTTTGAAAAAACCGCTTGGCAAATCGGGAAAGCATTTGTATTAGGCCACTCACACCGCGCCAAGCGGTCTTCCCTGGTAGCTCAGCGGTAGAGCATTCGACTGTTAATCGACAGGTCGCCAGTTCGAATCTGGCCCGGGGAGCCAAATTATAAAAAGCCTTTGCAGCAATGCAGAGGCTTTTTTCTTTTTCGATGCAATGGTTTCCAGCTCACCTTTCACACGTTTGGTGAAATGTGAGACAGCCGGTATTTCCCAAAAATGAACCGCTGCCTCCACGCGTCATATCTTGTGCCGCGACCCTGGACCTGCGACCAGTTGGCTCCAGCCGGACGGGTAGAGGTCGCCTCCCCAATGATCGCTAAAAGCCGTTGCCGTGTCGCCAGAGGAGCGTGAAATGAAACTTATGCCTGTGCTTGTCGCTACCGTCTTGCTCTTTCCCGGGATTTCGCTCGCGGCACAATGTACGCCGAATGACGGCTCGGCCCGGATTCTGGCATCCCCGAACCCGGACGACATCCATCCGGACTGGAGCGACGGCTCGACCATCGGTTTGAGCTGGACCTTCGAAGGCAAGGAGGTCGGCGACAGCGGCGACTACATGAAGGGAAAGCTGATTTCACCGCGCGGCGATGTCGCCAACAAGGGTGTCTATATTATCGCCCGCGAGTGGGATTGCACCGAATAGGCGCTGAGCCAAGCTCGGACTGAAACCAATCTCACTTCCCCGTTGCTCGAACGGGCAAAGCGGTGGAGAATGGCGTTTGTTCGACGTCCCGCGCCAAGACCCGCTGGAGGCGTGTGTAACCTTTCGTGTCCCAGCAGGAATCGATCCCTTGATCCACACATCCCTCACCCGACTTCGCGCCCTCAGCCTAGCCATTGGCACCTTCGTCGCCCTTGTGCTGCCGCAGACGGCTACCATGGCAGCGCCAAGCTGCTGGTCGCTGCTGCAAAGCAAATATGGTCCGGGTATCCTGAAAGCGGTCGACGAAGCCGATCCCTGCGCCAAAATTCCCGGTTTCGACAAGAAGGAACGCTTCAACCTCACGGGCCTCGACCTTTGCACCGCGCCGGATGGCGTGCAGATCAACGCCCAGGCTGACCTTGCCTGCAAATCGAGTTCGCACGGACTTCTCGGCGGCATCGACATGAAGGGCAAGCTGCAGGCATCGATGTCCGTCGATATCGGCGCCTGCAAGGTCACTGACGCCCGTGTCAGCGTCAGCGGCCCCGTCGGCGAATTGCTAAGCTCGGTCGGCGATATCCAGAACCTGGCGCGCAATTTTGCCCAGAAGAAGATCTCCGAGGTCTGCGGCCCCCATTAGGCGCATACTGTAAAAGACATCGACATTGCGTGCAGGCGGTCGGCCCCTGCGTCAAACCGCTGCGCCGTTGCCCTTTTGTACTCATGCCCTCTTCACTTTCCGCCTTCGCCGCTCCATATTCCAGGCATGGCTAGATCCCCGAAAAACTCTCCCGCTCGCGATGATCGAAATATCGGTTTCGAGGAGGCTCCGCAGGCGCCCTTCGAAGGCGCGCCGTTGTCAGGCGGGGTTGCCGACTGGGTGAAGCAGCTCGAAGCGGAAGCGGAGATTTCCGGCGTCGAGACGCAGCGCGAGATCGCCTCCAAGGCCGGCAAGCATCGCAAGAAGGTCGAAATCGCCGCCTCCAAATCGGCGCGCGGCACCTCCATGGGCGGTTCGACCGATCCGAAGACGCGGGCTGCCGCCGGGCTCAATCCGGTCTCCGGCATGGATACCTCGCTCGAGGACGCCGCCAATGCGGGCACGGCCGTCACCGCCACTGTGGAGGCACTGTCGGCGCTGATCGAAAGCGGCAATCCGCTGTTCAAGGACGGCAAGATGTGGACACCCCACCGTCCTGCCCGGCCGGAAAAATCGGAGGGCGGCATCAAAATCCGCATGCAGTCCGACTACGAGCCGGCCGGCGACCAGCCGACAGCGATCAAGGAACTTGTCGCCGGCATCGACAGTGGCGAGCGCAGCCAGGTGCTGCTTGGCGTCACCGGCTCCGGCAAGACCTTCACCATGGCCAAGGTGATCGAGGCGACGCAACGCCCTGCCCTGATTCTCGCGCCGAACAAGACGCTGGCGGCCCAGCTCTATTCCGAGTTCAAGAACTTCTTTCCCGACAATGCGGTGGAATACTTCGTCTCCTATTACGACTATTACCAGCCGGAAGCCTATGTGCCGCGCTCCGACACCTTCATCGAGAAGGAATCGTCGATCAACGAGCAGATCGACCGGATGCGCCACTCCGCCACCCGCTCGCTGCTGGAGCGCGACGACTGCATCATCGTCGCATCCGTCTCCTGCATCTACGGTATCGGCTCTGTCGAGACCTACACGGCGATGACGTTCCAGATGACGGTGGGCGACAAGCTCGACCAGCGGCAGTTGCTCGCCGACCTCGTGGCCCAGCAATACAAGCGCCGCGACATGGATTTCCAGCGCGGCTCTTTCCGGGTGCGCGGCGATACGATCGAGCTGTTCCCCGCCCACTTGGAAGACGCGGCCTGGCGGATCTCGATGTTTGGCGACGAGATCGACAGCATCACCGAGTTCGATCCGCTGACCGGCCACAAGACCGGCGACCTGAAATCGGTCAAGATCTACGCCAACTCGCACTATGTGACGCCGCGCCCGACGCTGAACGGCGCTATCCGCCACATCAAGGAAGAGCTGAAAATGCGGCTGGCCGAGCTCGAAAAGGGCGGCCGCCTGCTGGAAGCCCAGCGGCTGGAGCAGCGCACACGCTACGATATCGAGATGATCGAGGCGACCGGCTCCTGCGCCGGCATCGAAAACTATTCGCGCTATCTCACTGGCCGGAACCCCGGCGAACCGCCACCCACCCTGTTCGAATATATCCCTGACAATGCCCTGCTGTTCATCGACGAGAGCCACGTCTCCGTTAGCCAGATCGGCGGCATGTATCGCGGCGACTTCAAGCGCAAAGCGACGCTGGCCGAATACGGTTTCCGCCTGCCCTCCTGCATGGACAACCGACCGCTGCGCTTCGAGGAATGGGACGCCATGCGCCCCAACACCATCGCCGTGTCGGCGACGCCCGGCAACTGGGAGATGGAGCAATCCGGCGGCGTCTTTGCAGAGCAGGTCATCCGCCCGACCGGACTTATCGATCCGCCTGTCGAGGTGCGCTCCGCCCGCAGCCAGGTCGACGACGTGCTTGGCGAAATCCGCGAGACGGCGGCTGCCGGCTACCGCACGCTGGTCACTGTCCTCACCAAGCGCATGGCCGAGGACTTGACCGAATACCTGCACGAACAGGGCGTACGTGTGCGCTACATGCACTCCGATATCGATACGCTGGAGCGCATCGAGATCATCCGCGACCTCCGGCTCGGCGCCTTCGACGTGCTCATCGGCATCAACCTTCTGCGTGAAGGCCTCGACATCCCGGAATGCGGCTTCGTCGCAATTCTCGATGCCGACAAGGAGGGTTTTCTGCGCTCCGAGACGTCGCTGGTGCAGACCATCGGCCGCGCCGCGCGTAACGTCGACGGCAAGGTCATCCTCTATGCCGACAACATCACCGGTTCGATGAAGCGGGCGATGGAGGAAACCTCGCGCCGCCGCGAAAAGCAGGTGGCCTACAACACCGCCCACGGTATCACGCCGGAATCGGTGAAGGCCCGCATTTCCGACATCCTCGACAGCGTCTACGAGCGCGATCACGTCCGCGCCGATATTTCCGGCGTGTCGGGCAAGGGCTTTGCCGATGGCGGCAACCTGGTCGGGGGTAACCTGCAGGCCCATCTCAACGCGCTCGAAAAGCAGATGCGCGACGCCGCAGCCGATCTGGACTTCGAGAAGGCAGCCAGACTACGCGACGAGATCAAGCGCCTCAAGGCCGCCGAACTCGCCGTCATGGACGACCCGATGGCCCGCCAGGAAGCCAGGGCGGTCGAGGGCGACAACGGCAAGCCCAAAGGCAAGCGCAAAACTTCCATCTCTCCCGGTGGCGGGGCGATGTCGGCGCAGCCGACAGAGGGAGGCGTAAACGCATCCTCTGCCTCCTACTTCCAGAAACCGTCGCTCGACGACATGGGACCGGGCACCGACACGGCACGGCCGTTGTTCCGCAAGAACAGCCTCGACGAAATGACGGTCGGGCGTACGGAAAAGCCGGTGGCGGGCAGCCTGCCGGAACGTCCGCCGGAAACGGTGAGCAGCAAGAAGCGTTTTTCGCCGCTGCTCGAAGGGCAGCCGGACAAGGACGCCAGCCCCGCATCCGGCAAGGACGACCCTCGCCCGATCGTCCGCGCCAAGGCCGGCGCCGGCTCCTACGAGGATGCCGGCGACGCCAAGCGCCAGAAGCGCACCAAGGGCAAGACCGGACGGCCGGGGCGCTAGAAAACAAGGCTGCCCGCGCTCGCAAAGCAAAAAACTTGGGCCCGACAGGGCTCGTTGATGGGTTGCGGGCGCGCTGTTAAGACTAAGGCAATCTCCGCATGGCAAGCCATATGTCACTTGCCTTAAAGAGGACGGAACCATGGCGCTGATCGGCTTCAAGAATACCCACAACCAGCCTGTCTACGTCAATCCGGCGCAGGTGCTCTACGTCACGACTTTCGAAGAAGACGTGTCGATCATCGCCTTTGCCGTATCCGGCGCCGGCGGCAACCCGCTGACGATTTATGTGCGCGGCAATGTCGACCAGATCCGCATGAAGATCGACGGAACTGCCCAACGCTGATGACGGAGAGCGGCGCAAACGTGCGCCTGTCGTAACGATCCGATTTCAAACGGTCAGACGCAGGCGATGTCGCGAGCGACGTTCTCGCCAGCTTGCGCCCTCACCCGAACACCTCGCCGGGATAGGCACCCCAGATGGCGGCCTGCCTGACATACCCCGTGAGCCGCAGACCGCTCAGATGCACGCGGCACCAGCTGCCGTCGCAGGCCGATAGCCTCAGCAACACCTTCGGCTGCAGCACCGCGATTGCCGTCGCCTTGGCATTGGCGGCCACCCGCAGCGGCACGTTGGCCGAGAGCCAGGGGCCAACGATGCCGGTCCGCTGGCCCGATAGCAGCGAGCCGTACATCCACCCGGACGTGCCGTCGGAATCCCGCACCTGCCGCCAGCGGCCATATTCCTGGATGACTTCGAGCGGCAGGCCAGGCGCGACATAGATGAAGCGCGTCGCATAATCGAGCGAAGGCCCGATGCGCAAGCGCGCCTTTCGCGGTTTCAGCGACACGAAACGCGGCATGGCCAAGCCGCTTTCGCTGCCGCGCGCAAAGCCGGGCGCCAGCACCGGAGCAGGCGTGCCAGCGGATGTGCCCGACAGCAGAGGTGCGGCCGATGGCAGCGGCTGCGAGAGTGGCGAGACCAGCAGCACGATGGCCGAAAAACCGGCGACGGCCACGAGGCTGCGGGACAAGGGCGCCCTCACCGGCAGGCCGACACCTTCTTCAGCGCCGCCGAGATGCCGTCCAGCGAATAGGTGTAGCGGGTCGGCGTGCCGCGTTTCGAGGTGGCGCTGACGGTCATGTCGCTGCCGCCCTGCATCGCCGCCACGAGATCCGGCTCCTTGGCCACGTCCCGCACCCAGGCGGCATTGTCCTTGGACACCATGGCGAAGCGTTTGTCGTCGACCGAAACGGTGATCGGCGCGCCCGGCTTCAGCATATAGCCACGCACCGCCTCTGGCACGAAGCCGCCGTCGGCGGATGGCGACACCAGGAAAAAGTTCTTCCCGTGGTCGATCCCGGCAGGCTCCATCTTCTTCGGCATCGAAAGCGCATAGCAAACCGTCCCCGACTTCGCCGCATAGGAATAGACGCCCCAGTCATCGAACTGCTGGATCCGGCTAGGCTCGGCAAACGCCGCGGCAGAAGAGGCAAGAACGGCAGCGACAACGAGAAAAGAGGTTTTTCCAGGCATGATCTTCCAGACAGGTTTTGGACAAACTCAGGCCGGATTTCGGAACATTTCCGGCCACGCGAAGGCCCAATTGGAGACTGCCGGGGGTTACCGGGAGGTTAATGGGGTGGTTACGATATTGTGATGGAGAGTCCATTACCTAAGGAATTTTCAGGATTTCTAAACCCTTGAGTTAATTGGAGACCTCACCGACAGCCTCGAGTTATGAAAATGTCGGTAGCCGAAATGCGACAGGAACCCGCTATTTAAAATTGATAGCTAAGAACGATCTACGAATTTTACGCTTAGCTTCAATCTTATTTCTGCACTCCCTTAAAAATTGCACGTGGACCGCGGCCATTTCGCGAAAGGGACTAGCCTTTACGTCAGCTTCAATCACTTCATCAAAATGAATATTGGCTTCATATGAACTTTCCTCTATGGAAACTCCGCGGCCCCCGCCTTTCGTGGTATTTGCAGGCATACTAACAATAAATTGAGTTGCTTCTAAGACAAGTCGCTCGAGATAAGATAAACCGTATTTTCCGCGAATAAAAAAGAGAAAAGATCCATAATATATATTGCCAGAATCGTCGTTTATCGAAAAAAATAGCTTAAACTCCTCGTCAGGCGCAATTTTTCGGACAGATAGCTCCGGGAAAAATAACGCCATTTTTCCTTTTACACTCCTGGTCGATCTGGCCTTTACAAGAATAGATTCAATCTTTGGAAGTATGTAATTATTTTCAATAAACTCTTGATTTAGAGCAAAAGCTAAATTTAACGCATCGTCTTCCGACGCGCCTGACCAAAATATCGCATACGTCAATTATATTTTCAATTTGTTCCGACACTATAAACTCAGCAACGGCATACTCCTGAAATGAGCGGTGTAGGAAAACGTAACTGTCTCCATCTTTTATAATAACACACAAAGACTCAACAAAATCCATCAGGACTGCGTCAAAGGCGCCATCGACCCCCATATAGAGTAATGACTTACCTATATACTGTAACACCTGCTCTCTCTCGAACTTAGTCTTACGATCAATATAGCTAAAATAACAAAAAGATCTCCAAATCTTGACGAAGACATCCTCCTGAAAGCCACTATGATACTGCCTCTTATAGAGAAACTTCATATTATCATGATGCAGGTGCAGAGTATCAAATGCCTTTTTATAAAAAATATGCTTTTGCTCTGGAATATCTCCACCTTGAATGAAGGTAAGCAGCATCATATTACAAAGCAGAGGATTACTCAAAAATCTCTTATGAGAACCATAATAAGATTCTTCCAATTTCTGGACAAATTTAACTTTAATCTCATTTTCGATAGGTGATTTATGAACAAGTTCTTTTATTTGTTTTTTGTCATAATCGCAGAGGGAACAATGGGTTGAAATACTCCATGAGTCTAGAAAATGTGTTGGTCGAGTCGTTATAACCAACGATATGTTTGGAAATTCTTTTGTTAGGCAGTGTCCCCATAAACGGGGTTCATCTTATTGACGGTGTGTGATTCAATCTCCTTGAAAGGAGATTGCCATGCGCCGTCATGAATTGAGCGACGAAGAATGGGCTATCATTGCACCTCTTTTGCCGAACAATAGCCGTGGAATTGAACGTGTCGATGACCGCCGGGTGATCAACGGCATCCTGTGGCGTTTCAGGACTGGTTCGTCTTGGCGAGATGTGCCGGAGCGTTATGGCCCGCGCACGACGCTTTACAATCGGTTCTCCCGATGGCGCAAGGCGGGCGTCTGGGATCGTCTTCTGGACGCCGTTTCAAAGCGTTACGATGGAGACATCGTGATGATCGACAGTTCTTGTGTTCGCGTTCACCAGCATGGTGCCAACGCTAAAAAGGGGGATCTGCCGATCCTTGCATGGGACGTTCGCGCGGCGGCCTGACGACAAAGATCCACGCTCTTGTCGATGCAGATGGCAGACCGGTTCGGCTTGAACTCACCGCCGGCCAAGCCGCCGATGCACCGATGGCTGAAAAGCTGTTGAGCGACCTGCGGCCCGGCGCGACGATCCTCGCCGACAAGGCATATGACACCGACGCAATTCGTAACTTTGCCAAGCAACGCAAGTGCTGGGCGAATATCCCTGCAAAGGCCAATCGAAAGCAGACATTCAGCTTCAACCGCTGGGTCTACCGTCAGCGCAATCTCGTGGAACGGTTCTTCAACCGTATCAAGCAGATGCGAGGCCTCGCGACGCGATACGACCGGCGCGCTGATAATTACATGGCCGCCCTCAAGCTTGTCGCGACGAGGATATGGATCGCCTCAACTAATGAGTCCGTGGCCTAGTTTGTCAATATTTCGCAATGCGTCTTCGCGACTTTTAGGCCCTATTTCATTGAGGCCATCCAGTAGAAATATGAATCTCCCTGCTCTTAGAAGACTAAGGAAGGCAGCAACGGGGGTATGACGTATTTGAAGAAAAAATCTCTTCGAAAGCAACGTCTTTGATATCTCTTTTTCCAAAATCAACATCACGCAATTCCAGAAAAACAGGAATAAATCCGTGATCGTCCCGGCACATTTCACAAAACAAATTCTTTATTAATATCGATTTGCCTTGACCCGCGATTCCTTGAATAACAACAACTCGTTTTGCGGCGAGGAAGTCATAAATGCTATCAACAGTCACACCTAAGTCGCCACAAGCAAGTGTCGGCTTTACAAAAATATCTCTTAATTGAACCGGCTGATGCGGCGAAAGGAGGGTGTGAAGTTTTTCATACCGCGCTAATCTCCTCTCATAATAATCGGAGATGCCGGCTTCGGTAGCAGCAAGGAAACCGTCCCTAGTTAGACTTATAGTCTTCTTAATACCGTCATAGACATCTTTGCAAAGCTCATTAAATAAGGGAATCGGCGCAATGACGAATGGCATGCCTACCTCGCACTGTTGAGTGCACCGATAAGATGCGATTCTTACCGAAGCCGCAACCTGGTTGGCCTGTCGGCTCGAAGAGCAAAGACCAGATAGTGTCCCACTACATGAGTCCACTGTATGTGGATCTGGAAATCCAACGATGACTGACTGTCATGAGCTAGGTTTCAACCAGTCGAAAGACGCAACCTCACCCCCACTACTCCGCCGCCCGCAACTCCACCACATCCATCTCATACCCATACTCCTCGAGCATAGTATACGCGTGCTCGATCGTCTCCACCTGCGCTTCCGCCTTGCGGATTGCCTCGGCAATCGCCGTTGTCCGCGCGCGGAGCATGGAGCCGAGGACGTCGGCTTCGGGACGGCGGCCTAGGCGGTCCATGTGTTTGCGGACGCGGGCGCGGTGGCGTTCCAGCTCGAGGATGTGGAAGCGGTTCTTGACCGCCTCGTCCGAAAGCTTTCGGCGCATCGCGGCAACCGGATCGAAGGAACCAGGCTCGCGCTCGTCGAGAATGAAATCGTTGACCAGCGCCTCGATCATGGCCGCCCCCTGCAGGTCGCGCGGGTCGGCGAGCTGCGGATCGTAGCCGGTATCGTCGTAGACCTTGCGGCGGATCGGGTCCTGCAGCAGCTCGTACACGGCCTGCAGCCTGCCGAAGTGCTCGGCATCGCCGCCGCTGTCGGGATGGGCGGTCTTGGCAGCTTTCCGATAGGCGCTCTTGATCGCATCGAGGCCCGCATCGCGCGCGAGACCGAGCATCGCATAGGGATCCATCATCTTGCTACCTCTTCCGCCTGCCCGCACGCACCCACTCCGACTAGCCTCTTGCACGCCCGGCTTCAACCCCCGCAGCGCGTTGATATCATCGGCCTTGCTCGGGACCAAATTGTGGAGACCGTCACGATATCCCCGACTTTAAGGCGACCACAACCTTATGGCGACTGGCCGTCGGCCGCATGCCGGAAACCTGTGCCAACGGACGCGAAAACCACGCCACCGGGCCGTCGGGGCAGATGCTTTATAGGCGATATATAACGGACCATGCCGGAGGTCTGCGAGGTCAGAATTGTGCGCCTGAAATTGCACGAGACCCCGTCCGGGAAGCGCAAAATCCCGTTCCGGGGCAGCGAAAAAAGACATCGACGCAACCTCCCGAAATGGCACAACCGTCCTGAATGGGGCTTCAGAAACCCTTCAAACCCTTGATTTAAAGGCGCTATGCCGCGCAGGTTGAAACGTGTCGAAATTTTGTCGCTTGCTTTTTTAAAAAAATGCTGCCACGAATTGGTTCTCGGGCATTTACTTGCCGGTGACTGGACAGATGTGGCAAAGCCTGCGTAGACGTTCTTTCCCCGTACGTGACTACTCGACCGTCTTCCGCGCCGCGCGAAGGCACAACCGTCCGGCATCGACCACCGGGCAAAATGGACTAGAGGGAAAAGGACTATTTCCATGGCGACCAAGGGCACCGTTAAATTTTTCAACCAGGACAAGGGTTTTGGTTTCATCACGCCAGAAGGCGGCGCTAAGGATGTGTTCGTTCACATCTCCGCTCTCCAAGCTTCCGGCATCCAGTCGCTGCGCGAAGGCCAGCAGGTCACGTTCGACACTGAGCCGGATCGCATGGGCAAGGGTCCGAAGGCCGTCAACATCTCGGCTTTCTGAGACCCGTCCAGTCACGACGACATTTTGAAGAACGGCGTGCTGCAGGGCGCGCCGTTTTTTTTGTGTTTGAGCTTAAGTTGATGCCGTGGAGGGCAGCCTTTTTGCTCGGTGCCACCCCCCTCTGTCAGCTGCGCTGACATCTCCCCCACAAGTGGGGAGATTATTCTTTTCCATTGCCGACTCCTGGCTTTCGGCTGATCTGCCTCTTGCGGGCTGACAGTTCCCGGCCAATCTCCCCCTTGTGCGGGAGATGTCCCGCCGGGACAGAGGGGGCGATCTGGCACCGCAGCCCAGCAGCCATGTCCCTCGTCAGGCCGAAAGCGCCGTCGGCTCGGCAGCTGAGAAATCCACGGCGGCAAAGGCAGCGGCGATGATCTCCGGCCCGGCGCCCGGCTTGGCCGCATCGCTCGACAGGATCTGCCGGAACCGCCGCGCCCCGGTCATGCCCGAAAACAGCCCGATCATATGGCGCGTCACCTGCTGCAATCGTCCGCCACCGGCGATGTGCGCGCCGGCATAAGTCATCATCGTATCGCGCAGCGCCAGCCAGTCCGGCGCGCGAAAAGGTTTGCCATAGATGCGGTGGTCGACATCGGTCAGAACTGCCGTATCGCCATAAGGCGCCCTGCCCAGCATGACGCCGTCCACATGGCGCAGGTGCATCTCCGCTTCGTCGAGCGTCTTGATGCCACCGTTGATGCCGATGAACACATCCGGAAAACGCTGCTTCATGCGGTAGACGAGGTCGTAGTCGAGCGGCGGGATATCGCGGTTTTCCTTCGGCGACAGGCCCTTCAACCAGGCTTTTCGCGCATGGATCCAGATGGCGTCGGCGCCGGCGTCGAGCACTCGCACCAGCAGGTCCGGCAGCGCCACCTCGGGGTCCTGCTCGTCGACGCCGATCCGGCATTTCACCGTCACCGGCAAGTCGGTTACCGCCTTCATCGCCGCCACCGCAGAAGCCACCGTATCCGGCGTCAGCATCAGGCAGGCGCCGAAGGTGCCGGACTGCACCCGGTCCGAAGGGCAGCCGACATTCAGGTTGATCTCGTCGTAGCGGTAATCGGCGGCAATCCGCACCGCCTCGGCAAGCTTGCCCGCATCCGAGCCGCCAACCTGTAGCGCCACGGGATGCTCCTCGGCATGATGCCCGAGCAGCCTGTCGCGCGGCCCATGGATGATAGCATCCGCCACCACCATCTCCGTATAAAGCAGCGCCTCCCGGCTGATCTGCCGATGCAAAAACCGACAATGCCGATCCGTCCAGTCGATCATCGGCGCGACGGCGAAGATTTTTTGTCCGCTACAATATTGATTTTTCATGGTTTTCCAAAGCTACGCAAGAATGTCGGCCCTGTTAGCCAACATCCATCTCAAGTCCGTTTCTACCACGAGTACGCACTTGAATCCATTGAATGGAGATACGGCATAGTTCCATATGCTGCACCAAGACAAACAGAACTCCAACGGCAATCTGAACTTATAGGTGCACAGAATGCGACGGAAATCGCTCAAATGAACTAGAGTGCAGGTTAGTTTGTTGGCTGAGCCGACGATTTGAATAGGTCAGGATTTCCCTGCCTATATTGAGACCAGTAGTGAACAGCGGATCGAGGAAGCTTCCCATGGAGCGATGAGCCATACATGCGGGTAGACAGCGACGGGCCGATCCGGCGCGAAACGATGCAGGTTGAAGTAACGGGAGAATCGCTAACGGATGGACGAGCAGAGGACACGAACGGTGCTAGACCACCGGATGCACGCCGTCGCCGCTCTTGCTTGGGCGCTACGCGTTCGATCCAAGTGGAAGAAGGCTCCCGCCATTGCCGTCCACTTTGATGGTAAGCTGATGCTGGAGGGCAATCTGAACGCGATCACCAACCCGATGTTGGAAGTCGGACTGGTTCATTGCAGAGCCTTGCTCGAATTTCTGGGGCTCTGTGAGGAAAAGGGTTCGCTAAGCCAGATTAAGAAGCGTCGACTTACGGACGTTGGCGTCGAACACTTTAGAAACACCGGCGGCCCCCTACCTATGCTGTCTCCGCAGATCGCTGTTAGCAGGTACTGCGGCGACGCGGACATGGCGGAACGCGCTTTGTTGAGAGTATTTCGCCTCACGAACAAGGGGCTAGCGCATTGCACCAACGGCATGATCGACGATCCGGCAGATTGCCAACTGATCGAGATAGCCAGTCTTGGGGTGCCAGCTTTGATGGTTAGCTATTTTTATACGCCGCTTGGGCTACCTAGGCAGTGTCCCCATAAACGGGGTTCATCTTATTGACGGTGTGTGATTCAATCTCCTTGAAAGGAGATTGCCATGCGCCGTCATGAATTGAGCGACGAAGAATGGGCTATCATTGCACCTCTTTTGCCGAACAATAGCCGTGGAATTGAACGTGTCGATGACCGCCGGGTGATCAACGGCATCCTGTGGCGTTTCAGGACTGGTTCGTCTTGGCGAGATGTGCCGGAGCGTTATGGCCCGCGCACGACGCTTTACAATCGGTTCTCCCGATGGCGCAAGGCGGGCGTCTGGGATCGTCTTCTGGACGCCGTTTCAAAGCGTTACGATGGAGACATCGTGATGATCGACAGTTCTTGTGTTCGCGTTCACCAGCATGGTGCCAACGCTAAAAAGGGGGATCTGCCGATCCTTGCATGGGACGTTCGCGCGGCGGCCTGACGACAAAGATCCACGCTCTTGTCGATGCAGATGGCAGACCGGTTCGGCTTGAACTCACCGCCGGCCAAGCCGCCGATGCACCGATGGCTGAAAAGCTGTTGAGCGACCTGCGGCCCGGCGCGACGATCCTCGCCGACAAGGCATATGACACCGACGCAATTCGTAACTTTGCCAAGCAACGCAAGTGCTGGGCGAATATCCCTGCAAAGGCCAATCGAAAGCAGACATTCAGCTTCAACCGCTGGGTCTACCGTCAGCGCAATCTCGTGGAACGGTTCTTCAACCGTATCAAGCAGATGCGAGGCCTCGCGACGCGATACGACCGGCGCGCTGATAATTACATGGCCGCCCTCAAGCTTGTCGCGACGAGGATATGGATCGCCTCAACTAATGAGTCCGTGGCCTAGCCCAGACACTCGCATCTCGACACGACCAAGATAGGAAAAAATTTAACTCCGCCGCAGTCCTTAACCGTAACGGCCGGGTCTGCGTTACATACAGCAGGATCTGCACCATGCAGCCGGCGTCCAGTGCAGCAAAAGCAAACAAAGAAAATTAGTTAATAATTTGAATTACTAAAGTGAATTTCTCAGCCAATGCCTAGAGGCAGAGATGACGTCGTCGCAGCCTGTATGAGACGCAGGGCTTCTTACAACAGATCGTATCTTGGCATTTGGTTTGGGATCTTCGTCTAGCGAGCGCAGGGCCCTTGGGCGCGCGTGCATCGCTGTATATAGCGGGCCCGACAAAAAAGCGAGGCCCGGGCGGGCATGAAGCCGACCGGGCCGTATGATGTTCCGATATCGGTGCTTTAGATAAAGGCAACCGGCATCTGGATCGGCGCGCGCTTGGCGCCGTAGTCGCGCTCGTGCGACGAAAGATTGACTTGCTTTTCCTGGGCGAGGACCAGAGCTTCGAGTGCAGGATGCAGCGCTTCTTCGCGGGAAAAGTCGATGGCATCGATTTCGATGGAAGCGGCGCGCCTGCGGGCGTTGAAGAAATTGAAGATCATGGTCGGGGCCCTCCTGATAGCTTCCGGATAAACGGCGCATGCGCCGTCTTCGTTCCCTTCCTAGCAGGCGAGTCGTTAAAAATTAACCATGCTGCACTGCACTAGGAAGAGCCGTCAGCATAACCCGCAACGAAGACAGCGGCGCGACAGCAGCGAGGCGGAAATCGGGCGTTACAGAGGCCAATCGTCAAAGGCGAATTGGACGCCTAACCCAGGCTAGTCGTCAAACTCGAACTTGTGCTTGGAAAGCTGCCATTCGCCGTTGGCATCCTTCTCGACGCGCTTGTTGCCGCGGTAGAAAATCGGCTTGTTGACGCGCTTGTCGATGGCATAGCGGCTCGGCGTCCATTTCGCCTTGGGGTCGGTCCCGGTCACCGAGGCCAGTGCCTCCTTGAACTTGCCTGCCTTGTAGAGCGTCATGAATTCGTCGTCGGCCATGTCAAAGTCTCCTTAAGCGTCGGCGGCGCGCGCGCCGGCCGTAAATTCAGCGGATCAGCAGCGCCGTCCCGTACAGCCCGAAGCCGAATACCGTGTGGGCCACCAGGTTGAGCAGGCGGGCCTTGTTCGGATTGGGCGTCTTCGACGCTGCCCAGCCGATGCCGAGCCCCGGCTGCAACAGGAACCAGCCAGCCGCCACGGTGACGATCGCCCAGATCCAGGCAACCAGAAATGTCGGCGCCAGCAGCCAGCCCGGACCGGTGATCGCCACCAGCAGAAAGGCATAGGCGATGCCGACAGCATAGTGGCCGATCCAGCCGAGCGCGAGTTCGTGGGCGTAGGGCGCGCTCGCATTGATATCGTCGTGAAACACCGTGCCATGGCGCAGGTGATAGAACCAGCGGCCGACCGGCGCCCAGTTCGGCATGCCGCTGCCGGAAAGCCGGGCGTAGAGGATCGCCCAGAGATCCATAAGGATCGTTGCGCCAATGCCGATGACAAGGCAGCGCCAGAAAATGTCGACCATGTGAAATCCGATAATTTGGGACGCCGGAAGCAGGCGCGCACCAAACCATAGGCGCACCGGCGAAAGCAATGCCCATCCGTAGAAGCCGGCCAAAAGAATCGCCTCGCCCCAAGCTTTCAGGCCTCGGATCCGGCTGCCCTTGCTGTCTCCGCCGCATTATTGCGCTACAAAGCCTCAGAAGACGCGCACGACATCGCCAAGGAGAGAGATTTGACCGCCATCGACACGCTTTTCATCCATGCCCGGCTGGACGACGGATCCTTCAGCGACATCGCCGTCACCGGCGGCCGCATCGTTGCCATCGGCGCCAGCGGCAGCCTCGGCACCGGCGCCGGCACGACTGTCGATCTCGGCGGCGCGCTGGTGGTACCCGGCTTCGTCGAAGGCCACATCCATCTCGACACGAGCTTCTACGGCGGCCCGTGGATTTCTCACAAGCCCTGCACCGCCGGCTTCGACGTGCACGAACGCGTCGCCTTCCAGCACCAGAACCTCGCCATTGCCGAACCGATGGACGTGCGCGCCAGAAAGCAGCTCGAGCTTGCCATCGGCAACGGCGCCACCGCCATGCGCAGCCATGTGATGGTCGACGGCTCCGTCGGCCTCAAGCACCTCAAGGAGATCCTGAAGGTGCGCGACGAGTATGCCGGGCTGATCGACATCCAGCTCGTCGCCTTTCCCCAGAGCGGCATCCTGAAAAGCCCGGGCACACCAGGCCTGATGGACGAGGCGATTGCCATAGGTGCCGATATCGTCGGCGGGCTCGATCCGGCCAGTTTCGACCGTGACCTCGGCGGCCATCTCGACGTCATCTTCGACATTGCCGAGCGCCGCGGCGCCGATATCGACATCCACCTGCACGATGGTGGCACGCTCGGCCAGTTCACCATCGAGGAAATCTGCGCCCGCACCTGCTCGCTGTCGATGGAGGGGCATGTCGCCGTCAGCCACGCCTACGGCCTTGGCGATCTCGCCCCCGACGCGGCAAAGCGCGCCGGCGAACAATTGGCGGCCTCCGGCGTGTCGATCATGACCAATGCGCCCGGCAATCACGCCTTCCCGCCGGTGGCGCTGCTACGGGCGGCCGGCGTCACCGTCTTCAGCGGCAGCGACAACATCCGCGACAGCTGGTGGCCCTATGGCGATGGTGACATGCTGGGCCGCGCCATGATGATCGGCTACCGCTCCGGCTTCTATACCGACGGAGACCTGCGCGCCGCCTTCGACGTCGTGACGACCTCGGGTGCCAAGGCGCTGCGGCTGGAGGACTATGGCCTGGCGGTCGGCAGCCGTGCCGACTTCGTCACACTGACGGCCGCCCATGTCCCTGAAGCTGTCGTCTCCGTGCCAAAACAACGCTCCGTCTACAAGGGCGGCAGGCTGGTGGCGGAAAACGGGATGGTGGTGCGGTGAGGCGGTGGCTCGCTCCTGCCCTTAGCGATCCGAACCAAGCTCTCGCTCGAAGGCCGCCGTTACGATGTCGATCAACTGCCTGTGGATGGCACCTCTGGAGCGACCGCCGCCGTCCCTGCAGATCGGGTCGCCGATCTCCTTTGCCGTAGCGGTCTCTTCAGCACCCGGCTTGCATTCGGCGAACATGCTGAAATGACTGGCATCCGGGATGGTCGAGTATCTCGAATCTACAATCGCCTTGGCAACTGCCGCCGCATCTGCGGTGGCTGGAATTGTTCCGGGCCTACCGAGATTGACGATCTCGACGGGAATGGAAATTTCCGCGAACGTCCCGGGCTCAAAAACGTCGACCGGCGCAGGATCGATCGCCATCGCAAATCGAATGCGCTTGTCTTCGCTATGACGGCCGGCGGACTGCATATCCATGGCATGAAGATCGACACCGCTTTGGCGAACCCAGTCGCAAAGCGATGGATTGAGCGCATCCGTGTCGCAATAACTTGCGAGCCGCTGCGGATCGATCCGGGCGCCAGCCAACGCTAGGGCTGTGCTGCCGCCCGCTGACAAGCCCAGTGCTCCTGTCTTGCCGCTTTCCAGGTGCTCTTTGAAAAAGGCGTCTTTCCCGATTGCATCCAGAGTATCGCTGATATCGCCGGGTCTCAGCCAGAGTTTCATCGTCTCCGCTGCGGATCGCCCGGCCCCCGAATTGCCGGGGTGGTTGGGGGCGGCCACGATGAAACCCTCGCTGGCCAGTGGCGCTGCGAGCCAGCTCAACGCCTGCGCGTTTCCGGCGATACCGGCGCCATGTGAAAGCAAGACAAGGGGAAATGCACCCTCCGAGATCGGAGCGCCAAGCATGGCAGGCGTTCCCACGAAGAACATGCTTTCTCCCAGCAGCATGGATTTTCCACCGGGGAGCGCCGGGTACCAGACGGTAACGTCGAGGTCGGTGCCGCGCTCAGGCGACGGTGCGGAAATTTCGCGCACTCCGACAGTCTCACTGGCGGGGGCTCGCTGCTGCGCCGGCATCGTAAGGACTGTAGCCGTGCACAGCATGGCGATCGTTTTTAATGGAGAAAGCATATTGGTCCTCACATTTACGAGCGCCGGGAGTGTGTTTTCCCCGTGTCTTGGAGGAAGGAAGTGCGGCGCGCTTAGAAGCACAGCATGACCACTGCCCTCACCCCCGCGACCCGTATCGCATTCCCGGACGTCCGAAATCGCGATCGAGGTCCATGCCCGCGCCACGTCGCTGCGGCTACCCTCGCCACCATTCGCAAAAATCATCACGCAAACGGCACCACACAATGCTGGATTTGTTGGCGGAATCGGGAGACAACAGGCTCTGATCAGTGAAAGAGTTTGCGCCATGACCGACCTTGCCACCGTCATTCCCCTGCCCCATCCCACCCTTCTGCCTGTCGATGGAATGGCTGCGACCTTTCCGGTGCGGCGTGTCTATTGCGTCGGGCGAAACTATGCCGACCACGCCATCGAGATGGGACACGATCCCAGCCGGGAGCCACCTTTCTTCTTCCAGAAGAATGCCGACAATCTTCTCGTCGGCAGCGACTTCCCCTACCCACCACTTTCCAGCGACGTTCATCACGAGGTCGAACTCGTCATCGCGCTGAAATCCGGCGGCAACGATATCCCGGTCGAGGCGGCCTTGGATTGCATTTACGGATACGGTGTCGGCATCGATTTCACCCGCCGCGACCTGCAGGCCATTGCCAAGAAGGCAGGCCGCCCCTGGGAAGTCGCCAAGGCCTTCGAGCATTCGGCACCCGTCTCTGCCCTCGTACCCGCCGAGCGCATCGGTCATCCCCACTCCGGCGCCATCTGGCTCGAGGTCAATGGCGAGCGCGTGCAGGATGGCGACATCGAGCAGATGATCTGGAAGATTCCCGAAATCATCGTCGAACTGTCGAAGCTGTTCACGCTTGCCGCCGGTGATGTGATCCTGACCGGTACGCCGGCGGGCGTTGGCCCTGTCAGCAAGGGCGACCGGATAACCTGTGGCGTCGATGGCGTCGCCACGATGTCGCTGACCGTCATCTGACCGGGAGAACGCCATGCCGATCTATATGCTGGGAGGACTTACCCCGAAGACGCCACCTGCCGGACGCTACTGGCTGGCGCCAAATGCGTCCCTGATAGGAAAGGTCGAACTCGGCGAGGACGTCGGCATCTGGTTCGGCGCGGTGTTGCGCGGAGACAACGATCCGATCGTCATCGGTGCGCGGACCAACATCCAGGAAGGCAGCATGGTCCACACCGATGCCGGCTTTCCGGTCGTCATCGGCGAAGGCTGCACGATCGGTCACCACGCCATCGTCCATGGCTGCACCATCGGCGACAACACGCTGGTCGGAATGGGCGCCACCATCCTCAACGGCGCCCGCATTGGTAAAAATTGCCTTGTCGGCGCCAATGCGCTGGTGACGGAAGGCAAGGAATTTGCCGACGGCTCGCTGATCGTAGGTTCGCCCGCGAAAGCAATCCGCCTTCTTGACGACGCCGCCATCGAAGGCCTACGCCGGTCCGCGACCAGCTATGTCGCCAACTGGCAACGTTTCGCACGGGATCTGAAGCTTGTCGACTGAAAGGCTACGCGCTCTGACGACGCTCATCATGCCTGTTGGCCCCGCAATGCCACCCTCACACGGTCGGCAGCATGCCGTTCAACCGCAGCCAGGTCTCCACCAGCTGGGTCCAACTGCGCACCGATGGCCGGGTCTTGCCCATGCCCCAGCCGTGCCCGCCGGATTGGAAGATATGAAGCTCGGTGTCGACATCGGCGGCACGCAATGCGCGGAACAGCATGAGGCTGTGATCGACGGGCACGATAGGGTCATCTATCGCATGAGCGACAAAGGTCGGCGGCATGTCCTCGGTGACGTGCTGTTCGACTGAAAAGGCCTCGCGCATGTCTTCTGTCGGCTTCTTGCCGCAGATCTTCAAACGGCTCATGGTCTGGTCGAACGGCGCCATCATCGTCACTACCGGGTAGAGAAGCGCTGCGAACGCGACATCGCTCGGCGAACTGTCGATTTCGTCGGTTTGCACGTAGAACTGCTCGGCGGCCTTGGTGGCCAGCATCCCCGCAACGTGGCCGCCAGCTGAAAAGCCCATGACACCGAGCCTTGCCGGATCGATCCCGAGGCGTTTCGCCTCAGTGTGGAGGATCTTCATCGCCCGGATACCATCGAGAAACGGCGCATGGATGCTCCAGCCTTCCTGCGGCACGCGGTAGACGAGTTCGACGGAGGTGATGCCGCGCGACGCGAAATAGATGGCAGCCGGCGTGCTTTCGTTCACGATATCGACGCGCGCATATCCACCGCCCGAACACATCAGCATAGCGGCCCCGGTCGGCTTGTCCGGCTTGTGGATAATGATGCGCGGCAGCGAGATCTGCGTCAGCGACCCGCGTGGAGTAAGGTTCTCTCCCTGGCCTGGACCGGCGCCACCCGGAGGCGGCCCCGTCCAGAGGTTGATCACCTCGACCGTAGAGTTCTGAGCAGGCTCGGGCGTGGCCGCTACCGCGGCGGTTGTCGTCGTCTGGACGGCTGCGGCTGCAACGGCCGCGCCAACCAGGAAATTTCGTCTTTTCAAATCCATCATCCCTGCCCCGTCAGAAGCATATGACTGAACTATGTCACGAATTTATTGCGAACATTCAGTATAATGCACTGCAATATGGATGGTTGCTTTTTAACACCAGTTTTCGACGACTTTTCCACAAACGCTTTTTTGACACTCTCCGGTCTGGACCGGGATGGATTGAAGCAACTCATTGATATCATTTCAAGACGTGCTTCTTGATATTCCATCGGTCATGATACCAGAGCCATTGCTCCGGATTTTCCCGTACCCAGCTTTCCACCTTGTCGTTCATCATCTGGGCGGTGGCCGGCAGGTCGAGGGCCCCGGTATCTGTGCGCGGCAATTCCATTTTCGGCTCGATTTCCAGCCGGAAGCGATTGTTCGGCAGCCGGACACAGCGGGCCGGATAGACCTCGCATTCGAACTGTCGCACCAGCTTCGGCAGCAGCGGATTGGTCTTCACGTCGCGGCCGAAGAATTTGGTTCGCAGTCCCTTGCGGAATTTCTGGTCGACGAGCACGCCGACACTGCCGCCCTCGTCCAATTGGCGGGCAAGCGCAAAGGACGAGCCGGCATGCGAGGGAACCAGGTGACCCATCCGCTTGGCGCGGAAATCGTAGACTTTCTTTGCGACATAAGGATTGTTCGGCGGCCTGAAAAGCACCGTGACTTCAAGCCCAAAAGCGGCACTGGCCACCGGCAGCAGTTCGAAATTTCCAGTATGGGCGGTAAAGACGATGAACGGCCGCGGATTGTCGCGCAATTCCAGAAAAATCGGGACGCCCGAGACCTCGATGCGGCCGGGCTCGGTTTTCTCGGGGTCGAAATCGAACAGGCGGTCGAGGAACACATATTCCGCCGCCAGCCGCCCCATGCTCCCCCAGCTAGCCAGCGCGATTGCCTCGATCTCCGCATCGCTCTTTTCCGGAAAAGCATTGCGAAGATTGGTGAGCATCAGCGCATGACGACGCGTGCGCGGGCCGACCTTGCGCATCAGCCAGTCGGCAAACCGTATGCCGCCGTCAGCCGGAAAGAGCTTCAGGAAATTCAGGAATCCGAAAGCCAGCTGCGCGATCGACCATTGGCGAAAACGCCGGAAGGCCAGTACGATCCGGGTGATGAACAGCTTCACCGGTCAATCCATCTTCAGGATGATCTTGCCGAAGATCTGCCGCGACTCCATCCGTTCAAGCGCCTTGTCGATGTCGTCGAAACGCACTTCCGTGTCGATGACCGGATGTACGTATCCCCGCGCCATCTTCTGCATGGCGTCAGCCATGTTTTCCATCCGGCAGCCGAACGAGCCCATCAGTTTCAGCTGCTGCTGGAACAGCATCATCAGGTTGATTTCCGTGGACACGCCCGATGTCGACCCGCAGGTAACGAGCCGGCCACCGCGCTTCAGGCAGAACATCGACTGTCCAAAGGTGTCCTTGCCGACATGCTCGAAGACGACGTCGACGCCCTTCTTCTTGGTGAGCTTGCGGACGACGCCCTCGAAGCGGTCGACGCGGTAGTTGATGACATGATCGGCGCCAAGCGCCTTTGCCCGCTCGATCTTGTCGTCGGAACCAACGGTGGTGATGACTGTGCAGCCGATGTTCTTTGCCAGCTGGATCGCCGCCGAGCCGATGCCGGAGCCCCCGGCATGGATGAGAATTGTCTCGCCGGACTGCAGCTTGGCATTGTCGAACAGCATGTGCTCGACGGTGCCGAAGGTGACCGGGGCAAGCGCTGCCGCAATAGCATCGACACCGGGAGGCGCCGGCACCAGCAGGCGGGCCGGCAGGTTTACCTTTTCCTGCGCAAAGCCGTCGAGATGAAAGCCATGCACGCCGCTGACGTTTTCACAGAGATTATCGCGGCCGGCGCGGCAATGATGGCAAAGACCGCAAGTGCGCGCGCCATAGATCGACACCAGTTGGCCCGGCAATACGCTGGATACGCCGGGGCCGATAGCCTCGACGACGCCGGATGCTTCGGCGCCGATGACAAGCGGCATCTTGCGCTTGGCAAAGGCCATGCCGCGCCATCCCCAGACGTCGATATGGTTCAGCGCCACCGCTTTGACGCGCAACGTCACTTCGCCCGGACCGGGAGCATCCGGTTCAGGCAAGTCGGTGATTTCAAGCTTGCGGTCGTCGACGAGTTGCAAAGCACGCATGGAAAGGCCCTCCGCCCGAAGGCGTTATCAAGTAAATCGTGTGGCGACAGGCTCTAGAGCATTTCGTCCAGAACTGGAAGCCATTCCGTTGGCAGTACGCGGACGCCGGCGCAAAGGATCAAGCATCGGGCCGAATGAAAACAGCCGCCCTCTCGCAAGGCGGCTGTGTTTCAGACAAACTTGCGTCATTCGCGGCCCTTAGGCCACGGACTCATTAGTTGAGGCGATCCATATCCTCGTCGCGACAAGCTTGAGGGCGGCCATGTAATTATCAGCGCGCCGGTCGTATCGCGTCGCGAGGCCTCGCATCTGCTTGATACGGTTGAAGAACCGTTCCACGAGATTGCGCTGACGGTAGACCCAGCGGTTGAAGCTGAATGTCTGCTTTCGATTGGCCTTTGCAGGGATATTCGCCCAGCACTTGCGTTGCTTGGCAAAGTTACGAATTGCGTCGGTGTCATATGCCTTGTCGGCGAGGATCGTCGCGCCGGGCCGCAGGTCGCTCAACAGCTTTTCAGCCATCGGTGCATCGGCGGCTTGGCCGGCGGTGAGTTCAAGCCGAACCGGTCTGCCATCTGCATCGACAAGAGCGTGGATCTTTGTCGTCAGGCCGCCGCGCGAACGTCCCATGCAAGGATCGGCAGATCCCCCTTTTTAGCGTTGGCACCATGCTGGTGAACGCGAACACAAGAACTGTCGATCATCACGATGTCTCCATCGTAACGCTTTGAAACGGCGTCCAGAAGACGATCCCAGACGCCCGCCTTGCGCCATCGGGAGAACCGATTGTAAAGCGTCGTGCGCGGGCCATAACGCTCCGGCACATCTCGCCAAGACGAACCAGTCCTGAAACGCCACAGGATGCCGTTGATCACCCGGCGGTCATCGACACGTTCAATTCCACGGCTATTGTTCGGCAAAAGAGGTGCAATGATAGCCCATTCTTCGTCGCTCAATTCATGACGGCGCATGGCAATCTCCTTTCAAGGAGATTGAATCACACACCGTCAATAAGATGAACCCCGTTTATGGGGACACTGCCTAGGTCGGATCGAGCGCCATGACAAGGCTGGCATTCTGCCCGCCGAAGCCAAACGAGTTCGACAGCACCGCGTGGACCTGTGTCTCGCGCTTGACGTTCGGCACCACGTCGAGGTCGATGCTGGTGTCCGGAATGGCGTAGTTGATGGTCGGTGGCAGCGTACCCGTGAGCATCGTCTGTAGCGAGAACACCGCTTCGACGGCGCCGGCAGCAGTCAGCGTATGGCCGATCATCGACTTGTTGGACGACACCGGAATTTTGGCAAGGCGGTCGCCGAAGACGGCCAGCATCGCACCATATTCCATTTTGTCGTTTTCCGGCGTCGATGTGCCGTGGGCGTTGATATAGCCGATATCGGTCTCCGCCATGCCGGCATCCGCGAGCGCCGCCCGGATCGTGGCAATCGCCGGCGCGCCGTCGGGTGACGAGCGGGTGCGATGAAAACTGTCGGCCTTGTCGCCGGCGCCCTTCATGATGCCGAGGATTTTTGCACCACGGGCTACGGCTGATTCCAGCGATTCCAGCACCAGCGTCGCAGCACCCTCGGCAATCACGAAGCCGTCCCGGTCCTTGCTGAAAGGCTTTGACGCCTTGGTCGGCGGATCGTTCTGGGTCGACAGCGCGGAGAGCAGCGAAAAGCGGATCAGGGCCTCGGCGCTGAGCGAGCCATCGGTGGCAACCGACAAGGCCCGCTCTGTGCGGCCCTGGCGGATCGCCTCGATACCGAGCTGGATTGCGGTGGCGCCCGAGGCACAGGCCGTCGACAGGGTCACCGGCAAGCCGCGCGTGCCGAAGCGGTCGGACAGCCGCTCGGAGATGGCGCCGAACGAGGCCGCCTCATGGAACGACGGATCGGGCCGCTCGCGCATAGCGAATAGAAAGCGTTCATAGGCGTCGCCCGGATGATCGGCCGGCGGCGAGCGGTCGCCGAGCGCAAAGCGGGCACTCCATTCCGGCTCGATCGGCGGTGCGGCCAGGAACAGCGGGCCGTTGAAATCACCGGACAGGCCAGCCTGTGCTAGCGCCTCGACGGTGGTCTCGCGGGCAAATGCATAGGAGCGCTCGACGGCGTTGGAAATCGGCACCTCGATGAAGTCGACGGTACCGGCGATGCGGGTCGAGATGTTGTCGGTCGGAAAGCGCGTGATGGCGTGGATACCTGAGACGCCTGATGTCAGCGCATCCCAGTTGTCCTTCAGTCCCTGGCCGAGCGAGGTGATGATGCCCATGCCGGTGACGGCAACGATCGGGCGTCCGAGATGGTCCCTATAGGCTGCAGCTGTCATGCTCATCACTCCTGAGGCTCGGTAGACAGGACGGCGACGCCCTCGCCGCGCGTATGTCCGACGGTCGTCACGATCGCCGTCCGGGCGGCTGCGCCCATCGGCTTTTCATGGTTTGGATCGAACGTCGGCACCCTGGCCTTGTTGGCCAGCGCCAGCGCGGCAAACGCGATGCCGAGCGGAAACTGCGTTTCCAGCCCGTGTCCGGTCACGCCGCCATAGCCACGGATCGCCGCTTGCGGAAGCGCCTTGTCCAGCACCGCCTTCTCGCGGGCTGCAATCTCGTGGAGACCGGAGCTTCCGGAGAACACGATGGTCTCGCTGCCGGAACCGATGGCAGGCTCGAGCAAGCGCTCGAGGCGAGCCTCGAACTTGCCGTCGTCGCGGTTGCCGCGGTCGCCTTCGATAGCGTCGATGGTCGCATAGATATGGGCACCACGGCTTTCGGCGTGGGCCCGGGATTCCAGAACCAGAAAGGCTCCGAGCGAGCCGACGATCATGCCGCCGCCGCTGCCTTCGCGACGCGACCACAAGGGCTGCCAGTCGCCGACGCTATGGCCGCCGATCGATTCGAACAGCAGGATCATATCCAGCCGCTCTGCCGAAAACGCGCCGCCGACCAGCGCGTGGGTGGACTCACCGGACTTGATGCGGTGAAAGGCAGTCTCGACCGCCGATATGCCAGCAGCCTCCTCGCCCATGAAAGTGCGCGACGAGCCGGTCACCTTATGGACGATAGAGATGTTGCCTGCCAGCAGGTTCGAGAGCTGCGCGAGAAACAGCGTTGGCCGCAACTCCGTCGTCAGCTTTTCATTGAGCATCAATTCGCGGTCGTTGCGCTTCAGGCCCTCGTCGACGATCAGCGTATCGACATTGATGTCGCGCTCGCCACCGCCGGCAGCCACGATCATGTCCATCGCGCCGCACGCCTCGAAGTTATCCTTGAAGCCGGCGTCGTCGAGCGCGAGACCGGCCGTGAACACGCCGATGCGCTGCCAGTTTTCCATCTGCCGCTGATCCCCGCGCTTGGGGATCTGCTGAGACCAGTCGATCTCCGGCAGCGGGTGCACCGGGTACGGCTTGAATTTTTCCGTCTCGACGACAACGGCCGGTGACGCGCCTGCGGTCAGCAGCGCAACATGCGCATCCTTGCCGACGCCCTGGCAGGTTACGATACCGACGCCTGTGATGACGACGTCATTGGGAGCCTTGCTCATACATCAATCCTTTCGGCTGCGTCGCGGATGGCCAGACCTTTTCAGGCGCTGGCAGCAATCGCGTCGAGAAGCCCGACTTCCATGGCCCGCTTGCGAACGATATCGGCCAGCGGCACCTCATTAAACGGCAGCGTGCGCAGCTTCAACTGCGCATCGCAGACCTTCTTGCCGGCGACGGTAATCTTCGCCTTGGTGACAGCATAGCCGGATCCGTCATGTTCCAGAATGGCCTCGATGTCGAGTACCGCATCCGGCTCGACGAAGGAACGCATCTTGGCGCCATCGACGGTCATCAGGAACGGCATCGCGGCAAAATTCGTGGCGGCCAGAACGAGCATGCCGGACGCCTGCGCCATTGTCTCGATCAAGAGGACGCCCGGAACCAGCGGCATTCCGGGAAAGTGGCCTTCGAAAACCGGACTGTTGGAAGGCACGACGGAGCGCGCCTTCAAGAGACCCTTGGACAGGTCGACGGATTCGATCCGGTCGATCATCTGGAAATATTCCAGCAGCATGGTGCTCTCCGGTCCGACCCGCGAGAAAAAGCAAAGCGGGTGGGAGATAGTGCTTGGAACAAAACCGCCCGGCCGTCTTATCAGAGGCGGCAGGGCGTTGGCAAAGATGCAGCGGTGGCTCAGGCCTTGGCGGCGCGCAACTCATCGATCTTGGCACAGAGATTCTTGAGGACGAAATACTCCTCAGTCGAGACCTTGCCTTCGTTGACTTCCTGCGTCCACTTTTCCAACGGAATCTTGATGCCGAATTCCTTGTCGATCGCAAACACGATATCGAGGAAATCGAGGCTATCGATGCCGAGATCGTCGATCGTGTGGCTTTCCGGCGTAATTGTCGCCCGGTCGATTTCGCTCGTTTCCGCGATGATGTCGGCAACCTTATCGAATGTAGCAGTCACGCCAGTACCTCTTCAAATGATCTTTCGATCTTCGTCATAGGGAAATCCGTCTCAAAAGCCAATGGCCTGCGCAACAGCCTGCCCAAAATTTGGCGCTGCGCGTCAGGCAGAGCGGTCGCTGGCCTACTGGCTGATGACAATGCGTGTGTTCTCCAGCCCGGCTTCGCTAGCCATGGAGAAGAACACAGCAGCATTCGCGGTCTGCAGGCGGACGCAACCGTGAGACGCGGGCCGGCCGAGACGGCGGACCTCGGTGGTCCCGTGCACCGCATAGCCGCCGTTGAAGAACACCGCGAACGGCATCGGGGCGTTGTCGTACTTCTTCGAGTGATGGTCGCGCGACAGCCACTTGGCGGTATAGTTGCCGGTCGGCGTGACATAGCCCGGCCGAGCCGTCGAGACTTTCCACTGATAGCGGGTGATGCCGTTTTCACTGACGGTCATCGTCTGCGCGGCAATGTCGATCCGCGCCAGCAGCGCCGAGGCATCGGCGGACGCAGCATAAAAACCGAGGCAGAGAGTGGCCCCGGCAGCAAGCATCGTCGTCTTCATGATTTTCCCCTCGTCGTTGCTTCGGAGCGAGCAATTTCGACTGGGGAACGAATAGCACGAAGTTTTCTATATCGAATTAACTTGCACGACGCCCGCTGAATAATATTGCCGCAGGATCGAGCGTATTTCTTTATTAAGAAATCAAAGTAACGCGAGAAAACCCGCGAGCACGGCCAGCGCCAGCACGCTGCAGGCCGTGTAGAAGATCGCCACGCCCGCCTCGACGTCGCTGACGGTCGCGGTATCTCGCCCAGACCCGTTGATCATCGGCTCCCGCACCGTTTCGCCCGCATACATACGCGGGCCCGCCAGCTGGATATCGAGAGCCCCGGCCATGGCTGCCTCCGGCCTGCCGGAATTAGGAGACCGGTGCAGACCTCCGTCGCGTGCGGCGATGCGAAAGGCGTTGTTGAGCGCCGTCACACCACGCCGAACCATCGCCCCGAGGGCAATCAACAGGATCGACAGCCGCGCCGCCGGCCAGTTGGCGACATCGTCGAGCAGCGCCGAGGCCCGGCCGAAATCTAGATAGGTCTCGGATTTGTGGCCGATCATCGAATCGGCGGTGTTGAGCATCTTGTACAGAAGCAAGCCCGGCAGGCCGAAAACCGCATACCACAGCACCGGTGCCACCACGCCATCGGAAAAATTCTCCGCCAGGCTTTCGATGGCGGCACGGCAGACGGCGGGCTCGTCGAGCGTCTCGGGATCGCGGCCGACAATGCGCGACACCGCGCGCCGTCCACCCTCGAGCCCCTCCAGCCGCAGCGCGTCCGACACCGCGATCACATGGTCGGCAAGGCTCTTCTGCGCCAGGAAAACCGCCACCAGTACCGCTTCGATCAGCAGGCCGAGCCAGCCGAACATCCCGAGCAAGGCATGCAGCACGGCACCGGCAAGTGCGCTCAGCGCCAGCAACGCCAGGATCGACACGAGACCATTGCGACGGCGGTCTGCGGCGGAAAGCCGCGTCAGATTGTAGCGCTTGTCGACAAAGCTGATCGCCTTGCCGAACAAGACCACCGGATGCGGCAACCTCGTCCACAGCCAGTCTGGATCGCCGACGATCCGGTCGAGCAGCAGAGCCAATACGAGGATGAGCAGGTGTTCGTCGATGATCATGATGTCAACCCGGTGAGTGCCGAGGCCAGCCGGCGATCCTCTGCCGCATCGGCCGTCAGCCCGAAACGCAGCCACTCCGCTGCATAGTCGAATTTGCGGACCAAAATGTGATGCCGGCAAAGGTGCTCATGAATTGCACCCGCCCGGCTGTCGGCAACGAGAGCGAACAGATCGGTCCCGCCGATAACCGATAGCCCCGCGCCGGCAAGCACCGAGCGCAATGCAGCGCTGCGTTCGGCCAGCCGCCTGCCGATTGCCGCCGTATCTCCGGCAAACACTTTGGCCGCCAGCGATAGCGCCGGACCCGAAACTGCCCAGGGTCCGAGCCAGTCCTCGAAACGTTCCTGCAGGAAGGGACTGGCGATCACGAAACCGAGCCTGATACCGGCCAGCCCGAAAAACTTTCCAAACGAACGGAAGATTATCAGCTTGTCCATCTGCGAAACCAGCGACGCAAGGCTCGCCTGCGGGTTGCCGTCTGCAAAAGCTTCGTCGACCACCAGCCACGCATCCTGCCGGCTAAGTCGATGCTGGAGAGCGACCAGTTGATCGGGCATGTGAACGCGACCATCCGGATTGTTGGGATTGACCACCACAACCAGCCCATGCGCGCCCGTCACGCCGTCGAGATCGACGATCTCATCGACCGAAAGGCCGGCGAGCGAAAACACGCGCCTGTACTCGCCATAGGTCGGCCCCAGCACGGCGACGCGCCTGCCCTCAGCCACCAGACGCGGCAGCAGCTGGATGACCGATTGCGTCCCCGGCACAGGCAACGGCCGGCAATCGCCACTGCGGTAATAGGTCTGCGCTGACAGCCTGGCGCGTTCCACCAGATACTGGTCCGGCAGCCGGTGCCATGCGCTCGCTTCTATCGGCGGGATCGCCACCGGGTTGGGGTTGATCCCCGTCGACAGGTCGAGCCAATCGTGGGCCTCGCCGCCGTAGAGATGCGCTGCAGCGGTGATGCCGCCGCCATGGGCGATCCGGCCGCTCATCCGGGCTCTCCGGACAGGTCGATCAGGTGCATGTAGGAGCCGGCGACATTGCCGCGCTGCAGGCCTGCCGTGCCGAGATCGGTATCGAGGGCGTCGGTAACGGCAAACAGCGGGTCGGCATTGCCCTCGGACACCAGCGTCGAATAGTGGAATTCATGCGCTTTCATTGGCGCCTCGAAGAAACTGCCCGGCAATGGCGTTACGCGACGGTAGCCCAAATGCCGCTTGCGCGTCTCGTAGCTGGTGACGACCGGAAGCAGCCCGAGCATGGCATGGTGCCCACCGGCTGCATCGATCAGTCCCTCGCCGAGCGTCATGTAGCCGCCGCACTCGCCGAAAATCCTGACGCCACGCTCGGCCGCATCCCGCATGGCGGAGCGAAACGCGCTGGCCGACGCGATGGTCCCCGCGTTCAACTCCGGATAGCCTCCGGGCAAATAGATGGCATCGGCGTCTGCCACTGGGGCTTCGTCGGCAAGCGGCGAGAAGAACGAGATCTCCGCGCCGCGTCGCCGCCAGCCCAGCAGCATGTGTTCATAGGAAAAGGCAAAGGCGATGTCGCGGGCGACGGCGATCTTCTGGCCGAGCGGCGCCATGCGGTGAATGGCGGCGGGAGAAGCCTTGGCACTTCCCGCACCGGCGCGCAGCAGCAGATCGAAATCGCATTCGGCGGAAACAGCCGATGCCGCCCGCTCGACAAACTCCTCGAGGCCCGAATGTTCGCCGGCCTGCACCAGCCCCAGATGCCGCTCCGGCACCGCCAGCCCCGGATCGCTGCGCACGACGGCGACGACGGGCATGCCGATTGCCCGCAGCGCCTGGCGCAACATCAGTTCGTGGCGAGCGCTGCCGACCCGGTTGAGAATGACACCGACGATGCGGATGTCGGCGCGAAAATTGGCAAAGCCGCTAACGAGCGCCGCCACCGATTGCGACGTCCGCGCCGCATCGACGACGAAAACCACCGGCAGAGACAGCATTGCCGCCAGATCGGCCGCGGTCCCATGACCATCGGCAGCACCGTCGAAGAGGCCCATCATCGCCTCGACCACCAGCATCCTGCCGCCTTCCCGGTGGAGGGCGGCATTGGCGGCGATCAGTTCCGGGCGCATGCCCCAGGGGTCGAAATTGAGACAGGTCGTCCCGCTTGCCGCCGCATGGAAGGCTGGATCAATATAATCGGGTCCGGCCTTGCCCGGCGCCACGGCAACGCCCCGGTTGCGCAGCGCCCGCAAGAGCCCCAGCGTTATCGTCGTCTTGCCCGACCCGGAGGACGGCGCCGAAATCAACAGCCCGCTCATGCCCGCACCTCTCTCGGTTCGCCGATGCTTTCAGGCACCAGCGTGCGCCCGGAGAGTGCGCCCAGCCAATCCAGCGATTGCCGCAGGTCGACCACCGCGCCGATGACGACGATGGCAGGCGGCAGGAGGCCTGCGCTTGCAACATCCGCCTCGGCAGATCCGAGCGTCGTCTCCAGCACCTGCTGGCGCGGTGTCGATGCATTGCAGACAAAGGCGACAGGCTCGCGCGGCGACCGGCCGGCAGCAATGAGGTTGGCGACGATCTGGGAGATGTGTTTCATCGCCATGTAGATGACGATTACCGGCGACCCCTTGCCGATCGCCTGCCAGTCGATGGCATCCGGCACCAGCCCGGACGAATCATGGCCGGTCAGGAACGTGACGGCATGATTGACGTCGCGGTGGGTCACCGGAATACCGGCATAGGCAAGTCCACCGATCCCGGCAGTGACGCCCGGCACGATTCGGAACGGAATGCCATGCTCGACGAGCATCAGCGCCTCCTCGCCACCACGCCCGAAGACGAAGGGGTCCCCGCCCTTAAGCCGCAGCACGCGCTTGCCGGACTGCGCCAGTTCGACCAGCCGCAGCGAGATATCGCGCTGCTTTGCAGAAGGCTTGCCCCCGCGCTTGCCGGCATATTCGAGCACGGCACCGGCACCGGCGAGCCTCAAACAGGCATCGTCGACCAACGCATCGTGGACGATGACATCAGCCTCCGCCATCGCCTTGGCCGCCAGCAGCGTCAGCAAGCCCGGATCGCCCGGCCCCGCCCCGGCCAGCCAGACGCTGCCCGGCTCAAGGGTTGGCAATGTGGAAAACAGGGTTTGGCTCATGCGGCTGTGTTAGGCGTGGGAGGGCGGAATTGCAATATTGCGGCAGAAAATCGAACGGGCCGAAAAGGTGCCATAACGCGGTGATCGCTACGCGGCGATATTCGACCTGATCAAAACGCCATCCGGCAAGAACATGCCGTCAAATGTATTTCCGGAAACGTTCGCGGCACCAATGTTCGGCATTTTCATAAATTTTGCCATCGACCGAACGACGGATTTGGTGTCGGCGGTAAACTCCACCATCCCGACATCGAGGCCGCCGAGATCATCGCGATGTTTCGATATCGTATCCGCGACGGTATGATAGAACGCTCGCTTGTCGGTGACAGACTTCGCTGGAACGATCCAGAGTTTCCAGCTTTCGGCTTCAGAAAAATTAACCCACATCGCGAAGCGTGGATTGACCGGAGTCTCGTCCAGATACCTGACCAGATCTTGACCACTCTTCACCATCGTTCCCTGATCCATGGCAGAACTCCTCCGGTTTCATCCGTCACGGCGGCGATCATCAACTGCGCCGTGCCCAGATCCTTTAAGCCGTATCGATCGTCAAGCTTCCACTCGCAAACGATCGCCCAATTCACGGCGAAATCGTTATTGGCATCCTGCGCTTGCTTCAATTCGGCCGACAGGCCGGCAACCCTGACTAGCTTTTGTAGATCATGATCATATATCGACCTTACAAAATTAAGCTCGGGAATCGTTTCCGCTGATATCTGCTTCGCTATGCAAGCTTTAAGCCCGATCTCTACCGCATATCCCGCTAAATAGTAAGCATTCGACGCACTGCGATGCTCCAACAGCAACTGGGCATCGTTGATCTTTGCTTGAGCAACACGCTGGAGCTCGTCGCGCCTCACAGCGGACATCCAGGGAAGCCCAAAGACTTAACTGACATCTCAGGCTCCCCGGTCAAAACATGAACGCATTTTAGTCCAAACGGTCAGCGATATCCCTCGTCGCACCGATCATGAACAACTCATACCACACAAGGCTATTGCAACTATAGCGCTATATGAGGAGTAATATTATCCATCCATGTCCTTGGGTGAAAGCTGCGCCCGCAGGTCCCACGCCCCTACCCCATCACCCCACAATCACGTCCCGGATCAGGTCCACGACCTTCTCCGACTCGATCCCGACGCACACCGTCTGGCTCGGCAGTCCGTCCCAGTGGCCCGGGGGGAAGTGGCGGCCGTCGGGCTTGACGATGGTCTGGCCATCGGCGATGCCGCCGCAGACGACGCGCACGGCACCTGATATCGACGTGAAGAGGTTCGGTGCGACGATATAGGCGCTGGCGCAGCTGTCGTGCACCATCATGCCGTCCTCGACCGCGTGCTTGTAGAAATCGATATAGGACTGCGAGAGGTCGGCGAGCAGCTGCACGTCCTTGCCGCCAGCCTTGGCCATGTCGGCGAGATAGCTGCGGCTCATGGTGGTGATAGCTGTCACGTCGAGACCGATCAGCACGACCTTCCATTCGGCCATCATGACGGCGTCCGCAGCCTCCGGGTCGCCGTAGATATTGGCTTCCGCCACCGGCGAGACATTGCCCGGCACGTAGAAGGCGCCGCCCATGATGACGACATCCTTTACCAGCCCGGCAATCGCCGGATCGTGTTTCAGCGCCAGCGCCAGGTTGGTCATCCGACCGACGGCGACAAGCCGTACTTCGCCGGGATTGGCCCGGACGGTATCGATGATGAACTGGTAGGCCGGGCGCGGATCGACGGGAAGATCTATGGTTGCCGGCACGTCGATATCGCCGAGACCGTTGACGCCGTGCACATGCGTCGGCCAGCCATGCTCCTTGCGCGACGGATCGAAGGTGGCGTCGGCGCCGCGCGCGACCGGGCATTCGAAGCCCCATTCACGCTTCAGGAACAGCGCATTGCGCGTTGTCGTGTCGACCGAGGCATTGCCGAAGATGGTGGTGACGCCGATCAGGTCGATCTCGGGATGACGGTGCAGGAAAAGCAGCGCCATAGCGTCGTCGACGCCGGGATCAGTGTCGTAAATGACCTTGTGCATGGAAATTCCTTATCGCGGCACGGAGCCGGCAGCCATCTCGGCCAGCGGCGAAAGACGTCACCATACCGGCGCCGGGCGGTTTCGCAATATCGCAGATGCGCGGCCGGTCGGTCGTCCAGCATGAAATTCAAACGACGGCGGCAATTGCCACGGTGGCGAGTGCGGATTTGAGTTTCGGCACAATGAGTACGGCCTCTGGCTCCGCCCCGGCCAGCGCCGCAGCCTCCGCGACACCATGGCAACCGACGAGAGAAAAAATCTTGTCGGAGGGATTTTGCAGCCGGGGCGTCTCGCGCTCAAGCCGCTCGGCATCGAAAAACAGCGCTGGAATGCCGTAATAGGCCGCAACTGCAAGGATCGCCGGCTCCTTCGCCTTGCCGTCGATCGAGGCTAGCGCCTGGAGGTCACGGGCATCGAGAGCAGCTCCGGCGAGGGCGCGCTTTGCCAGTGCCAGCAACTCGCCTTCCGGTGCTCCGCTCTCGCAGCCCATGCCGATCACAAGGCGGGACCTGCCGGACGATTGCCGATCGGAAGACGAATGGGTCACGCAGGGTCTCTTCGGTAAGGATCGCGATCTGTCTAGGCTGCAGCGCGGCTCACGTCAATTTTCATCGCCCCCGCAAACAACGATTGCAGCAGGCAGGCGCGGGTGCCAGAAGACGCTCCAGTGAAATCGGGTGGCCCGCCGTGCAAGACATCTCCCTTCAACTGCTCCTGCTACTGTTCATGGCGGCATTCTTTGCCGGCTTCGTCGATTCGATTGCCGGCGGCGGCGGATTGATCACCGTGCCGGCCATGCTGATCGCGGGCATACCGCCACTGCAGACGCTCGGCACCAACAAGCTGCAAAGCATCTGCGGCTCGGCCTCGGCGACCATTGCCTACGCCCGCAAGGGCCATGTGCAACTGCGCGAGCAGGTGCCGATGGCAGCCATGGCGGCACTCGGCGGCGTGCTAGGCGCGCTGTTGGCGACGGTCATGCCGGCAGATCTGCTGCGCATCATCATGCCCTTCCTGCTGATAGCCATCGCCCTCTATTTCGCGCTGAAGCCCAACATCAGCGATGTCGAGACCCACAGGCGGATGACGGCGCTGATGTTCGGCCTGACCGTCGTACCACTGGTCGGCTTCTACGACGGCGCGTTCGGTCCCGGCACCGGATCGTTTTTCATGCTTGGCTTCGTCAGCCTCGCCGGCTTCGGCCTGTTGAAGGCGACCGCCCATACCAAGCTGTTGAACTTCGGCTCCAATTTCGGAGCGCTTGTGGTCTTCCTGTTTTCCGGCGCCATCCTCTGGAAAATCGGCATCCTGATGGGCATCGGCCAGTTCCTCGGCGCCCAGGTCGGGTCGCGGCTTGCCATGCGCATCGGTGCGAAAGTCATCAAGCCTCTGCTGGTGGTCGTCTGCGTCGCCTTCGCGATCAAGCTTCTGGCCGATCCGAACAACCCTGTCAGGCTATGGCTCGGCTACTGAGAGCTCAGCGGACGCCGATCAGAACAGCGCCAGCAACAGCGCGCCGCTGGCAATCAGCGCGACGCCGAGCCAGTTGACCACTCCAAGCTTTTCACCGAGGAAGACGACGCCGAAGATGGCGACCAGCACGATCGACAACTTGTCGATGGGCGCGACGCGGGCGGCATCGCCAAGCTTCAGGGCCCGGAAATAGGCGATCCAGGAGCCGCCGGTGGCAAGGCCCGACAGGCCGAGGAACAGCCAAGTCTTGGCCGAAATCGTCGACGGCGCCTGCCATTGGCCGGTGGCGGTGACGATGGCGGCAAGGATAACGATGATCACCATGGTTCGGATCAGCGTCGCGAGGTCCGAATTGACGCCGGAGATGCCGATCTTGGCGAAGATCGCGGTCAGCGCTGCAAAGGCGGCTGACAGGATCGCCCAAAAGACCCAGCTCTGCGTCATCAATATTCCACTCCGGCCTGCCCCTTGATACCGGAGCGGAACGGATGCTTAATCAGTTCCATCTCGGTCACCAGGTCGGCGATCTCGAAGAGTTCTTCCTTGGCATTGCGGCCGGTCAGCACGACATGCGTCATATAGGGCTTTTCCGTCTTCAGAAACGCGATGACCTCGACCAGATCGAGATAATCGTAGCGCAGCGCGATGTTGATCTCGTCGAGCAGCACCATCGAGTTGCGCTCGTCGCGGATCAACTCCTTGGCCTTTTCCCACGCAGCACCCGCCGCTGCCACGTCGCGGGCTCGGTCCTGCGTCTCCCAGGTGAACCCCTCGCCCATGGTGTGGAAGGCGCATATATCCGAGAAATGCTTCTCGATCAGGTCGCGCTCGCCCGTCCACATCGCGCCCTTGATGAACTGCACGACCGCGGAACGCTTGCCGTGGGCAATATGGCGAAAGATCATCCCGAAAGCCGCCGAGGACTTGCCCTTGCCCTTGCCGGTGTGAACGATGATCAGTCCCTTGTCGCCGCTCTTCGTCGCCATGATCTTGTCGCGCGCCGCCTTCTTCTTCGCCATCTTCTCGGCATGGCGGCTGTCGTCGGCGACAGGTGCAGGCGATGTCACGCCGTCGGTGGTTTCTTCGTTCATGTCTGTCGTCCTGAAATGTCCGGCATGCGCGCCAAGGTTCCGCCGCGCCCGAGATAGAGAACAATCTGCGGCCAGCTATTTGTTGTCATTGTGTGCGGCAAGCTCGCCAGCCTCTTTGCAGCGGCTTTCATGCCAGCGCCTCTTCGCTCTCAATAGCCAGAGCGAACCGCGCAGAGTTGCTGCGCGGTGTCCAGAGCTGGCGGTCGATCGCCTCCAGCAGTCGTTCCTTCATCTCGGCCTGCGCCGCCGGGTTCTTGTCCGCCATGAAGTCCGCAACGCGGGCGTCGGTGACGAAGGCCTGGTAGACCGCCTCGAAATGATGATCGCGGACGGCGCCGGTGGTGGCTGCAAACGCGAACAGGAAATCGACGGTCGCCGCAATCTCGGCTGCGCCCTTGTAGCCGTGGCGCATCACGCCGGAGATCCATTTCGGATTGACGACGCGACCGCGCACGACCCGGCCGATCTCTTCCTCCAGCGAGCGGATCACAGGCTTTTCCGGCCGAGAATGGTCGTTGTGATAGATCGGTGGCCGGGCGCCGCCCAGTTGTTCCGCCGCCGCCGCCATGCCGCCCTCGAACTGGTAGTAATCGTCGCTGTCGAGCAGGTCGTGCTCGCGGTTGTCCTGGTTCTGCACGACGGCCTGGATCGATGCTAGCCGCTCCTCGAACACACCGCGCTCGGCCTTGCCGTCTTCGCCGGCGCCATAGGCGTAGCTGCCCCAGACCAGATAGGCCTCCGCCAGATCGGCGCGCTTCTCCCATCCCTTTTCGTCGATCAGCGCCTGCAGCCCCGCACCGTAAGCGCCGGGCTTGGAGCCGAAGACACGATAGCCAGCCCGTTTTGCAGCTGCGGCTGCATCCAGCCCCTCGGTCATCAGGCGCGCGGTTTCCCCCTGCATGCGGGCTGCGATCGCATTGTCATCAGGGTCTTCATCCAGCGCGCCGACAGCCCGCACGGCCTTGTCGAACAGGGCGATCTGCTCGGGAAAGGCATCCCTGAAGAAACCGGAAATCCGGAGCGTCACATCGACCCGCGGCCGCCCCAGCATGGCGGGCGGTATGATCTCGTAGCCGGTGACCCGCCGAGACGCCATGTCCCACACGGGCTTGACGCCGATCAGCGCCATCGCCTGGGCAATGTCGTCGCCGCCGGTTCGCATGTTCGATGTCCCCCAGGCGGTCAAGCCGATGGAAACGGGCCATTCGCCGTGATCCTGCACGTAGCGCCGCACCAACAACTCGGCCGAGGCCTTGCCAAGCTGATAGGCCGCCGGCGTCGGCACCGCGCGGCTGTCGACGGAGTAGAAATTACGCCCCGTCGGCAGCACGTCCGGACGCCCGCGCGTCGGTGCCCCAGACGGCCCCGGCGCAACGAAGCGACCGTCAAGACCCGCCAGCAACCCGGCAATCTCGGCAGGCCCGCAGGCAACGATCGAGGACTTCAGACGGCTTTCGATTTCGGCAAGCACGGCCTGCGTATGCATCCACCCGACGGGACAAAGCATCGAGCCATCGACGAATTTGGCGGAAAGCAATTCGATGCGCTCCACGGTATCTCCATTGGTGCGCCAGGGATCGCTGGATATGTCGGCAAGGAGTTGCGGACGTGGACCGCCCCAGGCTTCTGCCATGGCGCAGTCGAGCGGATCGAAGGTTTTAGGTTGCGGAGGGTTACCCCCCTCTGTCCTGTCGGACATCTCCCCCACAAGGGGGGAGATCGATGGGGCGGCGGCAATCTCCACACTGTAGTCCGCTCTTGCAGCAAGCTCCGCAGGTTCGTTGTTGTGACCATGGCGCGGCATACCAATCTCCCCCCTTGTGGGGGAGATGTCAGCAGAGCTGACAGAGGGGGGTGATGCGGCAAATTCCGATGTTGCGGCGGCAGCCCCCGCAGGGGCACCCGATAACCTGGCATCCGCCGCAATCGCCCGCTGCAAACTCTGGTCGCCGCCCTCGCCCAAACCGCGCGGCACGCGGGCCAGCGCCACCGTCAGGTCTGTCAGCAACCGCCCCTCAGGCGACACGCCGAAGACGTGCAGCCCGTCGCGGATCTGCATCTCCTTCAGGTCGCAGAGATAGGCATCGAGCTTCTGCAGCGCGCTGTCCTCGCTCTCGCCCTTGGCGATGCCAGCATCCTGGTCGAGGCCGATATCGGTGACGAGATCGAGGATCTGCTTGCGCAGCAGCAGGATACGGCGCGGATCGACGCCGGAGGCTTCGTAATACTCGTCCACCAGCGCTTCGAGGTCCTTCAGCGGACCGTAGCTTTCGGCACGGGTCAAAGGCGGCGTCAGATGGTCGATGATCACGGCACTGGTGCGGCGCTTTGCCTGCGTGCCCTCGCCGGGATCGTTGACGATGAAGGGATAGAGATGCGGCATCGGCCCGAGGATGGCTTCGGGATAGCACGTTTCCGACAGCGCCAGCGCCTTGCCCGGCAGCCATTCGAGATTGCCGTGCTTGCCCATGTGGATGACGGCATGGGCACCGAATTCCTGGCGCAGGAAGGCATAGAAGGCGAGATAGCCATGCGGCGGAACGAGATCCGGCGAGTGATAGCTCTCCTTCGGATCGATGTTGTAGCCGCGCGCCGGCTGGATGCCGACCAGCATTTCCCCGAAGCGGACAAAAGACAGGGCGAATGCGCCATCGACGACATAGGTGTCGTCCTCAGGCCCACCCCAACGCGCCGACACTTCATCCTGAATCTGAACGGGAAGAGACGCAAAGAAGGTCTTGTAACGACTCACCGAAAGCGTCTCGCGGACGACCTTTCCATCGCGGCCGGAGTTGGTCGGCCCCTGCATGAGATGGGTGATCAGCGCATCGCCATCGGCGGGAATGTCGGCCACGGGATAACCGTTCGCCGCCATGGCCCGCATGACTTCCACCGTGCCAGCCGGCGTATCCAGCCCGACGCCGTTGCCAAGCCTGCCGTCGCGGTTTGGATAGTTGGCCATGACCAGCGCCACGCGCCGAGAGGCCACCGGTGTCCGACGCAGCCGGGCCCAGTTGGCGGCGAGCGCTGCGGTATAGCGCATGCGGTCGATCGATGGCTCGCTGCCGACGATATTGGCCTCCACCCGCTCGTCGTAGCGGGCTGCGGCCTTGAACGACACGGCGCGCGACAGCACACGGCCGTCGACCTCGGGCAGCGCCACGTTCATGCCGAGATCGCGGGCCGACAGGCCCTGCGCCGAGGCAGTCCAGGCCTCCTTGGAAGAAGCGCAGAAGATCGCCTGCAGCACGACCCCATCGTTTTCCTCCAGCACCGTCGGCTTCCGGTCGGCACCGGGTGCCGAAATGGCAAAGCCAGTGGTGTTAATAACGACATCCGGCGACGCTGCGCCAAAAATATCGGAGATGATGGACTTGGATGCCGGGTCCTTGAGACTGTAGGCAAACACCGGCAGCGGCCGCACACCAGCCTCAACCAGCGCCGATATCATTGACTCGACAGGCCGGGTCTCGCCGCTCTGCACGAGAGCGCGGTAAAAGCTGATGGCGACGATAGGCGGATTTGACAAGTTGTTCTCCCCCCTTGCGGGGGAGATGTCGGCCCGGCCGACAGATGGGGGTGTCACCGCCGCCGCAGACGCCAGCCGCCACGCATCGACATCGACGACACCCTGCCCCGGCCACCAGATGCCCGCCTTGGCAAGCGGGCTCGCCGGCTGCGGTTTTTCGGCGCCGGACAGCATCGCCGACGCATAGGCCAGAAACGCCCGCGCATTGTCGTCGCCACCCTCGATCAGATAGGACCACAGCGCATTGAGATCGTCGAGCGCGATGTTGGAGAACGGCATGACGCCCGGATCGGGCTTGGAATCGCCCGGGATCACCGCAATCATGACGCCCTGCCGGGACGCGGCCGCATGCAGCGCTTCCAGGGCATATTGAAAATAGCTGGCGCCGCCGAGCGCCCGGACGATGATCATCTTCGCGTGTCGCGCCGTCCGCTCGACATAGGTGTCGACGGACATCGGATGTTTCATGCTGAGCAGGCTCGCCAGCCGCAGCGAATGGGTGCCCTCATGGTGGGCATAAGCCGCAGCGATAGCGGCAAGCTCGGTATCGGCCGCCGACAGGAAAAGGATATCGCCCGGCGACTGCCCGAGATCGATCGCCTCGTCGCCGTCGGATATCGAGCCCTTCTGGGCTAGGAGAAGATGCATGCGGCACCTCCCTGGATAGTTTTTAGGGTGGGGCGGCGCCCCCGTCTGTCACCTCCGGTGACATCTCCCCCACAAGGGGAGAGATTGGCTGGGGCGGCTTCGCGGCTTAACACAAAGCTACCGCCTGCACTTCGCTCAATTGGACGTGAACGTACCAGCCGCAGCTTCCCGATCTCCCCCCTTGTGGGGGAGATGTCGGCGTAGCCGACAGAGGGGGGTAAGCCGCGCCGGTGAACCATCAAACAAGCGCCTCGATCGCACCGCGCACCGCCGCCTGGTCCATATCGTGCAGCCCGATCACCACCAGACGCGTTGCCCGGACTTCGCCCGGCGTCCAGGCGCGGTCGAAATAATGGTCGACACGGCTGCCGACGGCCTGCAACTGCAGCCGCATCGGCTTGCCCGGCACATCGACGAACCCCTTGAGACGCAGCACGTCGTGATGGCCGATGACTGTCTTCAGCCGCTCGATAAACGTGACCGGCTCGGCGATAGGCCCGAGGTCGACAACGAAACTGTCGAACTCGTCGTGGTCGTGCGGGGTGCCGTCGGCGTGCTCGATCTCATGGTGGGACAGACGGTTGCCGACATCGGCTTCCGTGCCGATGCCGAGCCCCAGCAGCACGGCGGCCGAAACCTCGCCGTTGCGGGCCTCAATCATCGGGGGCTTGCGCTTGGTGCGCGACAGGACTTCGGCACGCACGGCTGCGATGCCGGCGGCGTCCAGCAGGTCGGTCTTGTTGAGCACGATGAGGTCGGCGCAGGTCAACTGGTCCTCGAACAGTTCCTCGATCGGATTGTCGTGGTCGAGCGATACATCTTCCGCCCGAGCCGCATTGACGGCGTCGTGGTCGTCGGCAAACCGGCCGGCAGCGACGGCGACGCTGTCGACGACGGTGATCACGCCATCGACCGTCACGTGCGTGCGGATGTCGGGCCAGTTGAAGGCCGCCACCAGCGGCTGCGGCAGCGCAAGGCCGGATGTCTCGATGACGATGTGGTCGGGCCGCGGGTTGCGGGCAAGCAACTGAGTCATCGTCGGAATGAAGTCGTCGGCGACCGTGCAACAGATGCAGCCGTTGGTGAGCTCGATGATATCGTCGGCCGAGCAGTTCTCGGCGCCGCAATCCTTCAGCACGTCGCCGTCGACGCCGAGATCGCCGAACTCGTTGATGATGAGGGCGATGCGCTTGCCGCCGGCATTCTGCAGCAGGTTGCGGATCATCGTCGTCTTGCCAGCCCCGAGGAAGCCGGTGATGACGGTGGCGGGAATTTTCTGTTGCAATGTATCAGCCTTTCATTTTCAGCGGCAGTCCGGCGGCGACGAAATAGACGTCGGTTGCCTCAGCCGCGATCATTTGATGGAGACGGCCGGCATGGTCGCGAAAATCCCGCGCCATGCGGTTTTCCGGCACTATGCCGAGACCGACCTCGTTGGAGACGAACACCAGGCGCGCCCTTGCGCCAGGCAGGAATTGGCAGAGTGACGCGAAGGCGGCAGTCACGTCGCGCTCTTCCATCATCAGGTTTGTAACCCACAGCGTCAGGCAATCGACGAGAACAGCGCGGCCGGGCGCGTCGATGGCACCGAGCGTGCCGACAAGATCGAGCGGCTCCTCATGCGTCGTCCAGCCCTCGCCGCGATCGACGCGGTGCTGGCGGATGCGCTCCGCCATCTCGGCATCCCAAGCTCGACCGGTGGCGACGTAATGGCGGTCGAGGCCGGAGCCTGTGACGAGCGCCTCGGCAAAAGACGACTTGCCGGAGCGCGCGCCGCCAAGCACGAGGGCCGTTTCGAAGGTTGGGGATGACATCAGGCTGTTCCGATCCTCACGCGGTTCTGCGCGAGGCTGCAAGCGTGCAACCAGTCGGATCAAGAAACCGCGTCGCAATGACGCGCAAAGTCAAACATTCAGCCATGACAACCTCCGTGCTGGCAGCGGGACGACGTCCCAAAGGGTGGGCTTTTCGCCCGGCACGGATGGCAGGTCTCCTGGCTCACGGTTGCAACCTCCGACCGGAACGACGGATGTCGTTCCGGTCGGAGATCACGGGTCTTTCTCGCCTTCCCAGCAGGTCATCATGAAAAGGCGGACGATTCGTAGATGAAGAGGCGTCCCACCCCGGTAGATCACGATGCCACGCCAGTGGCTTTTCCGATGCCTTCGACTTCAGGCCCGCCTGCACCATTGCAGAACATCACCCGTCGTCCCGTAACACCCGACGAAAAACCCTGACCGTTCTACAGTCGCGGGGTCGGCTGCGATAAGAGCGCCCTGTATGGGTCCGCCCGGTCACATTCCCTTTTGATCCCATACCGTTTTCACGGCGCGGGAACCTTCCGTTATGCGTTCAGGATTAGGCCTTCGCCTTATGCAAGTCAACTGATCGACGAATTCGCTTTCCGCCATATATGTGTTGAAGCGGCGCTGAAATCATTCTCGTCGGCGGTCTTTTTGTCGCAATTGCTAGTGTAAGACGTCCAGCTTTAAACAACCGCCTCTCTTTCATGCGTAACGCCATGCTCCAACGATTCCATGCGCCCCGCTTCCGCACTCTACGATCTCTCTTTGAAGCAGGTCGGATGCGCGCGATCCTGCGACAAAGCGAAGTCGGCCTCGTCATCGCCGGCGCCTTGGTCGGCGTTACGTCGGGGCTAGCTGTGACGGCCATGAGCCTGATCTCGCGCCAGATGCACATGCTCATCTACGGCATCGGCGACGACGGCAGGCTGAGTAGCGCCGTGATCGACAACAAGCTCCTATTGCTGCTGGCGCCGATTGCAGGTGGCGTGCTGTTGGGGCTGATGCTCTTCATCCTCTCCAAGACCCGCAAGAAGCCGATGATCGACCCGATCGAGGCCAACGCGCTTCACGGCGGCCGGCTGTCGCTCACCGACAGCATTCTGGTATCCATCCAGAACCTCATATCCAACGGTTTCGGCGCATCCGTCGGGCTGGAGGCCGGCTACACTCAGATCGCCGCCGGCATCGCCTCGAAACTCGGACTGAAACTGCAGCTGCGCCGCGGCGACCTTCGCACCCTTGTCGGCTGCGGTGCGGCCGGTGCCATCGCCGCAGCCTTCAGCGCGCCCCTCACAGGCGCATTCTATGCCTTTGAGCTGATCATCGGCAGCTACACCATCGTCACCCTGACCCCTGTCGTCGTTTCCGCCCTCGTCGCAACGCTGGTCGCACGCCTGCTCGCCGGCAGCGACGTAATGATCGACATCGGCGATTTCGGCAGCGTCGTGCCGGCCGATTACGTTCCGGCCCTGCTTCTCGGCGCCGTCTGCGCCGGTTGCGGCATCCTGCTCATGCAGGGCGTCTCCTTCATCGAGGAGCTGGCCCGCAAGAGCGCCATCCCCCAGTATGTCCGGCCGGCACTTGGCGGCATCGTCGTCGGCATGCTCGCCCTGATCTCGCCGCAGGTTCTGTCGGCCGGCCACGGTGCGCTGCATCTCAATCTCGGCCGCGATATCGCCATCCCGGCCTTGCTCGGCATCCTGCTGCTGAAATCGCTGGCCTCGGCCGTCTCGATCGGCTCCGGCTTCCGTGGCGGCCTTTTCTTCGCCTCGCTGTTCATGGGCGCCCTGCTCGGCAAGATCTTTGCTTACTCTGCGCCCTATTTCGACCATGCGACGCTGACGCCGGTCATCTATTCCGTGGTCGGCATGAGTTCGCTGGCCGTGGCAGTCATCGGCGGACCGCTGACGATGACCTTCCTGGCGCTGGAGATCACCGGCGACTTTCCGATCACGGCGCTTGTGCTTGCCGCCGTCATAACATCGTCGCTCGTCGTTCGCACCACCTTCGGCTACTCCTTTGCAACCTGGCGCTTCCACCTTCGCGGCGAGAGCATCCGCAGCGCCCACGACGTCGGCTGGATCCGCAACCTGACGGTCGCCCGGATGATGCGGCCGGACGTGCGCAGCGCCAACGTCAACATCAGCATCGCCGACTTCCGCCATGATTTCCCGATCGGCTCGACGCAGCGCGTCGTCCTGCTCGACGAGGCGGAAAAATACGCAGGCATGGTGCTGGTGCCGGAAATCTACGCCAGCCCCGTCGACCAGGACGATGGCGATCGCGGCCTAGGCGATTTCATTCGCTACAAGAACGACTTCCTGCAGCCGCAAATGAATGCCAAGCAGGCCGCCGCGATCTTCGACAAGACCGAAAGCGAAGCGCTGGCTGTGGTGAACAATCTGATCGAGCGCAAGGTCATTGGCCAGCTGTCGGAAAGCCACACGCTGCGCCGTTATTCGGAAGAACTCGACCGGCGCCGGCGTGAGGAGTCCGGCGAACTCTGAGGCCGCAATCGATTGCAGTATTGACGCGTGCGCAGCACGCTCTAACTCCGTTGCACCATAACGTCCGGTACCGTGCCAAATGGCGCTGCCGGCCCAAGCACCGAAAGCAAACATGGCAAACTCCTCCACGCCCGTCTGGTTCATCACCGGCTGCTCGACCGGCTTCGGCCGCGAACTCGCGACATTGGTACTCGAACGCGGCTGGCGCGCCGTCGTCACCGCCCGTGGCAAGGAGCGCGTCGCCGATCTCGTCACGGGTCACGAAGACAGTGCCCTGGCGCTGGACCTCGACGTTACCGACAAGGACCAGATCGCTGCCGCCGTTAAGGCCGCCGAAGAACGCTTCGGCCAGATCGACGTGCTGGTCAACAATGCCGGCTACGGCTACCAGGCCTCGATCGAAGAGGGCGACGACGACGCCATCCGCGCCCAGTTCGATGCCAACGTCTTCGGCCTCTTCGCCATGACCCGGGCCGTATTGCCGGGCATGCGCAAGCGCCGCCGGGGCCACATCATCAACATTACCTCGGTTGCCGGCCTCGTCGGCTTTCCCGGCTCCGGCTACTATGCAGCCAGTAAGCACGCCGTCGAGGGCATGTCGGACGCGCTTGCCGTCGAAGGCCGGCCGCTCGGCATCAAGGTCACCTGCATCGAACCCGGCCCGTTCCGCACAGATTGGGCCGGCCGGTCCTTGCAGCAGACGGTCTCCGGCATCGCGGACTACGAAGAGACCGTCGGCGCACGGATGGCCTCGACGTCAGCCATCAGCGGCAAGCAGAAGGGCGATCCCGTTCGGGCTGCAAAGGCGATGATGATGGTGACGGAACTGGAACACCCGCCGCGCCACCTGGTGCTCGGCGCTTTCGGCGTCGATGCCGTATCGAAAAAGCTTTCGGACAGTCTGGCCGAAGTCGAACAGTGGCGCGACACATCGATTGGTGCCGATTTCCCAGAGTCCGAACAATAAGCTCACAGCTATGGCGGCATTCCTCTTCCCGCCCTTGAAAAGCCGGTCGTCCACCGCGACGACCGGAAACCACTTTACTGCGCCGTCGCGGATAGGCCGTGGCGAAAAACAGGGACGGCATGGATGACTGACAACAGGTCCGCTGCAACAGACATCGGCAAGCATGAGCCGCCGCCCCTGAACGAAGGCCACCTGACCGCCATCCCCCGGCCAGTGGCCGACCATGGAACCATCGGCAATCTGCGCACCACCGCTCTGGTCGCCCGCGACGGTGCCATCGACTTCCTGTGCTGGCCGAACTTCGACAGCCCCAGCGTCTTCCTGGCTTTGCTCGATCCGGAAAAGGGCGGCGCCTTCGAACTCTCGCCGGATATCGCCGGCGCGCGCACCATCCAGATGTACCTCCCCGAAACCAACGTCCTGATGACGCGCTGGCTCGGGCATGCCGGCAGCGCCGAAATTACCGACCTGATGCCGAGCCCGACCACGACCGGCGAGAGCGTCTGCCGGATCGTGCGCCGCGTCGCCGTCACGCGCGGCACAGTCACCATCCGGCTGAAATGCTGGCCACGCTTCGACTACGCTCGCACCATCCCGGACGTTACCGTCGATGAACACGGTGCCGTCTTCAGCGGACCGGACGGCTTGCGCCTGCGCCTGACCGCACCGGTAGCACTGACGCCTAGGGACGGCGGCGTGACGGCGGAATTGACGCTCAAGGTCGGTGAACAGGCCGACTTCACGTTCGGAGACGACGACGGCGTGCTCATGCAGACGGACGAGGTGTCATGCGTCATCCTCGAGACAAAAAACTACTGGCAGAAATGGGCTGCCCGGTCGACCTATCGCGGTCGCTGGCGGGATGCCGTGACCCGCTCGGCGCTGGCCCTTAAACTGATGACCTCGCTCAGCCACGGCTCGATGGTCGCTGCCGCCACCTTCGGCCTGCCGGAGGCGCCCGGCGGCGAACGCAACTGGGACTATCGCGCCACCTGGATCAGGGATGCATCGTTCACGGTCTATGCGCTGATGCGGCTCGGCTACCAGGAAGAGGCAATGGCCTTCAGCCGATGGACGGGCGCGCGCACCCAGCAAGACTGGGACGGCCAGCTTCAGATCATGTACCGGATCGACGGCAGTTCCGATCTGGAGGAAGTCGAGCTGGACCATCTGGCAGGCTACGGCGGCGCACGCCCCGTGCGTGTCGGCAACAAGGCTGCCGAGCAGATCCAGCTCGACATCTACGGCGAGCTGATGGACTCTATCTACATCAGCAACAAATACGGAGAGGCGATCTCAGATCGGGGCTGGCGCGGCGTTCAGCGCTTTGTCAATTACGTTTGCGACAACTGGCAGCTACCGGATGCCGGCATCTGGGAGGTGCGCAACGAACCGTCCGAGCATCTGCACTCCCGGCTGATGTGCTGGGTAGCCGTCGACCGCGCGATCCGGCTGGCTGAAAAGCGCTCGCTGTCCGCCCCCTTCGAGAAATGGGTGACGACGCGCAACGAGATCAGCGAAGATATCTGGGCGAACTTCTGGAACGACGAACTCGGCCACTTCGTGCAGGGCAAGGGTGCGACCAATGTCGATGGCGCACTGCTGCTGATGCCGCTGGTGCGTTTCGTCAGCGCCACCGACCCGGCGTGGCTGGCAACGCTCGATGCGATCGGCGACCAGCTGGCCGACGACAGCCTGGTGAAACGCTACAAGCAGGAAGACGGCCTCGACGGCCAGGAAGGTGCCTTTGCCGCTTGCTCCTTCTGGTATGTCGAATGCCTCGCCCGCGCTGGTCGCCTCGACGAGGCACGCATCAACTTCGAAAAGCTGCTGCTCTACGGCAACCACCTGCAGCTCTATCCTGAAGAGTTCGATGCGCGCGGCGAGTTCCTCGGCAATTTCCCGCAAGCCTTCACGCATCTCGCCCTCATCAGCGCCGCCTTCTATCTGGACAGGGCGTTGGATGGCAAATTCGGCCAGTGGCGCGCATAGAAGCGCACACTTGTCAGCGTCACTGGCTTCCCGAATAGTTTGATTTTTATTGGATAACGCGCTGGAGTGGCATTGTCCGGTTTCATTTCGGGGCGGTTGCATATCCGCGATTGACAATTTGCCGATATGTTTCAAGAGTGCGCCGCATCGGCTGACTGCTTGGGGGGTATGGGCTATGTCACGGCGCGCGATTATCGGACTGTCGGCTCTTTTGTTCGGCGCTTTCCTTTCTCTCGCGCCCGGACAGGCGGCGGACGCAAGTCGCCAGGTGGTGACCACACCCGGCGGCGATTATTTCGGCTTCGACCTGCGCACCGTCCAGAACCAGACCATCGAGCAATGCGAGGCGACCTGTATCGCCGATCGCTCCTGCCGCGCCTTCACCTACAATCCGAAGGTTAAATGGTGTTTCCTCAAATCCGACTTCAACCAACTGAACGATTTTCCGGGCGCCATTGCCGGCAAGATCGTCGAAGTCACCGCCCAGCCTGACATCGGCGCCGCACCCGCTTTGCCCTTCATCAGCGACAAGCTGCGCGACGATGCGGCGAAGGCAAAGGCGAACCTCGCTCTAACCGATGACCAGAAGACCCAAGGCGTCCAGAGCCTGGTGGCGCTCGCCCATGTCGAGCAATCCGCAAAGAATCCGGCAGAAGCCGTAAAAGCCTTTCTTGGCGCCCTGTCCATTACGCCGGAAGATCCCGTCCTCTGGATCGAGACGGCGCGTACGGCAAACAGCATCAAGAACAATACTGAAATTGCCGGCCAGGCTGCCATCGCCGCGTTGAACGGCTATCAGCTGACCCGAACCAAGGAGAGCCGCGCCGACGCCCTCGCAGTTCTCGCCACGTCGCTGGCCAATTCGGACAACGCCCGCGCCGCTCTCAGCGCCTACAAGGCGAGCCTGGCGCTGATCAATTCCAAGACCGTTGCCGCTGCCTATGCCGACCTTAAAAGCCGCAAGGGTTTCCGCATTCTCGCCAATACCATCGACAATGACAGCACGACCCCGCGCGCCTGCGTGCAGTTCTCTGAAAGGCTCATCAAGAGCGGCACGGATTACACGCCCTTCGTAACAGTCGATGGCGCAGCCCCGAAGGCGATGGAAGCCAAGGACGACCAGATCTGCGTTGAGGGCCTGACGCACGGGCAGCGCTACAAGCTCTCCTTCCGCGCCGGCCTGCCCTCTTCCGTCGATGAAACTCTCGAAAAGACCGCCGACGTCAACATCTACGTCAAGGACCGTACCGCGTCTGTGCACTTCACCGGCGACAACTTCGTGCTGCCACAGACCGTTCGCCACGGCATCCCGCTCGTCTCCGTCAACGCGACGACAGCAAATCTGAAACTTTACCGGATCGGCGACCGTGGCATCGCGCCGCTGCTCACCTCGTCGCAGTTCCTGACGCAATTGGATGGATACAGCGCCCAGCGACTGCAGGATGAATCCGGCGAGCTGGTTTGGCAGGGCGCCATCGACATCAAGTCCGATCTCAACAAGGACGTCGTCACCAGCTTCCCCGTCGACCAGGCATTGCCGCAGCGCAAGCCCGGTATCTATGTCATGACCGCGACCGTGCAGAACGGCGGCGGCCAGGAATGGGATTCGCAGGCGACACAATGGTTCGTCGTCTCCGATATCGGCCTCTCCACCTATGCCGGCACCGATGGCCTCAGCGTCTTCACCCGCTCGCTTGCCACTGCCAAGCCGCTGGCCGGCATCGAGTTGCAGCTGCTTGCCAAGAACAATGAAATCCTCGGCACGGCCAAGACCGATGAAAACGGCCATGCCACCTTTACCGCAGGCCTGATGCGCGGGACGGCGGCCATGACGCCTGCCGTCATCACCGCCAAGGACGGCGACAAGGACTATGTCTTCCTCGACATGACGCGCGCCGGCTTCGACCTGTCGGATCGCGGCGTCACGGGCCGCAAGACGCCCGGCGCCATCGACGTGCTCGCCTGGACGGAACGCGGCATCTACCGCGCCGGCGAGACGGTGCACGCCTCGGTGCTCGCCCGCGACAGCGCCTCGGTGGCGATCGAGAACCTGCCGCTGACCTTTATCTTCAACCGGCCGGATGGCGTCGAGGATCGCCGCGTCGTCAGCAATGGCGGCCTGCTCGGCGGCTACACGATCGACTTGCCCTTGCAGACAAATGCCATGCGCGGCACCTGGACGATGCAGGTGTTCACCGACCCGAAGGGCACGGCGATTGGCGAAAAGCAGTTTCTGGTTGATGATTTCGTACCGGACCGGATAGAGTTCGATCTGAAGAGCGAGGCAAAGACCATCGACCTCGATGCGCCCGCCGCAGTGACGGTTGACGGTCGCTATCTCTACGGCGCGCCTGCCGCCGGCCTTACCATCGAAGGCGACGTCGCGCTGAAGACGACGCGTGAAAGCGCCGATTTCCCGGGCTATCTGTTCGGGCTTGCCGACGAGCAGGCGAGCGAGGACACCAAGGTGCCTCTCGAAGGGCTGGAGCCCGTCGACGACCAGGGCCACGAGACCTTCGATGTCTCGCTCGCCACGCTGCCTTCCACCACACAGTTGTTGAATGCCAATATCACGCTGCGCATGCAGGAAGCCGGCGGTCGTGCCGTCGAGCGGTCGCTGACGCTGCCGGTCAAGGCGCAGGGTCCGATGATCGGCATCAAGCCGGAATTCGACGGCAATCTCGGCGAGAATGCCATCGGCAAGTTCCACATCGTCTCCATCGACCGGGATGCCAAAAAACAGGCAATGTCCGGTTTGAACTGGAAACTGCTGAGTATCGAGCAGAACTACCAGTGGTACCGCGACGGCTCCGGATGGAAGTACGAGCCGGTGAATTCGACCAAGCTGGTCGCCAACGGCACGATTGATGCGACAGCCGAAAACGGCGCCGAAATCGCAGTTCCCGTGACTTTCGGGCGCTATCGTCTAGAGATCGAAACCGCTGCCGTCGATGGCCCGGCCTCTAGCGTCGAGTTCGACGCCGGCTGGTACGTCGCGGCATCCTCGACCGAGACGCCGGACGCCCTCGAAGTCGGCCTCGACAAGGAAAGCTATGCTGTCGGCGACACCGCCAAGCTGAAGATTTCCCCACGCTTCGCCGGCGAGGTGCTCGTCACCATCGGCACCGAAAACCTTGTCTCGACCCAGACGGCGAGCGTTGCGGCCGGCGGCGGCGAGATCGACATTCCGGTGACCGAGGCTTTTGGCGCCGGCGCCTATGTCACCACCACCCTCTTCCGTCCGGGCGATGCCCAGGACAGCCACATGCCGATGCGCGCCATCGGCGTGAAATGGCTGAAGGTCGATCCCGCCCAACGGAAACTGTCCGTCAAGCTGACGCCGCCGCAAAAGACCCTGCCTCGCCAGCCTCTGGTCATCCCGGTGGAAGTCGCCGGCGCCGGTATTGGCGAGGAAGCCTATGTGACCGTGGCAGCCGTCGATGTCGGTATCCTCAACCTGACGCGCTACGAGGTTCCCGATCCCGATGGCTGGTACTTCGGCCAGCGTCGGCTCGGACTTGAAATCCGCGACCTCTACGGCCGGCTGATCGACGGCTCGCTCGGCGCCATGGGCACCATTCGCACCGGTGGCGATGGCGCGGCGGTGGCACTACAGGGCAGTCCCCCGACCGAAAAGCTGGTCGCCTTCTTCTCCGGCCCGGTCAAGCTCGATGCGTCCGGCAAAGCCAACATCGCATTCGACATTCCGCAGTTCAACGGCACCGCCCGTATCATGGCTGTTGCCTGGTCGAAGCACGGCGTCGGTCATGCCAGCACCGACGTCGTCATCCGCGACCCCGTCGTCGTCACCGCCAGCCTGCCGAAATTCCTCGCCCCTGGCGACGCCAGCCGCCTGCGGCTCGACATTGCCAACACCGATGGACCGGAAGGCAATTACCAGGTGCAGGTCACCAGCAACCCGGCCGTCAGCGTCGCCATGAAGGACGCCTCTCAGACCGTAAAACTGGCCGCTGGTGGCAAGGTCGCCCTCACCCTGCCACTGACCGGCGCACAGCCGGGTGCCGGTGTCGTCTCTATCAAGTTGTCGGGCCCGAACGGCCTGTCGCTGGAGCAATCGCTCGACATTCCCGTCCGCCCATCGTCCCTCCCGGTCACCGAAGCCCGACCGTTGACGATTGCGGCAGGCGCGAGCCTGACAGTCAACGGCGAGCTTCTGGCCGACAGCCTGCTGCAGGGCGCCTCTGTCAGCCTGAACGTCGCCCGCGCCCAGGGCTTCGATATCCCGGCGCTGCTGATGAGCCTCGACCGGTATCCCTATGGCTGCACCGAGCAGCTGACCAGCCTTGCCATGCCGCTGCTCTATTTCAGCGAATTGGCCAAGAAATCAGGAATGCCAGACGATCCCGATGTTCGCAAGCGTGTGCAGGATGCCATCTACAAGGTGCTCGCCAACCAGTCGTCCACCGGCAGCTTCGGCCTTTGGGCTCCCGGCTCCGGCGATCTCTGGCTCGATGCCTACGTCACCGATTTCCTGACCCGCGCCCGCGAGCAGAAATTCGACGTGCCTGATGCCGCCATGGTGCAGGCGCTCGACAACCTGCAGAACGCGGTCGGCGTCGACGCCAACATCAAGGACAACGGCAACGAGATCTCCTATGCGGTCTACGTCCTCGCCCGCAATCGGAAGGCAGCGATCAGCGACCTGCGTTATTATGCCGACACGATGCTGTCGAGCTTCCCGACGCCTCTCGCCAAGGCGCATATCGCCTCGGCGCTCGCCCTCTACGGCGATGCGCAGCGCTCGCGCAACGTTTTCCTCGATGCCATGCAGACGGCAGAAAAGGATGCCGTGACCAGGGTCAGCTTCGTGCGCTCCGACTACGGTTCTTCACTGCGTGACGGTGCCGCCGTTCTGGCACTGGCGACGGAAGCCCGCCCGGTGCCGCCTATCGTCCCCGGCCTGACCAAGCTCGTCGCCACCGAATGGCAGAAGAAGGGCAACACCAGCACCCAGGAACAGACCTGGATGCTGCTCGCAGCCCGTGCCCTGCAGACCGGCGACGAAGACTTGAAGCTCAACATCGACGGCACCGTGCATACCGGCGCCTACAACGCACGGCTGACCGGGGACGAACTGCTTGCCCACCCGATCACCGTCACCAACCAGACGGCCCAGCCGATCTCCGCCACCGTCACCACGATAGCCGCGCCGAAACAGCCGCTGACCGCCAGCAGCAACGGTTTCACCATCGAGCGCAGCTTCTACACCTTCGGCGGTGAGCAGGCGAATATCAGCGAGGTGAAGCAGAACGAGCGCTACGTCGTGGTGCTGAAAGTCAACGAAACCAACAGCTGGCCCTCGAAGATGATGATCACCGATCTGCTGCCGGCCGGCTTCGAGATCGACAATCCGGGACTGGTCAACAGCGCCCAGCTGTCGAACTTCGATTTCCTGCAGGAGGTCAATCCGGCCCATGTCGAATTCCGCAGCGATCGCTTCGCTGCCGCCGTCGACCGTGCTGCTGACGAGAGCGGCGAGATCACCCTCGCCTATGTCGTACGCGCTGTGACGCCGGGCACCTACGATATGCCGGGCGCCAATGTCGAGGACATGTACCGGCCGCAGTTCTTCGCCCGCACGGCGACGGGCCGCATGGAGGTCGAGGCAGCAAAATAATGCGGTTCTGGCGCAACCTCGGCATCGGCACATCGGCAGCGCTGCTTCTGGCGGTAGCGGCTGGAATTGGCCTCGAGGCGGCCGACAAGGCCTATCCGCCGCCGCTCGAAAAGGCCATGGTGACATCGGCCGAGGTGCTGGACAGCGATGGCCAGTTGCTACGGGCTTTCGCCACGCCGCAGGGACGCTGGCGCCTGAAGACGACAGCTGCCGACGTCGATCCGCAGTTCGTCCGCATGCTTGTCGCCTATGAGGACCGGCGTTTCTACGAGCATCACGGCGTCGACATCGTGGCCATGGGGCGGGCGGCCCTTCAGTTCGTAACCCACGGGCGCATCGTCTCCGGCGCCTCGACACTCTCGATGCAGGTGGCAAGACTTATCGAGCCGCGCCCCGAGCGGACCTTCGGGGCAAAACTGCTGCAGCTCGCCCGCGCCATCCAGATTGAGCGCCGGCTGAGCAAGACCGAGATCCTCGACCTATATCTCACCCACGCCCCCTATGGTGGCAACCTCGAAGGCATCCGCGCCGCAAGCCTTGCCTATTTCGGCAAGGAACCCCGGCGATTGACGGTGGCGCAGTCGGCCTTGCTGGTGGCGCTGCCGCAACTGCCGGAAAAGCGCCGGCCCGACCGCCATCTGCAGGCGGCAGAGGCTGCACGAAAACGGGTGCTGACCCGCATGGCCGTGGCCGAGATCGTCGGCGACAGCGAGGCCGGCCGCGCCGAGTTCAGCCCCATCCCCGCCCGCCGGCTGCAACTTCCGGCCTATGCCGCGCATCTCGCCGAGGCGGCCCTCAAAAAAGAACCGTCGGTCGGCCAGCACCACACGACCCTCAAGCGCAGCATCCAGCAAGGGCTGGAAGCCGTCGCCCGCGAATCTGCAGCCAGGCTCGATCCAAAAGTATCGCTGGCCATGGTCATGGCCGACAGCCGCACCGGCGAAATCGTCGGCGAGGTTGGTTCCGCCAACTATTTCGACGCCAGCCGCTCCGGCTGGATCGACATGACACGGATCAACCGATCGCCCGGCTCGACGCTGAAACCATTCATCTATGGGCTCGCCTTCGAGGAAGGCCTGCTCTCGCAGGAAACGATCATAGAGGACCGGCCCGCCGATTTCTTCGGCTACCGGCCAAAGAACTTCGACACCACCTACCAGGGTGACGTCACGGTTCGCCAGGCCTTGCAACTCTCCCTCAACGTCCCGGCCGTCCGTGTGCTCGATGCCGTCGGGCCATCCCGGCTGCTGGTCCGCTTCCGCCGCGCCAATGTGCGACCGGTACTACCGGCCAACGAAACGCCGGGGCTCGCCATCGGCCTCGGCGGGCTCGGCATCACGCTGAAGGACCTCGTGCAGCTCTACGCCGGCCTTGCAAACCGCAGCAACCCGGTGAAACTCGGCGACGGCATCGTCGACAAGCCCGAAGTCGTGGACAGTCAGCCGCTGCTGGAGCCCGTCGCCGCGTGGAACGTCGCCGATGTGCTATCCGGCATCATCGCACCCGCCGGCAGCGCCCAGCACGGCATCGCCTACAAGACCGGCACCAGCTACGGCTACCGCGATGCATGGTCGGTCGGCTATGACGGCCACTATGTGCTTGGCGTCTGGGTCGGCCGTCCCGACAATGGCGCAGTCCCCGGCCTCACCGGCTACGCCTCCGCGGCGCCCATCCTGTTTCAGGCTTTTGCAAAATCCGGGGTCGGCATCACGCCGCTGCCGCCAGCGCCGATCGGCGCGGTGCGCATCGCCCAGGCGCAGCTGCCGATCAGCCAGCGCCGCTTCTCGATGGATGCCAGCGGCCTGATGGCCGCCACGACCCGCGAGCCCGCCCCACAGATCGTCTACCCGCCGGAAGGCGCCCATGTCGAACTCGGCGAGACTGGCGACGGCCGGCTGATGCCGCTGGTGCTCAAGCTGCAAGGCGGCCGCGCACCCTTCCGCTGGCTCGCCAACGGCAAACCCCTCGCCACCATCGCCCGTAACCGCACCAGCCAATGGACCCCGGACGGCGACGGCTATTCCACACTCACAGTCATCGACGCCGCCGGCCGCGCCGCAACCGTGGGTGTGTTTCTTCAGTAACTGTCGAGGATCGACCACATCCATCATGCAGGCGTTGGTTCATTCCGAAGCAAGAGGAAGAGCCGCCGGCATTGCCTGCCTCTCTCCTCGCTGTGCTCGTCACAGGAATCCAGCCGCGGCCCGTCCCGCCGCGAGAGGGCTTTTTGCCGTAAAAGTCATTCGCGCTCAAAGACGTAAGCTCACTGGATTCTTGTGACGAGCAGCGGAATGAGGGACGAGAGAGGCGCTTAGCCGATATTGCACGACTGCGGAATGGAAGAAATATCGCCCCCACCCCCCTATCCCAGCAGCCGTCCCAGCCAGTCCTTGTCGAGCACCGCCTCGAGTTCGCCGGCGACATCGTCCAGGGCCTTGTCGACGCTCTCGCGGTAGTTGCTACGGTCTCCGGAGAGGCCGAAGCTTTGGAGGAGGCGAGCGCGGTAAGTGTCGCTTTCGAACAGCCCGTGCAGATAGGTCCCCATGATACGGCCATCGCCGGAGATTGCTCCATCCGGACGGCCATCGATGACGACTGGAGGGCGGGCGCAGTCGTTGCCGGTCGTCTCGCCCAGGTGGATCTCGTAGCCGCTGAGCTGTGCGTCATACTCTGTCGACCGCGCAGAGCTGTTGCGAACCGTCTTTTCCGGCGCCATCGACGTCTCGACGTCGAGCAGGCCGAGACCCGGCGTTTCCAGCACGTCGCCCTCGATACCGAGCGGATCGCGGATAGTCGTTCCGAGCATCTGGTAGCCACCGCAGACCCCGATCACCCGTCCGCCACGCCGCACATGCGCCGCAAGGTCGCGGTCCCAGCCCTGGCTACGAAAATGCTCGAGATCTGATATCGTCGACTTTGAGCCCGGCAGTATCACCAGTGCCGCGTCCGTCGGCAGCGGATCGCCCGGGCGTACGAAGACCAGGTCGACATCCGGCTCAGCCCTGAGCGGGTCGAGATCGTCAAAATTGGCGATGCGCGGCAACACCGGTACCGCGATCTTGAGCGCCCCCGCACCACTACGCGCAAGCCGCTCCAACACCACGGAATCCTCCGCCGGCAGCCTTCCCGCCGACTTCAGCCACGGCACGACGCCGAAGCAGGGCCAGCCGGTAAAGCTGTGAATTGCCGCCAGCCCGTCGTCGAACAGCGACACGTCTCCCCGGAACTTGTTGATGATGTAGCCTGCGATCATACCCCGGTCCTCTTCGGACAGAATTGCATGCGTCCCGACAAGCGAGGCGATGACGCCGCCCCTGTCGATGTCGCCGACGAGAACCACGGGAACGCCGGCCTTGGTCGCAAAGCCCATGTTGGCGATGTCGCCGGGCCTCAGGTTGATTTCGGCCGGCGACCCCGCACCCTCGACGATGACGAGGTCGGCGCCATCGCCGACGATGGCAAAGCTTTCGAGCACCGACGCCAGCAATCTCGGCTTCAGCGCCTGGTAGTCCCGCCCCTTGGCCTGCCCCCAGACCTTGCCCTGGACGATGATCTGGCTGCCCACCTCCGATTGCGGCTTCAGCAGCACCGGGTTCATGTGGACGGAGGATGGGACGCGCGCGGCCAGCGACTGCAGCCACTGGGCTCGGCCGATCTCCCCACCGTCGTCGGCAACGGCGGCGTTGTTCGACATGTTCTGGGGCTTGAAGGGACGGACCCGCAGTCCCCTGTTTGCGGCAAGGCGGCAGAGGCCCGCTACCAATACCGTTTTTCCGACATCGGAGCCGGTTCCCTGCAGCATGATCGCCCTGGTCATAGTCTGAAATTCCCGGTATCGGCTCTTTCTGAGCACCTGCTTTACAGCCGTTCTGTCGAAATTGTCGAGCGATGTGACCGAGCTTCGACGGCTACCTGGATGACTGCTCTATTTGCGACAAACGATGACGAATTCGCTCGTTGTTTCGTGTCGGCAACAGCATTATCTGCACGCCACATCACGCACAAGGCCGGGCGTCCGGCGCAGAGGATACCGGAATGCTCTTCGTCTTCAACAACAAGAATTCGATCCAGATCGCCTGGGGCTCGAAGGTCCCGTCGCAGAAGGCCGAAAGCCGCGCACAGGAACTGGATATCCGCAGCGGAACGGTTGGCGTCGTGCGCACAGGCTCCGCTGGCTAACCCGCCAGACTGCACCGTTAGATCCATACCCCACACGCACAGACGAAAATCGCGCCGGCTGCAGGACAGCGCGACGCGATTTAGATACCGGAGGTCTTCGGCAGAGGCGAGAGACAGGCTTTCTCCGGGACGCAATACCTGATCCGGAGAACCAGCGGTGTCGCCGCCTTGGCACAATCAATAGACGGACACGGTTACCGGATGGTTATTGAGACGTTAATTAAGAATGAATCGCGTTTTTTTTCGATTTTTTTCACGGCCCGGGCTCTCCCGCCGGAAGACGCGAATGGAATACAAAACGTCTTGCGCAGGCGTAGCAATTCAACTTTTGTCCGTTTCTCCACTCTGGACAGACCTTTTTTGCCTCCCGCCTGCACAATTTGCAGCCAGTAGCCTAACCGCTCAGGCTGTTTTGAAAGCTTTTCACGCAGCCCAAAGACAGTCGCGGCACTGGCGCGCACTTCCCCCCGGTTGATTTCTCCGCATGAATCCTTACGCTCGATTTCAAGGTATGAAAAAGCGCGCCTGCGGATCTTTTACCCTCGGGCACAATAACAGCTGACATACCAAAGGGGACCGGCAAGGGCGCTTTCGGGCGGCTGGATCGGTGAAGCGGATACGGTCGGGGGTGGGCGCGCCACATCGTGGGCGACCTCCGTGGCCGGATGCACGAACGTGATCAACGGCAAGAAACTGGGAGAACTGTCACATGAAGAAGCTAATCGCTTCCGTTATATTCGCAGCAGGTACCTATGCGCTAGCAGGCTCGGCAAGTGCAGCGGAGTGCGGCGACGTCTCTATCGCCGAAATGAACTGGGCCTCCGCCGGTGTCGCTGCGCAGGTCGACAAGATCATTCTCGAAAGCGGCTATGGCTGCAAGGTATCCCTGGTGACCGGCGACACCCAGCCGACATTCACCTCGATGAACGAGAAAGGCCAGCCGGATATCGCACCGGAGCTTTGGGTCAACGCCGTTCGCACCGCGCTCGACCAGGCCACCGCCGAAGGTCGCCTGATCGAGGCAGCCCCGCTGCTCAGCGATGGTGGTGTCGAAGGCTGGTGGATACCGAAATTCCTCGCCGACGCCCATCCGGACATCAAGACCGTGCAGGATGCCCTGAAGCATCCCGAGCTGTTCCCGGCCCCCGAAGACAAGACCAAGGGCGCCGTCTATAACTGCCCGTCGGGCTGGAACTGCCAGATCTCGACCGCCAACCTCTATAAGGCGCTTGGCGCCGAGAAGGAAGGTTTTGCGCTGGTCGACACAGGCTCGGCAGCGGGTCTCGACGGCTCGATCGCCAATGCCTTCGAAAAGAAGAGCGGCTGGCTCGGCTATTACTGGGCTCCGACCGCGATCCTCGGCAAGTATGAAATGGTCAAGCTGAGCTTCGGCGTCGCCCATGACAAGAAGGAATGGGATGCCTGCACCTCGCAACAGGACTGCGCGGCCCCCAAGGTCAATTCCTATCCTGTCTCTGACGTCTTTACGGTCGTCACCAAGTCCTTTGCCGAAAAGGCCGGCGTTGCCATGGACTACGTCAAGACCCGCAAATGGGACAACGGCACGGTCGGCAAGGTGCTGGCCTGGATGACGGACAACCAGGGCACCAACGAAGACGGCGCGAAGTACTTCCTGAAGACCTATCCGGACATGTGGACCAAGTGGGTGGCTCCCGATGTCGCGACGAAGGTCAAGGCTTCGATCTGAACGATGCGACGGCAGGCCGGGAGGCCTGCCCTCACCTCTCGCCGCTGCAAGGATCGCGTCTCCCCTTTGGAAGCGCACGCACGGACGGGGTCACGCGACCACACTGCGTCCGCCTGAAGGCGGACAGGCGAGCAGACTGAGAACCGGCATCAGCACTGCACCACGGACGGCAATCTTGATAGCCACACGGATTGCGCGTCACTGCCCCGATAAAAGGGGCCCGGATAAAAAGGGGAATGTGATGGCTCTGCAATGTAGTTTTCTGCCGAATTTCCTGTGTAACTTCCCGGCGATCAACGACACGATCATCCGCGAAGGCCGCAAGAACATCGACGACGGCTTTCGCGGCATGGTGCGCTCCTGGGGCGCTGTGATCGACATCGTCGTCCAGCCGCTGCAATGGTTCCTGAACTACCTCGAGTGGCTGTTCACCAACACGCCCTGGTTCATCATCCTCGCAGTCATGATGGCCATCGTCTATCTCGCCAGCCGCAATATCAAGATCGTCATCGGCACCGCCATCTCCATGGCCCTGATCGGCGTTTTCGGCCTGTGGAACGACACGATGATCACGCTCGCAATGGTCACCGTCTGTACCCTGATCGCCATCGTCATCGGCCTGCCGATCGGCATCCTCATGGCACGCTCCGACCGTCTGCAATCGGTGATCAATCCGACGCTCGACGTCATGCAGACAATGCCGAGCTTCGTCTACCTCATCCCGGTCGTAGTCATCTTCGGCATCGGCAAGGTGCCAGGCCTGATCGCAGTGGTGATCTACGCCGTGCCGCCGATGATCCGGCTGACCAATCTCGGGATACGACTGGTCGACAAGGAAGTGCTGGAGGCCGCAGATGCATTCGGATCCTCCCACACCCAGAAGCTCTTCAATGTGCAGATCCCGCTGGCGCTGCCGACCATCATGGCCGGCATCAACCAGACCATCATGATGTCGCTGGCCATGGTCGTCGTCGCCTCGATGGTCGGGGTCGGCGGTCTCGGCAAGAACACGCTGCAGGCGATCAACAACCAGTTCTTCACGGTCGGCTTCCTCAACGGCTTTGCGCTCGTCGCCATCGCCATCATTTTCGACCGTACCAGCCAGGCTTACGGCAGGCGGCTGCAGAAACATTCGGAGGTGGTCCATGGCTAGTCACGCGATAGAGATCAAGAACCTCTACAAGATCTTCGGCCCCCGCGGCCGCGAATACGTCGAGCAGGTGAAAAACGGCCTCGGCAAGACCGAGCTCAACGTCAAGCATGGCCATGTGCTCGGGCTGCAGGATATCAACATCAACATGCCGGCCGGCGCCATCACCGTGGTCATGGGCCTCTCCGGCTCCGGCAAGTCGACGCTGATCCGCCATATCAACCGGCTGATCGACCCGACCGCCGGCGAGGTGCTCTACGACGGCATCGACGTCTGCAAGATGAATGAGAGCGATTTGCGCGAATTCCGCCGCCACAAGACAGCGATGGTGTTCCAGAAATTCGGACTTCTGCCGCATCGCACGGTGATCGAAAACACCGTCTACGGTCTTGAGATCCAGGGCGTCTCACGTTCGGAAGCGCAGAAGAAAGGCCACTACTGGATTGCCCGCGTCGGCCTCGATGGCTTCGAAAACCACTTTCCGAACCAGCTTTCGGGCGGGATGCAGCAACGTGTCGGACTTGCGAGGGCCCTGACCAACGATGCCGACATCCTGTTGATGGACGAAGCCTATTCGGCGCTCGACCCTCTCATTCGCGTCGACATGCAGAGCGTGCTGCTCGACTTGCAGAAGGAACTGAAGAAGACCGTGGTCTTCATCACCCACGATCTCGACGAAGCGTTGCGGCTCGGCGACAGGATCGCCATCCTGCGCGATGGCAAGGTCATCCAGCAGGGCTCTGGCCAGGATATCGTGCTGCAGCCGGCTGATGAATACATTAGCGCCTTCGTCAAGGAAGTGAACCGGGGCCGTGTCATCAAAGTACAAACGGTGATGAAGCCGATATCGGGCGAAGGCTCGTCGATGCGCCTTGCCGGCGACATGACACTGGAGATGGCCGCGCGCCAGATGACCGGCGCCAACCAGACAATGGCCATGGTGGTCGACGCAGCCGGCAAGCCGATCGGCTCGCTCGATCTGCACAGCATCATCCTGGCGATGGTGACGCCGACCAGCCACACTATCCCGGAAGCAAAAGCGGCGGCCTGACGCCGCCGCTCCGAAAAACAAGCAAGCGGCCTGCAGCGATGCAGGACGCTTTTTCTATTATTTGCCGCCGCCGAAGGCCCGGCCCTCGGCGAAGTGAGGCATCACCATCGCATCGAATGTCTTCAGCGCCGCGCCAATTGCCTGGTGCATGTCGAGGTAGCGGTAGGTCCCGAGCCGGCCGCCGAAATGCACATTGGTCTCCGCATCCGCCCGTGCGCGGTAGCGCAGGAACACATCCTTGTCCTGGCGCGTGTCGATCGGATAATACGGCTCGTCCTTGCGCTGCGCAGAGCGCGAATATTCGCGCACGACGACTGTCTTTTCGTTCTGATAGTTCCGCTCCGGGTTGAAGTGGCGGAATTCGAGTATGCGGGTAAAGGGCACGTCCTCGTCGGCATAGTTCATGACCGCCGTTCCCTGGAAATCGCCGACATCCAGCGTCTGCTGTTCGAAATCTATCGTCCGCCACCCGAGCTCGCCCTCGGAATAGTCGAAATAGCGATCGATCGGGCCGGTGTAGATGATCGGCAGCCCGGCTGGCAGCTGTGACTTGATGTCGAAGAAATCGGTACCGAGCATCGTCTGGATATGCGGCGAGGCCAGCATCCTGTCGAAGATGGCGGTGTAGCCGTCTTTCGGCAGGCCTTCATAGGCATCGTTGAAATAGCGGTTCTCGAAATTGTAGCGCACCGGCAGCCGGGTGATGATGTGTTCCGGCAGGTCGCGTGGGTCCGTCTGCCACTGCTTGGCCGTGTAGCCGCGAATGAACGCCTCGTAGAGCGGCCGGCCGATCAGCGAGATCGCCTTTTCCTCGAGGTTGGAGGGATGCTTGCCTTCCATCTCCGCCGCCTGTCCAGCGATCAGCGCCCGTGCTTCGTCGGGAGAGAACCGCTTGCCGAAGAACTGGCAGATGGTCGCAAGGTTGATCGGCATCGAATAGGCCTGGTCGCGATAGCTCGTATAGACACGATGCTTGTAGTCGGTGAAGCCGGTAAAGCGGTTGAGATAGTTCCACACCGTTTCGTTCGGCGTATGGAACAGGTGCGCGCCGTAGCGATGCACCTCGATGCCGGTGTCCTTGTCGAACTCGCTATAGGCATTGCCGCCGATATGGTGGCGGCGATCGACGATCAGCACATTCTTCTTGAGGTCAGTCGCCACCCGCTCGGCAATCGTCGCACCATAAAACCCGGCGCCGACGATCAAAAGGTCGATATTGGAAAAATCGGTCATAGTGTCTCAGCACTTTAGCGGAAGGTCCGCATCCCTTCTTCGGGAAGCCTAGAGGCTTGCCCGTAGTTCGGAACGCGGCCACCAATGAAACGGGCCCCGGGTAAAGGCCTGCAGCTTCCTCATCGATCGGATCGAAGCTGCAGCCCTTCCACTCCTTGGCAGCTTACCAGACGCCCTGAATCTGTACAGGCGTATAGCGGTAGGAGTTGAACAGTGCCGCTTGCTCATCGACAGCCGCCTGAACATTATAGGTGGCACCGAGAGGCCGCGTATGCGCCACGCCGACCGCATCGATGATGGCCATGCGGTTGGCAGGGCGACCGAGGAAGGCAGGCCAGAGATGATCGAGGCCGTAACCGGACTCAGCATCGCGCATCGACCCGACGCAGATCTTCAAAGCAGCCTTCGAAAAGATCGGGCACATGATCTCAATGAAGCTCTCATGCCGCAAAAGACTGTTCGGTCGCTGGATCGTGATCGGATGGTTGGGGAAGCAACCCGGACCCTGCTTAAGCGACGGTTGTGCAAGTTCCAGCCCGTGTTTGCGAGACAGATGAAACATTCGATTGATCGTATCGCCGTCGCAAAGCAGATCGTCATCCGGGAGCCAGACGCGGTCATAACCCCAAAGCGGGCTTCCCTCAAAAAACAAGTCAGAGATCAGCCTGAACTTCTTGCGTTTCGGAAGATGGGCCAGATATTCAAACGGACTATCGACGACAGGATCTTCGGCGCCGTAGTAGCCGACGCACAAATCCCAGCTGCGCGTCGCTGCATCCAGCCCATCGAACCAGCGCGGATGCAGCGACTTGGAGTTGGCGGGCACAACCACGAGGTTGGGGCGCTTCGGACCGTTCGCCGGCTGTACCAGGAACTTTGCTTTGCGCTCGTCCGCCGGCTGCGTCGGGAACATCGGATGCTCGGGGTGAGGTGCCGAAGTGAGCATGTAGATTGCGACGACGCCGTCCACCGAGCCCCTTCCAGCCAACAATGCGACCTTCGACCCCTCCATACGTGAGACATTGAAGACGATCGAAGGCAGACCGGTCTCGTCGATGAAGCACAACATGCCATTGACGACTTGCCAGTAGTCCGTCGATGCATTGAAAAAATTACCAACCAATCCACCCGGAGCCAGCACGAGGAACGGCGACAAGGTGCCGCGCTCTAGGTCGGCAAACTGCCAGAACGTCCCCGTCAGCATTTCTTCCGTTACCGGATCGGATTCGCTCAACCCAGCCAAAAAGTCTGACGCTGCGTTCTCTCGTGTCGAAGCCAGCATATTCACTGTTTCTTCCCCTTCATGTCCCACCCCTGCTCGGTCTGTCCCGCTGGTAGTCTCTTTAGTGATCTACAAAACTCGTCTCACTTCGTGACGTTCGCCACGCATGTTGGTGATCGTCAGCGCCTTCCCGTCTTCTGCGGGATCGAGCACGTCGACCATTTTGGATTGCATCCAGCCAACAGCTGCCCTGCCGTCCGTCATAGGGAACCACGAGGCGACGATCTGCCCCTCGATGGTTACGGAAAAATCGTTTCCGAAAGTCACCCGCTGACCCGAACTGGTCTGCCACGTACCGACGACGACACCGAGATAGGGGAAATAATTCGCTGCATTCGGCACGTTGGTGATGACGCAGACGAGCTGGTCTGGACGGCCCCGCCGGGGAATGATCGCTGCGATCTCGTAGGTCGCGCTGACCGTCTTGAAGAGGCCGAGCCACTGGCCGGGATGGAGCACGGCGCAATGGCTGTGACCGTCATCGTAGCAGGCGATCACATGGTAGTTGAGACGGGCGCTTTCGTGGAGCTTCGCAATCAGGGCCGGCAGCGCATCCGGGGTGAAATGCTCGAGAACATCGGCAGAGCAGCATATGTCGGCGCGCGGCAGGGCATCCGTCAGCACGTTGGTGCTCTGGAAGTGCACATTCGACGGCAACTGCCCGAGAAGCGGCGAACGCGCCCAGTCGAGGCCGATGACATTGCGGACCGATCCGGCAATCGCGCGCAGGAACCGTCCATTGCCGCAACCGACTTCGGTCAGCGTCTCCGGCCGCGCGGACGCGATGACGGCGGCATGGTCGACAAGCCAGTTGTTGTTCTGGTAGCCGGCATCCCCATCGTGGAGCCGCTGGTAGTCTGCCGCAGTAATGTTCCTGGCAGCGACATTCCGGTCGAGGCCCGCCGCATATCCAGACTGCAGCAACTGGCTATCGACAAGCCGCCTGGCATCGGGATCGGCACGCAACGAGAGGGCCAATTCCGCAAATTCGGCAAATGTTGCTCGTGCGATCTTGGTCATGATGTTATCGCCGACGCTTGCAGCCAGACCGGCGCTGTGCATGACAAAGGCTGTCTGCGCAGCTAGGTCGTGTTCTAGGCCCTGGCCCTGTGTAGCGACACTTGTTGCAGCCTGCGCGGCTGGCGCGTTCCGCCAGCTGCCTGCCTGCGTTGCATTCCTGTTGTTGGGCGCGGTCAGCTGCGATTTGGCGGTGCTAAGCTCACGCCGCAACGATTCGACGTTGGCATGCATTTTCAAAAGGTCGTCGCGCTCGCCGGTGAAGATTGGCGGCACATGCCGTACCCTGCCGAGCAACGCTTTTTCGATGCAGCGATCGATGGTTTGACGGTCATCGATCGAAAAACAGCATTTGTCCAGATAGTAGGACACGAAGCGCGCTGCCCGGCCGTCCTCTGGCTGAGAGCGGTGGGTAAAAGCCGCGTCGAGATCAGAGAGAGAGCCGCACGGGAAGCCGCCCAGCTCGTACTCGCTGGATGCAAAGGTGAAGACTGCCTTCTCGTACAGCAAAGCCTCCAGGCCAACGCCTGAATTGGCGACGATGACCGTCTCGCACTGCTCGAGATGCCGATGGATCGAAGCCGTCGATACCATTACATTGCGGTGCTGGGCCTGCACTTCGTCGAGGGTCCGTGTAACGAGGCTATTGGTGCATTGTGGATGCCGCTTGACCACTAGCAACCGGCCGGTGGCATCTGCCTGAGCGGCGGCATGGCGCAAGACTTCAAGCGGATCGATACGACAAAACTGGGCGACGGGATCCTCGAGCAGCTGCATCGGGAAATAAACGAAGGGTCGGCCTGCGTCGAATGCTTCACCTGATTGTTCGTATTTCGAGGTATTTCCGGCCCTGAGAGCCATCACAAGCGCCTTCACGCGTCGGCGTGCGGCCTCGGTGTTGACAGCATCGATAGCTTCCGCATGCAGTTCGGGAAACAGCGCAAGTGAACTCCAGCCGGAAAAACCATTTTCGTCGAAGGAATACCAACCGACGATCGGCGTCTCCTTGATGCGCCAGATATTCGGACCACTGCCAACAGAGTGATAGGAGATGGTGATGCCGCCGTTCGGCGGCCGCCTTGGCGCCAGATGCGTGCCGAATGGCACGATGGACAGATTGGTCGTCACGCGACGGCGCCCGAGCCCTGCACAGAACTCCGAGAACATCTTGCGATGACGGTCCCCGTCGGCCTTGACGGTAAACCAGAATTCCGGAACCTCGAGGTCCACGGGCACAGACGCGACGTCCGGCGCGAAGAACCCATCCAGCAATGGCTTGTTTGGTATGCCGGTATTCCAGGCAACTGTGGTGGGCATCGAGAATCCTTTGATATCTGATCTGTTGCAAGAGGATTCCAGCACTAGCTTGCGCCAGCCTGTTCGGCACACGCATGGAGAGTCTCGAACCCCGCCTCCAGCCCCACGAAAGCAACCGCTTCTATCCAAGCGCAAAGCCTGCTGACTGGAGAACCCGATGTCCATCAATGAACCGCTTGTTCTGTCGATATGCGTTCCGACCTATAATCGACAATTCCTGCTCGAGCGGAACGTCACCTTCCATCTAGATGCTTTCCGGAGAATCGGCATTCCCTTCGAGATCGTTCTGGTCGATGACTGCTCAACCGATGACACGGCGGCCTATATTGCCTCGCTTGCCGACCAGCCGGAGATCTCCGCCTTCCGCCGCGCGACCAATTCCGGCTTTCTCAGCAACTATGCCTTTGCCATGCAGCGCGCACGCGGTCGCTATGCGGTATTTCTCGGCGATGACGACCTGCTCATTCCGGAAAAGGTCATCGAATATCTCCGGTTGATGGAGGCGGACAGCGAGATCGGCGTCGTGCAGGCTCCATGGCTACTGGTCGATGCGCGGCCCGGCGGCGGCGATATGTCGCCGTTCTACCACGTCGCCTCCCCGACCAGGCACCGCAAGGGCGACTTCCGCGCTTTGCTCGATTTCATCATCGACGGGCACATCTTTCCCGAGTTCATGATCATCCGCCGGGAAGTGCTGCTGCGGTCGATCTCGAGCCCGACACCATTCATCTTCTGGGCTTTCCTCTATACGACACGAGCCCTCGACAAGGCCGATATCCTGTTCATGCCGGAGCCGTTCGCGCGCGTCACCGCAGTCTCGGACGATCCTCGCCTGCAGCAGGGCAACAAGGAATGCATGTTCCAGTGGGACAGCTATCGCGGGGGCCTGGAATATCTCGCCTCGCAGGCACTGCGCACCCCGGATCTGCCGCAGGACTACCGCGCCTCGCTGATGGCCCGCATCACCGGCTTCATGCTGCAGCGCCAGGCGGTGGCCTTGCGCCTGCATGTGTCGGCAAAGAACTGGGTCGAGGCCTACATCATGTATCATCGCATGGCCGTCTACCAGCCCCAGCCTCTCACGGCCGATGCCTATGGCCAGATCTGCAAACTAGCAGCCATCGTCACCGCAGCCACGGAGGCGGTGGCCTTCAACGGCGAACCGGCAATCCTCGATCCGGTTATCAACGACACGACGCTCAGCCTGCTGCCGGAATCCATCCAGCAAAAGCTTACCCGCGACCAGCCGACCGCGATGGACGGCGACCGCCCCCGCGCCTACCTGCGGTTCACGCCCGAATTTCCCGAGCGCCACGGTGCAAAGGATGGTGTCTTCGATATCATGAAATACATGGCGCAGTTCGTCTGACCCGCATATCCCAGCCATTTGAGAGCACCACCATGACGACAGCCTTTGCCGACCGCGACGCCATCGCCGCCAGACTTGCCACGCTGGCTGACGCCGACCGCGCGGTCATCGCGCTGATCATGGAAAATCCGCTGCAGGATACAAGCCTGATCGAGGGCCTGCACTGGCACCTGGATCAGGCCTCGAAAGCGAAATTCCTCAACAGCATGAAACTCGAAACTCTCGGCGAATGGCTTGGAAATGCCGCACCGGCCCGGCTGCAGATCCGGCTGTCCGAAGTGGCAAAATCGAGCCAGCATCCCTCCTATGCGGCGTTCAAGGCCGGCCTGACGCGATCAGGCGGTCTGGAGCGCGCCTTTCCGAAGGTCTGAATGGTTTTCAGTCAGGCATCACAGCTGTCACGGCGATGATCGGCCCGAGCGGAAATGCGCTGTCTTCCCTTTGCCACTCCGGCATATAGAGGCTGGAGATGCTGCCGTCCAGGAACAGGGCGTTACGGCAGCCGAGCACGTCGCGAAACAGCGTGGCGAAATCGTGAAAGCGCACCTCGCCGTCGGACACCGCGAACACTGCTTTCCCGTCCGCATCGACGCCGACGCCATTGCGCCTCTTAAGGCTTGTGCTGTCGATCAGGAACGACGGGTGCAGCGCCCCGTCGATCACCAGCATCGGTCCCGATTGCGTGGCGTAGAGCGGCTCGATACCGGCAGCGGCGAACGCCTTTGTCTCCATGACACCAACAGCGCCGGGCTGAATGTAGAACACGCCGTTCGGCAGCAGGCGGAAATTTCCCCAGCCTGTGCCGGTGTCGAGCGCCTTCTGCTGGCTGCCGCCCTCGACGTAGAGACCGACCGGGCTCTGGTCAGGCTCGTACATGCCACCATTCATCGCAAAGCGCAGCGACAGCCGGTCACGCGCCAGTGCATCGCGCAGCGCCGCGAACGAGCCATACGGCTTGCCGGCGCTATTGTTGGAAAACAGTCGGATATTGTCTTTGGCGGGATCGAAGGTGCAGACGATATAGCTCGCCCCGGGATGCTCCACCTTGCGGCAGTTCCCGCCGGTCATGGGTGTCTCGGCAATGGCGGGGGTCGAGACGAGCCCTGCCAGAATAATCAGCCATCGAAACAAACGTCACGCTCCCCGCCAACAGGCAAAATCAAGACAACAGATGCGGCGGGAGGGAGGTGACTTCAAGGGGTGGCCCGGTGAGCGCATAGTAGCGAGCGGGAATAGCGACCCGGATAATGAAGAGATAGAAAATAGATAGGTGTCGGCCGCGACATAAGTCGCAGCCGACAGAATTCGCCAGATTACTGGGCTGCCTTCTTGACAGTGTGCCCAGCGTTCTGGGTTGCGTTGACGGTGCTGGCAGTGTCCTTGCCCATGCCACGAATGGTATTGGCGCAGGATGCGAGAAGCATCAGGGAAATGCAGGCGACGCCGACTTTTGCGATGACGGAAGAAGACATGATCAGGAGTCCTTCGTGAATGGGTTTTTGACGACAATAAGGCAGAAAGTAAACCTTCCGTGCCCAAAACGCGCCACCTCGAAAAAGGTTCACATAAATAACGACGTGGATGCGGCGCTCACTAAAAGCCCATGAGACAGGGCCTCAGGCTGCCCGCGCCATCTCGCCGAAAGCATGCCGGATGCTTTCCGCAACAGCCGCGATAGGCCCCGTCACCTCGCGCGCCGTCAGCAAGCGGATATCGAAAGTCGTCAATTCCGGTAGCCCCTCTTTCGCACCGAGTATAGTCATGTCTTCGGTGACGTAGGAGCGCGGCAAGGGCGCTACGGCGAGATCGGACACGACGGCGGCGCGCTGGGCAGTAGTATGGGCGCTGAGGAAGGCGACCCGATAGTTTCTTTTGGCCTGCTGCAGCTGGTGGATCGCATCGGAGCGCCAGATGCAGCCGTCCTCCCAGATCGATATCGGCAGAGGATCCCGGCGGTGGGCTGTTCCGCATTTCGCGCCGGCCCAGACAAGTCGCTCGGTATAAATCACGTCGCCCTCTGTCGGGAATGGCCGCGTAGAACAGTTGATAAGCGCCAGATCGAGCCGTTGTTCTCCGAATCGCTTTTTGAGGGCAAGGCTCATATCAACCACAACGTCGACCATGATGCTGGGATAGCTCTGCGAGAACCGCTTCAGGATGCTCGGCAGCAACCGCTCGCCTATGTCGTCCGGCGCTCCGAGCCTGACGACGCCGCTCAGCTCCGGCATGATGAAACGCGACACCGCCTCATTGGACAGCGCCAGCATGTTGCGCGCGTAGGAAAGCAGCATTTCGCCATGTTCGGTCAGGCTGACAGAACGGGCATCGCGCAGGAACAGGATGACACCGAGCTGCTCTTCGAGCTTCTTGATCTGCATGGAAACCGCTGACGGCGTGCGATGTACTGCTTCGGCCGCCGTCGAAAAATTGCCGGTCTCGGCAATCGCCACGAACGTTCGAAGGACGTCGTTGTCAAGCAATGGCACAGATCGGCGCACCGGAACGTTCATCGAGGTATCTTTCAATTTTTTTGATTTATAAAGCGATATCATTTCATTTTACTGACTGTCAACAAGCTTCTATAGCATCGGTCTCACAACCGAGTTGAACAGCAGAGGAACGGACCATGATCCGCTCATACCTATCCGACGTCATCGATCACTGGACCAGCAGTCGAGACCGCACGCTCCGCCAGACAAATGCTGCAACCCTCAGGCAGATGTCCCAGCTGCCCCCACATCTCGTCGCGGACGTCAACGCCTGCGGCTTTCCACCCGACACTGCCTTGCCGCAAAGAAGAACAGCGGCAAACGTCAACTTTTCTTATGGATGCTATAAAATCTATTCGTTTGAATGATGAGTAACGCAGGCCCATATCAGGTCGGACGATATCAACGCAATTAAAAGGAGATCAGTCATGACAACCATCAGCTATAGACGTAGTTCCCACGCACGCCCGTCATTTGTCCTCTTTAGCGGTACGCTTTCCCGCCTTTCCGGCTACGTTCTTTCGCTGGCCGATCGCTGGTCGGAATCCCAGGCTGCGAGGCAGATTGAAGCAATGCCGCTCGACATGCGCAAGGACTTCGGCTGGCCTGCTGCCGACATCTCGAGCGACCGCAAATGATGCAACAAAATGCGACATTTCGCGTACATCCAATGGCGGCGCTTGACTGATTAATTGCGCCGCCAGATCTAGCTTATGCGATTAATTTTATTATTGAATTCCATATACTTACAGAATTTACCTGGTATTTTACTGCAAGATTTTACTCTGAAATTTTTTGACAATTCATAAATCTCTTACGTGACGCAAATAAGCCTTTGCAGCCGTCATCTTCCGTGAGACTGTCGCTTTCAGAATAACTTTCTGCTGAAATCGATATGAGGAAACCGGGCATGGTGGTAACGCAGCATCAGGTGGAGCCAAGCAAGACGCCCGGCAAGAAACGCTCGATCGTTTTCTTCCTTATCCCGCACTTTACGATGCTGCCATTTGCGGCGGCGATCGAGACGTTGCGCATCGCCAACCGTATGCTTGGCTATACTGCCTACAGCTGGCGTCTTTCCTCCACGGACGGCGACAAGATCTATTCATCGAGCGGCATCGGCATCGAGGTCAACTCGTCGCTCGCCGATGAGCGACGTTATCTGGGCGGAGAGAGCCGGCCCAGCATGGTGCTTGTCGCCTCCGGCATCTATGTCGAGGAGTTCCAGAATAAATCGGTCAATGCCTGGCTGCGGGAATCCTACAATCGCGGCGTCGCTGTCGGCAGTCTCTGTACGGGCGCCCATGTGCTTGCCCAGGCGGGGCTCCTGAATGGCAAGCGTTGCGCAATCCACTGGGAAAACCTGCCGGGCTTTGCGGAAGCCTTTCCGCAGGCCGAAGTCTACGCCGACCTCTACGAAGTCGACAGCAATCTCTACACCTGCGCCGGCGGCACCGCCTCGCTCGACATGATGCTCAACCTGATCGGCCAGGATTTTGGCGAGAACCTGGTCAACCGCGTCTGCGAGCAGGCGCTCACGGACCGCGTCCGCAGCCCGCACGATCGCCAGCGCCTGCCGCTCCGCGCACGGCTCGGGGTCCAGAATGCCAAGGTGCTGGAGATCATCGAGGTGATGGAAAGTCACTTGTCCGAGCCACTCTCGCTGCTCGACATCGCCGACGACGCCGGTCTGTCGCGTCGCCAGATCGAGCGGCTGTTCCGCCAGGAAATGGGTCGCTCCCCTGCCCGCTACTATCTCGAGATCCGCCTCGATCGGGCAAGGCACCTTCTGGTGCAGTCGTCGATGCCGGTGGTCGAAGTCGCCGTCGCCTGCGGCTTCGTCTCCGCCTCGCACTTCTCCAAGTGTTATCGCGAACTCTACAACCGCTCGCCACAGCAGGAGCGGGCCGAGCGCAAGCTGACCATGTCGAACGTCCGCACCGGCGTCGTCATCTGAATCGGGATAACGGCTACCGTCCCTCTTCCGCCGCCATCCTGGTGTCGGAGAAGACGCGATTGCGCCCACGGTGCTTGGCCATGTAGAGAAACTGGTCGGCGGCGTTGAGATAATTCTCGAACGTCTCCTGGGCGTTGATCGACGCTATGCCGATAGACACGGTCACCGATAACTCCTCGCCGTCTGCCTGGATTTTCAGCCCGGAGATATTTTCGCGCAGCTCTTCGCAAAACTCGGTTGCAACCGAAGAGTCCATGTCCGCGAACAGGATGGCGAATTCCTCACCGCCGATCCGGGACAAGAGGTTGCGGCTGCCTTCCAGAAACGTCTGCAGCCGTGTCGCAACCGCCTTCAGCACCTGGTCACCGATCTCGTGACCGTAGGTGTCGTTCAGCCGCTTGAAATGGTCGATATCGAGGATACCGATGGATGGCCGCGTCTCCAGCCTGAGGCAGTCATTGGCAATCCGCGGGCCCTGGTCGAAGAAATAACGCCTGTTGTAAAGGCCGGTGAGGTAATCGACCGAGGCAGCTGCGCGCAGCTGGCGCAGTTGCGACAGCGTATCGATCACCCGGCCGATACGGTATTTGAGCTCTTCGGCAACGAAGGGCCGGCGCAGGAAATCTGTGGCGCCAGCCTTCAGGTACGCCGTTGCGGCCAACCGGTCGTCGGATGCGGAGAGACCGATAACCCGCAGGCGATCGGAATTTCGCCTATGGGTGATTTGCCGCGTCAGTTCCCATCCCGTCCCGTCCGGCAGCGCATCGTCGATCAGGACCAGCTCGATCTCGGCATATTGATCCAACGCCTGGATTGCGGCGGACCCGCTTGCCGCTTCATAAACCTCGAAGCGCTGCATCTCGAGACTGTCGACGAGCATCTTCCGGGCCACGGGCATCGCATCCACGACGAGCACCGTCGTCTTGCTGTTGGTAATCGAACGACGCACGGAAGCGACGAGATTGTCGGCAGCCTGCGTATTGTCCTTCAGCACATAGTCGATAATGCTGCGTTCCATCAGCCGGTCGCGCATGTCGATGTCGGCCGCCGCCGTAAACACGATGCTCGGCACCCGGTGGTCGAGAAGCATGTCGAGCGCTTCGCCGTAGGCGGCATCCGGCAGGTTGAGGTTGACGACGGCTAGGCTGAACCCGTGGTCGCTAGCGTGGATCGTCGTTTCCAGCGTCTTCATCGAGGTACAGAGCGTTACATCGAGATTGAGCTCGACGCGGAAACGTTGGGAGAGCATCGACCCGAACATGCGCGAATCTTCCACCAGAAGAACCTTCTGGCCGCGTCTCGCTGCGGGGCTCAGGTCCCGCGAGAATTTTTCGAACAACAGGTCGCTCATTGTCGGCAGTCCCTGCGGCAATGTGAGCGGCCCACATTCGATGTGGGCAGCGGGATAGTTAGCAGATTACGACAGGGATTTATGAACACGGGGTCCAACAGTTTGTAACTAGTCACCACGAAGTAAAAATGAACAGGCGCCCGAAGCGCCCGTCCTTTCTCAGGCATAGGCCTTCTGTTGACGCATCGACTGGATCTGCAGCAGGGTATCGAGGTTCTGATTGACCCTGCAGTAGAATTCCTCGTCGATGAACGGCCGCAATATGAAGTCATTGCCACCGGCCTTCAGGAAGCGGGCCGATAGCAGACGATTGGTCGACGACGATACGCCGATGATCCGCAACTGGTGCGAGCCGATGCTGGAGCGGATGCGCCGCGTCAGCTCGAAGCCGTCGATGTCGGGCATGTTGTAGTCGGTGATCATAAGGCCGATGTCGGCATTGGCCTTGAGGATTTCCAGCGCTTTTGCGCCGTTCTCGGCGACGCTGACGCGGAAATTGTAGCGCTTCAGGCGGCTGGTGAGAAGCGCACGCGCCGTTGCGCTGTCATCGACGATCAACACGTGATGGCGATGATTGGTCAGGAAGCGACAGACCGATTCTGCCAGCAGGTCGACTGCGAAGATATTGTCCTTGAGGATATAGTCAACGATATCCTTGGCGAGCAGCGCGTCGCGCATGCCTTCATGGAAGGTGCCGGTGAACACGATCGTCGGAATGCTGAGGTCAGTCAGGTATTCCAGCGCCTCGCCATTCTCGGCACCCGGAAGATTGATGTTGGAGATCGCCAGCTTGATTGGCTCGGATGACTTGTCGTAGGCGAGTTGCAAATCTTCGAAGTTGCCGCAGATCTCAATCTCGATGTCGAAAAGCTCTCTCAGCCTCTTGCTGATCATCGCGGTAAAGACATGTGAGTCTTCGGCCAGAAGTATGCGAGCCCCCGCAAAGGTGCCGCCCGAATATTGCATTCCGGAAATGCCTAAAAATGCCATGACTAACCTTCGATGAGATCCCACTAACCGAAGAATAAGGCAAAGCATTTGAGTTTGTGTTAATTTTGCGACGCCTTATGTAAATCACTGCTCCGCTGCGGAAAGTCTGCAGCATTACAGAGTAGATCAGGACTGGACTTCAGGTTTGCCATCTATTTTCCGCCGGTTGGACCTGCTTCGTGTCTCCGCTGGCGCCGTCGCCTCCGGCGGCAAGATCGGCGGCTCCACGATGTCATCGGGGTTTTCCGTGCCATCAAGCAGCTTGGCTTCCATCCGCTGTCTCTCCGCGCGGCGGCTGATGTGCAATTCCTGCTGAGGGTAAGGCATGTCGATGCCTTCCTTTTTAAAGCGCTTGAGGATGGCGATGCGCAGGTTGTTGCGGATGGGCATGCCGTCCGAGAGGTCGGCCAGGTAAAAACGCATCTCGAAGTCCAGCGACGACGGACCGAAGCGGAGGAACTCGACGTGCGGCTCCGGGTTTTTCAGCACCTTCGGCACGGCCTTGACCAGTTCCAGCAAGAGCGCCATCACCTGTTCCGGGTCGCAGTCATAGCCGACGGAAACCGGGATTTCGGAGCGCGCAAGCCTGTTGCGGTGCGTCCAATTGCCGACCGAAGCATTGATCAACTCGGAATTCGGCACGATGATCGACTGCTGGCGAAATGTCTCGATCTCCGTCGCACGAACGGAAATGCGCTTGACGATGCCTTCCGAAGTCCCGGAAACGATCCAGTCGCCCACCTTGAACGGCCGCTCGACGAGCAGAATGAGGCCAGACACAAAGTTGGACACGATGTTTTGAAGGCCGAAACCGATACCAACGGACAGCGCACTGGCGACCAGCGCAAGGCTAGACAAATCGATACCCGCAGCCGATATGCCGATCACAGCGGCAATTGCCACGCCGAGATAGCCGATGCCGGTCTTGACCGAGTTGCGGACGCCGAGATCGACCTGGCCACGCGCCATGACCGTGCCGTCCAGCCAGCGCTGGAACCAGCGGGTAACAAGGTACCCGCCGATGAAGAATAGGACGCCGGCAAGGATACCGACGAGAGAAATCCTGATGCTCCCGAGCCTGATCTCGGTGAACAGCCGGTAGAAGAAAATTTCCAGATCCTGGACGTGGAATCCCCACGACAACAGGATAAGCGGAATACCCGTAATCAGCGCGAAGACGTAGATCGCCAGTCCGGCCACGAGGCCTGCCTGATCGAGCATCGCGGTGCTGATGCTGGCCCGGCTCTGCAGGAAACGGCCGACCGATGTCTCGGGGAAATTCTCCTGATCGGACACTGCCTTGCCGAGCAGAATACCGAGATACATGGTGACGAGAACCGCGCTGGTGACGATCAGCTGAAGGGCGATAAAGCGGGCGAGCCCGACATAGCCGATCACCGCCATGAAGATGAGCGCGGCACCGATAACCCTCAGGATAATGGCGAGGCCATGCGGCCAGCGGCGGCCCGGGGCCTCGGGATCGCCGCTTCTCGCAAGCATCGGCTTGCCGAACGACACCGCGATGAAGATCAGGCCGATGATCAGCGCTGCCGAGAAGCTCTTCGCTACAGTCACGATGACCGGTGAGCCCATCGATTCGCTGATGCGATTGAGAACAAAATCGAGGCCATTGACGGTGGCAATGGCGAGCAGGCACCAGCCCACCGACCGCGCGCCCTTGTTGGAAAGCTTCACGAGCCGCCAGCTGGGTTCGAACGGCGCAAAGACGGCATTGACGAAGCTCGCCACGAAATAGACCAGGCCGACGAAGCCGAACACGGCCGCAAACACCGGAGTGATGTCCGGCCGCAGCACGTTGAAACTCTCGAGGAAAAAGAACGAAAGCACGAGGAAGGCTGCCACCGACAGCGCCCTGATCATTGTCGACCAGAAGGCGATGGAAAGCCGGCTCATATAGGAAGGAGCCTCGATCGTCTCGTCACGGAAGAAGTATCGCCCGAAAAGCCGATAACCGCCGGCCATGAAGATCATGGCTGCAGCAAGCGACAGGAAAACGGCAGTAAACAGCGGAATCCGCTTGAACTTCCAGACGAACGTACCCCAGCTCGATAGGGCGTTGCGAAAGTTCACTGCCTCCTGCACGAGGGCCTGGCCGGCATCGTCGAACGTCGAAAGCGAGAGTTCGGTACGGCGAAAGAGCGTATCGGCGAAAAGACGACGACGGAGCTCGGTAATTTGACCGGACACCCGCGTAGCGCTGGCCGTCAGATTGTCGGCATCGCCCATGACGACGTTGATCTGCGCGATTGCAGAGGTCAGCTTTTCGCGCTCCTGCGTCACCATCGGAGCCTCGGCAGGTTGGCCCTCTTTCGGAGGCGGGCCGATCTGCGTCAGTCGCGCCGTCATGTCGTCGGCCCGCGGCTTCAGGCGCCCCGAGATCGCGGCGGCGGCTCGGGTAAGATCATCGGCCTTGCCGGCAAGGGTCACCAGCGCATCGTCGTCGGAAGCGCCCTGCTTGACGCTATCCTCGAGGGAGGCAAGCTGTTTGCGAGCCTGCGTGATCTCGGCTGCGGTGCGATCGAGGCCGTTGGCCGCAGCCGGCTGTTGGTTTTGCTGGTCATCCGCCGGCGTCGCGTCAGGCTTTGCCGCATCCGGCGCTGCTGTATCGGGCTTTGATGCATCTGATTTGGGCGCGTCAGGTGCGGACGAAGCCGCTGGCGCCGGCGTTGTCTGGGGTGACGATGTCGCCGGAGCCGCCGGCTGCTGCGCGCGTGCCGGCAAGGCAACCGCAGTCGCTGACACGGCAAGCGTCAGGAAAAGGACGGAGATCGAATTCAGAATTGGTCGCAAGCGTCTTCCCCAGGGCAACAGGTCAGTTGGCGAGATCATCGTCATCGCTTGTAAAGCAAACCAAGGCGACAGAAAGGCAACCTTTCACCGCACTTGCCAGTCGCGCGGCAGATCGATCAATCGATCGAAAAATTCAACATCGCGCGCGTGCCCTGGCGATCGGGAGCGTAGAGAATGCTGGACTTCAGGCTGGAAGCCATCGCCGTCAGGATCTTGGTACCGAGCCCCGTGCCCTTGGCCGGCGCGGTTCGGTCGAAGCCGACGCCATCGTCCTCGACATGCACACGAAGCCCACCCTGGCCGGTCTGGTCGACGACGACGCGGATTTCACCGGTCTGCCCGGCGGGATAGGCGTACTTATAGGCATTGGTGACGAGTTCGCTGATGATCAGCCCGAGCGTGATCACCTTGTCAGTCGACAGGATGACATCGTCGCACTCGATCTTCACGCTATGCGGCCGCTGGTCGTCGCGCATCGATGCTTCCAGTTCGGCAAGCAGGCTTTCCAGGTATTCCTTCACCCGGACAGTACCAACCTCATGGCTGGTGTAGAGCCGCCGGTGGACACTGGCGATGGCGTTGATGCGGATCTGCGTCTCCTGAAGCGCATCGATGGTCACCTGATCCTTGGTGACGGAAGCCTGCATGCGGATCAGCGCGGCCACCAGCCCGAGGCTGTTGGCGATCCGATGGTTGACCTCTGAAAGCAGTAGCTCGGCGCGGTCGCGTTCATGACGGATCACCGCCTGAGCGCGCAACGTATCGCGTCGGAACCGCGCCCGTTCCAGCCCTTGCGCCAACGCTGCGGCCAGCAGGTCGAAGTAATCGGACGAAACGCCCTTCATGACATAGTCGTCGGCACCGGCCTTCAGGGCCGCAACTGCCACGCCGGCGTCTCCCGATCCGGTTGCGTAGATGACCGGCGGATGATCGGCACCGGAGACGATGCACGGCAGCAGGTCCAGCCCCGTTTCCCCTTCGAGGAAATGGTCGAGGACAATCGCGTCTATGCCGCCTTCGGCAAGACGCGCGAGGCCGGCAGCACCGTCCTTCGCCAGATGAAGCTCGTAGCCGCGACGCTGCATATTTTTGCGCGTCAGCACGCCGAGTGCTTCATCGTCGTCTATATAGAGAATATGGATCGCAGCATCCGCCGCAGCATCCAGCTCTATCATTCCACCTCCGGTATCTTCATGACGGCAACGAACATGCCGAGCTGCTGTATCGCATGCACAAACTTGTCGTATTGCATCGGTTTGCTGACATAGACATTGGCGCCGAGGTCATAGCAGCGGGCGATTTCGCGCGGGTCGTCGGTGGTCGTCAGAACGATCACCATGGCCCGCCTCGTATGTTCGTTGGCCTTGACCTTCTGGAGAATATCCAGCCCGCTCATGTCGGGAAGGTTGAGGTCGAGCAGGATGAGGATGGGCTGCCCACGCGAAGGTTCGCCGCTGCCATCCTTGCCGAGCATGAAATCGAGCGCGTCGCCACCTGTGACAAAGGGCACGATCTCGTTGGTGACGCCAGCGCGACGGATATTCTTCTCGATCAGCCGTGCGTGGCCTTCATCGTCTTCGATCATGATGATCTTGACGGTATTCGGGGAACTCATCATTTCGAATCTTCTCTTTTCAGTCGGGCCATATCGGCCGCAATCTTAACTTCAAATGTTGTCCCCTGCCCCAGCTCCGAACGGACGGTGACATCTCCACCGAGACGCCGAGCCAATGCACGAACATGGGCGAGGCCGACGCCGTCGCCCGGCATGTCCTGCCTGCCCGAGCGCCGGAACAGCTCGAAAATCCTTTCCTGGTCGCCTGCAGCGATTCCCCGTCCATTATCGCTGATTTCGACGCTCGCGAACATACCATGACGCCTGCCGGAAATGGAGATCTTGCCGCGACGTGAGGGGTCCAGGTACTTGATGGCGTTGTCAAGCAGGTTGCCGACGATCTGCTGCAGCGCCAGCCTGTCGGACTGCACCTCTGGCAGCACGCCTTGTATGTCGACTTCGATCTCGGCTTCGTCCAGCCGATGGCGGAGCGTACCCAGCGTGTCCTCCACCAGTTCCGAAAGCTTGATGCGATCGCGGTGCAGCTCACGGTTTCCGGCTCGCGCAAGCACCAGGATCTGGTTGATCAGATTGTCCATTCGACGCATCGAGGTCCGGATGAAACCCAGCGCTTCCGGAATGTCGGTGTCGATTGCCTCGACGGCCGCACGACCTTCGAGCGTTGTCAGGTCGGCATTGTTATTCTCGAGGTATGACTTGAACACCTGTGCGGCGCGATCGAGCTCTTCCGTGAAGCCCATGATGTTGACGAGCGGCGCACGCAAGTCGTGGCTGACGATATAGGCATAGGCCTGCAGTTCGTCATTTGCCCTTTGCAGCCCCTGGGTTCGGGCAACCACTGTCTCTTCCAGCGTTTCATTGGCACTGGCAAGCTGCAGTCGTGCCGCCTCGATCTGCCGATGGTGGTCGCGGATAAGCTTGAACGCTCCTGCGGCCAACGCCACAAGCAGGGCTGCACTTACCGCAATGATCGCCGAAAGCGACGTTGTAGATGCCCTCAGCGAAGCGATATGATCGCCCGAGTTGACGATGCCGCGCTGCTGGATGACGTTGATCTGCTGACGGATTTCATCCATCAATTCGATCCCGACATTCGATTCGACCAAGGCAAGAGCACCGGCGGTATCGCCGGCGGAACGCAGGTCCACCGTGCGTTTCATCTCCGAGAGCTTTCGATCCATAAGGGACTTGAGGTTGTCCACCGAAGACTGCGGAACGCCGATCTCGATCAGGCGCGGCGTGAGCGCGGCAATTTCGGCCGGGATCGACACTGCGGATTTTGTGAACGGCGCAAGATAACGCGCGTCGCCGGTCAGAAGATAGCCGCGCTGTCCGGTCTCGGCATCCTGCGCCGAACTCAGCAGGTTCAACACGCGATTGTTGAGACGGCTTGCATCGACCGCACTATCCGCTTCCTCCGCCGCACGGCCGCTGAAATAAAGAGCGCCAAGGACAACAAGCAAAAGGGTTGTGGCACCAATGGTCAGGATCGCAGGGATGGAACTGGAGATCGATTTATTAAAACGTATCATCTTCGCTACGGTACACCCCTGCCGAACTCTATCAGGCAGGGCCAGGCGAGATGCGCCTGTAGCGACGCCACCGATCCCTGCGGGAACGCCCCCGCGTTGAAATGGTTCCTCGGCCTCTGAAAAATACACGATATTTGTGACATCTGACGTCGTCGCCTCTTGAACCCGGGCGTGACGTAGCCGTCTTAGCCCGTCACGGAAACCAGAGCTTCTTCAGCATCCAGTCCTTGCGTCCCGCTCGCCACGAATTGCTCGAGGGTCATGTTGTCAAGGATCGTCGCTACCGCGTCGCGAACCGCGGTCATCGATCTCCGTACCTGACAGCCTGCGGGATCGGCGCAGTCGTCGCAGGCTTCAAAGGCAGTACGGCTTGCACAACGGATCGGCGCAAGCGGCCCATCAAGGGTGCGGATCACATGGCCGATGCGGATTTCAGCAGCCGGACGAGATAGCGAATAGCCGCCGCCGGGCCCCTTTTTCGAGCGCAGCACGCCGGAATTTCGCAACTCCAGCAAAATCGCATCGAGGAACTTCTTCGGGATATTGTTGCGTACGGCAACGTCGTTGATGAAAGCGGTTTCGCCTGGGCCCAGACGAGCAAGATCGACCAGCGCCTTGAGACCGTATTTTCCTTTTTTTGTCAGCATGAGATTCGCTTACCTGAAGACGCACGACCGCAGCATCTCGCTGATCGGCAATCACGCAAGCTGCGTAACGCCGGGAGAGCGCGCGGGCAAGCCGATATCGCAGAAATTGCAGGCTTATAAGACGATAAAATTGCATTTGAAAGAAAGGCGGACGCGGCCATTACAGGCTGTGCAGGCGCTGCTTGTCGGGAAACAGGGTACGGACAGTATTTGCTACGCCGGATGCGACGAATACAGCGTGCTCGGTCACTTGCGGCAGGCCCATGAGTTCGCCGAATGTACCGCGCGCCAGCGGTCCCGATATGAACAGGGATGCCGTCGCCGTTCCCGACGCACCGATCGCTTGTGAATTTGCATTGCAGTCGAGACCGAGTCCCGTCGGGTCGTTCACCAGATAGCCCGTTTCGGCCAGACCTGCGAGAAAGGACTGGCTGCGCAGGATGCCGCCATGCCCCGGTCCCGTCGTGACCACCACTGCATCGAAATGCCCCTCGACCCGCTGGCGCGACCGCCCGAGCCGCAGCACGCAGCGGATGCCATCTCCATCGACGGTAACATCGGCCACGGAGCCAGCCAGCACCGTCATTCGGCCGTCGGCGATTGCCGCCTCGGTCGCAGCCTCGACTTGTGGCGCCACGCGGAACCGATGAACGTCCCAGAACGGACGAAGGTGACGCGCGATCCGCCGCCTCTCCTCAACCGGCAGGCCGCGCCATAACGCCTCGCCATGGCCCCTCACCTGATCAATCACGGCGTGCCAGCTGAGCCCCTCCCTGCCAGCGTCGCGGATGGCAGCCCGCACGCGTTTGAGAAGTCCTGACGCAGTCTGCATGGGGTCGGAGGTGAAATCGCCGAACGGGTCCTGCGGCACCAAAGGATGGCCGCGCGATCGCAAGCCTCGGCGCGAGACCGCTGTGATCGGCCCCCGATGGCCCCGCAGGCCAAGCGCTGCAACGACATCGGCAGATGTCAGCCCGTTGCCGACGATCAGCACACGGTCGTCGATACCAATCGGGTCGAGCGCGCCATGACGGGTGGGGTCGGCGACGAAGCGCGGATTTCGGCCAAGAATGCTGGCAAGCGGTTCCGGTGCGGACGGTGCCGGATGACTGGTCGCAATGACGAGCATATCGGCATCGACGACATAGCCGCCCTCACCCGTCAGGTGCCAGCGATCGTTCAGGCGATCTGCCGAGAGCACGCGCTCGCGGACATGGCGAATGGCACCGCTTTCGACGAGTGGCTGGATCATTGCGTTCATGTAACGTCCGAACAGACCGCGCCTTGGATAGAGGGCGCCGCTGACTGCCAGTGCGTCGGGATCGTCGGCAAGAGCCGCGTTCTCATCGATCCAGCGCTGGAAGTGCTCTGGATCATCCGGAAACAGGCTCATTCGGGTGGATGGCACATTGATGCGGTGGGCAGGCTCGACCGTGTCGTAGGCAAGACCCGCCCCGAGCAATGCCCGTGGTTCGAACAGAACGATTTGTTGCTTGCCGAACAGACCAGTTCCCGCAAGATGGTAGGCAACCGCCGCTCCTGAAACACCACCTCCAACAATGGCAACAACAGGAATTGTCTCGGGCGAAGAAAGCATCAGCTAGTCCTTTTTATGCATCGCCTGCCGGAAGCCTACCTCTACTCCGGGCGTCGCGCGATCAATATACGCTGGTGACGGCGTGACAAGGGAAGGGCTTCCGGTCCTGAGACGAACAGCAGAATGTTTTTTCGAGCCTTTCCGCAACCCTGAATTTTATTCATGACGGCCCTTCTAAAGAGGAGTACACTGGACGCTCTCTTGAGGAGGAGAAAAACATGGAAATCTTCAGACTGCTGACAGCATTCGACTACCTGCTGGTTGTTGTGCTCTGCGGCGTATTCGCACTTGCCATGGCCAACGGAAGAAGCCATCGCTGACAACAAAATCGGCCCGGAGATCTGGGGAGACCTTCGGACCGACCTATGCTTAAGGCAAAATGCTCTTGTGTTATGTTAAGTCATCATCAAGAGCTGAAGAAACCGAGGTCCTTAGAGTGAAACCTTGGCATTTTCACCCATGTCGGGTTTCGCGCTCGATAGGGCTGCGGCAATCATCTTGACGTAGCTGACGACGGTGCCGGGGCTGTCCCAGTATTCCGCGTATTTAGGCGTCACCTTCAGCACGCGGATGGATGGGTCCTCCGCGCTGTCCCACCAGGCTTTGGCGGGCGTCGAGAAAAGTGCGCGGATTCTCTCGCGGTCGTTCGACACTTCTGCATCGGCCGTGACTGACACATACTTCTGCCCCTTCGTATCGGCAAAGGACAGGCCGACATTGTGCCGACGCTCGATTTCCTCGTCCTTGTGGCTTGCCACATCGGTCAGAAAATAGATCGCATTTTCAATCGGCTCGAAATGGGCTGCCATCGGTCGCGAACGGATGTCCTCGCCGACGCGGGTGGAAAGCATGCAGAAGACGATCTTCTCCATCAATTCCCAGGTGCGTGTGACCTTTTCGTTTTCTTGTGTCATGACATTTCCTCTTTTGACTAGATGAACGGCTTGCCGCCGGTGACTGCGATGGTGGTGCCCGAAACATAGCTCGACAGCGGATCTGCCAGCATGACATAGGCAGTTGCGAGTTCCGCCGGTTGTCCAGGCCGCTTCATCGGAGTCTGCTTGCCGAAGTTTGTAACGCTCTCTTCCGGCATGGTGGATGGGATAAGAGGCGTCCAGATCGGGCCCGGTGCAACGGCATTTGCGCGAATCCCCTTCTCGGCCAGCATCTGCGCCAATCCGCCGGTAAAGTTCTGGATGGCGCCCTTAGTCGTGGCATAGGCAAGCAATGTCGGATTGGGCATGTCGGCATTGACGGAGGTCGTGTTGATGATAGAGCTGCCGGGGCCCATGTGTTCAACGGCTGCTTTCGTCAGGTAGAACATCGCGTGGATGTTGACCCTGAAGGTCAGTTCCCACTCCTCATCGGAGATCTCCGCGATATCCTTGAAGGTATTCTGGTGAGCGGCATTGTTGACGAGAATGTCGATACCGCCGAGTTCGGATACGGCCTTGTCGATGATCGCCCGGCAATGGGCTGCATCCTGGATATCCCCAGGCACCAGAACTGCCTTGCGTCCGGCCTCTTCGACATAGTGTTTCGTCTCCGCTGCGTCCTCGTGCTCGTCGAGATAGGAAACGAGCACATCCGCACCTTCACGCGCAAATGCGATTGCGACGGCGCGACCGATGCCGCTGTCGCCGCCGGTAATCACCGCGCGCTTTCCGGCCAGGCGCCCGGACCCCTTGTAGGAGCTCTCCCCATGGTCGGGCTTTGGATTCATCTGGGCCGTCTTGCCGGGGATGGACTGTGACTGCGTGGGAAATGGCGGCTTGGGATAACCGTTCATGGCCTGTCTCCTGTTTGCTCGGCTTGGACCGGACTAACCAGCGTTGCGCGTCATGGTTCCCCACGAGAAGGCACCGAATTCAATCTGAAAGGATGGCGACACTAGAGCCTGCAGACCGCGGGGACGTGCGCTCGAAAATCAACTTGCTCGCTGTTGGACGGCACGTATCGGAACTTCAAGGGCCCGAATTTGTTTCTGAACGTGACAATGAAAGGATCATCATGACCAACACCCTGCACAAAGCAGACGCCACTGGTAAGCTTGAGCTGGCCAACGAAACCGCGCCGGTTTCCTACAGCGTGACTGTCGCGACCGAAAAAGAGAACGGCAATTTCACCGTGACCGTGCTCGTCAAGGCGCCACGCGACTGGCTGCTGAAGCGCGGCTTCACATCGTCGGCAACCCTCGTCAGGCATGACGGAGACAAGGTCGAACTCCACCATGATGGTGAGCTCGACGTTGGCGAAGCTGTATCGGTCGAGCTATCCGCAGTCGACACCTCCTGCGCTGACGACAGCGAACTGCAGCGCAAGTTTCCAGAGTTGCGCGGTTGAAGCCGTGCAGAACATGAGGACCCGCAGAAATGAGGCCAGCCGAGCGAGAGATCGTATTCTCCAAGCGCGCACTTGCCGCAACTGTAACTGGAATCGATAGTGATGACGGCGCCGACGATATGATCGTAGGCCTGTCACTGGGCGAGGCTATCCTGTTCGTCGCCGAGGAGGCAGGTATAGGCGCTTCTAACGCGCATGTTTCATATGGCGAGAGCAGAACTCTCAGTTATACCGATTGTCTCAGCGTCTATCGAGATTTCGGGCTATCCCTAAAGGCGGATGCGAAGAGTTGAAATGATGAAACGCAGTGCCGGCGTGCTGATCTATCGCTTTGCGACACATGGGCATCCCGAAGTCCTGCTCGTCCATCCCGGTGGCCCCTTCTGGGCTCGCAAGGACGAAGGCGCGTGGTCGCTTCCGAAAGGGGGCATCGAGCCGAACGAGGATGATCTCGCCGCCGCTCGCCGGGAGGTGGCTGAGGAGATCGGCACAAGTCTCGACGGTCCGTTCACGCTTCTTGGGGAAATAAGGCAGCCCGGTGGGAAGGTCGTGGTCGCCTTTGCGGCTAATGCCGATATAGACGCGGACGCGATCGTCAGCAACAGTTTCGAAATGCAGTGGCCGCCCAAATCAGGACTGATGCAAAGCTTTCCAGAAGTCGACCGCGCCGCCTGGTTTGATATGGATCAGGCTGAGGTCAAGCTTCTCAGGGGGCAACGGCCGTTTCTCGAGGCATTCAAGTTGCTCATGGAACGCGCCGATACGACTAGTCCTCGAGCATGATCCACGCAGGTGCATGATCGCTGGCATGCTCCCAGCCGCGAACGTCCCTGTCTACGCCGGCATCCGAAAGCCGCTCTGCCAACGACGGACTGAGGAGGAAGTGGTCGATGCGCAAACCGGCATCGCGGGCATAGGCGTTGCGGAGATATTTCCAGAACGTATAGATCCGCTGATTGGGATGCATCCGCCGGAGCCCGTCCGCCCAGCCCTGATTGACGAGGTCCCCGAAGGCGCGGCGGACATCGGGATGAAACAGCGCATCGTCGATCCAGCGTTCCGGGTTATAAACGTCGAGTTCGTCCGGCATTACATTGAAATCGCCGGCAAGGACAACCGGGACGTCGAGTTCTAGAAGCTCTCTCGCGTAGTCTGCGAGGCGCTGAAACCATGCGAGCTTGTATTCGAACTTCGGGCCCGGCCGCGGATTGCCGTTTGGAAGATACAGGCAGCCGACCAAGAGACCGCCGATTGCGGCCTCGATGTAGCGGCTCTGTCCATCGGCATCACCGGGCAGCCCACGCCTCGTCTCCAGCGGCATAGCGTCTCGCGCCAGGATCGCTACGCCGTTCCAGCTTTTCTGGCCATGCCAGATCGCCCCGTAGCCTGCCCTCTCGATCTCCCTCGCCGGAAAGCGGTTGTCCGGCGCCTTCAGTTCCTGCAGACAGACGATGTCCGGCTTGAATTCGTCGAGCCAGCGCAGCAGGTTTTCAAGGCGGCCGTTGACACCGTTTACATTGTAGGTCGCGATTTTCATGTGATGGCATCCCGCCGCATTGCAAGTAACTCTCGCCTGGCCAACGGGTCAGGCGGCAAAAGGATGCATGCGATCTACCGTAAGCTTGCGGCTCGACCGCATTGGCCGACCCGGTAAAAATCTGCTTTCATCTTTTCCGGTCCATGCTATCAGAGGGGATCGACAGGGGTGCTCCGTATTGCCGGGGCTGAGACCGAAGCGTGCATGCTTCCAAACCCTAAAAGCTGATCTGGATAATACCAGCGGAGCGAGGCGGGCTAAAATGTTTTCAGGCGCACAAATATCACTGTATCCCATGACCGACGATTTCGTCGGCGTCATCCACGGCGCGCTCGGCGCCCTGGACCCCTATCGTGACCAGATGCGGGTTTCGACCGACGATCTCTCGACGCTGCTGGTCGGCTCGACGGACGTGTTATTTCCAGCGATGCGCGACCTGTTCGTGGCGGCAGCCGCATCGGGCAAGCATTGCGTTTTGCACGCTACGGTCTCTCGCGGATGCCCCGGCGAACCCGACGATCCGATCTGCACGCCGAGCAGCAGTATGGTCAGTGCCCTCCCGCTCGAAGAACGCAAGCAGGCGGCACTCGCGGCTGTTCGCGAAACGCCGATGACGGGTGAAACTGTCTCCGCACAATTCTCGCTCTATGTTCTCGGCATCGATCAACACATGGACGAGATCTACGGCTGTATCGACTTCCTGAAACAGTCCGGCGTCTTCCACAGTTCGAAGAACTTCTGCACCAAGCTGCGCGGCGAGGCCGGCGCCGTCTTTGCGACGATCAACGAGGCATTCTGCCGCTTTGGCCCGACCATGGGTCACGTCACGCTGGATATTACCGTTTCCGCCCACAGCCCCTCACCATCCTGATATCGGCTGGGGATCAATGCATCACAGCCGATGATCGATGCCAAGGTCCCGCACCGGTTTTGGCTTGGCGAACAGATAGCCCTGGACCTGCGTGCAGCCGATCTCCTGGAGAACGGCGAACTGCTCCTCCGTTTCCACGCCCTCTGCCGTGCTCGACATACCCAGCGTCTGTGCCAGAGCGGTGATAAGCCGAACGACGGACAGCGATTCCGAATGCAGGGTCAACTCGCGGATAAACGAGCGATCAATCTTGATCTTGTCGAAGGGGAAGCTTCGAAGATTGGACAGCGAGGAATAGCCGGTACCGAAATCATCCATCGCAATCGAAATGCCGAGTTTCTTCAGAGCCAGCAAAGTCGACGCCGTATGGGCGCCTGCGTCGAGCAGCACAGATTCTGTGATTTCCAGCTCCAGCCGGCCGGCCTCAAGACCGCTGTCCTTCAGGGCCGCGACCACCGTCTGTATCAGATTGTCGTTACGGAACTGAATCGGAGAAAGATTGACAGCGACCGTGATGTGGTCAGGCCAGCGCACTGCATCGGCGCAGGCCTGGTTGAGCACCCAGGCACCCAGCGCTCCGATCAGCCCTGTATCCTCGGCGATCGGTATGAAATCCATCGGCGGAATCTGGCCCATCCGGGGATGATTCCACCGTAACAGCGCCTCGTAGCCGGATACCTGGCGCGTCGCGGTATCCACCAGGGGCTGGTAGTAGACCTCCATCTCGCGCCGCTTGAGCGCCTTGCGCAGATCGACTTCAAGCGCCTTTCGCGCCAGTAGCCTCTCGTCCATGTCAGGACGGAAGACGCGCACCCGCCCCTTGCCTTCGGCCTTGGCCTCGTACATGGCAAGATCCGCATATTTCAACAGCTCTTCCGGATCCGAGGAATGCTGAGGAAATTTGGCCACGCCAACGCTCGCGCCAATGGTCACCTCGTGATCGTCCAGCAGGTAAGGACGCGTCAGCTCTGCAACCAGCCGGGTCGGCAACTCCAGGCTCTCCTTCTCGCTGGCTTCCTCGCTTAAATCCTCGTTCGCTCTCAGGATATTGATCACAGCAAACTCATCGCCGCCAATGCGCGCGACGACGTCACGGGGGCCGACATGGGCAAGCAAGCGCTGAGATACACGCTGCAGAAGCTCGTCGCCGACATGATGGCCCATGGTATCGTTGACGTCCTTGAAACCGTCGAGGTCAAGGAAACTTACGGCCACCGCGTCATCGTCACGCTTGGCCTCCTTCAGCTTGCGCTCCAATAGCTCCATGAACAGCACCCTGTTCGCCAGATTGGTCAGCGCATCGTGATGGGCCATGTGGGCGATTCGCGCATCCAGGCGCCGCCGCTCCGTGATGTCCTCGTATGTCGCAAGCCAGCCGCCTTCCGGCAGTGGCTCGTGGGTCACCACATAGGCTTTGCGATCGGAAGCCTCGTGCATGAAGACGCCGCGACGCGCTTCCTTGATCAGCGGAACCTGCAAGGCAAAAAGCTGTTCGAAGGTCGAAGACCCGGACGCGGAGCCGGATGTTTTGGCAATACTGTCGATGAAGGTACCGCCGGCGATGCCGCGCGGCCGGGCCGCCATCGTCGAGAAACGGTCGTTGCAGACGATCATGCGGCCGCCCTTGTCGAACATGCACAGCGCCTGCGTCATGTTGTTGAAGGCCGTCAGATAGCGGAAATTCTGCGCGTCGGTTTCCCTCGATGTGCGCTGCAGCTCTTCTGTTGCCCTGTTGAGCTTGTCGCGGGCGCGCGCCAGCAGGCGGTTGTGCTGGACAAGAAGGATGATCAGAGCGATGCCGCAGAGAATGAGGCCAGCGGTCAGCCCTGTATAGATAAGATGCAGCCGCTCCAGCCCGGCCTCGTCTTCATCGATCTTCTTCGCACCGCTCTCGATAGCAGCTGAGCCTAACGCAATGACATCGGGCTCGATATCGGCGAGGATCTTCAGGGACGGCTGGGGATCGAACGCGCCCGTATCGTTCGCCGGCATCAGGCGGTCGATCTGGTTGAGCGCCGTCTTCAGTTGGTCGATTGCCGCCTTGTTGAAATTGTCGTTGCGGACAAAGTTTCGAAAGGTGGCGTTTTCCAGCACGCCGAGACGATTGAACATGATGTCCAGCCGAAGCCGCACATCCTTCAGTGACACGCCGCTACCTGGCACCGAATAGGCCAGCAGCGTCTTTTCCAGCCGGAGCAATTCCGAGGAGGTTTGGCTGACGCTCCAGGTCTCGTTGTAGCCGGCGACCTGATGCAGGGCTTCCTGCCGCTCGATAATCACATAGGAGAGGTAGGAAGACGCCAGCACGAAACAGCAGACTACCCCTGCGAGCACCCACTGGATCTTCTTGAACGCAACCGTGGTGCTTCGCAACGCCTGTTACTCCACGACGAGCTTGGCGAGCTGCCAGGCTGATCGGCCGTAGTATGTCTGCGTCTGCAACTCGCTGTTGCTGTCGAAAGGATAGACGATGAACAGCGGTCCCTTGTCGCGAACCGGCATATATTGGCCGTCGCGCTTGATCGCCAGCATTGTGCCGTACTGCGCGAAATCGGAGATCGGGATGTTGATGGCATAATCGTTAAGAGCGACTGCGCGGACGCTCTTGCCTTTGGCGCCGACGATCTTCATCAGCTTGTCCATAGGCACACCTTCAAACGTGACCACACCCTCATACCAGGGCGTCTTGGTCGACATCTTATCCATGCCGAGGGCTTCCAGCATGGGCAGGTCGAACTGCGCGGTCCCTGCAACATTCGTGTTGGTGATGTCACCCGAAATCACCAGAATCGGGGCCGACTTGGGGGCAGGAAGAGATTGCGCCATTGTTGCCGACGACACAGCCAAACCAGAGACTATGGCGAAAACCGCAAAAAATATCTGTCGCAAGAAAAACTCCGATTCGAATAAATTTGAAAAATGTCCGCTGGAAACGTCTTTTAATCCAGTAAATCCAAACGGTCAGTTATCACCCGATGAATCATTTTCAACTGCTCTTCCCGCCTTGCCATTCCGGCAAGCCGCTCTTGGCCCGACGGATGATGATTGAGGGCGCGCGCCCGACGTGCATTTGGTACGCTTATCCCTGTTCAATTGCGCTGAAAGGCGCCGCATCCTGCCGCGGCAACTCCTCAGCGAGCGCGTTAGTTCCAGACGTATTGAAAAGACCCAGCTTGAACGACATTGAGGGCGTGGACAGCACTAGGGGCGGTCGACCTGCTGGATGGCGGAGACTTTGATTCGCCATCCGTCGAGTTCGAACGTCCCGTCCCGGCTTGTGACCGCACGGATAATATCCGCATCTGTGATTTTCGCCTTTTTCGGAGCAGTCTTGACGACGATGGCCTGCAAACGTGGCAGGGTGAGAACGCCGTTGTGCAGCACAATGCCTCTATAATGGACAGAAGCGTGAAAAAGCGTGGAAGCCTCGATCATCATCACCTCCCTGATCGACCATCGGCGATCCTCCTCGCAGGGCCCCGATATGCCTAACTTAGTAATATGAAGCATTCGGCACAATGCTGGAGTTAGATGATGACGCGTTAAGCGCGAAATTCCTTAACGAATTTTACAGAATTCGCGGAAAAGTCTGGTGCCGCATTTGCGAACCAGCACCGTAGGTACCCTTGGCGGATACCTACAACAATTTGATTTTAAAGAGAATTTGGTGGGTGATGTAGGGCTCGAACCTACGACCCGCTGATTAAGAGTCAGCTGCTCTACCAACTGAGCTAATCACCCGCACCGCTTGTTCTTCCGGTGTGAGGGCGATATAAATAGGATCGCTTTCATTGTCCAGCCGATTGACGAATTTTCTTTGCCGAATTGTCAAAAAAAACCAGATAAGTCAAAAAATCCTTTAAAATCAAAGATCCAGCGTTCCGGACGCGATACGAACCGCCTGCCCGCCAATACGCGCATTGGAAATTTCGCCATTGGTGACATCAATGTGAAGATGAATAAGCGAAGGCCTGCCCATCTCCACGCCCTGCTCGACGACGATGGGATGATGGCCATCCGGCAACCTGTCGAAGTGATGGATGGCGCCGGATAGCGCGGCGACTGCGGACCCCGTCGCCGGATCCTCCACGATGCCCATGCCGGCGGCAAACATCCGCGCGTGGAACTTTGCGGTGTGGTTGACCGCGCCTCGGCAGTAGAGGTAGGCGGAGGCCAGCGCTCCGTCGACGAAGGGCACTGTCTTCTCCCATAGCTGCGGATCGAACTCCACTCGCCCGGCGGTGCCGATGTCGCGCACGGGAATTAGCAGGAAAGGCACGCCCGCCGACCACAGCGACACAACGTGATTCTCAAAGGCGAGCTCGCTCGGCTGCAGTCCCAGCGCATTGGCGATACCGAGCCGGTCGAGTGCCAGGGTGATCTGTTGCGATTTGCGCGGCAGGTCGAATTCGGCAAAGCTCGCCTGCCGCTGGCGGAGGCGGACGGCGCAGCGCACCGGTCCGACCTTCTCCTCGAGCACGCACACCAGATCGAGTTCGCCGCCGCTTCCCGCATGATTGCGCTCGGCAAGAGCAATGGCTGTGCCAACGGTCGGATGGCCGGCAAACGGCAGTTCGCGCCCGGGCGTGAATATCCGCAAGCTGGCGCTGTAGGCCGGGTTCGTTGACGCGCAGACGAATACCGTCTCGGACAAGTTCATCTCACGCGCGATCGACAGCATTTCCGCGTCGCCGAGCCCGTCCCCGTCGAAGATCACAGCCAGCGGATTGCCGGCCAGTTTGCGATCGGTGAACACATCGTAGATGCCGTAACTGCGAGCCAAATCAGCCTCCTGAAATCTTCGATGAGGGCAACCTGCCCGACCGCGCTGCCAAGTGCAAGACGATGGGCTCAAGCCGGTCGATTGAAATACCAGTCGAGGATGGTCACCATGCTCCCGTGATAAGGCTGTGCCGTCGGATCGGCAGAACGAATGACGACCGCGCCGGCTATTTCCTGCTCCTCGTCGTCAATCATGTGCCGCTCGATTGCCGCCACCAGTTCTTCCGCCGTCTGCGAAAAGCGGAAAATGCGAAACAGCGTGACGGTGCTGTTCTGGTGAACCCCGTAATATCCGCCATCGGCCGTCGCAAGGTCCAAATCGAGCCCGGTTTCCTCCCCTACCTCGCGATGCATGTTGGAAGCGATGTCGCAGAAGCCGTCGACGATATCGTGTTCGTCCAGCGAGCCGGCAGCAAAATACACCTGGCCGGGATTGGCGGTATGCGCGCCCATCCTGATCGCCACCAGCGCACCGTCGGAACTGGCAATGACAGGGTAGCCGAACAGATGAAAGCCGCCGCTGCGATCCGCCTGCTTGCGCCACCACATGAAGGAGGAGAACGGCACCACATGCGCCTCGCCGCGAATTCCAGCCGAGTCGATTTCCAGACGTCGTTGAAAAACCATCCGGCCGTCGAACAGCGTCGGATTGGCGGCGATCTCCGCTGCCCAATTGGCACTGATGGCATCCACATTGTCGAGATGGACAGGGTGGTCGCCGCCCAGCACCCGCAATTCCACGGCGGGAACGGCAAATACCGTTTTCTCCGGCGGCCATCCAGCCGTGTCTTCGATCGATTTGGTGTTCATTGTGATTCCAATTTTTTAAGGTCGAAAATGGGATTTTAGTCGAACGCTCCCCTTTCACAGGGGTAGTCCAGCTTGCTCCACTCTGTTTGATGCCTGACGGCGCTTGGCGGCAAACGACGGTACATCGCGCTCTTCAAACTGTCGGTCGACATTCTATCCCTCCTTGGAAGGAGCAAATCAAACACAGTCGGCAGAGGACGACAATCACCTCATGATGGAGATCGCCGTTCAGCGGCTACAGCCTCCAGCCGGCGCGGATGACCATCGCCATTCGGTCGCCCGGTGACACCGAATGCCGGGTGTAGGCGCGCAGGACCTGGCCATCGGGCAGAGCCAGCCGCACGGCATAGCGTTCGCCCTCGTAAAGCACCGCCTCCACGCTGCATTCGACACCAGATGCATCGGCGACAACGTCCTCCGGACGCACCAGAAGATCGGCAAGTGCACGACCGCTGCCCTCTGCAGCCGACATGAATGGCGCCAGCGCCCTCCAGTCGAGGGCTCGTCCGACCGTCGCAGACGATAGCGGCAGCGAAAGTATGCTGCCTTGGCCAATCAGGCTACCCACCAGCTTCCCCTCGGGACGGGCATAGATCTCGGCGGGTTCGGCGACCTGCAGCAAACGGCCTTCCGACATGACGGCGACATCCGTTGCCAGCGCCATCGCCTCGCTCTGGTCGTGCGTGACATAGACCATCGTGGCACCGGAGCGCTGATGGAATTCCCGGAAGGTTTCCTCCATCTCCTTCTTCAGATGCCGGTCCAGATTGGCGAGTGGCTCGTCGAGCAGCACCACGTCGGGCGATGTGACGAGACAGCGCGCCAGCGCCACGCGCTGTCGCTGGCCGCCGGACAGATCGGCCGGGCGACGCTCGGCATAATCACCAAGCCGCACGGTGCGCAGCGCCTCCATTACCCTGTCGCGATAGTCTGAACCCGAAATGCCACGGACCTTGAGCGGATAGCCGACATTGTCAGCGACGTTCATGTGCGGCCACAGCGCATACGACTGGAACACCATCGCCATATTGCGTTTTTCCGGCGGTAGCGCGGATGTCGCATTGGCAAGCAAACGGTCGCCGAGATGGATCGAACCTCCCGTCGGCTGCTCGAAACCGGCAATCATCCGCAGCACCGTCGTTTTGCCGCAACCGGATGGCCCGAGAAGCGCGAGGAACCCACCCTCGCGCACTGTGAGCGAAAGACCTTCGACGGCAGCGCGACCCGTTCCGAAATCCTTGCTGAGGGCATCGAGAATTAATTGCGCCACGGCACCACTCCCTTCGGCAGCCGTTTGGCCAGCAGTTCCAGAAGCAGCATGAGGAGAACCACCATCGCAACCACCAGCACGGACATCGCAGATGCGAGGTCGGAGCCGCCGCTGTCGTCGAGATTGTAGATGACGACGCCGAGCGTCTGCGTGCCCGCCGACCACAGCAGCGCCGAAACCGTCAACTCGTTGCAGGCAATGAGAAACACGAGGATGACAGAGGCACCGGCAGCCGGCGCTATCAGCGGCACGATGATATCGACCAGGCGGCGCCGGAAGCCTGCCCCGGAGAGCCGCGCCGCTTCCTCCAGTGCCGGATCGAGCTGCAGGAAAGCGCTCATCACCGGTTTGAGGCTGACGGAGAAATAGGCCGAGAAGTAGGCAAGCAGGATGATCCAGATCGTGCCGTAAAGCGTGACGTGGAGAAGCGGCAGTGGCGCTGCAAACAGCAGGATGAAGCAGACGGCAATGATTATCCCCGGTAGCGAATAGGGAATGTCGATCAGCCCCGCCAGCAGACGGCTCGCAAAGTCCCGCCGCTTCGTCAGCACGTAGGCGGCGAGCACCGTCAGCACCAGCAGGCCAAGCGCCGTCGTGCCGGCGAGAAACAGTGAATTTCCGAAAGCGACCCGTGTCACCGACTGGTGAAACAGGATTTCCTCGAACGCATGCAGCGATGCTGTCTTCAGCGACAGCGGCACGCCGTAGGCAGGCACGAGCGCGCCGGCGACAAGCGCCAGGAAAGGCGCCACCAGCATGATGAACACAAGCCCCCAGAGCAGCGGCAAGGCGGCAAGTTTCGAGCGTCCCAGCGCAAAGGCGGCGGACGCACCGGAAAGACCGATGACGCGGTAATCCCGCCCTCGCAGCGCCCGATTCTGCAACGCAAGCCCGGCAATCGAAATGACGGCGATGATGGACGACAGCACGGCGACATCCCCGAATGTGCGCGGGCCGAAAGCGGAGAACTTGGTGAAGATCAAGGTCGACAGCGTGAAGATCGAGGCGGGAATGCCGAGGATCGCCGGAATGCCGAAATTGCCGACAGACGAGACGAAGGCGATCGCAGCACCGGCAACGATGCCCGGCAGCGACAGAGGAAGGATGATATCGCGAAACACCCGGAAGCCGCCCGCACCGGAAAGTCGGGCAGCCTCGACGCCATCGCGCGGGAGCGCCATCAGGCCGGCCCGGAGGGCGAGATAGACCAGCGGCGCGTGCTGCACACCGTAGAGCAGCGCAATGCCGCCGATCGAATAGAGCGGCTGTGGCGAGCCCAGCGGCGGCGCGATGTGCAGGGCTTTGAGCAACGGGCTGGAGGGGCCGCTCATCTGCACCCAGGCAAGCGCCGTCACCTGCGGCGGGATCATCATCGGCAGCACGAAGAGGAAACTGAGAACACCCTTTCCGGGCAGGTCGGTGAGACCGAGCAAAAAGGCAAACAGGCAGCCGATGGCCACGGAAATAACAGTACCGATGACCGCAGTCTCGACCGTGTACCAGGTGGATTGCCACAGGCCGGGATCGGAGACGAGATCATATGCACCGCCGTGCAGCAGAGCTGCGATACCGGCAACGGCAAGCCGCACCAGTGGCAGGGCCGACAGGATCAGAACGGCAAGGACAACGAGGGGAAACAGCCAGACTGGCTGGCCATTTCCCCGGCGAAGATAGTCTGTCATGCGTGGTCCAGGTTGATCGACAGGATCTTGTAACTCACTTCGCACCGTAGAACGAGGAGAAGGTCTTCAGATCCTGGTCGGTATTCTTGACAGCCGCTGCGGCATCGAGCGGCAGCACCTTGATCGTGCTGCGCGCTGGAAAGCCCTCTGGCATGGCAACCCCGTTGCGCGCCGGAATATAGCCGAGCTTGACGAAACCCGCCTGCCCCTTCTCGGACAGCACATAGTCGACGAACGCCTTGGCAGCATCCGCGTGCTTGGCCGTCGACAGGATCGCAACCGGTTCGGTGACGGCGGACACACCTTCGGTCGGGAAGACGAAGGCGAGCGGTGCGCCCTTGGCCTTTTCGCGGATCGGCATGTAGTCGACGATCATGCCATAGGCCTTTTCGCCTGAAGCCACCGACTTCAGCACCTGGCCGTTGCCGCCGGATGCAATCGCACCATTGGCAGCGAGGCTCTTGTAGAAGTCCCAGCCGAGGCTTGGCACACCGGCCAGCGTCTGCGCATGGATCAGCGCCGCACCTGATGTGAGGGGGCTCGGCATCACCACCAGGCCCTTGGCTTCCGGCTTGGCCAGATCCTGCCAGCTGGTCGGCTTCATGGCGGCGGCAGTGTTGTAGACGATGCCGGTCGTGATCAGCTTGGTCGAATAATAGTAACCGCCGGCGTCATAGAGCGACGCATCGTAGTTCACCGCTTCCGGAGACTTGTAGGCCATCAGCTTGCCAGCTTCCTTGAGCCGCTCTAGCGTGACGGTGTCGGCGATCAGAAGCACGTCGGCAACGGGATTGCCAGCGGCCATCTCGGCCTGAAGCTTGGCCATGATCTTCGGTGTGCCATCACGCACCCAGTCGACCTTGATCGACGGGTTCGCGGCCATGAAGCCATCGACGGTCGCCTGCGCATCTTCGTTCGGCTGGCTGGTGTAGAGCACGAGATCGGCAGCGGAGGCCGGCAATGCGGCAAGGCTCGCGGCAAACAGCGCGGCGGCAGTAGCGATCGTCTTCATGGCTCGGTCCTCATTGGTTTGCACTTCCCATAGGGACGGCGTTTTACAGATGTGTGACAGGTCAACGTGCAATCAACGGCATTTTGCACGGGTTGCGTGCTCAATCGATGGGGAACTGTATCCAACAGGCACAACAACGCCGGAGATGCCAGGCAGACGAACTGCCTGGCCCCGGAGATGGAGGGATTTCAGAATGGCCCACGGCCGGACAAAACGTCTGCCTTGAGCAAGCGCACAGATCAGGCCGCCTTGGAGACGATCTCGTTTGCAATCAGGTCCGCCAGGCGGTGAATGCCCTCTTCGATCTGCTGGTCGTCGGCGCGGGAAAAACTCATCCGGAATGTGTTGGCGCCGGATCCATCCGCGAAGAACGCCTGCCCCGGCACGAATGCGACCTTGGCCGTCTGCAGCGATTTCGCAAGCAGCGTCGCTCCGTTCATGCCTTCCGGCAGGGTGACCCAGATGAACATGCCGCCTTCAGGCTCCGTCCAGTGGGTCCCGGGCGGCATGTACTTCGCAAGGGCTGCCAGCATGCAGTCCCGGCGACGCCTGTAGACCGCTCCGATCCTGGCAACCTGGGCCGGGAAACCATGCTCGACGACCTTGTGAATGGCCATCTGGTTGATGGTGGAGGAGTGAAGATCCGCCGCCTGCTTCATCAGCACCAACTTGCGGATTACCTGGGCGTTGGCAACAACGTATCCGACGCGCAGACCCGGTGCCATGGTCTTGGAAAAACTACCGCAATAGATCGTCCGCGTTGCTTCGATATCGCCCTTGCGGGAAATCTCCAGGGCAAGGAGCGGCGGGATCGGGTTGCCGTCGTAGCGCAGCGACTGGTAGGCGGCATCTTCGACGATGGCGATATCGAGATCGTCGGCGAGGTCGATGAGCTTTTCGCGCGCCTCGAGGTCGATCGTCTCACCGGTCGGATTGGCGAAATCCGGAGACAAATAGGCAAATTTCACCCGCCCACCGGCCTTTTCCGCAGCAACGCGATAGGAGTCCGGCGTGCGGTTGCCGTTCGGCGTCAACCGGTCGTAAGTCGGCTCATAGGCGTTGAATGCCTGCAGCGCGCCGAGATAGGTCGGCGCCGTAACGAGAGCCGTATCATCGGGAGACAGCATCAGCTTGCCGAGATAATCGAGCGCCTGCTGCGACCCGGAGACGATGAACACGTTGTCGAGGCCGCAGGCAACGCCGAGCCCGGCCATCTGCTGCACGAGCCACTCCCGCAGCGGCTTGTAACCCTCGCTGACCGAATATTGCAGCGCTGCATCGACGGTCGCACCGTCGAAGATGTCGGCATAGGCCTGCTTGAACGCTTCCTTCGGAAACAGTTCCGGATCGGGAATCCCGCCCGCGAACGAGATGATATCCGGACGATCGAGCAGCTTCAGCAATTCGCGGATTTCAGAGGCACGCATCCGGCTTGAGCGCGTTGCAAAGATCGTTTCCCAATTCAACATGGGTCTTCCTCGTAATTTTGTGTCTTTCGAGGAGCTAATCACGCAACAAAAGATAAGTCAATAATGCTGACCTATTTTGCCAATAGGTAGTCCGATTTTGATAATGAATAGGAAGCGAGCGATCGGTCCATACAGTTAGAAACGTCAATTCCCCCGACGTTGCTAGTGTGTTATTCTTACTGAATAGACATCGATCAGGAGATGGTAAGATGGCAACCGCAACCCTATCGTCTAAATTCCAGATTTCGATCCCGAAAGAGGTCCGAGATCAGCAAGACTGGTCTGCGGGTCAGGAGTTCGTTTTCATCCCGAAGGGCAATGCGGTGCTGATTATGCCGGTGCCGACACTCGAAAGCCTCAGGGGGATTGCGGCTGGAGGAAATCCTGAGAACTATCGCGACCGCGACGATCGTCTCTGATGCGCGTGGTCGATAGCTCGGCATGGATCGAATGGTTGCTCGACAGCGCGACTGGTCAACGCTTGGCCGATGAAATGCCCGAACGCGACAAGTGCGTCGTGCCCACCATCGTCCAGCTCGAGCTATCCAAGTGGCTGAGCCGCGAAAAGGGTGAAGAAGCCGTCGATCAGTTTTTCGCGTTTACAGCCACATGCATCATCGCGCCACTCGATACGGCGATGGCACGACTGGCAGCGGAGACGGCAACGCGCCACAAGCTGTCGATTGCCGATGCAATCATCCACGCAACTGCTGAAACTTACGATGCAGACATTCTGACCTGCGATGCGCATTTCAAAGGTCTGGCTCGGGCAGCCTACGTCGAGAAGATCAGCTAGCGTAACCCGAAACTTCGCTCTACCCGCCTCACGAACAAAAGGCCGAAGCGTTCGCCCCGGCCTTCTTGTCTCATTGATATCATGAAAGGCTTAGTTGACGGCCTTGTCGACCAGCTTGTTCTTGCCGATCCAGGGCATCATGCCGCGCAGCTTGGCGCCGACTTCCTCGATCTGGTGGTTGTCGTTCATGCGACGGATGCCCTTGAAGCGCGAGCCGCCGGCACGGTATTCCTGCATCCAGTCCGAGGTGAACTTGCCGGTCTGGATGTCGGTCAGAACGCGCTTCATTTCAGCCTTTGTTTCGGCCGTGATGATGCGAGGGCCGGTGACGTATTCGCCCCATTCGGCCGTGTTCGAGATCGAGTAGTTCATGTTGGCGATGCCGCCTTCATAGATCAGGTCGACGATCAGCTTCACTTCGTGCAGGCATTCGAAATAGGCCATTTCCGGTGCGTAGCCGGCTTCGGTCAGGGTCTCGAAACCGGCGCGGATCAGTTCGACCAGGCCGCCGCAGAGGACGACCTGCTCGCCGAACAGGTCGGTTTCGCATTCTTCGCGGAAGTTGGTTTCGATGATGCCGGAACGACCGCCGCCAACGCCGCAGGCGTAGGAGAGAGCCAGCTCAAGCGCGTTGCCGGAAGCGTTCTGGTGAACGGCCACGAGGCAAGGAACGCCACCACCCTTCTGGTATTCGCCACGCACCGTGTGGCCAGGGCCCTTCGGTGCGATCATGACGATGTCGAGCGACGCCTTCGGCTCGATAAGGCCAAAATGGATGTTGAGGCCGTGGGCAAAGGCAATGGCGGCGCCGTCGCGGATGTTGGCTTCGATGTCGGCCTTCCAGATGTCGGCCTGCAACTCGTCAGGGGTCGCCATCATCAACAGGTCGCCCCACTTGGCGGCGTCTGCGACGGTCATGACCTTGAAGCCATCGGCTTCGGCCTTCTTGATCGTCTGCGAACCGGCCTTGAGCGCGATGACAACATTGGCGGCGCCGCTGTCCTTGAGGTTCAGCGCATGGGCGCGACCCTGGGACCCGTAGCCGACGATAACGACGTTCTTGGCCTTGATGAGATTGAGATCGGCATCACGATCGTAATAGACGCGCATTTGATTTTTCCTTCCCTTGCTTGTCGATTTTGGTTTGATCCATCAGACGGATGCGGCTGCATCCGCCGAAACTTTTTCCGTGCCATAGAGCCTGAGGAAAGCGCTGACCGCCCTCTCCGCCTGCTGTGCACCATCCTTGATGCTGGGTTCGCCGAGCAGCATGCGAACGTGCAGGTCGGAGACGACGAGGCCATAGAGCGTATGGTAGGCCTCGTTGGCATCGTCGAAGCGCAACAGCCCCGCCCGCTTGCCGGCATCGATCAGGCCGCTGGCACGTCGGTCGATCTGTCGACGTCCGCGCTCGAGCAGCAGCTTGCCGAGCTTCGAGCCATCGCGGTTCGACTGGCCGATAGCCAGCCTGTTAAGCGCCAGCGACACGTCGCCGGCCAGAACTTCCAGAAGGTCGCGGGCAAAGATCACCAGGTGATCGTGCAGGCTCGTCGCCGTCAGCCTTTCGCCGTTGCGCTCGAAAGTGCGGACCTTGCTCGCCTGGTGGGCAATCATCGCAGACAGCAACCCGTCACGGTCTCCGAACCACTTGTAGAGACTTTCCTTGGAGCAGTTGGCGGCGCGCGCCACGCCGGATGTCGTCAGCGCCTTTTCGCCGCCGTCCACCAGCAATCGCAGCGCCTGCTCCAGAACGGCGTTCTGACGTGGCGAAAACTCCGATGTCTGCAGTGCGTCGCTCGGCACAATGACCACTCCCATTTGCGTACCGTACGGTACGGTTCGTAGCCTTATGCCGCAGCTGGCTCAAGGCGTCAAGCGACTTTGGGCGGAGCGCCGAAGAAATTTCCGTGATCGTCGAGACGTGCGCTCGGCTACGGCGTGAGACCTATTCGGCGGCGATCGGCGCGCGCATGCCTTCGACGTCGCGCAGCGGCGACAGGCCGTAAAGACGGCTATATTCGCGGCTGAACTGCGACGGGCTCTGATAGCCGACGCGGTGGCCGGCGGTACCGACATCGAGCCGCTCGATCAGCATCAGCCGCCGGGCCTCGTGCAGCCGCAGCTGCTTCTGGTACTGCACCGGCGTCATCGCGGTGATTGCCTTGAAATGATGGTGAAAGGAGGAGACGCTCATGTTGACGTGCTCGGCCAGTTCCTCGATGCGCAGCGGACGGGCAAAGTTCTCTCTCAGCCATGCAACGGCGCGGGCGATGCGGTGGCCATGATTGTCGGCGACAGCGATGTTGATGAGTTGGCCACCCGCTGGTCCGGTCAGGATGCGGTAGAGGATCTCCTGCTCGAGCAGCGGCGCCATCGCCGGGATGTCGCTCGGATTATCGAGCAAGCGGAGCAGCCGCACGGCAGCATCGAGCAATTCGGGCGTCGCGATGTTGACCATCATTCCGCGCTGGCCCGCAGCAGGTTCGGCCGGCCGCTGGATATCCGTCCGGCTAAGCAGATCGAGCAGTTTCTCGGGGCTGATGGCAAGCGTTATGCAGAAGTGCGGGACTTCCGGACTGGCCTCGACGACGCGCCAGGCGACAGGGAGATCGAGCGACGTCAGGAGATAGTCGCCGGCGCCGTAATTGATGGTGTCGGTTCCGAGCTGCAGGCTTTTCGCCCCCTGGATGACCATCGCGAAGCACGGCCGATAGCTGGCATGGCAGGGTGCGCTCGGCATCGAGCGACGGCTTATCCCGAGCCCTTCGATCGCTGTCTTGAACTCTCCTTCGCCGGGCGCAAAGCGGGCGGCGATCGACGCGATTTCATGATGGGGATTGAACATCAGTGTCATCAAGGCACTCTTTGTCGGGGATACGAGGGAGCGAGCTACCGTTCCTATGTAGGCGAAATCCCTAGCCCGGCAAATAGGCGGCGTTCACACATTTGCAGGATCGAGCAAAAACCTGAGAGGATCGCTCTAACGCCGGTGACAGGAAACGCGGCATAAGGGATCATCACCTTGCAGCCCCCAAAGAAGGAATATCCCATGCCAATCGCAAAAGGCTACGCCGCAACGGACGCGTCCAAACCCCTCACCCCTTTCACATTCGAACGGCGCGAGCCAAATGCCGACGACGTCGTCATCGACATCAAGTTTGCCGGCATCTGCCACTCCGACATCCACACCGTTCGCAACGAGTGGAAGAACGCCGTATACCCGATCGTTCCCGGCCATGAGATTGCCGGCATCGTGTCCGCCGTCGGCGCCAACGTCACCAAGTTCAAGGTCGGCGACCATGTCGGCGTCGGCTGCTTCGTCGATAGCTGCGTCGGCTGCGCCAACCGCGATGTAGACAACGAGCAGTACATGCCCGGTCTCGTACAGACCTACAACAGCGTCGAAGCCGACGGCAAGACGCCGACCCAGGGCGGCTATTCGGACTCGATCGTCGTCAAGGAAGGCTATGTCCTCTCGATCCCGGAAAATCTTCCGCTCGACCGCGCCGCTCCGCTGCTCTGCGCCGGCATCACGCTTTATTCGCCGCTGCACCACTGGAAGGCCGGTCCCGGCAAGAAGGTTGCCATCGTCGGCATGGGCGGTCTTGGCCACATGGGCGTGAAGATCGGCGCCGCCATGGGTGCCGATATCACGGTCCTGTCGCAGGGCCTTTCGAAGAAGGAAGACGGCCTGCGGCTCGGCGCCAAGGAATACTACGCCACGTCGGATGCCGAAACCTTCACCAAGCTGGCAGGCACTTTCGACCTGATCATCTGCACGGCCGGTGTCGCGATCGACTGGAACGCCTATCTCGGCCTGCTCAAGGTCAATGGCTCGATGGTCATCGTCGGCGCGCCTGAGCATGCGATCCCGGTTCATGCCTTCTCGCTGATCCCGGGCCGCAAGAGCCTTTCGGGCTCGATGATCGGCTCGATCAAGGAAACGCAGGAAATGCTCGACTTCTGCGGCAAGCACAACATCGTCTCGGAAATCGAGAAGATCAACATCCAGGACGTCAACGAAGCCTATGAGCGCGTTCTGAAGAGCGACGTGCGCTACCGCTTCGTCATCGATATCGCTTCGCTCGCAGCGTAAGTCGAAATCGTCCGGAAGACACCAAGGGCGGCCCTCGCGGGTCGCCCTTTTGCGTGACCTCAATCCTCGCGCGGCGTTTCTTTCTGCGTAATCAGCCGTGCGCTGTGTTGGCGGCTGAGATAGATCCAGAGCCAGCTCCAGGCGACGCTGAGCCGCGACCGCGTGCCGATGAGGAAATAGATATGGGCAAGCCCCCATATCCACCAGGCGAGACCGCCCTTCATTTTGATCCATCCGAAATCGATGATCGCCGCGCCCTTGCCGATGGTGGCAAGGTTACCCTGGTGGTGGTAGCGGAAAATATCCGGCACGGTCTTGCCGGAAAGCCGCGCCTCGATCACCCTGGCGACGAATGCACCCTGCTGCTTGGCGGCCGGTGCAACGCCGGGCACCGGCGTCCCGTCTTCGCGAAGCACCGACGCCGTGTCGCCGATCACGAAGATTGCGTCGTCGCCCGGCACCGTCAGGTTCTTTTCGACAACGACCCGGCCTGCGCGGTCTGCCGGCACATCGAGCCAGGCCGCCGCGGGCGACGCCTGCACACCGGCTGCCCAGACGATCGTCCGGCACGGAATGAAGCTGTCGCCGACATTGACCCCATCGGCCGTGCAGGACGTCACGGCCTTGCCGGTGCGGATCTCGACGCCGCTGCTCTGGAGCTTCCTGTGGGCGTAGGTCGACAGGTCATCGACGAAGGCCGAGAGAATGCGCGGCCCGGCCTCGACGAGAACGACCTTGGTCTTCGTGGTGTCGATGCGGCGGAACTCCTTCGGAAGGGTATCGTGCGCCAGTTCGGCAATGATGCCTGCAAGTTCGACGCCGGTCGGTCCGGCACCGACGATGACGAAGGTCAGCAGCGCTTCGCGGATCGCCGCATCTTCTTCCATCTCGGCGCGTTCGAAAGCCAAAAGCAGCCGGCGTCGGATGGTCGTCGCATCCTCGAGTGTCTTCAGGCCGGGTGCGACCGGCTCCCATTCGTCATGGCCGAAATAGGCGTGCGTGGCACCGGTCGCCAGCACCAGCGTATCGTAGCCGACGATGTCGCCGTTGGTAAGCGCCACGGTCTTTGCCTGCCTGTCGATGCCCTCGACTTCGGCAAGCAGCGTCGTGACATCGGGCCGCTCGCGATAAAGGCTGCGAATCGGCCAGGCGATCTCGGAGGTCGACAGCAGTGTCGTTGCGACCTGATAGAGTAACGGCTGGAAGAGGTGGTGATTGCGCCGGTCGATCAGCGTGATGCGGACGGGCGCCCGCCGGAGGTCGTTGACGATCTGCAATCCCGCAAAACCGCCGCCGACCACGACGACATGATGTTCCTGCATGACGATCCTTTCCTGTGCTCCCCTCCCTCACCTGAGCCTGTTCTCCGCGGACATCAACTACCATTTGCGCATGGCTCCGTTGCACATCTTCAAATCCGCCACGATCGGACAAAGCGGCTTTCTCTCAAGATCAGCCAGCATAGGTCAATCCCTCACAGCAGTGTCGACAGCAACGCCCGCGTGCATTAAGCGTTAGGTAGCCGACGCCTGCAGTGGCGACTGGGGGAACACAGTATTGACCGTGTCGAAAAAAGATAATCCGGCTGCTGAGAAGACACTGGCCCAGCATATCCTGCCGACATCCGGCACAATGGTCGGTATCTGCACCACGCTGATCGGACTGGTGAAGGTTGTCGAGGGCCGCATCGGGCCAAGCCGGGTCGACGAGTACGCAGGCTGCGCCTCGCTTCTCTTCCTCGTCAGCGCCATCACTTCCTATCTGTCCATCCGCTTTGCCAACCGGCTGAAGCTCAGCAGGACACTCGAAACCGTCGCCGACCAATGCTTCTTGTTCGGCCTGTTCGGCATCACCCTCATCGGCTTGCTGTTCGCCTATGAGGCGATCTGAGCAAGCCGCCTATTGCGCGTGCCCAACGTGGATTACCATTCGCTTTTGAGTTCCTCCATGGAAGCCGCTACGTCGAACAGTTCGACCCAGCGGACGATGGTCTTGTAGATCACGTCGTAATGCTCGACGCTCGGCAGCACGATCTTGAGGATATAGTCGTGGTTGCCCGGTTTCGACAGCACGACGATCCACGTACAAGCAGCTGTACATTTCGCCTTGGCGCCGCTGGCCAATGTCGACGCCGAAGCTGCCTGAAACACCCGGAAACGCAGGATCCGGCGCTCGCCTCAGGCGCCTGCGTCGTCGAACCTGCGCCGCGCCGCCCGGACGTTGTCGTGGTTGGCCTCCGCCCAGTTCAGCAAGTGCGACAGAGGCTCGTAGAGCGAGCGCCCGAGCTCGGTAATACGGTATTCGACACTCGGCGGCTTTGTCGGAAAGACCTCGCGTTCAACATAACCGTCGCGCTGCAGGTCGCGCAGCGTCTGGGTGAGCATTCGTTGCGAGATATCGGGGACGGCGCGCTTTAGTTCGCCAAAGCGATAGGGACGCTGCGACAGCGCGTCGACGAGCAGCGTCGACCACTTTCCATGGATTTGCTGCATCACGTCCCGGATAGGGCAATTGCTCGGATCGAGTTTGGCGACGTCGAACACCCGGCCAGTCCCGGCCATGTCCTTGTTGCGCAGATTGACGACGGTGCCGCTCATGGCAGTTCCCTTTTGGTAACCTACGGCAGAAAAACTGCCTCCTTTACAGAACTCTCTCAATTCCTATTGTAGCGCAAGTCTCTTTTTGAGACCGCAATGCCGGTCGTGGAACCGGTTGCCAGGAACAGAGGAAAATCCCATGACCCTTCTCGTCACCGGCGCTGCCGGCAAGCTCGGCCAGAGCGTCGTCCATCACCTCGTCGAAACTTACAAGGTCGCCCCCGGCGATATCGTCGCAGCGACCCGCAGCCCGGAAAAGCTCGCCACACTGGCAGCCAAGGGCGTCGTCACCCGCAAGGCGGATTTCGACGATGCGGCAGGCCTCGTCTCGGCCTTTGCGGGGATCGACCGCCTGCTGATCATCAGCACGGATTCGCTCGATACTCCCGGCAAGCGCCTGGCTCAGCACAAGGCTGCCATCGAGGCTGGCAAGGCTGCCGGCGTCAAGCACATCCTCTACACCTCGATGCCAAACCCTGACAAATCGCTGGTGACCTTCGCCCCCGATCATCTCGGCACCGAAAATGCCATCAAGGCCAGCGGTATCGGCTACACCATTCTGCGCGACGCCTGGTACCTGGATAATTTCATGATGTCCCTACCGCACAATCTGCAGGGCGGAAAGTGGTACACCGCGACATCAGGCGGCAAGGCGCCCTACATTTCCCGCGAAGACTGCGCGCTGGCCATTGCCGCAGCCCTTGCTTCCAGCGATACGGAAAGCAAGACTTACACGCTGACGGGCTCTACCTCCTATTCGATCAAGGATGTGGCCTCGACTGTCTCTGCCATCACCGGTCGCCCGCTAGAGGTCATTGACGTCACCGACGAACAACTTGCCGCCGGTATGGCCGGCGCCGGCCTGCCGCCGTTCCTGGTCGACATGCTGGTGTCTGCCGACGCAAACATACGCGCCGGAAACTTCGACAGCCTGACCGCCGATTTCACGACACTGACCGGCAAGGTTCCGCAGACGCTGAGAAGTTTCTTTGAAGAACGAAAGGCCGAATTGGCAGCGTAAGCCCAAAGTCGCGAACCCAATCTCCCCCATTCGGGGGAGATTGGGGGACAGTGGCCTAAACTATCTGCCCGCACGCCCGGCGAAACCGGCGAACGGTCTCCGCCATGCCGAACTCCAGCGCATCGGCGGTGAGTGCATGACCGATCGATGCTTCTGCAAGCTGCGGGATACGCCTGATCAGGTCCGGCAGGTTGGCGACCGTCAGATCGTGACCGGCATTGACGCCCATCCCCAGCGCGATGGCTGCATCGGCCGTCTTGCCGAGACCAGCAAGTACGGCAGCCGCCCGCTCCGGCGAATTATGACATCCACCGTATGGACCGGTGTAAAGCTCGATCCGGTCGGCACCGACAGCCTTGGCAATCGCCACGGCCTCGGGATCGCCATCGCCATCGGCAAACAGCGAGACGCGGCAGCCCAGTTTCTTATAGGGCGCGATCACATCGGCCAGAAACGCCTGGTGCTTGCGGAAATCCCAGCCATGGTCCGACGTCGCCTGCGACGGATGATCCGGCACCAGCGTCACCTGCTCCGGCTCGACACCGGCACAGAGATCGAAGAATTCCGGCGTCGGATAGCCCTCGATATTGAATTCTGCCTCAGGGAACTCGTCGTCGATCAGCGCGCGAATGACTGGGAGGTCCGAAAATCGCACATGTCGCTGATCCGGACGCGGATGCACCGTCAATCCGCTGGCGCCAGCCTGGAGCGCGATGCGCCCGAGCGCCTCGAGGCTCGGCCAGGGAAGGTCCCGGCGGTTGCGAAGCATGGCGATGGCATTGACATTCACGGAGAGCTTGGTGGGCATCGTTGATATCCAGTTCACGAGCAACGTGCCTGCGCTTTTAATCCGATCGCACCGTCAACGCCAATGACATTCGCATGTGCAAGCCATGCAAAAGATTGATGCAACCCGCAGGCCTCAGCGAACGATGGTCAACGTCTCAGCGGCACGGGTGATCGCCGTGTAGAGCCAGCGTTCGCGCGTGTCGCGAAAGGCCCAGCTCTCGTCGAACAGCACGACCTTGTTCCACTGCGAGCCCTGTGCCTTGTGCACCGTCAAGGCATAACCGAAGTCGAACTCATCGTAGCGTTTGCGGGTGGTCCACGGGATTTCACCCTGAACATCCTCGAAGGCCGTCTTCAGCACCTTGATCTTGGCCGCACCGCGATCCATGTCGTCGTCTTCAGGACGGATCAGAAGGTTGATGCCGGGCTTGGTGGTCTCCTTGGACGAGGTCATGACCTGCCAGAGCGAGCCGTTCAGCAGGCCCTTAGCCGGATCGTTACGCAGGCAGACGAGCTTGTCGCCAGACTGCGGATATTCTGTATTGAAGCCCTTCAGCTCGCGAAGGCGCTGGTTATAGCGCTTGCGTGTCTTGTTGGTGCCGACGAGCACCTGATCGGCCTCGAGCACTAGCGGCTGCGTAACCTCGCCCTTGGAAATGACCTGCACGGTACCGTAGTCGCCGTGCATGATCTCCTTGCCTTCGCGCACCTGCATGGCGAGCTGGATGATCGGATTGTCGCGAGCCTGGCGGTGGATATCGGTCAGCAAGTAGTCCGGCTCTTCATTGGTGAAAAACCCGCCCCCGGTGATCGGCGGAAGCTGGCCGGGATCGCCGAGCACAAGGATCGGCGTACCGAAACTCATCAGATCCTTGCCGAGCGCCTCGTCGACCATCGAGCACTCGTCAACGACGATCAGCGCAGCCTTCGACACCGGGCTCTGCCGGTTGACGGTAAACATCGGCGTCATCGAGCTTTTGCCGGTTTCCTCATCCTCGACGGACTCCTCGCCGCGCGGACGATAGATCAGCGAATGGATGGTCCGGGCATTGGTGGCGCCACGCGAGCGCAGCACCTGGGCCGCCTTGCCGGTGAAGGCGGCAAACAGCACCTCCCCATCGACATTCTCGGCGAAATGGCGGGCAAGCGTCGTCTTGCCGGTTCCGGCATAGCCGAACAGGCGAAAAAGCGGCGACCGCCCGTCCTTCAGCCATTTGGAAACGGCCTTAAGCGCTTCATCTTGTTGTGGCGCAAATTGCATCGCCGGACTTGGCAGGATTCGCCCTTTGGAGGCAACCGGAAAAATCTGCGGATACCGGGAATAAGAGGCAGAGCTACCCTCTCCCACCCCCGCAACGCACGTGAGCCTCCGCAACGCTGCCTTACTTCAGCATCGGCCAGAGACTGAGCACAAGCAGAACCGCCATTGTAATATTGAAGCACTTCAGCCGCACCGGCACCGCCAGCCACTCGCGCAGCGCCGATCCGAAGCCGGCCCAGGTGGAGACCGTCGGGATGTTGACGGCCGCGAAGACCAGTCCGACGATCGTCACGCTGACAAAATATCGGTCCGCATCGGTATAGGCAGCCATCGCGGTGACGGCCATAACCCAAGCCTTCGGATTGATCCACTGGAAGGCAGCGGCGGCTAAAAACGACATCGGCCGGGCGCCGCCTTCCCTTTCACCGAGGCTGCGCGACGAGCCTATCTTCCAGGCAATCCACAGCAGATAGGCTCCACCTGCAAATTTCAGGACGGTGTATACCACCGGGACCGTATGCAAGATGGCGCCAAGCCCAAGACCGACGCTCAAAAGCAGCGACAGAAAGCCGACACCTATCCCGAACATGTGCGGGATCGTGCGCCGAAAGCCGAAATTTACCCCGGATGCGAACAGCATCATGTTGTTCGGCCCCGGCGTGATCGACGTGGTGAAGGCAAACAGCAGCAAGGCCAGCAACGTATCAGGCGCCATTATAGTCTCCCGGGGATGTCGCGTTTCATCGCCCTGTGCAGGACAAGGAACATCCGTCCTCTGCGACGCGTGCATCCGATATGCACGCAATCCTCGTGAGGTACGAGATGACAAATGTGACGGTGACAAAATAGCATCGGCAGCGCGTCCGTGGCTGACACCGACGACCGGGGTCACGACAGTTTTACCTTTAAAACTACGGTGCGGAGCATACATCACTGGGAGACAAGAAGCGTACTCTGTGAACCTCTTCCACGAACGATACGAAAGGCGACAGCCATGAGCGATGCCATCCCGTCGATTAGCTTTCCCTCCGGCATCAGCGTTCCAGCCCTTGGCCAGGGCACTTGGAACATGGGCGACGATGCCTCCGGGGCGAAGACGGAGGTAGAAAGCCTGCAGGTCGGCATCGACCTCGGCATGACGATGATCGACACTGCCGAGATGTATGGCGAAGGCGCCTCGGAACGGCTTGTCGGCAAGGCAATCGAAGGTCGTCGCGACGAAGTTTTCCTTGTCAGCAAGGTCTATCCGCACAATGCCAGCAGCGAGGGCACGATCAAAGCTTGCGAGCGCAGCCTGCAACGATTGGGAACCGACCGGCTCGACCTCTACCTGCTGCACTGGCGCGGCAGCTACCCGCTGGCAGATACCGTCGACGCCTTCGAGCGACTGAAAGCTGCCGGCAAGATCCGCGCCTGGGGCGTCTCGAATTTCGATGTCAGTGACATGGAGGAACTGTTGCGGGTGCCGTCGGGCCGAAACGTCGCCACAAACCAGGTGCTCTACAATCTCGGCCGGCGTGGAATAGAATTCGACCTGCTGCCATGGTGCCACGACCGAAGTATTCCGGTAATCGCCTATTCGCCTATCGAGCAAGGCCGGCTGACGCGCCACCCGACGCTCGTCCAGCTTGCCAAGGCCTATCAGGCTACGCCTGCCCAGGTCGCACTTGCCATCGTGCTCAGGCGCGACGGCGTTTTCGCGATTCCGAAGACGTCCCAGCCGGCGCGCACCAGAGAAAACCGGCAGGCGGTGTCGCTCGACATTTCGAACGAGGACTGGGCAGTCCTAGACGCCGCCTTTCCGCCTCCGCAGAGGAAAACACCGCTGGAGATGCTCTGATCTCCAGCGGCACTGCGTAAACGCAGCTTACATGCCTTGCGGGCCGCGGTTCATTGCCGCGATCCCGGTGCGGCACACTTCGACCAGGCCGAGAGGCCGCATGATGGCGACGAACTGGTCGATCTTCGACGACTTGCCGGTGATTTCCAGAATGAAATGTTCAACGGTGGCATCCACCACCTTGGCGTGGAAAGCGTCGGCCAGCCGCAGCGTCTCGGCCCGCGTCTCGCCGGTACCGGTGATCTTGATCAGGGCCACTTCGCGCTCGATCGGCCGCTCCTGGCCGAGTTCGCGGGCCCGTACCGTCAGGTCGACAACTCGGTGAACGGGGATGATACGCTCCAGCTGCGCCTTGATCTGCTCAAGCACCTGCGGCGTCCCGCGGGTCACGATGGTGATGCGTGACAGATGCGCCTGATGTTCGGTTTCCGACACGGTCAGGCTCTCGATGTTATAGCCGCGACCGGAAAAAAGGCCGATGACGCGCGCAAGCGTGCCCGGCTCGTTATCGACCAGAACCGAAAGCGTGTGGTTCTCGGCCGTCGCAGTTTCCGGCGAAATGAAATAGGCGGAGCCGGTCGGTTGAAGGTGTGCATTCATGATCTTGGGTCCGTTTCCTCAGATATTTGTTCAGGATGCCAGCTCAGCGCCGGCATGGTGGATGTATTTGGTAGCCAGCCGCACAAGGTCACGGTCGAAGGTCACGAACACCTCGCCATCGCCAGTGAAACAGACATGCAGGGCATCGGCAAAGTCCATGCCCGCTGCGAATGCTTCGAGCGCTTTGACGACACGGACCCTGTCGATGACGACAAAGCCCTCGAATTTGATAACACTTCTCAGCAGGGCCGAGATGCGTAAGCGCTCTACGCCGTATCTGCTTAGAAGCACCCATTCCGTCTCCAGCATCACTGTCGGCAGAACTACGAGTTGAAACGCTTCCAAGAGCCTCCCAGCCCGTTGCGCCTGAACGCTGTGATTATGGACCAGCAGCCGGACAAGAACATTGGTATCAATCGCCCTTGTCGCCATTCCACTGTCGCTCCAGCCGTTTCCAATCGTCAATCGCCACCTTGTCGATCGCCTGACGGCTTAGATCTTCCGTCAGTGGAGGACCGTTGTAATGGACGCGCTGTGCCAGAAAGTCAGCCACTTTCACTCGATGTGTCGAAGTCTCCGGTGTCCTGTCGACCAAGCGCAATGTGATCTCCCCACCACCATCGATGATTTCGAACTCGGCGCCGGGCTCTAGACCATGTGCATCGCGAACTTCCTTCGGCAGGATCACGGCACCCGTCTTAGACATTATCGCTGTAGCCATCGAGTGCGCTCCTAGAAAGTGAGGACGCGGCAGTGTACCGCGCCTCCGCGTCGCGATCAAACCAGTGCGCGCCCCTTGGCGTCGATGGCGTTGGCGACGGCCTCGTCGGTTGCTTCGTCCGGCAGCAGCATCTCGTTGTGTGCCTTGCCCGACGGGATCATCGGGAAGCAGTTGGCGAGATTGGCAACGCGGCAGTCGACGATGACGGGACGCCTCACGTCGATCATTTCCTGGATCGTCGCATCGAGATCGCCGGGTTTTTCGACGCGCAGGCCGACACCGCCGTAGGCATCCGCCAGCTTGACGAAATCGGGCATCGCCTCGGTGTAGGAGTTCGACAGGCGGTTACCATGCAGCAGTTGCTGCCATTGGCGAACCATGCCCATGTACTGGTTGTTGAGAATGAAGATCTTGATCGGCGCATCGTGCTGCACCGCCGCCGACATCTCCTGGATGCACATCTGGATCGAGGCATCGCCGGCGATGTCGATGACCAGCGCATCCGGATGGGCGATCTGGACGCCGAGAGCCGCCGGCAGGCCGTAGCCCATGGTGCCGAGGCCGCCGGACGTCATCCAGCGGTTCGGCTCCTCGAAGCCATAGAACTGAGCCGCCCACATCTGGTGCTGGCCGACCTCGGTCGTGATGTAGGTGTCGCGATGCTTCGTCAGCTCATAGAGCCGCTGGATCGCATATTGCGGCATGATAACGTCATTGCTCATCTTGTAGGCGAAGGAGTTGCGGCCGCGCCAGCGATTGATGTCGTCCCACCATTCGGCCAGCTGGCTTGGCTCCTGTTTTTTCGGCAGGGCACGCCACAGGCGAACCATGTCCTCTAGAACATTACCGACGTCGCCGACGATGCCGATATCGACATGCACGGTCTTGTTGATCGAAGACGGATCGATATCGATGTGGATCTTCTTCGAATTCGGCGCAAAGGCGTTCAGACGGCCGGTGATGCGGTCGTCGAAACGGGCACCGATGCAGACCATGACATCACAGTCGTGCATCGCCATGTTGGCCTCGTAGGAGCCATGCATGCCGAGCATCTTCAGCCAGTTCTTGCCCGATGCTGGATAGGAGCCAAGACCCATCAGCGTCGATGTGATCGGAAAGTTGGTCAGCTCGACCAGCTCGCGCAGCAACCTGGAGGCTTCCGGGCCGGCATTAACGACGCCGCCGCCGGAGTAGATGACAGGCTTGCGGGCCGTCGCCATCAGCTCGATAGCCTGCTTGACCCGGTTGATGTCGCCCTGGACCTGTGGCTGGTAGCTTTTCTGGACAGCATGGGCTTCCGGCGGCGTATAGGTGCCGGTGGCGAACTGGACGTCCTTGGGGATATCGACGACGACGGGGCCCGGACGACCGGTTTGTGCAATCCGGAAGGCGTCGTGGATGACGGCCGCGAGCTTGTTGACGTCCTTGACCAGCCAGTTGTGCTTGGTGCAAGGCCGGGTAATGCCGACCGTGTCGCACTCCTGGAAAGCGTCGGAGCCGATCAGCGTCGTCGGAACCTGACCGGTGAGGCAGACAAGCGGGATCGAATCCATCAGCGCATCCTGCAGCGGCGTGACAGCGTTGGTGGCACCGGGGCCGGAGGTAACAAGCATGACGCCAACCTTGCCCGTCGAGCGCGCATAGCCCTCGGCTGCGTGTCCGGCGCCCTGCTCGTGGCGGACGAGGATGTGCTTGATATCGTCCTGCTGGAAGATCTCGTCGTAGATCGGCAGGATCGCGCCGCCCGGATAGCCGAAAATATGCTCGACGCCATTGTCCTTGAGCGCCCGCAGGACGATTTCCGCGCCGGTCATCCTGTTATCGCTGGTCTGCTTGTCTGTGCCCGTCATTGCCAAGTTCCGTTGCCTGCTTGAGTATTCTGGAAGCGCGACGCCCGATTTCGGGCATAAAAAAAGGCTCCTTCGGGAGCCTGTTGTCTAGCGCATGGGTGGCTATCGCCGGATGGTTACACCATCCTGCCCATGCGCTGTCCCACCACAATAAGAGTTGTCGCTATGTTCATGACCGGAATTGATAGACAGAAAATTTCGTAGCGTCAACGCTTTGGGCAATAAAAAGTCAACGCGTCAAAGGTCCGCTGAAAAAACAAGCACTTCGACAGGACTTTGTTAAGCGGACAACCCTATGCTCGGCGGATATCAGGAGCACCCCGTTGCTAAACAACGATTTGCAGACGTCAGGCAAAGCGGGCGAACACGACCGCCGCGACAACCTTACCCCGGGGAACCGCTTTCTTGGCCGCGTCGTCGCATGCAGCGGCGCCCGCGTCACGATCGCCGCAACCGCAGAGGCGGGCGGCACCGATCTCACGGAACTGTGGTCCGTCGGCAGGCTGATCTCCATCAGCGTAGAGGGCAACCGCGTCGCAGCGCTGGTCTACTCCATGGACACCGGCAACATGGCCTGGGGTGAAGGTGAGGACAACCAGTTCCGCATCGAAGCCGAGTTGCTGGGCGAAGTGCGCGTCGATGCCGATGGCCGCGAAGAATTCTCCTCCGGTATTTCCCGCTATCCGCATCTCGGCGCCGTCGCCCATCGCATCCGCGCTCGCGACCTGATGCGCATCTATGACGCCGGCAAGGAGAGCAGCTGCGTTATCGGCAAACTGACGCAGGACGAAACGATCGACGCCGCCATCCACATCCCCTCCATGCTGTCGAAGCACTTCGCCGTTGTCGGCTCGACCGGCGTCGGCAAATCGACGGCGGTATCGCTGCTGCTGCACAAGGCGATTGCCTCCGATCCGAAATTGCGGGTGCTGATCCTCGACCCCCACAACGAATTTGCTGCCGCTTTTCCCGACCATTCCGTCGTCGTCGACACCGATACGCTCGACCTGCCCTTCTGGCTGATGCGGCTGGAGGAATTCGCCGAGGTGATCTTCCGGGGCCGCCCGCCGGTGGCTGAAGAACTCGATATGCTGCGCGATATCATTCCGGATGCGAAGCGCGCCTTTCGGGGCAACGATTCGACGCTGATGCGCCGCCAGACCGAAAAAAGCTCGATGACGGCCGACACGCCCGTTCCTTACCGGATGGCCGACCTTCTGGCGCTGATCGACGAGCGCATTGGCAAGCTCGAGGGACGGCAGGAGAAGCCGCATCTTCGCTCGCTGAAAATCCGCGTCATCTCGGCGATCAACGATCCGCGCTATCACTTCATGTTCTCCAACAACACGATCAGCGACACGATCATGGAGACCATCGCGGAAATCTTCCGGATCCCGGGCGACGACCGGCCTATCTGTACGTTTCAATTGTCGGGAATTCCCTCGGAAGTCGTCAATTCCGTCGCCTCGGTCCTCTGCCGCATGGCGTTCGAGCTTGCGCTGTGGAGCGAAGGCGCCATCCACATGCTGGTCGTCTGCGAGGAAGCCCACCGCTACATTCCAGCCGATCCCAATCTCGGTTTTGTGCCGACGCGGCAGGCCATATCGCGGATAGCCAAGGAAGGGCGCAAATACGGCGTTTCGCTTGGCATCATCACGCAGCGTCCCGGCGAACTCGATCAGACGATCCTGTCGCAGTGCTCGACGCTGTTTGCCATGCGCCTTGCCAACGACCGCGACCAGGAGATCATCCGCTCCGCCATTCCGAACTCGTCCATCTCCACCACCAGCTTCCTGTCGTCGATCGGCAATGGCGAGGCTATTGCTTTCGGCGAGGCTATTGCCGTGCCGATGCGCATGCGCTTCACCCGGGTGGCGGACAACCTCATTCCGAAAGCCAACGGCCTTGCCGAACGGGCCGACGACGTGACCCCGGACACGGTCGATTTGCGCAATATCGTCAGCCGCATGCGCTCGATCTCCGGACCGGACATATCGGCGTTCCAGCAGGCCTATTCGACGGGCAGCAGCAGGACCGGCGAAGACGAGATCGAACCGGAAGCAGCTTCGGTGCGCCAACTGTCCGAGGAAACACCGCGGCCCCTGCCTTCGGGTGCCGTATCGGTCGAATCCTACAGGCCCGACATGCTGCCTCGCCCCGGCGAGCCTGCCGCCGGCCTTGCCATGCCTCCGCAGACCTCGATCGACAGCAAGCTTGCCGAATTGCGCCGCGAATACAGGCGCGATGATGCCAGCCGGGCAAACCTTCCGCAGGACGCCGCCGCATCTCCACGCCGCGATCAGGCGTCGTCGATGCGTGACAGTCTTATCAGGAAGCCGCTGGGGTCGCTGTTTAGCAGGGATTGACGCCAACAGTTCTCATCCGATCCGCTCCCAGCTTTGATCCATCTGGTTACGAAACCAGGTCATCTGCCGCTTTGCATATTGCCGGGTCCCAGCCGAACCGAGTTCGATGACCTCCTCTCGACCGATTTCGCCGCGCAACATCGCCGCAATCTGCGAGACGCCGATAGCCTTCATGACGGGCTGTTGCGGCGAAAGGCCGAACGTCAGCAGATCGGCTACCTCTTTCTCCGCACCATCAGCAAGCATCACCTCGAACCGGCGTTCGATGCGCTCGTGCAGCACCTGCCGCTCGGGCAGTACGACGATCTTGCGGGCGCGGGCGGGGTCGATGATGACCGGTCCGGCAAGTCCCTGTAGCGCGGCGAGCGACTGGCCTGTAGCAAGCTTCACTTCAAGCGCCCTGACGATGCGTTGCCCGTCCTGCGGCTTGAGGCTAGCCGCCATCGCCGGGTCGCGCTGCGCCAGTTCACGGTGGAGCGGTTCCGCCCCGTCTTCGATAAGCCGCTGGCGCAGACCCTCACGAAGTTCGGCCGGGATTTCCGGCATGGGAGAAAGTCCGCCTGTCAAAGCCTTGAAATAGAGCCCGGTTCCGCCGACGATGACCGGCATGCGACGCTCCCGGCGGAGTTCTGCCAAAAGCTCCGAAATCTGCCGCAGCCACATTCCGGTCGAATAGGCATCTCCGGCCGGGACGTGACCGTAGAGATGGTGGGGAATGCCCTTCGTATCCTCAATGGATGGGCGCGCGGTGAGGATCCGCAGCGTGTCGTAGACCTGCATGCTGTCGGCATTGATCACCACGCCGTCGTACAGGCTGGCAAGCTCCACGGCCATGCCGGACTTGCCGCTGGCGGTCGGCCCGGTTATCAGGATCGCGTCGATGTCGTTCACAGGGTTTCCCATCATGGCCTTCGTTGCCACGCTTATTGCCAATCCGTCAAACCCCGTTCTCGTCTCCCGCCTCGCGGAACAGGCGGCCGATGCGGTGAAAGCATCGGGACTTTATTGGCTGGCTGATGGCATCGCCTGCGACATCGCCCTCCGGGACGGCACCGACCTGGACGCTGCGGAGGCGAGCCTCAGGAGCGTAATCGGCAGCGGACCCATCGATCTCGTCATCCAGGACGCCGAGACACGACGCAAGAAATTACTGGTGGCCGACATGGATTCAACGATGATCGCCCAGGAATGCATCGACGAGCTGGCAGCCGAAGTCGGCCTGAAGGATCAGGTCGCGACCATCACCGCGCAGGCCATGAACGGCGAGATCGACTTCGAACCCGCCCTGCGCGCCCGCGTCTCGCTGCTGAAGGGGCTGCCGATCTCGGTCGTCGACGAAGTGATCGCCAGGCGCATCACCCTTACACCCGGCGGCCCGCAACTGATCGCCACCATGAAGGCGAAGGGCTTCTACACCGCCCTCGTCTCCGGCGGCTTCACTGTCTTCACCAGCCGCATCGGCGCCACTCTCGGCTTCAATGAAGATCGCGCCAACGTACTGCTGGAAGACAATGGCGTGCTCACCGGCTTCGTCGCCGAGCCGATCCTCGGCCGGCAGGCAAAGGTCGATGCCCTCACCGAAATCGCGGCCACCCTCGGCATCTCCACCGAGGACGCGATTGCGGTCGGCGACGGAGCCAACGATCTCGGTATGCTGGAGCTCGCCGGCTCCGGCGTCGCCCTGCATGCAAAACCAGCGGTCGCCGCTGAGGCAAGAATGCGCATAGACCACGCCGACCTTACTGCGCTTCTGTATATTCAGGGTTACCGCAAAACCGACTTTGTCGACGCGTGAATCGCCGGTAGCGATTTCAAGACTTCAAGAGACGGAAGGAACTTTGGCCATGATCATTCTCGAAACCGACCGCCTGATCATTCGCAACTGGCGCGAACCGGACCGTGATTTTTTCTTCGAGGTGAATTCCGACCAGAAGGTCATGGAATTTTACCCCGTCCGCCGGGACCGGGCCAACGCGGATGCCTTCTTCGACCATCTGCATCGGCTGATTTCCGAAACAGGCCTTGGCTTCTATGCGCTCGAAAGCAAGGCGACCGGCGAGACCGTCGGGTTCTGCGGTCTTGCCCGCACAGATCTCGAACCGTTCATTCCGCTCGGAACGGTCGAAATCGGCTGGCGTATGCCGGTGCGGTTCTGGGGACAGGGGTTCATCAGCGAGGCGGCAACTGCCCTGCTCCGTCACGGCTTCGAGACCCTACACCTCGACGAGATCGTCTCCTTCGCCGTCCATAACAACCACCGCTCAACCGCAGTCATGCGACGCATCGGCATGCACCGGGATATGAACGGCGATTTCGATCATCCCCGCGTCCCCGACAGCAAGCCGGCGCTGAAGCATCACGTGCTCTACCGGCTGACGGCAGACCAGTGGCGCGACGCCGAAGGTGCGGCCTGATACCTACTCTAGCGGCACGGCAATGAAGCGCAGGTCGCCGTTGGGCGCGGCGATCATCATCTGAGCGTTGCGACGGCCTTCCTTTTTCAGTGAGGTCACCTTGGCCGAGATCGATCCAGGCGTCTTCATGAACTCCTGCGCCACCTCGACGATCACGTCGCCGGGCTTCAGGCCCTTTTCGAGGGCCGGCGATCCCGGCGCCACCTGCATGACGACGACACCGTCGACGCTGTCGGCAATACCGAAGGTCTTGCGGTTGTCGGCGTTGAGGCCGGCGAGCTGCATGCCGAGCACGGTCTGGACTGTATCGGCGTTCGGAGCCGGTGCAGCGTCGCCCTGGTCTTCCTGATCGTCGTCCATCCCGTCGTCATCGCCAGCGCCGTCGCCGTCCGGGTTGATGACGCCATTGCCGTTGGAGCCCCCGGGCGCCGCATCTGGAACCGTGGATTTGTCGTCTGCCGCAGCGGGCGTGTCGTCCAGCTTGCCGAGCGTCACCTTGACTGTCTCCTGCTTGCCGTTGCGCATCACCACGACATCGACGGCCTTGCCGACCGGACTTTCGGCGACGACCCGCGGCAGGTCGCGCATTTCGTTGACAGCCTTGCCGTCAAAATTGAGAATGACGTCGCCCGCAATGATCGAGCCATTGTCGACCGGACCGCCCTTGATGACACCCGCTACCAGCGCGCCCTTGGCCGACGGCAGTCCGAGGCTCTCCGACACATCGTCGGTGACAGGCTGGATACGCACCCCCAACCAGCCGCGACGCGTCTCGCCAAAATCCATCAGCTGCTTGACGACGCCCTCGGCGATTTCAGACGGCACGGAGAAGCCGATGCCGATGGAACCGCCGCTCGGCGAGATGATCGCCGTGTTGATGCCGATCACCTCACCGCGCATATTGAACAGCGGGCCGCCGGAATTGCCCTTGTTGATCGCGGCGTCCGTCTGGATGAAATTGTCGTAGGGGCCGGCATTGATGTTGCGGCCACGCGCCGAAACGATCCCGACCGTCACAGAGCCGCCAAGACCGAAGGGATTGCCGACGGCCATCACCCAGTCGCCGATACGCATCTGGCTGGAATCACCGAAGTGAACCGACTTCAACGGCTGCTTCGGCTCGACCTTGAGGACGGAAAGGTCTGTCTTGGTGTCGGTACCGACGAGCTTTGCCTTCAGCTTGGTGCCATCCGGAAAGATCACCTCGATATCGTCGGCGCCCTCGATGACGTGGTTGTTGGTGACGACATAGCCCTTCGGATCGATGACGAAGCCGGACCCCAGCGAACTGACCTTGTGATTGTTGCTCTGCCCGGGCTTATCCTTGAAGAAGTCGTTGAACAGATCCTGGAAAGGCGATCCGTCCGGCATCTTCGGCGTCGACACGGTGCCCTCGCCCTTGACCTTCTGCGAGGTCGAGATGTTGACGACGGCGTCTAGCAACCCGGCTGCGAGATCGGCAACCGAGGCAGGTCCTGCCATCGGAGGGCGCGGGGCGGCAGGCGCCGCAGATCCTGCCGGTGGAACCGGCAACGGACCTGACGGCGTCGGCGGGGTCGTGGCGTTCGGCGGCGCGGGAGTGGCCGGCATGGTGCCCGGCACGCCTGACAGGACATTCGTCGTGCCTTCCGCATAAGCCCGTTCGAAGCCGTTGAAAGTGGAGCCGGCGACAAGGGCCGCGCCAGCCATCAGGGCAAGCGAACGTCGAAGGGTCGGGCAAGCGGTCGAAGCCATCAGGCATCCTCATCAAAGGGTCAGGTCAGATATTACAGCATCAGCATAGGGCGGAATGATGAAGGGTGGAATCGCCTTTTTCGCTAATCCCCGCCCTTGATGACAAAGGCCGGGCACCGTGCCCACTTCCCTGTGGTGGGAGGGCACAAAAAAATCGGGCCACCCTTTGGATGGCCCGACATGATTGCGATCTAACCTGTAAGCCAGCGTCAGTTGACGGCTGGCGCTCCCGGCAGGGCGAGAGGTGCGCTGGCCGATGGCGCGGCCAGGGCGGGTGCGCCTGGCTGCGGTGCAGGCGGCATGCCGTTCGGGTTCTGGAAATACCGGAAGAAATCCGATGTCGGCGACAACACCATCGTCGTCGTCCCCGAACCCAGAGCCGTCGTGTAGGCGGCCATCGACCGGTAGAACTGGAAGAAGGCAGGATCGCGCGAAAATGCATCCGCAAAGATCCGCGCCCGCTCCGCTTCGCCCTGACCGCGCAGGACTTCCGAATCCTTGCTGGCGTCGGCAACGATCTCGACGACCTGGCGGTCGGCGACAGCACGGCGACGCTGGCCTTCTTCTGTGCCCTCGGCGCGCAGCAGTTCCGCTTCCGCCAGGCGCTCGGCGCGCATGCGGTCGTAGGTCTTCTGCGACACGTCCTGCGTCAGGTCGGTGCGCCGGATGCGGACGTCATCGATCTGGAGACCCAGCGTTTCCGCATCCTTGTGCAGGTCGTTGCGGACTTCGAGCATCATCGATACGCGCTCGTCGGATAGCGCGGCATCGAATTCGCGCAGACCGTAAACCCGACGCAGAGAGGCGTCGAAGCGGGTACGAAGCTGCGATTCGGCCGCCGTGCGGTCACCCGACACGGTTTCACGGAACTTGCGGGCATCGGCGATGCGATAGACCACGAAGGCATCGACATCGAAAGTGGCGCCGCCCTTAACCTGAACGCGGATGTTGTCCAGATCGAAGCGCAAGGCCTGCTTGGAGACATACTGGACGCGGTCGGCGTCGGCGAAGGCGAAAGGCAGCTTGAAATAGATGCCCGGCTCGGACTTCACCGACTGGATCTGACCGAAGCGGACCAGAACGGCCTGCTCGCGGGCGTTGACGACGAACACCGACGAATAGACGATGAACAGGAGCACGACGATGGCGATGACGATCGCCGGAAGACGACTGGAGGACATGTTACTTACCCCCCTCTGTCGCGGCAGCCGGCGGAACGACCTTGCCGATCCCGTTCAGCGGCAGGTAGGGCAGCACGCCCTGCTTCTGGTCGATGATGACCTTGTTCGAATTCTTCAAGACGGATTCCATCGTTTCAAGGAACAGGCGTTCGCGGGTGACATCGGGCGCCTTGACGTACTGGTCGTAGACCGACACGAAGCGCTGGGCCTCACCCTCGGCTTCCTTGACGACACGGTCCTTGTAGGCGGCCGCTTCTTCGCGGTTCTGCGCCGCCTGGCCGCGTGCGCCACCGAGCTTCTGGTTGGCATACTGGTTGGCTTCTTCGACGAGGCGCTGCTTGTCCTGGTCGGCACGCTGCACTTCTTCGAAGGCATCGGCAACTTCGCGAGGCGGAGCGACATCCTCGATGTTGACGCGGTTGATGGCGATACCCGAGCCGTAGCGGTCCATCGTGCCCTGGATGATGTTCTGGACTTCGCTGGCGATCGGCTGACGGTTGTCGCGGAATGCATCCTGTGCCGGACGACGACCGACGACTTCACGCATAGCGCTCTCGGACACCTGCTGCAGGGTTTCTGCGGGATTTTCCAGATTGAATAGATAGGCCTTGGGGTCGCTCACCGTGAACAGCACCGTGAACTGGACGTTCAGGATGTTCTGGTCACCCGACAGCATCAGGCCGGAGGTGGAATTTGCACTGCCGCGTCCACCGATGCTCTGCAGCTGTTCGGTGACCTTGACGATATTGATCTGGTCCATCGGCCAAAGGTGGAAATGAAGACCGGGAAGCGAGACTTCCTCTTTCGGCTTGCCGAAGCGCAGTTCGACGCCGCGCTCGTCCGGCTGGACGGTGTAGATGCACTGGATAAGCCAGAAAACGACGACGACCGCAGCAACGATCAGGAAAATGCCGCTGTTGAAACCGCCTGGAATGATTCCCCGCAGGCGCTCCTGGCCGCGTCGGATGATGTCTTCCAGATCGGGAGGACCGCCCCCGCCGTTGCCGCGCGGACGGTTGGGACCCTTGCCCCAGGGGCCTGGCTTGTCGCCACCGCCACCATTACCGCCGCCGCTGCCACCGCCGCCCCAGGGACCGCCGCCATTCTGATTACTCCAGGGCATTAAAACCTCATCGTTCGTGTAATTCTTGACACGTTGTCCGGCCCTGGTTCCCCGCGGCAGCAACGATTGCCCTCGTTATAGGTATCGACGATGTCGCTTTCAACGCAACCTCTGGAAGTTGGGCCGCATAATTGGAAAAATAGTAGATTTTTAGAGCTTAAATGCACTTTAGCGTGTTTCGCGGCAAAGCCGTTGCAAACCTTGAAGCGGGCAGAGCCACGCCTGTAATCCGCACGACTTTCACCGGCGACGATACGTCACGAAGCGCGTTGCAAAGCTGTCTCGCTCGCCAGCGGGGACTGCCAACTCGGCCTCTTCCTGCCATACCGCCGGGTCGATCGCCGGGAAGGATGTGTCTCCCTCAACCTCTGTCTCGATGTGCGTCACATACATGCGCTCGGCGGTCTCCATCGCCTGGCGATAGATCTCTCCGCCACCGATGATGCAGATTTCATCCACCCCATCAAGCCTTGCCCTTTCGGATGCTTGCGCAAGCGCATCCTGCAGGGAGTTCACAACGGTAACGTCTTCTGGAGCGAAATTGGGGTCGCGGGTGACGATGAAGTTCGGCCTTCCCGGCAGCGGCTTGCCGATCGACTGGAACGTCTTGCGGCCCATGATGACCGGCTTTCCCGACGTCAATGCCTTGAAACGCTTGAGGTCGGTGGACAACCGCCATGGCATGGCACCATCCCGGCCGATGATGCTGTTTCGCGAAATCGCGACGACGATGACCTGCCTTATGTCCGACATGGAACCTGCATCCCTTCAATCCATCAGCCGCGCCGGCACCGATACTGGCACGGTCGGCCTTCCCGCCTGTCCTTATCGCACCATAACCACCGATGCCATACAAAGGCTCGATCGAGCATCAGTCTCGCGACCGCATCGCAAAAGTAGACCTTGCCTGCGAAATGCAGCATACCATTTGGTCCTTGCCTCAAGCAAAAACCGGCAATCCCGACTGGAGTTAACCGATGACCGAGAACACCGAATACAAGCCCGCCAGCGTCTGGACATGGGACAAGGCAAGCGGCGGGCGGTTCGCCAATATCAACCGGCCCATCGCCGGAGCCACCCATGAAAAGGCGCTTCCTGTCGGCAAGCATCCCCTGCAGCTCTATTCCCTGGCGACACCCAACGGTGTGAAAGTCACGGTCATGCTCGAGGAACTGCTGGCCCTCGGCCACGAAGGGGCTGAATACGATGCCTGGCTGATCCGCATCAACGAAGGCGACCAGTTCGGCAGCGACTTCGTCGACATCAATCCGAATTCCAAGATCCCGGCCCTGATGGATCGCAGCGGACCGACACCGGTACGCGTTTTCGAATCAGGCTCGATCCTGTTCTATCTCGCCGAAAAATTCGGCGCCTTCCTGCCGACGGAACAGCCGATCCGCACGGAATGCATGTCCTGGCTGTTCTGGCAGATGGGCAGCGCCCCCTATCTCGGCGGCGGCTTCGGCCACTTTTACGCCTACGCACCGACAAAGATGGAATACCCGATTAACCGCTTCACGATGGAAACGAAACGCCAGCTGGACGTCCTCGACCGCCGGCTTGCCGACAACGAATATCTGGCCGGCTCGGACTACACCATCGCCGATATCGCAGTCTGGCCTTGGTACGGTGCGCTGGCCAAGGGCTGGCTTTACGAAGCAGCCGAGTTCCTGCAGGTCCAGGAATACAAGAACCTGCAGCGTTGGACCGACCTGATCGGCGAACGCCCCGCAGTCCAGCGCGGCCGCATGGTCAATCGCGTGTTTGGAGAACCGTCGAGCCAGTTGCACGAGCGCCACGATGCCGCCGATTTCGACACGAAGACGCAGGACAAGAACCCGTCGTAAAAAGTCAGAGGCAGTTTCTCACCGCCCACATACGGCCCCGGCTTTCGGGGCCGTTCCCATCACGGATTGGCGCGCAGGTATGCAATTACGTCTTTGATCTCGCTGTCGCTCCATAGCCCCCAGAACGGCATTGTGGTGCCCGGCACCTTCTTCTTCGGACTGGAGAGAAACGCCGAAAGCGCGGCCTCGTCCCACACCAGTCCCGCGGCACCGGCGTCGCTCATGGCCTTGGAATATCGATAGCCGGCAACGGCCCCGGCAGGCCTGCCGACGACGCCCTTCAGATAGGGACCGAAGCCGTTCCTCTCGCGGTCAACCACATGGCATTGCGTGCAGAGCTGGAAGACTTTCTTGCCATGCGCAATATCCTCGGCCGACACCCCCGTCGCTCCGCCGATCATCATAGCGACTGTGAAAGCCGCCACCTGCATCTTCCGCAAAATCAAAGGTCTGAGGCACTCCATTTCGCGCTGATCTCCTCGACGGCCAGTTGCAGCGAAACGCGATACGCCGTTTCAGGCTGAAAATCGCTTGGCTTTATAGTCGCAGTGCCGGTGATTTCGAAGACCCGAGGACAAAACGCCTGACACGCGCTTCCAAACCCGGGCACAGCCTCGCGATATCTAAATTGCCGGTTTCGTCTGGATTTGCACGCCTGGATAGTCCAAAACAGCAGAATGAAAACAGTAAAAAAATCGAAGTTTCCAATCCGGCCGATGTCGTTCGTGCGGCATTTCTTGGAGAGTTCGTCCGCAGGCGGCATCGTTCTCATGGTGTCCGCAGTGGTGGCGCTGGCCGTCGCCAACTCACCCTTCTATCCTGTGTATGCGGACACCCTGCATCTCTACGTCGGAGGTCTTTCGATACTTCATTGGGTCAACGATGGCCTGATGGCAATATTCTTTCTGATGGTCGGCATGGAGATCAAGCGGGAAGTTCTCGACGGCCAGTTGTCGACCTGGTCGCGCCGGATCCTCCCTGGTGTCGCAGCGATCGGCGGAATGCTGGTGCCCGCCCTCATCTATCTCTCGTTCAATCTCGGGGAAGCCGGGCATCCGAAGGGCTGGGCTATCCCGTCTGCCACCGATATCGCCTTCGCTCTCGGCGTCCTGTCGCTGCTCGGGCCGGCAGTCCCGACATCGCTGCGCGTTTTCCTGACGGCCCTCGCAATCATCGACGATCTCGGCGCAGTGCTGATCATTGCGGTGTTCTATACCGGCGACCTCAATGTCTATGCGCTCGGCGGCGCTGCCGTGACACTGCTCGCGCTGGTAGCACTCAACCGCGCCGGCGTGACACGCCTGGTGCCTTACTTGGCGCTGGGCGCAATCCTGTGGTTCCTGACGCTGCAGTCGGGCATCCATGCGACGCTCGCCGGTGTCGCCCTCGCCTTCACCATCCCGCTGAGGGCCATCGCGAAGAAAACAGATACGGAAGCCTCTCCGCTGCTGACGCTGGAGCACGGCATACAGCCCTGGGTCAATTTCCTGATCGTGCCAATTTTCGGGTTTGCCAATGCCGGCGTTTCGTTTGCCGGACTGTCGCTTGGTGCTTTCGTCGATCCCGTCCCGCTCGGGGTGGCAACCGGCCTGTTCCTCGGCAAGCAGCTTGGCGTCTTCGCCTTCTCGGCCGCAGTCATCCGCATGGGTTGGGCGGAACTGCCCCGGCACGCGACCTGGCTTCAACTCTACGGCGTCGCCCTTCTCTGCGGCATCGGTTTCACCATGAGCCTGTTCATCGGCCTGCTGGCCTTTGCCTCGGACCCGATGCTGCAGGATGAAACCAAGCTCGGCGTCCTGCTCGGCTCGTTCTTGTCTGCAATTGTCGGCGCGATACTCCTCAAGACCACCGGCAACAACGATACCCAGCCGGAGAGGCCGGCAAGCGCCTGATCCCTTCGCCGTGCCCGGTCGCTACACCGCGACCGGGGCCTCGATGGCCGGATGCGGATCGTAGCCGCTGACCTCGAAGTCCTCGATGCGATAATCGTCGATGCTGTCTGGATGGCGCAACAGGCGAAGCTTCGGAAACGGCCGGGGCTCGCGACTGAGGATCGTGCGGGCCAGATCGACATGGTTGAGATAGAGGTGCACATCTCCCCCGACCCAGATCAGTTCGCCCGGCGTCATGTCCACCTGCTGGGCAACCATATGGACCAGCGCCGCCTGCTGGGCGAGATTGAACGGATTGCCAAGGCCGACGTCGCAGGATCGCTGGCCGACCAGCAGCGAAAGTTTGCCTTTCTTGCCCGACCCAGAAGCGACGCCCTCTTCTGCGATATTGCTGACATAGAACTGGTAAGTCATATGGCACGGGCTGAGCGCCATCCGGTCGAGTTCACCGACGTTCCAGGCGTGGAACAGCATGCGCCGGCTGGAGGGATTGGACTTCAGTGTCTGGATGACAGCTGCGATCTGGTCGTGCTCCTGACCGTCCGCATCCAGCCACCGCCGCCACTGCTTGCCGTAGACAGGCCCGAGATCGCCCCACTCCTCAGCGAAAGCGTCGTCGCCGAGCACGCGCTCCTCGAAGGCCTCCTGCGAAATATCGTCGCCGGTTGCCTTGCGATATTTATCGAGCGGCCAGTCGGTCCAGATCCGGACGTTCTCGCGCAGCAATGACTGGATGTTGGTCTGCCCCGTCAGGAACCACAGCATTTCCTTGACGGCCGTTTTCCAGAATACCCGCTTGGTGGTGTAGACCGGGAAACTTCCATCGGACAGGTCGAAGCGCATCATCGCGCCGAACGTCGACAGCGTGCCGACGCCGGTCCTGTCGATGCGTCGGTCGCCTTTCTCCAGAAGATGTTCCAGCAGATCCAGGTACTGGTATTCGGGGTGCCGGGCCATGAGAAATCCTCTTACGTTGCCAGTTTCGTAGCGTCGCTCCGCCGCAAAACCAAGCCATGCCGGCAGTCGGGACCGGCTTCTCCCCCAGTTTCATCGCCTATCGAGAAAATGCCAAGCAAATTTGCCACGAGGCCTTCCATCGGGCGCGAGAAGACACTATATCGGTGTTGCCGGTTTTCGGACCGGCTATGGCGATAAATGAGCGATGTAATAAGCCTATTGGACCCGGGGGCGGTACCCGGCGCCTCCACCAAAAACCGGCCAGTGATGATCGGCTTTTGATGGGGGCGAAATAGGATCGACAAGGGTGTAAAGATCTACTTTTTGCTCGGCATTGTACCACCGTTATCGGACTAAATCTGTAGTTGCAAACACCAACTATGCGGAAGCTCGTCTCGCTGCTTAATCGCAGTGTGACACTTCAAATCAAGTCCTGAAGGTTCGCACCTTAAGGCGGGGTTCGGAGGTACCTGGCAACAGAAACCTCCACCTTCTCCCTTTTTCGGAAATCATGTATGGTCGGTCGACATGACTCGCGCGTCGGGGGTTTTCCGAATCCGCCTGCTGTGGCATAGAGCCTTGAAGACGGCCAACGAAAGACGGGAAAGCATGGGGCAGGATCATATCCGCTACGATATTCTGGCACAGGACGCTCTGCGCGGAGTTATCCGTAAGGTTCTGACCGAGGTCGGCACGACCGGCCGCCTGCCCGGCGACCACCACTTCTTTATCACATTCCTGACCGGCGCCGCTGGTGTGCGCATCTCCCAGCATCTGAAGTCGAAGTATCCGGAACAGATGACCATCGTCATCCAGCACCAGTTCTGGGAACTGAAGATCACCGAGACCCATTTCGAGATCGGTCTGTCGTTCTCGGATGTACCGGAAAAGCTGGTGGTGCCTTTTAACGCCATCCGCGGTTTCTATGACCCGTCGGTGAATTTTGAGCTCGAATTCGACGTGCCTCTCAGCGAAGAGGAAGAATTGCCGAGCGGCGAGATCACCGCATATCCTGTCAATACGGATACACCGGTCGAGCACGTCGCCATCAATGAAAGCGAGCCGAAGAAGCCCGGCTCCGTCGTGTCGCTGGATGCCTTCCGCAAGAAGCAGTGACGCGTCCACGGCTTCATGTGATGCGTTGAGGAGCGGATCGATGACTGCAGAGATCGTCAACCTGAAACAGTTTCGAAAGCATCAGGCGCGCTCCGACAAGGAAAAGCAGGCCGAGCAAAACCGTATCAGCTTCGGCCGCACCAAGACCGAAAAGAGACTGACAACAGCGCTCAACGACAAGGCCAGCAAGGCGCTGGACGACGGACACATCGTTCAGCCGCCTGACGAAAAATAAGCCGCAAGCTTGGCGGATGCACGCAATCAAATGCGTCCGGTCGATCGTTTACAGTCGTTTCCGAAAAAACGTCCACCGGGCCATCATGATCCGCAAACACTCCGCCACGCTCCATGGCCACCGCACCAGCTTCACGCTGGAGGATGGCTTCTGGGACGAACTGAAGCTGATTGCCAATGCCCGGGGCCTCTCGCAGGCCGCCCTTATCGCCGAAATCGACGATGCAAGATCTCCCGAGAGCAATCTGTCGTCAGCACTGAGGCTCCATGTCCTCCAATGGCTGAAGGACGCTGCCAGAAAAGAGTGACGACCCGCGACTGCCCCGCCTGATCAGAACTTTTGCGGTGGAGTGGAAAAATCCGGAACAGTCAGTGGCGCCTGTAGAGGTAGCTGCTGCTGCGATTTGGCTTTCTGTTCGGCATCGGCTTTTGCCTTGGCCTCAGCTTCGGCCCGTGCCGCCTCGTTTGCCTGAAATTTGGCCAAGGCTTCAGCACGTGCCTTCGTTGCCGCCTCGATCTTAGCCTTTGCCGCAGCATCGGCCTTTGCCTTTTCTTCAGCCTGCGCCTGAGCTTCGGCCTGTGCCTTGGCCGCAGCGTCGGCTTCAGCCTTGGCGGCGGCATCGGCTTCCGCCTGCAGCTTAGCCTTCGTCGCCGCCTCCGCCTGTCGCTGAGTCTCGGCTTGTTCGGCGAGCACTCTCAGGCGCTCCTCCTCGGCCTTGCGCTGCTCCTCAATGACCGCATCCTGCTGGCGCTTGATATCGCGCTCGGTGGCTGCGAATTTGGTGACCGCCACCTCGCGCCTCAACCGCTGCTTTTCCAGCACGCCCGATTGCAGCCGCTCGACCCGGCGTCGTTCGCGCTCGAAAGCCCGCAACGACAGGAAGCTGGTGACCGCACTGGAATCGACGCTACGAGTCGGTGTCGCCAGCGGCCCCGTGAAGCCGAGACGCAGGGCGGGATTGGCACCACCGACAGCATCTGCGCCGGCGTTGAGCGAAATGGCAAGCGCACCACGAATGGTCTCGTCGGACAGGTTGATGTCGGCATTGCCGGTCAATTGCGCCGTATCGGTCATGGCAACGACATTGTCGATCCGCACCCGTCCGCCCGAAATATTGAGCGGCATCGTCAGCGGCTTCAACACCGCATCGCCGTTGTTCAGCAGCGCCTGCACGATCGGCTCCACCTTGTCTGCGGTCACGGCGCCCTGGATCTGGTCGGTGGCCGACAGCAGCGATGGCAGGATGCCGAGATTGAGGCCGCGAATACGCGTTTCGCCAAGCATCACCTGGCCGGAGCCGCTCGCCGAGGCCGCGAGATCGCTGACGCTCTTGCCGCTTGCCTCCATGCTGAGCGAGAGCCCTGCCCTCCCGCTCGCCACAGGGGCACCGTCGCGCTGCCAGCCGATGACGGCCAGATCAGCATTGCCGAGATCGATCTTCGTCTGCAGCAAGGCATTGCCATCATTGTTGGCGAGCAGCAGGCGGCCGCCGATCGTTCCACCGCTCCATTTGCCCGCCATGTCGTTGAACTGCAGGGCATCGCCCTTGTATGACATGTTGGTGGTGAAATCGGATACGGGACCGAAAATGCCTGGCCACATCTGCTTCGCCGACAGTTTTACGTTGATGTCGGTGCCGGTGAACATCGGCAGTCCCAGCTTGGCCCTCGTCAGGCTGCCATCGGCCGGGTCCGTCATCGGGCCGAAGATGGCCTCTCCGAGCCACCCGAGATCGGCTTCCGTCATGGCAATGTCGCCGCTTGCCTTGATGTTGTGTGCCTTGCGGTCGAAGGCCAGCTTGCCGGTCACGCCGTTGCTGGCGAATTGCCCCTTGATGTCGGAGAACGCCACCTTGTCCGAATCGATGGTTGCGGTAGTCTGGAGTTTCGCTGGCAGGCCGGGGCCCATCTGCGGCATGCCGATTCCGTTCATGACCAGATACGGATCGAGATCGGCGCTCTCCATCGACAGCGCCATCGTGCCGTTGAGGAATGTCGCCGGCCGGACATCGACCTTGCCGTTGGCAGTAAACGACGTCTTGTCCGTGGCAAATGTGAGTGCCGCATCGGCAGGGTCGTTATCGGTCGCCGAAACCTTCAGGGTCAGGCGTCCGTTGGCATCGGCATCGACGGGCAGCGGATCGAGGCCCGCCTGGCCGAACAGGATCGAGGTGACCGAATTCTCGAGCGTCGCCTCGAGCGTCGTCGTGCCCTTGCCGGTCAGCGCCAGGAGGTCGGACATGCGGTAATCGAGGTTGACGCGGCTGCCGTTGGAGACGCCGGCCAGCGTCAGTGCCAGCCCGTTGCCTTGGTCCCCGCCCAGCGTCAGCGCACCGCGAAGGGCCGTGTTGCCGTACCATGCACCATTGCGCACCAGGCGGTCGACGACCGGGTGATGCGGCAGGTGCTGGCTGAGCATCGTGAAAAACGATGTCGGATCGGCAGCCTTGAAGGTAATTTCGCCAGATCCCTTGTAGTCGAGCAGCGAGCCTGACGCGCGCCCGGTGGCGGTAATCTCTGCGCCGGCAACGTCGCGCACGAACAACTTGTCGAGCTTCAGAGCTCCATCGGCAATGCCGAACGTAGTCTCGACATCGCTTGCCGCGATGCCGAAGGCGGAGAACTTGTCTGCTTTCAGATGGGCGTTGATCTTGTGATCGAGAATGTTTTCACCCGGTTCCTGTCCGGTAAACAGGCCGGTCAGGGCGCGCAGCGCGTCGAGATCGAGGGAATCGCCATTGAGATCGACAGCCAGCGTCGGCGCCTGGTTTTCCGGTATCTGACGATCCAGCCGCCCCTTCAGCGTCGCATCGCCGATGGCAATCTCGAGGTTGTCGAAACGCTGCCGCAAATGGGTCAGGTTGACGTCCGCCGAAAAGCCGGCGTCCTTCAACTCGCGGATGGACGGATCGACGGTGCCGGACAGCCATGTGGCGAGCCCCGAGGGCTGGCTTGAGGCCACCAGGAGGTTGCCGGTGAAGTTCGGGTCGCCCTGCAGCAGCAGCTTGCCCTTGGCTTCCACCTGGGTGCGTCCGGGTAGCGTGCCGACCGCCTTGTCAACAGTCCAGCCGGCGCCCGCTGGTTCGAGATCGAGCTGCACGTCGCGCAATGTCGTGTCGCCGGCAACGATTGCAGGCAGGCGTACCGTCGCCTTGCCCGGCACTTGCGGCACCGGTATCTCCGCGGCGATGGCAATGAGGTTGCTCAGCCTTTGCCGCGCGGAAACTGCGGGGTTGCGCGTCGTCTTGCCTTCGCTGCCCTGATTTCCGAGCCGGTTGACGTCGATCTGCTGTCCATCCGCCGTCAGCAGGAACTCCGGCTTTGGCCCGGTATCGAGCGTGGCCTCGCCGGTGATGACATAAGGGTCGTCGGAAGCACCGAGCTCCAGGCGGTATTCGGGAATACGAATACGGTCGTTGGTGAGTTCGAACTTGCCCTTGGCCCGCGGCTCGCTCGATTTGGCGTCGCCCGACACCTTGCGCGCCTGGCGGGTTTCGATGCCGGCCGAGAACGTACCGAGGTAATCGGGCTTGCTCGCCACCAGCTTCAGTTCGCCATCGAGATCGATGCTGACCGGGTGGCTTTGCGGCACCAGGCGCGTGCGGACCTTCAGCACGCCGTTGTCATCCAGCTGGCTACTGGCGATGGTGAACTTCCCATGCTCGCCATCGAGCGCTGCCTCGCCTTCGACCCGCCACGGACCGGCCAGCGATTTCGCGGACATCTCGGCATTGAGATCGGTAATATGTCGCGTGCGCCCGGATTGCTCGTCGATGAACTCGACCGAGCCACCATCCACATGGACGTTTTCCAGCACGACGGATTTCGCCGGAATTTCCGACTGGCTGCCGCGCATCCAGTCCAGCGTTCCATCCTTCAGCAGCCGGAGGCGGACCTTCGGCTGGGAGATGCGCATATCGAAGATCAGCGCCTCGCCAGACAGGAAAGGCGCAAGCTCCGCATCCATCGCAAATTCGGAAATCTGTACAATCGGCGTCCCGTCCGGCTCCTGGCCGACGCGCACGTCATGCAGCGTTACTGAGGGAAACGGCAGCAGGCGGGCATCGACGGAACCATGAACGGTGACCTTCTTGCCGATGATACGGCTGGCCTGCTCCTCGAAACTCTGCCGGAATCCGGTCCAGTCGATGAAGAGCGGCGCCAGCAGCGCCACGAACAGCACCACCACCAGAACGCCACCCAGAAAGACCAGGACCTTGCCTAACAACGCGTTGAATCTCCATTCCTCATGCCCGTCACGACACTAGCGCCATTCGCGTCGGGGGCAAGGCAAACTCATGGTAATATTCCATTTTTCAGTCTGCATGAAAGATTTTGCCAGGATTGAATATGCCATCGGGATCGAGACCGCGCTTGATCTGGCGCATCAGGTCGACGGCACCGCCGAGCTCCTGCTCGAGAAACGCCATCTTGCCTTGGCCAATCCCATGTTCGCCCGTACAGGTGCCGTCCATGGACAGCGCCCGTGCATTGAGACGCGCCACAAATGCCTCGGCAACGGCGACACCTTCGGGCGTCTTGTCGTCGAACAGAAGCAGGACGTGGAAGTTTCCATCACCGGCGTGCCCGACGATCGGCCCCAGCAGTCCATGCGCCTCGATATCGGCCTGTGTTTCGACGACGCACTCGGCAAGCCTCGAAATCGGCACGCAGACGTCCGTCGACAAGGCCGCCATTTCAGGCGCTAGCGCGCGGCAGGCCCAGTACGCATCGTGGCGGGCCTTCCAGAGCTTGTTGCGCTCCTCTAGATTGACGGTCCATTGAAACTCGTCCCCGCCACATTCGGCAGCGATCTCGCCGAATTCCGCAGACTGCAGCGGCACCGTTTCCTCGGTGCCGTGAAATTCCAGGAACAACGTCGGCTTCTCGGGATAGGAGAGACCGGAGTAGCGGTTGCAGGCACGCACCTGCATGCTGTCCAGCAATTCGATGCGGGCAACGGGAATGCCCATCTGAATGGTCATGATGACAGCGTCACAGGCCGCCTTGATGGTCGGGAAGGCGCAGACGCCACCGGCGATCTTCTGCGGAATGCCCTGCAGCCGCAGCGTCACCGATGTCAGGATGCCGAGCGTCCCCTCGGATCCGACGAACAGCCGGGTCAGGTCGTAGCCGGCGGAGGATTTGCGGGCCCGGCGGGCGGTGCTGATCTCCTCGCCGGACGCCGTGACCGCCGTCACCGCCAGAACATTGTCCTTCATCGTCCCGTAGCGCACCGCATTGGTGCCGGATGCGCGGGTCGACGTCATGCCGCCGATCGAGGCGTTGGCCCCGGGATCGATGGGGAAGAACAGGCCGGTATCGCGCAGGTAGACGTTGAGCTCCTCACGCGTCACGCCGGGCTCGACGACGCAATCGAGATCCTCCGCATTGACTGCAAGAACCTTGTTCATCCGACTCATATCTATCGATATTCCGCCATTCGGCGCATTGATCTGGCCTTCCAGCGACGAGCCCGTGCCAAACGCGATGATGGGCACCTTGTGCTCGGAACAGGCGCGCACCGCAGCCTTGACGTCGTCGCTGCTCTCGGCAAACAGCACGCCATCGGGCAGCTGCGAGGGAATGTATGTCGTAGTGTGCGCGTGCTGGGCACGAAAGGCATCGCCCGTCTGGAAACGGTCGCCGAAAGCCTGCTTCAGAATGCCGAGAACGGCAGCAACGCCCGCCTCGTTGCGTGTTCCTGCTCTTGCATCCGCCAGCGCCATTGCGCGATCTCCCATGCGATCTCGGCAGGACCTGCCAGGCCCCGAAGGGCTTCTATGAGACAAGCGATCCGTCCTGTCCAGCCCAACATAGGGTCCAGCGGTCTCACGGAACGACACCGGACCTTCCTCTCCTGCAGATCGGAATTGCGGCTGCGACCAACAATTGATGCAGCGTTAGAGAACCGACATATTGCACAAAATCGCGGCATGTGCGTTTTCGGCAAGCCGCCTTTGGGCTCGTGGAAGACCTCGGACCTGCCACATCGCGCCAGTCCCGGCGGCCCCCGTCTGGCACGCGAATTGCGTAGGCCTTGTTGAGTTTTCATTCGAGTTTAAAAGGACAAGCCTATGAAACGCCAACAGTTCCTCCTCATGGCCGCACTCGCGATGATGACGGTCGGCACCGTCTCCGCTCCCCATGTGGCGCGCGCAGACGCGCTCAGCGACATCACCGCCCGTGGATCGATCCGCGTTGCCGTGCCGCAGGACGCACCGCCCTTCGGCACCGTCGGCCCGGACATGGAACTGCAGGGGCTCGACATCGACATGGCGAAACTCATCGCCTCCAAGCTGGGCGTAAAGGCGGAGCTGGTGCCGGTGACGCTGCCCAACCGCATCCCCTACCTGCAGACCAACAAGGCCGACATCGTCATCTCCAGCCTCGGAAAGAACCCGGACCGCGAGAAGGTCATCGACTTCACCTCCGCCTATGCGCCCTTCTTCAACGGCGCCTTTGCCCCAGCCGACCTGAAGATCACGTCCGCTGCCGATCTCTCGGGCAAGACGGTTGCCGTGGCCCGCGGCGCCATCGAGGACCTCGCGCTGACCAAGATCGCCCCGCCGGATGCCATCATCAAGCGCTTCGAGGACAATAATGGCACGATCTCGGCCTTCCTTTCGGGCCAGGTCCAGGTCATCGTGACAGGCAACGTCATTGCCGCTGCGATCCTCGAGAAGAACCCGCCGAACCGTCCGGAACTGAAGTTCCTGATGAACAAGTCGCCCTGCTATATCGGCCTCAACAAGAACGAGGACGCCCTCAAGGGCAAGATCAACGAGATCATCGCGGCTGGCAGGGCCGATGGATCGATGAACAAGATCACCCAGAAATGGCTCCACCAGGACATTCCGGCAGACCTCTGACCGCTCCTGATTAAGGCTGGCGCCCCTGCGGCGTCGGCCTCCCGACCGGAAGCGGAGGAACCTGGATGCACTACCATTTCGACTTCGCCTGGCTTGGCGAATATTACCCCATGCTGATCAAGGGCGTCGGCATCACGCTGGAACTGACCGCCGTCGGCGCGGTCTTCGGCATCGCGCTCGCCATCGCCTGCGCATGGGCCCGCTCGCTCGGCCCCCGCTGGCTGAGGCCCATCGTCGTTCCCTATGTCGAGTTGATCCGCAACACGCCCTTCATCGTCCAGCTGTTCTTCATCTTCTTCGGCCTGCCCGGCATCGGCATCAAGCTCGGGGAAATGCAGGCAGCCAATTTCGCCATGGTCATCAATCTCGGCGCCTACGGTTGCGAGATCATCCGGGCCGGCATTCAGGCGACACCGCGCGGCCAGTTCGAGGCGGGCGCCAGCCTTGCGATGACGCCGTTCCAGACATTCTGGCATGTGATCCTCGTCCCCGCGCTGCAGCGCATCTGGCCGGCCTTGTCGTCGCAGATCATCATCGTCATGCTCGGCTCGGCTGTGGTCTCGCAGATCGCTGCCGAAGACCTGACCTTTGCCGCGAATTTCATCCAGTCCCGCTCGTTCCGCGCATTCGAGGCCTATTTCGTCTCGACGACCATCTACCTGCTGCTGGCAATCATCCTGCGCCAGCTCCTGTCTGGCCTCGGCCGCATTCTCTTTCCCCGCAGGAGCCCCCGATGATCCAGTTCACCACCTGGGATATCGTCCGCAACCTTCTCTATGCCACCCGCTGGACAATCCTCCTGTCGCTGGTCTCCTTCGTTGGTGGCGGCCTGCTCGGCATGGTGCTGCTCTACCTGCGCACCGGCAAGCGGCGGATGGCAAGGATCTTCGTCAAATACTATGTCGAACTGTTCCAGGGCACGCCGCTGCTGATGCAGCTTTTCCTCGCCTTCTTCGGCATGGGCCTGTTCGGCATCGATGTGCCGGCCTGGCTTGCAGCCGGCGTCGCGCTCATCCTCTGGTCGGCCGCTTTCCTCACCGAAATCTGGCGCGGTTGCGTCGAGTCCGTCGTCAAGGGCCAGTGGGAGGCATCCGCCAGCCTCGGCATGGGATACGCCCAGCAGATGCGCCATGTCATCCTGCCACAGGCCCTGCGCGTCGCGGTGCCGCCGACCGTCGGCTTTTCCGTGCAGGTGGTGAAAGGCACGGCGCTGACATCGATCATCGGCTTTGTCGAACTGTCGAAGGCCGGCACCGCCATCACCAATGCTACCTTCGAGCCGTTCACCGTCTACGGTTTCGTCGCCCTCATCTATTTTGCCCTTTGCTGGCCTTTGTCGAAGAGCAGCCAGATCCTTGAAAGGAAGCTCAATGTCGCTCATCGAAATCACTGAGGTGCGCAAGAGCTTCGGCAGCAACGAAGTTCTGAAGGGTATCAACATAAACGTCGAACCCGGCGAGGTCATCGCCATCATCGGCAAGAGCGGCTCGGGGAAATCCACCCTGTTGCGCTGCATCAACGGCCTCGAACTTATCGACGACGGCTCGATCTCCGTCGCCGGTGCCCAGTTCCTGCCCGACGAATTGCACCTGAAAGCGCTGCGGCTGAAGGTCGGCATGATCTTCCAGCAGTTCAATCTCTTTCCGCACCTGACGGCCGGCCGCAATGTCATGCTGTCGCAGACGGTGGTGAGAAAGACGTCGAAGGCTGATGCAGAAGCCATGGCCCGAAAGATGCTCGAACGCGTCGGCCTCGCCCACAAGTTCGATGCCTATCCCGACGAGCTCTCCGGCGGCCAGCAGCAGCGCGTCGCCATAGCCCGGGCACTGGCCATGCAGCCGATCGCGCTGCTCTGCGACGAGATCACCTCGGCGCTCGACCCTGAGCTCGTGTCGGAAGTGCTGGCCGTGGTCCGCGAACTCGCATCCGAAGGCATGACGCTGCTGATGGTCACCCACGAGATGAAGTTCGCCCGCGACGTCTGCTCCCGCGTCGTCTTCATGCACGAAGGCCGCGTCCACGAAATCGGCCCTCCGGAAGAGTTCTTCAGCAACCCCAAAACGCCGGAGCTGAAACAGTTTCTGGGGATGCTGTGAGGCGGGAACCTATGGCAACATCGGCGGATTGAGCCGCGCAAATCCCTCCTGCCGGCGATATGGATAGTAGGGATAAGGCGCTGCGACAGCACTTGCCGCATCGAGACGGGCAATCTGCTCGCTGGTGAGGCTCCAGCCGACAGCGCCGAGGTTTTGCCGGAGCTGTTCCTCGTTTCGAGCCCCGATGATGACGCTCGAGACGGTTGGCCGGCTGAGCAGCCAGTTGATTGCGATCTGAGGCACCGAACGTCCGGTTTCCCCGGCAATCCCGTCGAGGACATCGACGATGTCGAACAGCTTGTCGTCATCGACGGGCGGCCCGAACTCTGCCGTCTGGTGAAGCCTGCTGCCTTCCGGCAAAGGCTGGCCACGGCGGATCTTGCCAGTCAGCCGCCCCCAGCCGAGCGGGCTCCAGACCAGCGCGCCGACACCTTGGTCTGCGCCAAGCGGCATAAGCTCCCATTCGTAGTCGCGGCCGACCAGCGAATAATAGACCTGGTGCGCGACATAGCGCGGATGGCCGCCCCGGTCCGCTGCCGCCAGCGATTTCATCAGCTCCCATCCGGCGAAGTTCGAGGCGCCGACATAGCGGACCTTTCCTGATGAGATGAGATCGTCCAGCGTCGACAGCACCTCCTCCACCGGCGTATGGGCATCGAATGCGTGGAGCTGCAGCAGGTCGATGTAATCCGTGCCGAGCCGGCGCAACGCATCTTCTGTCGTCCGGATCAACCGCGAGCGCGAGGTACCGGCATCGTTGGGGCCGTCGCCCATCGGTAGCGCCATCTTCGTCGATATCAGCACGCTGTCGCGGCGGCCACGGATCGCCTGTCCCAGCACTTCCTCCGAGGCACCGGCCGAATAGACGTCCGCCGTATCGAAGAGGTTGAGGCCAGCCTCCAGGCAGATGTCGACGAGGCGGCGGGCTTCGACGACATCCGTCGTCCCCCAAGCACCAAACAGCGGGCCGCTGCCGCCAAACGTCGCTGCGCCAAAACTCAAGGCGGGAACTTTAAGGCCGGATCGGCCGAGATATCTGTAGTCCATTGTCGTCTCCTTGCGTTTCGCCAAAGGTAGATTGCAACGGCGAAGTGAACTAGACTGCCGCAGCGATCAGCATTCATGAGTTGAATTCACAATGAGAAAGACCGACGTAAACCGTTCCGGCGAAATGGAGATCTTTGTCCGGGTGGTTGATCTCGGCGGATTTTCGGCCGCCGCCCGTGCCAGCCGCCTCACCCCATCGGCAATCAGCAAGCTCATGACGCGGCTGGAGGGGCGGCTCGGTACGAGGCTGCTCAATCGCTCCACCCGCACGCTGCAGCTAACGACGGAAGGCAGCCTTTTCTACGACAGCAGTGTCCGGATCCTGGCGGACATTGCCGAGGCTGAACGCAACGCTTCGGTGGGCGAATTGGCGAGCGGCCGTATACGAATCAACACGAGCGCGTCTTTCGCCAATTACGTTCTTGCGCCGCTCGTCCCGCAATTTTTAAAGCTTTATCCCGCAGTCACGCTGGAGATTACCGTTACTGACGCCGTCGTCGACCTCATGGCCGAAAACACCGATGTGGCAATAAGGGCCGGTCCGATGAAGAGTTCGCAGTTGCTCGCGCGCAAGCTCGGCGGCACGCCGATGGCGATCGTCGCGACACCAGGCTATCTTGAGGAGAACGGCACGCCGCGCACGCCAGCCGATCTCGACAGCCACCGCAAGATCGCTCTTTCCTATCGGCGCGCCGTTGCCGGCTGGCCATTGATGGTGGACGGCAAGAGCGTCTCGAAAAAACTGGTCAACACGCTCGAAGCGAGCGATGGCGAGGCCGTGCGACATCTCTGCCTGGCCGGCGGCGGTCTGGCACGACTGGCAAGCTTCACCATCCGGAGCGATCTTGCGGCTGGACGCCTGCTCGCCGTACTCGACGACTGCAATCCCGGCGACATCGAGGCGTTCCACGCCGTCTATATCGGCGAAGGCGGTCCTGTCCCGGCGCGGGTTCGTGCTCTGCTGGATTTTCTGGCAGAGCACGTCAGGCTGTCATAGGCCAAGAACAATGCTTCGCAAATGCGAGGCTGAGATGACTGCGGAACATCGTTGCTCCATCCCGTCAGAAGCGATATCTGCGGGAGACGCCTGCATCGATCGAAACGATACGAATGCACGACAGCACCAGCTCGCAAAATTGACCGAGGACAGATGGCCCGCAAGAACAGAGACGACTTTGAATCATCGAACGCGGAGCCGGAGCCAACGATTTGCCTGCTGTGCGAGCGCGTGATCCCGGAGGACCAGAAGGACGCCCACTATCTCATCCCGAAGAGCAAGGGCGGCAAGGAAACCGTTTACCTGCACCGCGTCTGCCACAACCAGATCCACGCGATCTTCACGGATGCGCAACTCGCAAAGAAGTTCAGCACGATCGAGGCCATTCTCGAGGATCCGGCTGTACAGACGTTCGTCGCGTGGATCAAAAGCAAGCCGCCGGGATTTGCAGACTTGGCCAAGGAGTCCGGACAGGCTTCGGGCCGGGGGCGCAAACGGTAGTATCCGGGAACACAGGCCATGACCCTGGATGAGCTCATCGCCCGCTATCGCCCGCATCTGGACGATGAATCCGTCGGGGTCAGGCGGAGCTGGGAGGAGATGTTTACCTACACGCTCAGGCTCTATCCGAGGGACACGCCTCTGGAAGCCTTCGATGTGCATAGCCTTGAGCAAAGGCTCATCTCTGCCGGCCTCCACCCGCCCGTCGTCAACGGTTACGTCAAACGCTGGGCCGATTTGCTCGCGCGCGCGCAGGACCTCTAACCTCTAACGGCATGAGTTCAGCCCATCAGGGGCGGCGCGGGTATGGCCCGCGTACGCCCTCCATCGGCAATCAGCCGTTTTGGGTGATTGGCGCTATCTGGATTTCGACGCGACGGTTCTGCGCGCGGCCGGCTTCGGAGGCGTTGCTGGCGACCGGCTGTGTCGGGCCGAAGCCGACGGCGGAGACACGGCGCGGATCGATGCCCTGGGTGCCGAGATAGCCGGCGACCGAGTCTGCGCGACGCTCCGAGAGCTCCTGGTTATGCTGCATGCTGCCGGTGGAATCCGTATGGCCGTTGACGTCGATCAGCGTCTTGTTGAACTTGCGCAGAACGATTGCCACCGAGTTCAGCGTCTGGTCGAACTCCGGCTTTACGAAATACTGGTCGGTATCGAAGGTAATCGCCGACGGCATGTTGAGAATGATACGGTCGCCGGTTCGCGTGACGGAAACGCCGGTGCCCTGCAGTTGCTGGCGCAGTTCCGATTCCTGCTGGTCCATGTAATTGCCGATAGAGCCGCCGGCGAGAGCGCCGATGCCTGCTCCGATCAGCGCCGCGTTGCGCCGTCCAACAGGTGAGCCGCCGACGGCAAGGCCCGCAATTGCCCCGAGCCCCGCGCCGATGGCAGCGCCACCCGCAGTGTTCGAAACCTTTTGCTCGCCCGTATAGGGATCCGTGGTCGTGCAGGCATTCAGGAAGGCAGCCGAGACGGCGAGTAGGACGAATTTCTTGATCATGGACGAGGGCCTCTGCTTCGATGACGAGACGTGTATCAAGGATTGCGGCAATATCATGAAAAATAATGACAGCCCCTTGTCAACGCACAGATTAGGCCCATGCGCATTGTCGCGCAGCATTGGCGGTGGTCGATGAGCGAGGACATTGCCGAGCAGAAGACGACGAGCCATAGCGCCCTGCTGTCGCCGAATCACGCATTGGGGCGGCTCTGATCGCGGGCGGGATGGCAATAAGGGAATGAAAGCAGAACATCTTTTCTGGCCTTTCGATTCCGAATCACTACATTACGCGACATGACGATAGGACAAGACGACATTCCCTTCTTCGACGAAGAGCCCGAGCACGCCGAGCCAAGGCGCCACGAGCCGGCTGCAGCGCGTCCGCAGGCTGCCGGCGGCATCGCGGCGCGCGCCATGGCTGCGCGCGATGTCGGCCGCGTGCCGGATTACCTCGCCGGCCTCAACGCCGAGCAGACAGAGGCTGTCGAGACGCTGGAGGGGCCGCTGCTGGTACTGGCCGGCGCCGGCACCGGCAAGACCCGCGTGCTCACCACCCGTATCGCCCATATCCTGTCGACCAACCGCGCCTTCCCCAGCCAGATCCTGTCGGTGACATTCACCAACAAGGCGGCGCGCGAGATGAAGGAGCGTGTTGCGCTGCTGGTCGGCGGCGCAGTCGAAGGCATGCCATGGCTCGGCACCTTCCACTCAATCGGCGTCAAGCTGCTCCGCCGTCACGCGGAACTGGTCGGCCTGACATCGGATTTCTCCATCCTCGATACCGACGACGTCGTTCGCCTGATCAAGCAGATCATCCAGGCCGAGGGCCTGGACGACAAGCGCTGGCCGGCGAAGCAATTCGCCGGCATGATCGATGGCTGGAAGAACAAGGGACTGACACCGCCCGATATCGCCGAGGGCGATGCCCGTGCTTTTGCCAATGGCAAGGGCCGCGAACTCTATGCTGCCTACCAGGCGCGGCTGAAGACGCTGAACGCCTGCGATTTCGGCGACCTGCTGCTGCATCCGATCACCATGTTCCGCCAGAACCCGGATGTCCTGAAGGATTATCACCAGCGCTTCCGCTATATCCTCGTCGACGAGTATCAGGACACCAACACCGCGCAGTACATGTGGCTGCGGCTCTTGGCCCAGCGGCCGAAGGGCGAGATGCAGAATGTCTGCTGCGTCGGCGACGACGACCAGTCGATCTATGGCTGGCGCGGCGCCGAGGTCGACAACATCCTGCGCTTCGAGAAGGATTTCCCGGGCGCCAAGGTGATCAAGCTCGAGCGCAACTACCGCTCGACCGAGCACATCCTCGGCGCCGCTGCCCATCTGATCGCCCACAACGAAGGCCGGCTCGGCAAGACGCTTTTCACCGACCGCAGCGATCCCGAGGACGCCAAGGTTCAGGTTCACGCCGCCTGGGACTCGGAAGAGGAAGCCCGGGCGTTGGGCGAAGAGATCGAGCAGCTGCAGCGCGGCGGCCACGCGCTGAATGACATGGCGATCCTCGTGCGCGCCTCGTTCCAGATGCGCGAGTTCGAAGACCGCTTCGTCACGCTCGGCCTCAACTACCGCGTCATCGGCGGTCCACGCTTTTACGAGCGCATGGAAATCCGCGATGCCATGGCCTATTTCCGCCTGGTCTGCCAGCCGGCCGATGACCTCGCCTTCGAGCGCATCGTCAACACACCGAAACGCGGTCTTGGCGACACCACGGTGCGCGCCCTGCACGACTATGCCCGCGCCCGCAATATACCCATGCTGGCCGCGGCAGCCGACATTATCGAGACTGACGAGATGAAGCCGAAGCCGCGCAAGGCTTTGTACGACGTCGTGATGTCCGTCCGCCGCTGGCAGGAACGGCTCGAAAACGCACCCCACACGGAGCTTGCCGAGCAGATCCTCGAGGAATCCGGCTACACCGACATGTGGAAGAACGACAAGTCGGCTGAAGCGCCGGGCCGCCTCGACAACCTGAAAGAACTGATCCGCTCGATGGACAGTTTCGAGAGCATGCGCGGCTTCCTCGAACATGTCTCGCTGGTCATGGATGCCGAAAACAACGAGAACCTCGATGCTGTCTCGATCATGACGCTGCATTCCGCCAAGGGGCTGGAATTCAAGACGGTCTTCCTGCCCGGCTGGGAGGAAGGCCTGTTTCCCCACCAGCGCTCGCTCGACGAGAGCGGACGGGCGGGTCTCGAGGAGGAACGCCGGCTTGCCTATGTCGGGCTGACGCGGGCAAAACGCCTCTGCCACATCTGGTTCGTCTCGAACCGCCGCATACACGGCCTCTGGCAATCCACCCTGCCCTCCCGCTTCCTCGACGAATTGCCAAATACGCACGTGTCCGTCGCCGAGACCGAGCAATCCTATGGCGGCTATGGGCGCAGCGCCTACGGTCAGTCACGCTTCGACAAGGCCGAGCCCTTTTCCAACAGCTACGGCACGCCGGGCTGGAAACGCGCCCAGGCCAACAAGACCGATGCAACGCGCGACAACTGGGGCTCGCGCTCCGGCCACGCGGTCGAGCGCATCGGCTACGGCGAAAGCGGCCCGAAGGCGCGCACCATCGACGGCGAACTGGTGGCAAAGTCGACCACCGACACGCCCTCGCGCTTCGCGGTCGGAGAGCGCATCTTTCACATCAAGTTCGGCAACGGCAACATCTCCGCCATCGAAGGCAACAAGCTGACCATCGAATTCGACAGGGCCGGGCAGAAGCGGGTTTTGGATGGGTTTGTGGAGAGGGTGTGAGGTGTTCTCATCATTTGCGGCAGATGGCGAACCGTGACAAAGATTACAACATCTTGCGCAGGAAGAACCGCTGCATCTCGCCCGGATAGTGATCGAGCACGCCGAAGACGGTATAGCCTTGCTTCTCGTAGAAGCCTGGCGCCTGAAAGCTGAATGTATCCAGCCAGACGCCAACGCAGCCTCGCTCTCTCGCCCAGCCTTCCGCCTGTTGCAGCATCCTGGCACCAAGGCCTTGTCCACGAAAGGCTTCGGGGATCACGAGCAGTTCTACGAAAAGCCAGTCGTAGCTGTAGCTCGACCATAGACCACCCCGCACCGTACCAGCCTCGTCGCGCAGCAGGATTGCGAGCGGGCCCCAGGGCCCATCCACCTTGGAAGCATTGTAGTCGATCAGCGGTTGGCGAATTGCGTTGTATTCGTCATCGCTAGGCTGGGTGACAAGCTCGAGGTCAAGGCCAGACATGTCATTCTCATGTCGTTCGGCTAGGAACATTCCTGCAGGCAGCGGTCAGGTTCCGTAGAACGCCCTGTGATAAACGACAACGCCTTGTCGCGTGTCATCTCCGAAGTCGAGTCTTTGGAAATATTCCGCCGGGACTCCGGGAAAGCGCAAAGTGGGGCCAGCCTTGAACCCGAAGCGGGCGTAGTAGCCGGGGTCGCCGAGGACGACACATCCAGCCGCGCCACGGGCTTTTATCTGGTCAAGTCCAGCTTCGATGAGCCTCGCTCCGATGCCCTGTCGCTGCTTGTCGGGTCGCACGGCGACCGGCCCGAGCCCGTACCAGTCGACGACCTTGCCATCTATCTCGACCGGAGAAAGAACGACATGTCCGACAATCTCTCCATACTTTTCTGCCACCAGCGACACCGTCAAAGCGCCTCCGGCTCTAAGACCGTCAACAATAGCGCCTTCCGTTCCGTCGCTGTGGGGAGCGCCGTTGAATGCGTTGGTCACGAGCACGCGAATTGGCTGAATGTCGCTGGTATTTTCGGGTCTGATGATCATCTGAAGCTTGTAGCAAAAGAGAGAAAAACTGCCAAGAAGCAACGCTTTGGCGCCGTTTGCGCAGCCCACTCGCACACTGAATTACCATCAGCCGCCACCGGTTCGACACCGCCGAGCCTCAATCCTGACGCTATGCTGCACTGCAAAAAACACAATGCTGCGGTGCTACCAATTGTCGCTGACTGCTTTATATCGTCGCATACGGCCCCGCCCCTCGCGCTCTTTTGCGGATTTTCAGCGGGCCGCTGCCAATCTGCCGCCCGGCAGGGCCTGAAACGTTTCAGGCGCGGCGACAACAGTTTTGAGGATCAATAAAGTGGCTGGGATAACAACAAGCAGCTCTGCTCCGGCAGGCGCAAAAGCGCCCGCAGGACAGAACCATCAATTTGCGCTTATTGCGCTCACCTCTCTCTTCTTCATGTGGGGCTTCATCACCTGCCTGAACGATATTCTGGTTCCGCATCTGAAAAACGTTTTTCAGCTGAACTACACGCAGTCGATGCTGATCCAGTTCTGCTTCTTCGGCGCCTATTTCATCGTCTCGCTGCCGGCGGGCGCGCTGGTCAAGCGCATCAGCTACAAGTGGGGCATCGTTGTCGGCCTGGCGATCTGCGCCGTCGGCTGCCTGATGTTCATCCCGGCTGCCAGCTACCGCGTCTATGCGCTCTTCCTCGCAGCCCTCTTCGTGCTCGCGTCCGGCGTCACCATCCTTCAAGTTGCCGCCAACCCCTATGTGACCGTGCTGGGCCCGCCCGACACGGCAGCCAGCCGCCTGACGCTGACCCAGGCTTTCAACTCGCTGGGCACCACCATCGCGCCGATCTTCGGCGCCCTGCTCATTCTCTCCGCAGCCACCGTTGCCGTCACCAACGCAACGCCCGAGCAGCTAGACGCGATCCATGCCGCCGAAGCGGCGACGGTGAAGTTCCCGTATTTGATCCTGGCAGCCGCCTTCCTGGTGCTCGCCGTGATCTTTGCGGCGCTCAAGCTTCCCGATGTCGACGAGGAAGAAGACCTTGACCCGATGCACGGCGGCGGCTCTGCCTGGCAGTATCGCCATCTGGTGCTCGGCATGATCGGCATCTTCGTCTATGTCGGCGCTGAAGTCAGCATCGGCAGCTTCCTGGTCAACTTCCTCAGCCAGCCCGATATCGGCGGCCTGACGGAGTCAGAGGCAGCCCATTATGTGTCTTACTTCTGGGGTGGCGCCATGGTCGGCCGGTTCATCGGTGCCGTGGTCATGCGCTACGTCGACGATGGCAAGGCGCTGGCCTTCAATGCGCTCATCGTCGCGATCCTGCTTGTGGTGACCGTGATGACCACAGGCCATGTCGCCATGTGGGCCATCCTTGCGGTCGGTCTCTTCAACTCGATCATGTTCCCGACGATCTTCTCGCTGGCGCTTCACGGCCTCGGCCGCTTCACCAGCCAGGGCTCCGGCATCCTTTGCCTCGGCATCGTCGGCGGCGCGCTTCTGCCGGTTCTGCAGGGCGTGCTGGCCGATACGATCGGTATCCACCTCGCCTTCCTGATGCCGATCCTATGCTACGCCTACATCGCCTATTACGGCATCAAGGGCCACAAGCTCCGCTAACGGCTTGAACCCAGTGCGCCTCGTACGCTGTGCGGGGCGCAAAACACTTGATCCTTCCGCGCCGTCTTGGCATCGTGCGCCAAGACATGGATGGAAGGACGTGACGATGAAGGCCCTGCTGCTGATCGATATCCAGACCGGCTTCTGCCCCGGTGGAAACCTAGCCGTTCCAGGCGGCGACCAGATCGTGCCCGTCGCCAACAGACTGATCGACAGCGGCAAGTACGACCTTGTCATCGCCTCGCAGGACTGGCACCCCGAAGGCCATGGCAGCTTTGCCTCCTCCCATCCCGGCAAGAACCCTTTCGACATGGGCATGCTCTCCGGCAAGCCGCAGATGATGTGGCCGGACCATTGCGTCCAGGATACCCCGGACGCCGCCCTCCATCTCGACCTCCATGCCGGCGCCATCGATTTCATCCAGCAGAAGGGCCAGAACCCTGAGGTCGACAGCTACTCCGCATTCCGCGACAACGATCAGGCGGCCCTGACCGGCCTCGCCGACTATCTGCGCGAGCGACAGGTCACGGAACTCGATCTCTGCGGCCTCGCCACCGATTACTGCGTCAAGTTCTCCGCCATCGACGCCGTCGAGATGCTGCCCGGCGTCAGGGTGCGTTTCATCGAGGACGCCAGCCGCGGTATCGACCCTGCCGGCGTAAAAGCCGCCATCGACGAAATGCGCGTGCGCGGCGTGGCGATCATCGACAGCGCCGAGGCGCTCAACGCCTGAGCGATTGGCGGAGGCGCTAAACCTTCCTTCACGAAGATCGCCGAATGTGGCGGAAACGCCATGGGGCCATTGCCGTGCAAACCATCACCATCAACGGCCGCTTCCTGACGCAGCCCCTTTCGGGCGTGCAACGGTTCGCAAGGGAGCTGACACTGGCGCTGGATGCCAGGATCTCGTCTGGCAATGTGCCAGATGCCCTTAAAGAGGTTAACTGGCGCCTCGCCGTCCCCGCTGGGTCCGCCGTTGACCTCGATCTTCACGCCATCGGCGTCGATGCATTCGGCGCGGGGCCCGGGCACGTGTGGGAACAGACTGCGCTGTATGCTCATGCCCGCAAAGGTCGATTGCTGGGCTTCGGCGGCAGCGGCCCGCTGCTGCACCGGCGCCAGGCGGTTGTCATTCATGACGTGACGATCTTCCGCCATCCGGGCTCCTTCAAGCGCAGCTACCGGCTACTGCACGCCGCCCTCGGCTTTGCACTGACCCGGACGGCAAAGATCGCCACGGTCTCGGAGTTTTCCCGCCGCGAACTCGCCTCTGTCTTCAGGGTGGCGGCCGCCGGTATCGATGTCGTCTACAACGCGGTCGATCATTTTGCCGCCATTGCGCCGGATACCGGGATCATCAACCGGCTCGGCCTCTCCACGAACGGCTTCTTCGTGCTGGTCGGCACCATGAAGCCCAACAAGAACCTGGAGTTTGCCATCCGCGCCTTCGAAGCCCTTGGCAACACCGGCCAGAAGCTGGTCGTGGTCGGCGGCAGTGCGCCGAGCGTTTTCAAATCGAAGGACGCGGCCTCGACCGGCAGCATCCTCTATCCCGGCAGGCTGACCGATGCCGAGATCGTGGCGCTGGAACGCCACGCGACCGCCTTCGTCTTCCCGAGCCTCTACGAAGGTTTTGGCATTCCGCCGCTGGAGGCGATGACGCAAGCCTGCCCGGTCCTGGCGGCAGATATCCCGGCAGTTCGGGAGGCCTGCGGCACGGCCGCCCTCTATTTCGATCCGACCAGACAGGAGGAACTGACCGACGCGATGCGCCGCATCTGCGACGATCCATCCCTGCGCCAGTCTTTGCAGGATGCCGGCCGGATGAATGTCAGTCGTTTCTCCTGGGATACAAGCGCCGGCCGCATCCTCGACATGCTGGCAGCCCTCTGACGCAGCCGCGCTAGGAGGTGGCCGCCGCGCTGAACAGCCGCCTGAAATAGCTGTACAGCCCGGCGAGGCAAAAGACGCCGCCGCCGATCACGCCGACAGCCACTGAGGGCCAGAGCGCCTGACCGTAACCGGCAGTCGCCGCAACCGGGATGGCAAGGCCCACTGCCGCAAAAGCGACCGGTTGCCAGACGAAATCGAACGGCAGCGTCACCAGCACCCTTAAACCAACCACCATGGCCAAAAGTGCACCGACCATGCCGCCCGCCATCAACGGTCCGCTTGCGCCAAGCATTGCTGAAATTGCCAGCGTCCCGCCGTTCAGCAACAGGCAATCGACGGCCGATAGCAGGAAAATCGACAGCAGCCTGTGCCGAAGATGCGCCGGTGTCGGCAGCATGTTGAGCGTCAGCGCCCGGCAAAGCGCCAGCCCGACAACGAAGGGTGCAGCACTCATGAACCCGTCCCGGAGAGCCGGCGCGATAACGAACAGGCCGATGGGTTGCAACAGGGCAAAAATGCCGGCAGCCGTCATCAGCGTAAAGCCGGTCAGCAGCGAGTAATAGGCACCCAGTTGCGCCTTGAAAGCACCGGTTTCGCCGTCCCGGTCGTAAAGTGCCACGACATCGGGGTATTGGATCGCCTGCAGCGCCGAGACGATGAGCACGAAGGGCCGCTGCAGCAAATCGAGCGCCAGCAGCGCGCCGGCAGCACCGGTTGGGCCGAGGACACTGGTCAGGATCGCCTTCAGGCCGATTGGTGCCAGCAGGCCGACGACCGAGGCGCCGGCTGCGACGCTCCCATAGACGAAATGCTTACGGGCAACGGTAGCGTCGAACCTCGCGCGCTCCCGCGCGACGCTGCGGGTCAGCGCCACCGCCAGTAGCGAGTAGACCACATAGCCAGCCAGAAGCCCTAAGACCGCAGACATGAAGGTCGGGGCCAGCAGCGCTCCGTTGAGCGTGCCCGCGGCGAGGATTGTTGCGCGCGATCCCTGAAGCCTCGAAAAGGTGCGAAATTCCTGGCGGAAGCGCAGCATTGTCAGATGCAGGTCGCTCGCGCCTTGAAAGATCGCCACAAGACCGCCAACCAGCGCCACGCCGACAGGCACGGCAAACAGGATCGACACCGCAGCCGCGACCACACAGATAAGCGCGCAAGCGGCAAACTCGACCTTCAGAGCGCGCCGTTCTGTCGGCTCGCTTCCCGTCTGGCCGGGGTAAAACCGGCTGCAAGCAAAGCGGATCCATTCGAAACAGAGGATCGCTGCAAACTGGCTGATGGAGATAAACAGCGAGTAGGCGGAATAATCGGCAGGCGACAGCCAGTGGGCGACGACGATCAGCAGCCCGAATGCCACCGCCGCCTGATAGAAATATGCCACCAAAGCCACGATCTTCGCCATTCGACCACATAAGCGCAAAAAGCTGACGAAAATGCTAAGTCGCCGCTCATTCCGTGGTTGGCAGCGCAGGTTCCGCGCGAAGCGCCGAATTGCCTTTGGCATCGCGGCGCGCTAGGAGAGCCTGCCGTTTCGTGGATGGGATGCATGGCCGGCTAGCGGGACTTCGGTTTCGCCCTGCGTCGGGAGGAATGATCTATGGACGTGACCAGCACCATTGCGGAGATGCGCGCCAGGCTTCTGCCGCATCTGCGCGCCGGACGACGCATCGGCCTCGTGCCGACCATGGGCTATCTGCATGCCGGACACCTGGAACTTGTCCGCCGGGCGCGGAGTGAAAACGACATCGTCGTTACCTCGATCTTCGTCAACCCGCTGCAATTTTCGGCCGGCGAGGACCTGTCGAAATATCCGCGCGATTTCGAGCGTGACAGCGCAATGCTGCGCAAGGCCGGAGTCGACTATCTCTTCGCCCCGACGCCTTCAGACATGTATCCGAAACCGATGCAAGCCGTCGTCGACGTGCCCTCTCTCGGAGCCGAACTCGAGGGCTCCGTGCGTCCCGGCCACTTTGCCGGCGTCGCCACCGTCGTGACCAAGCTCTTCAACATCGTCCAGCCCGACAAGGCCTATTTCGGCGAGAAGGATTTCCAGCAGGTAACCCTGATCCGCCGCATGGTCGAGGATTTGGCGCAGCCGGTGACCGTCGTCGCTGTCCCGACGGTGCGCGATATCGATGGTCTGGCGTTGTCATCGCGCAATAGCTACCTCACCGCCGATGAGCGCGCCGCTGCCGTCATCGTGCCACAAGCGCTCGCAGAAGCCGAACGCCTCTACGCGGCGGGCGTCCGGGAGCCCGCAGCGCTGGAAAGTGCCCTCACCGACTTCATCGCGCGCGAGCCGCTCGCCACGCCCGAAGTGGTCGCCGTGCGCGATCCGCAAACTCTGAAACCCTTGGCGGCCACCGGCGAAAGCCCGATCCTCGTCGCCCTCTTCGTGCGGATCGGAACAACCCGGCTGCTGGACAACCGCGTCATCGGTCAAATCAAAGCCCGCAGCGAAAAGGCCGCCTGACATGAGTGCCACGACCTCCGCCAAGCGCATCACACCAGCCCGCATCGAAGCGATGAAGGGCACGCGCCCTGTCGTCGCGCTGACGGCCTACACGACGCCGATGGCGCGTCTGCTCGATCCTCACTGCGATCTGCTGCTGGTCGGCGATTCGCTCGGCATGGTGCTCTACGGCCTGCCGACCACGGTCGGCGTGACGCTGGAGATGATGATCGCCCACGGCCAGGCCGTGATGCGCGGCGTCGCCCACGCCTGCGTCATCGTGGACCTGCCCTTCGGCACCTACCAGGCCTCGAAGGAACAGGCATTCCTGAGCGCTGCCCGCATCATGAAGGAAACCGGCTGCGACGGCGTCAAGCTCGAGGGCGGACGGGAAATGGCCGAGACCGTCGCCTTCCTCACCGCGCGCGGCATTCCCGTCTTCGGCCATGTCGGCCTGATGCCGCAGTTGGTCAACACCAACGGCGGATACCGCGCACTTGGTCGCTCGGACAAGGAATCGGACAAGATCCGTGACGATGCCGCCGCCATCGGAGAGGCTGGCGCCTTTGCCATCGTTATCGAAGGCACGGTAGAGCCGCTGGCCCGCGAGATCACTGCGAGCCTTTCGATTCCCACCATCGGCATCGGCGCCTCGCCTGCCTGCGACGGCCAAGTGCTCGTGTCCGACGACATGCTCGGCCTGTTCAGCGATTTCAAACCGCGCTTCGTCAAGCACTTCGCCAATCTCGCGCCGCTGATCTCGGAAGCCGCCGCAGCCTATGCGGAAGACGTGAAGGCGCGGTCGTTTCCCGGGCCTGAACATACGTTTCAGCCGAAAAGCTGACTCAATACGTCAGGTCTCGTCAGTGCGTTCGCGCTCGAGCAGATAGATTGCCTCACCGAAATCCTCCATCTGCTTCGTCAGCGCCGCATGGGCGTCGCGCAGACCCTGGTTGTAGAAGAATGCGCCGATATCGTTGGCGAAAAACTCCAGCAGGAATTCGGCCGGCAGCACGCCGATGGTCTGGTCGAGCTCATCGGCGAAATATTGCCGGATGCGCGTGACGGCAGCGGCCTTCTCCTCCTTGGGTAGAATGATCTTCTTCATCTGTGCCCTCCTCGAGCGCCGCAAGGTTCAGCGAAATCGATCCATCGATCAAGGAAATTCAGTTGCCGCTGCCGGCCCCTCGCCTTACAGGGAAGCCCGCAACCGGAAATAATGCAGGGCTTGAGATGAATCGCGCGGACTTTCAGGAGGGACTACGCGGCGGTATCCTCGTAGGCCTTGCCTCCACACCCTTCGGCGCCCTGTTCGGCGCCATCGCCCAAGGCCACGGCCTGTCGCTCGGCGAACTGACATTGATGAGCGGCATCGTCTATGCCGGTGCCAGCCAGCTGGTCGGCCTCGATCTATTCGGTCACGACGTCGCCGCTTGGCTGATCGTCCTGTCGATCCTGGCAGTCAACTTTCGCCATATCCTCTATTCGGCGGCCATTGCCCGCTACATCAGGCACTTCAACGGCATCCAGAAGGCCCTGACCTTCTTCCTGCTCGTCGATCCGCAGTTTGCCGAGACGGTGAAGCGCGGCGAAGCCGGCAAGCAGGTCAGCTTTTCCTGGTATATCGGCCTTGCGTTGATGGTCTATATTCCCTGGGTATTCGCAAGCTTCATCGGCGGCCTGCTGGGCAGCCTGATCGGCGATCCCCGCTCGATCGGCCTTGATGTGCTGCTGCCCCTCTATTTTCTCGGCATCGTCATCGGCTTCCGCAAGCGCGACAATTTCCTGCCCGTCGTCGTCGCCAGCGCCGTCGCCGCCGTCGTCGCCTACCGTTATGTCGGCTCGCCCTGGCATGTCAGCATCGGCGCGCTTGCCGGCGTCGCATTGGCCGCCCTCCTGCCGCCAGTTAAAAGCAACCGCAAGCCCGACCTCGCCGTCGAAAACCACGAGGTGTGACGATGACACAATTCGATCCCCACATGCTGTTGCTCATACTCGCGGCTGCCGGCGTAACCTACCTGACGCGCATTGGCGGCTACGTTCTCATCACCCGAATGACCCGCATCCCGCCGCGCATGGAGGCCGCCCTCAACGCCGTGCCTGCCGCCGTGCTGACAGCGCTGATGGCCCCTACCTTCTTCAACGGTGGCATCGACCTCAAGGTGGCGCTGGTAGCAGCAGGATTGGTCGGCCTTTATCTGCCGGCCAGCGCAATGCTCGTCACCGGCTGGATCGTCGTCATGGCCTGGCGCCAGTTCATCGGCGCCTGATCCTAACTTCGCGTGCAAAGTTCGGCCTCAGTGGCCGAGCGGCAGCGTCGCATTCTCCAGCCAGCTGCGCACTTCGGCGTCATGGATAAGCGGCATCAACGCCTCGCGGGTGCGCGCGTGATAGTCGTTCAGCCAGTGAAGCTCGTCATGGGTCAGCAATTCCGCAATGATCAGGCTGCGGTCGATGGGGCAGAAGGTCAGCGTCTCGAAACCCAGCATGTCGATATCGCCGCCGTCGATCGGCTCCGCATCGCGGACATAGATCAGGTTCTCGATTCGGATGCCGAAGCTGCCGGGGCGATAGTAGCCGGGCTCGTTCGACAGGATCATGCCGGGCAGCAGTTCCTGTGTCGAGAGACGGGCAATGCGCTGCGGGCCTTCATGCACCGACAGGAAGGAGCCGACGCCATGGCCGGTGCCGTGGGCATAGTCGGCTCCGGCCTTCCAGAGCGCGATGCGGGCCAGCGGATCGAGATCGCAGCCGCGCGTGCCGACCGGAAAGCGCGCCGTGCTGATGCCGATCATGCCTTTCAGAACCAGCGTGAAGAACTGCCGCTGCTCCTCCGGCACGGTGCCGACGGCAACCGTACGGGTGATGTCGGTGGTGCCGTTGATATATTGAGCGCCCGAATCGAGAAGGTAGAGTTCACCAGCCTGCAGCAGCCGGTCGCTCTCCGTCGTCACCCTGTAATGGATAATGGCGCCATGCTCGCCGGCTCCTGAAATCGTGTCGAATGACAGGTCCTTCAGCGGATTTTGCATCGCCTGGCCGACTTCGGCCCTGACAGCCTCGAGTTTACGAGCTGCGTCGATTTCCGAAACGGTGGCCGGCTTCTGCGTCTCCAGCCAATGAAGGAAGGTCACCATCGCCGCGCCGTCCTGCAGATGGGCAGCAGCCGAGCCATTCAGCTCCGCCTGATTCTTACGGGCGCGCGGCAGTCGTGCGGGATCGCTACCCTCCACAACCTCGCCACCGGCGCTGCGGATAATGTCGGTCAGAGCCTGCGCTGCCAGATCCGGATCGACCATTACGCGCGCGCCATTCGCGGAAGCGGCATTCAGCCTCTCGACCAGATCGGACGGGGGAAATTGCTGGCAAAGTTGCGCCAGGTAGGCTTCCGCCTCGATATTGGTCTTGCGCTTGTCGAGAAACAGCTCCGCCCTGCCGCCGGCATGAATAATCGCCCGGGCGAGCGGATGCGGTGTATGCGGCACGTCATTGCCGCGAATATTAAAGATCCAGGCGATCGACGAGGGATCGGTGACCAGCACGGCCGCGCAGTTCTTCTCTTCCAGAAGCCGTGCAATAGCGCCGATCTTCTCGCTGGCAAGCACGCCGGCCTGCTCCACCGTCTGGATGGTCACGGGTCCGAGCGGCTCGGCAGGGCGGTCTGTCCACAGGCGATCAAGCGGATTGTGCGGCAGGAACACAAGCGTGCCGCCGATCTCGCCCAACGCCTTTTCCAGCCGTCGCACTTCCGCGCCGGTGTGCAGCCACGGGTCGATCCCGAGCCGAAGCCCCTTGGCGGCGTGCTTCGTAAGCCACTGGTGCGGCGGTTCTCCAACGAGATCGCCACCGGAAAACACTGTCGTATCCACCTGCTCCAGCAGCTGAGTCGTGTAGCGGCCATCGACGAAAACAACGGCCTGCGATTGCGTTACCAGCGCCACGCCGGCTGAACCAGTGAAGCCGCTCAACCACGCCAGTCGCTCCGAGCAGGCGGGCACATACTCGCCCTGGAACTCATCGGCGCGCGGCACCAGAAATGCATCGATCTCGAGAGCTGCAAACGAGGCTCGAAGCCCCTCGACGCGTTCACGGCCGAACTGCGGTGTGGAAGTGACATCAAAAGACTGGAACATGGGGCATCCAAAAGCTGACAAAGCGAATCCGCGTATGGCGGTTGCCTGCATGTTATCCCAATTCGCCACCATTGCGAGACGCGCCCCTCGCATTAATGCCTGTTAATGCCCGTTAACGACTGCGCCTATTTCATGGGCAGAATCGAGCGATTATGACTCAATCACGACAATACCCATAACATAAACGCATAGCTCCCATTCCGCATTAAATCTGTGCTGCACTGCGGGATAGTTTATAAGGGGTTCATCAGACGGGTTGAAAGCAACCCACCCAAAAGGAATACCACTATGAACACTCCCCGTTTCGCATACAGCAGCCCGATGCAGGCTGGCGAACGCCGGACCGTACGTCACGTAATCGGCGCCCTGCGCGTTGCAGACAGCGAAGCTTCCCGGATCATCGGCGTAAGCCGCGGCGACGTGCGCAACACGAACACCAGCTACGCATTCTAGGATCGGTCGATACGGCTTCTCCTCCCGGCCGACGACTGACGAGAATGCGAAACGCCCGCTTGAGCATTTCCTCCCCTCTGCTCGCGGACATGATCAGGTAACACTGATCTGCAAGGCGACACCTCTGGTGTCGCCTTTTGCATTTCCGGGGAAATTCAATAACTTGGAAAAAAATCTGGAATCACTGCGCGAGGCGGTCAAGGCTCAGGCGCGGTCGAGATGGATTGTCACCCAGCCGTTGCGCCAGATGGTACGGACATGGCGCAACCGTGCCCCGTTATAGGCGGCAATCACTTTCCAGCGTTGGGCTGCAAGGATACCGGACAGGATGACAGACCCGCCGGGAGCAAGGTGGTTGGCAAGCTGCGGCGCCATGCGGATCAGCGGCCGCGCAAGGATGTTGGCGATAATCAGGTCGAAAGGGCCATGCCGGGAAAAGGCCGTCGAGTGAAATCCAGGAGCGGTTTCGAGCGAAATTCCCGAGGCTATGCCGTTACGCACGACGTTTTCGCGGGCGACCCGAACCGCGATGGGATCGATGTCGGTGGCCAGCACCGGAATATTCTTAAGTTTTCGCACGGCAATGGCCAGCACGCCGCTGCCGGTGCCGAGATCTAGCGCATTGCGGACGCGGCGGCTGCGCATCACCGTCTCGATGGTTTCGAGGCAGCCGGCAGTCGTCCCGTGATGACCCGTGCCGAAAGCCTGGCCGGCATCGATCTCGATAGCGATCTCGCTGGCGCGGATCTTGTCGCGATCATGGGAGCCGTGGACGACGAAGCGGCCGGCGCGCACCGGCTTCAGGCCGTCGAGCGAGCGGGCGATCCAGTCGACGTCGGGGATGATCTCCTTGTCGATCGCAAGACCCGGATAGGCGTCGGCCAGTAGCGCCTCGAACCGAGGGCGAACGTGCTCTTCCTGATCCGCATAGAGGTAGATCGAGGCTTCCCAGATATCCTTCTTCTCGTCGATCTCGGATGTCGCGATCGGCAGTTCCTCGTCTTCGAAGACAGGCGTCATCAGGTCGAGGATCCGCTCGGCATCGCGCTCGGTCGTCGTCACATACAGGCGAATCTCATTCAACGCTTCGGTCTCTCATCGTCGTTCAGTCCAGCCGGTCGATGGCGGTTTGCAGGTGTCGTACCCCGCGACATGGCGCAAAAGCAAGCGGTGGACGACGGGAAGCCCCATTACCGGCGGGTTCATGGTCACAAAGCTCATCGGGCGCCGCGTCTCATGCCTACCTGACGTATCGTGGAGCGTAGAACCGCCAGACCGACAGGTCCGGCACAGCCACCCCCTACCCCTTGTCAATCAGGTTCTGCAGCTTCTTGACGGCCGTATCCGGATTTTCCTGATAGGCAATGGTTCCTGCAAACCGGCCCTCCGCGTCCAGAAGATACACAGATGCCGAATGGTCCATCGTATAGTCGCCATTCGGATCCTTGGCGTCGAGCGGCACCTTGACCGCATAGACGCGGAAACCGTGCACCATCTCGGTCACCTTGTCGGTCGGCCCGGAAATGCCGGTGATGCGGCGCGAAACGTTCGAGACGTACTCGTTCATGATGGCAGGTGTGTCGCGTTCCGGATCGACGGTAATGAAATAGGCGCCGAGCTTGGAGCCATCCGGATCGACCTTCTGGAGCCAGCCATCCATTTCGAAGAGCGTCGTCGGGCAGACGTCGGGGCAATGCGTATAGCCGAAGAAGACCGCCGATGGCCGGCCGCGGAATGCCTTCTCGGTGATTGGCTGGCCGTTTTGCGCCACCAGCGTGAAGGGAACGCCAAAGGGGCCGCCTGCAGCAGCGGATTCAGGCGGTCTGGTGAAATAGAAAGAGCCCGCCCCGAGGAAGCCGGCCATCAAAGCGACTAGGACCCAGATCGCAATACGAAGTTTTTTCATGATGGATTCCCGATGCCAAAGCGGCCCGTCCAATGGAGTACCTGTTGAGAGGCTGCAGGGATACCGCTTCGGGCGGGCAACCGCAATTCAACACGCCGTCACCCATATCGAATATGCGCGATACCTTGGAAATCGGCACAACGTTAAGCTGATCGTAACCAGTCTCGGTCAACATGTTTTTCAACGGCAAACCTCAATGATTCCGCTCAGACGCTCCGGAAAGAACTTCACATGTCGAACGCCATCAAACAGTCGGGTGCCTACCTGGAAATCGTTTCTTTCCACCTTGCCGATCAGGAATTCTGCATCGACATCATGGCGATCCGCGAAATCCGCGGTTGGGCGCCGGTAACGCCGATGCCACACACCCCGCCCTATGTTCTCGGTCTCATCAACCTTCGCGGCGCGGTTATCCCCGTCATCGACATGTCCTGCCGTCTCGGCATGAAGATGACAGAGCCATCGGAGCGCTCTGCCATCATCGTCACCGACATCGCCGGCAAGCTGGTCGGCCTTCTCGTCGAGCAGGTGTCGGACATGATGACCATCAAGAGCGAAGACCTGCAGCCGGCACCGGAAATCATCCCGGAAGCACAGCGCGCCTTTTGCCGTGGCATCGTGGCCCTGGAAAAGACCATGGTCTGCTTCCTCAACCTCGACACCGTCATCGCCGACGAACTGGCGCAGGCCGCCTGAGCCAAGTTTTCGACATACACGGCAGTCGTGCAAGCCGATCGTCTCTGGCACACCGATCGTCGCTACTGCACCGGTCGTCATCCTCGGGCCTGTCCCGAGGATCTATCCAGCTCCCTTTTTGTCGACCAGCAGATCCTCGGCACAAGGCCGAGGATGACGGTGGGCGCTGACCGCTCAGCGAGGGCCAGACTGATACCCGCTTTCACGAGCCTCAGGGAGCGGGCTTGCCTTTTGTCCAGGTCACCGTCTGACCGTAGAGCGGGATGGTCGAGATCGACATCTTTGCCGAACCATCCGTCAGTTCGCGCGAATGGGCAAGATAGATCAGCGTGTCGTTCTTCTTGTCGTAGATCCGGTTAACGACAAGCTTCTTCCAGATCAGCGACATGCCGGACTTGTAGACCTCTTCGCCGCCCTCTGACAGGTTGATATCGTTGATTTGGATCGGACCTGTCTGGCGGCAGGCGATGGAATTGTTGGACGGGTCCTCGAACCATTTCCCCTTGCGCAGACGGTCGATCACACCACGGTCGAAATAGGTAACGTGACAGGTGACGCCGGTGATTTCCGGATCCGGGACGGCATCGACGAGGATATCGTTACCCGTCCAATCGACACCGACCTTGCCGACGACTTCGGCCGAAGCAGCGCCGGCAATGAGTGTGAGAATGGAAGCAGCGGCAAGAGCGAGGCGGCGCATGGAAAACTCCTTGTTGATCTCGCGCCGAAGATAAGTCGCAGGCGGATCATTGCAAGGAGAGACGTCAGCGCTTGCGGCAGGTACAGGGCTCGTAGCCGCGTGATGTCAGGCGACCGATCGTCATGCCGATTGCGGCTGGAATGCCGCCGACATCGACCGCCTTTACCGCCTTGGCCATCTCGATAGCGGCCGAGGCACAGATGGCTGCGTCTTCAGCGGCATTGTGATGCTTGAACCTCAGCGCCAGATGCTCGGCGATCACATTCAACCGGTGCGACAGAAGCTGCGGCCAGATACGCTGCGCCATTTTCAGGCTGCAGAGGTAGAACAACTCCGGATAGGACTGCCGGTAGTGATCGAGGCTCGCCCGCCAGACGCTGAAATCGAAGGACGCATTGTGGGCGATCATCGTGGCGCCGCGAAAATCCTCGTGGAACTCCTCCATCACCTCGGGAAACGAAGGTGCACCCTCGACATGCTCCGGCCGGATGCCGTGAATGGCGATGTTGAAACCCGAAAACCGCATTTCCTTCGGCCTGATCAGCCGCTCCTCCACCCGCACCACACGCCCGTCCTCAATCCACGCCAGTCCGACCGAACAGGCGCTGCCGCGCTGTTCGTTGGCAGTCTCAAAATCGATGGCAATAGTTTTCAAGGGTGATGTCCGATTCGTCTGATCAGTCAGTAGTAGCGAGGCTTGAGCCTTGAAGCAATTTGGCAGTGCGGTTGACATTCTTCCGCTGCTGAGGAAATCTGGGAGAGTGATCGGATCGCTCACCAACGTCATGCTTCACATCACCACCACCCTTCCAGGGTGTGGGGACGCGTTGCCGGGCTAAAACCCGACCGATCATCCCGACAACCCTGCCCGAGGCGAGCAGGGTTTGGGAACCGGCTCTCCTTGGCCAAACAAGGAGAGACCCCATGAATGAGACGCCGAACCCTGACAAATTGCGTGCCGTCGCACCTCCTGAAGGCTTGCTGGTGCGCGCAGCAGAGATCGATGATGCCGAGGGCATTGCGGCAATCGCTAACCTTCCCGGTTTTCGCGCAGGCACGCTGCGTCTTCCCTATCAGACGACGGACGATACCCGTCGCTGGCTGTCAAAAGCGGAGGCGGCATTGCCGCGTCTGGTTGCCGTCCTCGACGGAAAAATCGTTGGAAACGCAGGCCTACGGCGGTTTGAGGGCCGCAGGCAGCATGTCGGCAGCATCGGCATGGGCGTCCATGACGCATACACCGGCCGCGGCATCGGCAACGCCCTGTTGGGTACGTTGCTGGACTGCGCCGACAACTGGCTGAATATCCGACGCGTGGAACTCACCGTCTATGCGGACAACGTAGCCGCCATCGCGCTCTACAAGCGTTTCGGCTTTATCGAGGAAGGCCGGCTGATGGACTTTGCCTTTCGCGCCGGGTCCTACGTCGACGCCCTGACCATGGCGCGCCTGCGCCACTGAGGATGATGAAGGCTGCGGCCTTCCCTCACCCGATCAGCGCCAGCCACTCGTCCTCGTCCATCGTCTGCACTCCGAGCTCGCGCGCTTTGTCGAGCTTGGAGCCAGCACCGGGCCCGGCGACGACGATATCGGTCTTTTTCGAGACGGATCCCGCCACCTTGGCACCGAGGCTCTCCGCCGTCGCCTTGGCCTCGTCGCGCGTCATCTTTTCCAGCGTCCCGGTGAAGACCACGGTTTTCCCGGCCACCGGGCTTCCGGACGCCTTGGGCTTCTCGGCATCCTGCGGGCGCACCTCACGCAGCAGTCGCTCGATGACCTCGCTGTTGCGCGGCTCCTTGTAGAACTCGACGATGGCGCGGGCGACGACCTCGCCGATACCCTCGATGGCATTGAGGTCGTTCCATGCATCTCCCGTCAGCGGCGCTGCCTCGCGCATCGCCTCTCCGAAGGCCTCATATGTGCCGTAGGAGCGGGCCAGCAGCTTGGCATTGGTCTCGCCCACGTGGCGGATGCCAAGTGCATAGATGAAACGCTGCAAGGCGATCTCGCGCCGCCCGTTGATGGCGGCATAGAGCTTGCCGACGCTGACCTTGCCGAAGCCATCGATATTCTCGAGCCTGGTCAAGGACGCCTTCTGCCGCTCCTCCAGCGTGAAGATATCCGGCGCGGTGCGGATCTGCAGGGCCGGGTCGTCGCTTTCGAAGAAGAAATCGATCTGCTTGGCGCCCAGCCCCTCGATATCGTAGGCATTGCGCGAGACGAAGTGCTTCAGGTGCTCCTTGGCCTGCGCCTGGCAGGCAAAACCACCGGTGCAGCGGGTGACCGAATCGAGCTTGCCGGTCTTCTCGTTCAACTCCCGAACCGCATGACTGCCGCACACCGGGCAGACCTTTGGAAACTCGTAGGCGACACCTGCGGCGTCGCGCTTCTCAAGCACCACATCGACGATCTGCGGAATGACATCGCCGGCGCGCTGGACGATGACAATATCGCCGATGCGGATGTCGCGCCCGTCCCGCAAGGCCTCGCCGCCATTGCCGATGCCCTTGATGTAGTCCTCGTTGTGCAGCGTCGCATTGGTCACGACGACACCGCCGACGGTAATCGGCTCCAGCCGCGCCACCGGCGTCAGCGCGCCCGTTCGCCCGACCTGGATATCGATGGCTGTCAGCCGCGTAAACGCCTGCTCGGCCGGAAACTTGTGCGCAGTCGCCCAGCGGGGGCTGCGCGAGCGGAAGCCGAGCCTAGCCTGCAGCGCGAGATCGTCGACCTTGTAGACGACACCATCGATATCGTAGTCGAGATCGGCGCGCTTCAAACCAATATCGTCATAGTGGCTGAGAATATCGGTTACCGATTCCAGCCGCTTCATCAGCGGATTGATCGGAAAGCCCCAACGCCCGAAAGCCTCGACCATGCCGAGTTGGGTATCCGCCGGCATCTCGGACATCTCGCCCCAGGCATAGGCGAAGAACCGCAGCTTGCGGCTTGCCGTCACCTTGGCGTCGAGCTGGCGCAGCGAGCCGGCGGCCGTGTTGCGCGGGTTGACGTAGGTCTGCTTGCCCTCCGCCGCCATCTGGGCGTTCAGCGCCAGGAAGTCGCTCTTGGCCATGTAGACCTCGCCGCGCACCTCGACGACATCAGGCGCATCCTTCGGCAGCGTGTTCGGGATCTCCTTGATGGTTCGGATATTGGCAGTGACGTTTTCGCCCGTCGTCCCGTCGCCACGCGTCGCGGCACTTACCAGGCGGCCGTTCTCGTAGCGGATCGACATCGACAGCCCGTCGATCTTCGGCTCGGCGGTAAAGGCAATCGACTGGTCCGGCAGGCGGCCGAGGAAGCGGTAGATACCGGCGACGAAATCCTGCACGTCTTCTTGCGAAAACGTGTTGTCGAGCGACAGCATCGGCCGCGCATGGGTGATCTGGGCAAAGGTCTCGGACGGAGCAGCGCCGACATGCCGCGAAGGACTATCGATTCGCACCAGCGCCGGAAAGCGCGCCTCGATCGCATCGTTGCGCCGCTTCAGTGCGTCGTAATCGGCGTCGGAGATCTCCGGCGCATCCTTGCCGTGATAGAGCGCGTCGTGGTGGGCAATCTCGCTCGCCAGCCGCTCCAGTTCGGCGGCTGCATCGGCCTCGGTCAGATCCTCGACGGAGATAGCTTCGCTCGGCATCCATATCACTCCACAGTTTGAGTGGATCTTTCTAGAGCAATTCCGGCCGATGAAAAGATGCACTGCGACAGCAACGCTCAGCCGTTTCCGGATAACAGCCGTGCAGCAGCGGCCCGCGCCTCGTCTGTGATCGAGGCACCGGCCAGCATGCGGGCAATTTCCTCGGTCCGGTCCTCCGGCTCCATCGTCGCCACCCGCGTGGTGATCTTATCGGAACCATCGGCAGACGGGCCCTTGGAAATCAGCAAGTGGGTCGCAGCGCGGGCCGCCACCTGCGGCGCATGGGTGACGGACAGAACCTGCACCTTCTCCGACAGCCGCTTCAGCCGCTGGCCGATGGCATCCGCTACAGCCCCGCCGACGCCGGTATCGATCTCGTCGAAGACCAGCGTCGGTGCCGAGCCGCGGTCGGCCAGCGCCACCTTCAGCGCCAGCAGAAAGCGCGACAGCTCGCCACCCGACGCCACCTTCATGATCGGTCCGGGCCGTGTGCCGGGGTTGGTCTGCACGTGGAATTCGACGACGTCGATGCCCTCGGCGGCGCCGGCCGCCGGATCGGTTGTGATCTCGACCATGAAGCGCGCGCGCTCCAGCTTCAGCGCCGGCAACTCGGCCATCACGGCGTCGCTGAGCGACGTTGCGGCATGATTGCGCTTCTCGGAAAGGCTGTGGGCGGCACGATCGAAATTGCCCTTGGCAACCGCAAGTTCGGCATCGAGCTTGGCGAGCTTCTCCTCGCCGGCATCCACCTCAGCGAGATCGGAAATCATCTTCTCGGCCAGATCAGGCAGGCCGGTGACCGGAACGGAATATTTGCGCGCAGCTCCGCGCAAGGCAAACAGCCGCTCCTCGACCCGCTCCAGTTCGCGCGGGTCGTATTCGGTCTTGCGCAATGCCGCCTCGACTTCCATCTGCGCGTTCGACAACTGGTCGAGAGCTGCGTCCAGCAGGGCGACGGTGTCTTCCAGCAGGCCGGGAGCTTCCTGGCTCTTGCGCTCGAGGCGCCGCACCAGCGAGGCGATATGCGGCACGGGAGAGGCATTGCCGTTCAGGAACTCGGAGGCCTCGGAAATATCGCCGGCAATGCGCTCGGCTTTCATCATCTTCGAGCGGCGCTCGGCAAGATCGTCCTCTTCGCCATCCTGCGGAGAGAGCGTTTCCAGCTCCTCGACGGCGGCGCGAAGATAATCGGCCTCGCGGGCGGCAAGCTCGATCTTGTCGCGATGCTTCTTCAAAGCCCGCTCGCATTCGCGCCACTGGCGGTAGAGGCCGGAAACGGCGACGACCTCATCGGTGAGACCGGCAAAGGCATCGAGCAAGGTGCGATGGGCGTTGGTGTCGACTAGAGCGCGGTCGTCGTGCTGGCCGTGAATTTCCACCAGCAACTGCCCGGCCTGACGCATCAATTGGACGCTCAGCGCCTGGTCGTTGACATAGGCCTTGGTGCGACCGTCTGCAGACTGGGTACGTCGGAAAATGAGGTCGCCTTCGTCGTCGATACCGTTTCCACGGAGCAGCTTGCGGGCGCCATGGTCGAGGGCAACGTCGAAGACGGCGGTGATCTGGCCGCGTTCCTCGCCGTGGCGGACGAGCCCACCATCGCCACGGCCACCCATGGCGAGCGACAGGCTGTCGAGCAGGATTGACTTGCCAGCGCCGGTCTCGCCGGTCAGAACCGACAGCCCTTTTTCGAAGGCAAGGTCCAGCCGCTCGATCAGGACTATATCGCGGATCGAAAGCTGGACCAGCATCTCTTATTGGTTCTCAACTGCTACCGAGAAGAAGCTTCTTGCCGGCCCGTGCGATCCACGATCCCTCGTTCTGGCGTGGTTCGACGCCACCGCTCTTCAGCAGCTTGTACGAGTCGGCATACCACTGGCTGTCAGGGTAATTGTGGCCGAGGACGGCGGCAGCAGTCTGTGCCTCCTCGACGATGCCCATGGCGTAATAGGCTTCGACGAGACGCGCCAGCGCTTCCTCGATCTGGTTGGTGGTCGGATAGTTCTCGACGACAACGCGGAAGCGCGAAATAGCGGCGAGGTAATCCTTGCGTTCCAGATAGTAGCGGCCGACCTGCATTTCCTTGCCGGCCAACTGATCCTTGGCAAAGCGGATCTTCGCCTGCGCATCATCGACGTATTCCGACTTCGGATAGTTGTCGATCACCTTCTGCATCGCCTCGATGGTCTGCTGCGAGGCGCGCTGGTCCTGCGTGACGCTAACGATCTGCTTGGCATAGGATGCGCCGACCAGATACTGCACGTAAGCGGCATCTTCGGAACGCGGATACTGCTTCATGTAGGTGTTGCCGGTCGTCACGGCGTCGTCATAGTTGCCCGTGCGGTACTTGACGAAGGTGCTCATGACCAGCGCCTTACGGCCCCAGTCCGAGAATGGCTCTTGGCGGGTGATGGCATCGAACTTCTTGCCGGCCTCGCCCATGTTGCCCGCCTTGATGTTAGCAAGGCCCTGATTGTAAAGCTGCTCCGGAGGATCGGTCTCTACGCCGAGCTTGGTGATGTCGATGTCCTTGTCCGACTGGCAACCGGAAACGAACGCGCCGGTCCCTGCGAGGAGAAGCGTGACGAGCAAAGCCCGCGCTGTAATCTTCATGCTTTCAGATCCTGCAAAACCCATTCGGAAATTCCCAATTACCGCCACGACAAAAAACGAGTGCTACCGGCCCGCGTTTCTATCCATAAAAGCGTCGTCAGGGCAACGCAATGATGAACCATTAACGCATTTTTGTGGCGCTTCCACGAGATTTACCCGCATCCTGCCACCTTGCCGCCTTTCGTCCGCCCAAAAAAAAGCCGCCCCCTTTCGGAGGCGGCCACCCTGGTCGAACATTATCTGGAGGTCATGCGGACCAGGGAGCAAACTCGGGTGCGTTGACGGCAACAAAGTCGCGCGCGGCAGGGCGGCGGCGCGGCACGGATGTCTCGACGACCTCATAGGCAGAGGTGTCGCTGAGCAGTGCCTTCAGCGCGTTGGCGTTCATCTTGTGGCCACCGCGATAAGAGCGGTAGCAGCCGATGAACTGCGTACCGGCCAGAGCCAGATCGCCGACCGCATCGAGCGTCTTGTGACGCACGAACTCGTCCTTGGCATAACGCAGGCCTTCGACATTGATAACCGTGTTGTCGTCGGAGATGACGACCGAATTTTCCAGCGACGAGCCAAGAGCGTGACCGGATGCCCAGAGCCGCTCGACATCGCGCATGAAGCCAAAAGTGCGGGCGCGCGAAAGTTCTTTCTTGAAGGTCTCGGCGTTCAGGTCGCCTTCCCACTTCTGGCGGCCGATCAGCGGGCAATCGAAATCGATTTCGACTTCGAAGCGCGTGCCGTCATAGGGGCGGAACTCGCACCATGAGCCGCCCGATTCGATACGAACCGGCTTGACGATGCGGATGTAGCGACGCTTGACGCCGAGTGGCACGATGCCGGTCTGCTCGAAAGCTTCGATGAACGGATACGAGCTGCCATCCATGATCGGCATTTCGGCCCCGTGAACTTCGACCAGAACGTTGTCGAGGCCAATGGCGTAGATTGCAGCCATCACGTGCTCGACTGTCGCGACAGAACGGGCCGCAGAAAAGCCGAGAACGGTGCAGAGATCGGTGTTGCCGACCTGCGAGGAGACGGCGCGGAGCTCGGTGACATCGCCGTTATCGTGGATACGCTGGAAAACAACGCCGGTGTCGGCTTCGGCAGGAAGGAAGGTGATCGACACGTCAGCGCCGGAATGAACACCGATTCCGGAGAGTGTGACGGGGGCTGCAACAGTTGTCTGAAAACCCAGCAATCCAATTGCCATTTACGTTCTGCCTTATCATCCTGCACCGAACCGACTTGCTTTAGAGAAACTGCGATGTCGTGGTTCGGTCTGTTACTTGGCACGAAATTCAAAGTTGATCCGAAGAGCGGATGCGATTCCGTAGTGCGCTTGGTATCTACATACGCGCCACGTCGCGGCAAACCAAATCACTGTTTCTTTCGCAATGTAACGGAATCAGGTCACTGAAATTCCTAGGTAATTTCGCGCTGCGTAGGCCAGATAAGACACAGCCCCCGGAGCAGATATCTGCGCCGGGGGCCAAAGTTTGCGGGGCTGCGGGATCAGTTAGACTGACGGCGCAGGAATGCCGGGATCTCGAGCTGGTCGTCTTCATTGCTCATGCGCGGATGTGGCTGCTGGCGACCGTGATCGTCAAGCTGGCCGCGACGCGGAGCATAAAGGCTTGCCTCGGCGGACAGCGCCCGGCGCTGCTGCGAAGCCGCTGTGGGGGCTGGAGCGGTCATGTCGGCGGAAACATCGTCCTCGTCGCGACGGCCAAGCGAATTGGTGATTCGCTTCAGCAGGCCCATCGGGCCGCGTTCTTCGGCAGCTGCGTGGTTCGGCTGTGCACGATGATCCATCTCGGCTTTGACGACCGGGGAGAAATCCTCGACCTTTGGCATGCGGACCGCTTCTGCCGTCTGGCGGATAGTCGGATCCTGGCGCATCGGTGCAGGCTGGGGAGCCTGCATGACGGGCTGCTGCATGACCGGAGCGGGCTGCGGTGCGGGCGCCGACTGACGCAGCACTGGTGCTGCGGCTTCCGGGGCTGCGAAGATGCGGCTCTGCGGACGGAAGGCTTCTTCCTGCATCACAGGCTGCTGGACCGGCTGGGGAGCTGGCGCAACCTGACGGGTGGTCAGCATTTCCAGTTCCCGCTCCATATCGGCTTCCGCCATGCGGATCGTCTGGGCGATAGGATCGGCAGCCTTTGGTGCCTGCGCGACATAGGCAGGCTGAGCAGCGGCCGGTGCCGGGGCAACGGCCGCAGAAGGACGGACAATCGGCTTCGGCATAGAGCGAAGTTCCATGTTGCGTTCGGCTGCCATGTTCATGGCACGGTCAATGCCGGTAGCAACGACGGAGACGCGGATGATGCCTTCGAGCGATTCGTCGAACGTTGCGCCGAGGATGATGTTGGCGTCCGGATCGACTTCCTCGCGGATGCGGGTCGCAGCTTCGTCGACTTCGAACAGCGTCAGGTCACGACCGCCGGTGATCGAGATCAGCAGGCCCTGTGCACCCTTCATCGAGGTTTCGTCGAGCAGCGGGTTGGCGATCGCAGCTTCTGCAGCCTGCATGGCGCGGCCATTGCCCGATGCTTCGCCGGTGCCCATCATTGCACGGCCCATTTCGCGCATGACGGAACGAACGTCGGCGAAGTCGAGGTTGATGAGACCTTCCTTGACCATCAGGTCTGTGATGCAGGCAACGCCCGAGTAGAGAACCTGGTCGGCCATGGCGAACGCATCGGCGAACGTCGTCTTGTCGTTGGCGATACGGAACAGGTTCTGGTTCGGGATCACGATCAGGGTGTCGACCGACTTCTGCAGTTCCTGGATACCCATTTCGGCCAGGCGCATGCGGCGCCCACCTTCGAAGTGGAACGGCTTGGTGACGACGCCGACGGTCAGGATGCCCTTGTTGCGGGCGGCCTGGGCGACGACGGGAGCAGCACCGGTGCCTGTACCACCGCCCATGCCGGCGGTGACGAAGCACATATGCGTACCCTGCAGGTGATCGACGATCTCGTCGATGCACTCTTCAGCGGCAGCGCGGCCGACTTCCGGCTGCGAGCCGGCGCCGAGGCCTTCCGTAACGTTGACGCCGAGCTGGATGATCCGCTGGGCCTTGGTCATGGTCAGCGCCTGCGCATCGGTATTGGCGACCACGAAGTCGACGCCCTGGAGGCCGGCTGTGATCATGTTGTTGACGGCATTGCCGCCACCGCCACCGACACCGAACACGGTGATGCGGGGCTTAAGCTCGGTGATATCTGGCTTCTGCAGCTTGATCGTCATGGTACCGTTCCTTCTTGTCTATGACCGCGTCGCCACGCCAGCCAATTCACTCAATGTGCTTGCCCGTGCCGGAAGGCATTGCCGCCCGGCCCGGAAACTCAAAAACTTTCTTTCAGCCACTGCCCGACCCGGGCAATGCGGCTGTTGTTGCCGCCGAGCGACGAAAGCAAACCGCTGCCGCCCATATGGGTTTCCAGATCCGCCACCTGCGGATAGATCATCAGGCCGACCGCCGTCGAAAAGGCAGGTCCCTTGGCTGCCGTCGGCAGGCCGGAAATGCCCATCGGGCGGCCGATGCGGACGTTGCGCGCGAGGATATGACGCGCCACTTCCGGCAGGCCGGTCAGCTGGCTCGCACCACCCGTCAGCACGACGCGCTTGCCGACGATCGGGCTGAAGCCCGAGCGCTGGATACGGTCGCGGATCAGTTCCAGCGTTTCCTCGATACGGGCGCTGACGATGCGCGACACCAGCGCACGCGGCACCTGGGTCGGCTGGTCGCGGTCATCTTCGCCAATTGGCGGGATGGAAATCATTTCGCGGTCGTCGCCCGGATTGGGCAGCGCCGAAGCGTGCACGACCTTCAGCCGTTCTGCATCCTCGATACGGGTCGACAGGCCGCGGGCCAAATCGGTCGTGACGTGATGACCGCCGATGCTGACAGCATCCGTGTGCACGAGCTTGCCTTCGGCAAACACCGAGATCGTCGTGGTGCCGCCGCCCATGTCGATGGCGGCGCATCCGAGTTCGACCTCGTCATCGACCAGGGCTGCGAGCCCGCTGGCATAGGGCGTTGCCACCATGCCCTCGACCGACAGGTGGGCGCGGTTGACGCTGAGTTCGAGATTGCGCAGTGCCGAGCGCTCAGCCGTCACCACATGCATGTCGACGCCGAGCGCGTCGCCGAACATCGCCAGCGGATCGCGAACGCCGCGCTCGCCGTCGAGCGAGTAGCCCGTCGCCAGCGAATGCAGGATGGCACGGTCCTGGCGCAGCGACTGCTGACAGGCGGCCGTCAAAACCTTCTTCAGATCGGTGGCTTCGACTTCCTGGCCGCCGAGATCGATGGTTGCAGTATAGATGTCGCTTCCGAGGCGACCGGCGGACACGTTGACGATCAGGCTCTCGACCGTCAGGCCAGCCATGCGCTCGGCAGCGTCGACAGCAAGGCGAATGACGCCTTCGACTGCATCGAGGTCTGCGATGACGCCGGTCTTGATGCCGCGCGAGCGCTGGTGGCCGATGCCGATGATTTCGATGTTGTGCGTACGGCCGGGAAGAACCTGCGTTTCCTCGCGCGGCGTCAGCCGACCGATCATGCAGACGATCTTCGTCGAGCCGATGTCGAGCACGGAGACGATATGCGAGCGCTTCGACGAAAGCGGCTTCAGGCGCGGCAGGCCGAAATGGGACGAACCGAATAAGCTCATGTGTCTTGTCCCGCCTTTTTCAGAGCCTTGGTTCTTAAATCCAGCGCCGCCTGTCGGCGCACCATCGCATCCGGCGTCAGTTCCACCGTCGTGCGATCTTCGAGACGAAGATCGACGGCAGCGATGTCGCGCGCTAGAAGGTTCTGTTCCTTGTCCAGCTTTGCCAGCTTTCCGAGCGCCTGCTGTAGGTCGTCTTCCGGCAGCTTGATGACGATGCCGCTGTCGAGATAGAGATCCCAGCGACGACCGGCGACACGCACGAAAGCCTTGACGTGGCTGCGAAGGTCCGGCCAGGCGGCAAACATGTCACCGACCGAAGCCGCGGCCTTCTCGGCTTCGCGCCCGACAAACAATGGCAGGGACGCAAACTTGTTGTCGCGCAGCGGCGCGATGACGGTGCCGTTCTGCTCGATCAGCGAGAGCTCGGCGCCATGCTGCCAGATACCGTAGGCGGCCTTCTCCTTGAGCTTCACCTCGATGGTCTTCGGATAGACCTTGCGGACTTCGACGTTCTCGACCCAAGGAAGGCTGGCAATCTTCTGGCGCGCGGCATCGACGTCGAGGGCGACGAGCGATGTCGTGCCGTCTAGGCCGAGAAGCTGCAGGATTTCGATTTCAGAAGTCTGGTCGTTGCCCGAAACCTTGACGTCCTCGATGGCAAAGCCGGCTGCTGCCGTCGTTGCCTGGGCTACCGTCTGTGTATGACCGCCGAGCGACATGCCATATAGGCCTGTCGCAGCGAGAAAGGCTACGGCGGAGACCGTGCCGAGATGTGGCGGAACGTAGATGCGCCCGGAGCCGAGGCTCACCAGAAAACGCACGGCACGACGCAGCGGCCGCGGCAGGACGAACAGGTCCTCCGGCTGGTCGAACAGCACCGGAGCACGGTGCCTGGAGCGCTTCATCCTCTTGACCGTCAACGCAAACATGACGCGTCCTCCACCATCCACCGGAGAAATTCGCCAAACGAGTAGCCGGCGTGGCCTGCCATTTCCGGCACAAGCGAAGTAGGGGTCATGCCGGGCTGGGTGTTGATCTCCAGCCAGATAAGTTCACCATCCTCGGAAAAGCGGTCGTCGTAGCGAAAGTCTGATCGTGTGACCCCGCGGCAGCCGATTGCTTGATGCGCCGTTAACGCTAATCTTTGTATTTTTTGGTAAATATTTGGTGAAATTTCTGCGGGAATTACGTGTTTCGAGCCGCCTGCGACATATTTCGAGTCATAGTCATAGAAGCTGTGCCCCTGCGGCACGATCTCGGTGACTGCCAAGGCCTTGTCGCCCATGACGCCACAGGTGAACTCGCGGCCGGCAATGTAGCGCTCGACGAGCACGTCGTCGCCATAGCGCCATTCCGACGAGGTGATGACCTGCGGCGGGTGCGCCTGGTCTTCCTTGACGATGACGACGCCAAAGCTCGAACCTTCCCGGACCGGCTTGACGACATAGGGTGCCGGCATCGGATGCTCGGACCCGAAGTCGAAACGGCTCATCAGCAATGATTCGGCAACCGGCACGCCGGCATCCGCCGCCACCAGCTTGGCGCGCGACTTGTCCATCGCCAGCGCAGACGCGGCAACGCCGGAATGGGTGTAGGGGATCTGCAGGTATTCAAGCACGCCCTGGATCGTGCCGTCTTCGCCGAAGGGGCCGTGCAGAGCATTGAAGACGACATCGGGCGCAAGATCGGCAAGACGCGCCGAGATATCGCGATCGACGTCGATCAACGAGATCCGGTAGCCCTGCCCTTCGAGAGCGTCAGCGCATGCCTTCCCCGACGACAGGCTGACCGGCCGTTCCGAGGAAAAACCGCCAAACAGGACGGCTACATGCTTCTCACTCATCGATACCCCCAAAAATACAGCTCTTTGCGACAGCACGCTTGCGCGAAGCTTTTACCGGGCGATTCCACCGGCTTCTGAATGAGCCTATTAGAGCGTCATTATAGTTAACGAAGCGTTTACTTTGGTTAACCCGATGCATCTTTTGCCGCCATCAACACAAAAGAATCAAAACCCGGATGGCAATTACCCTCTTGGAATCAGAGCTTTAGATCCGTGGCAAGAGGCGCCTTCGATTTTCTTAATCCTGGACATCACCTCGGCGGGAGCCTCTGATCGGCAACATGCAACCACCGCGATAAGGGAGCGACGCCGAGTAACGGTAGACGCGCTGCCGGCTCGACTAGAAATTCATGCGGATCAGCCGGAGACAGACGACGCTGCAGACATTATTGTGCGGCGCATCAACGATTTCGTTCGGGAAATTGCTACTTTGGCGTTTGCGCCGGTCTTAAATTGCGTTAAGGGCCGTGAAGTTGAACTTAGCATTCCGGATTGGTCACGAAAATGAAACAAGCGATATCGCCATTATCGCCGGCTCCCTCGTCGCGAAACAGTGCCGCCCTGAATTCGCCGTCACGCGTTCTGCTGGCAAGCCTGATCGGCACCACCATTGAATTCTTCGACTTCTACGTCTACGCGACGGCTGCTGTCCTCGTTTTCCCGACGCTGTTCTTTCCGACCAGCGATCCGACCACCGGCGTCCTGCAATCATTCGCGACTTTTTCCATCGCCTTCTTCGCCCGTCCGATCGGCGCCATCGTGTTCGGCCATTTCGGTGACCGCATCGGCCGAAAGGTGACGCTCGTCGCAGCCCTGATGACCATGGGCATATCGACGGTACTGATCGGCTTCCTGCCCTCCTACGCCTCGATCGGCGTGGCCGCGCCTCTGCTGCTGGCGATCTGCCGCTTTGGCCAGGGCTTCGGCCTCGGTGGAGAATGGGGCGGCGCGGTGCTGCTGGCGACGGAAAATGCTCCGGAGGGCAAGCGCTCCTGGTACGGCATGTTCCCGCAACTGGGCGCGCCGGTCGGCCTGTTCCTGTCGTCGGCCGTGTTCTGGCTGCTGCTGCACTTCATCTCCCAGGAAGACTTCATCACCTGGGGCTGGCGCGTGCCGTTCATCGCCTCGATCGTCCTGATCGGCATCGGCCTCTGGGTCCGCCTGTCGATCACCGAAACCCCGGAGTTCAGCGAAGCCGTCGCCCGCAAGGAGCGTGTTGCCGTTCCCGTGGTCGAGATCCTGAAGAACCACAAGCGCAGCCTTGTCCTCGGCACCTTCGTGGCGCTGGCAACCTTCGTGCTCTTCTACATCGGCACGGCCTACCTGCTGTCCTACAACGTCAAGGTCCTGAAGATCAGCTTCCTTGATGCGCTTCTCGTGCAGATCGTCGCCTCGGTGTTCTTCGGCATCTTCTGCCCGATCGCCGGCAAGCTGTCGGACCGCTTTGGCCGCCGCGCCGTGCTCGTCGCCACGACGGTCGGAATTGGTGTCTTCTCGTTCTTTCTGCAGACCCTGCTCACCGGCGGCCTCACCGAGATCTACATCTTCGCAGCGGTGAGCATGGCGTTGATGGGGATGACCTACGGTCCGATCGGCACTGCACTGGCAGCTCCGTTCCCGGTCGCGGTGCGCTACACCGGCGCCTCCATCACCTTCAACTTTGCCGGCATCTTCGGCGCGTCGCTGGCACCCTTTATCGCCACCTGGCTCGCCAGCAACTACGGCCTTGCCTATGTCGGCTACTACATGGCAATCGCCGCCTTCATCACGCTGGTCTGCATCCTGCTGTCAGGCAACGAAGAAATCTGATCCAAACAATCGCATCAAAAAAGGCCGCGAAACACATGTTTCGCGGCCTTTTTTCTAACTACGTATCGGTTCCCAGCAGGCGCTCTGCTATTTACCTACTCCGTCGTCGCACCATGGAACGGGCGAACCTCGCGGCCATCCATGAAGGTTCCGAGCCGCTTGATTTCCCATTCCAGCTTGACGCCGGATTTCTCGAACACCTCGCGACGAACTTGCTCGCCGAGATATTCCAGATCGTAGCCGGTTGCCTGGCCCATATTGATCATGAAATTGCAGTGCAGCGAAGACATCTGCGCTCCGCCAATGACGAGACCACGGCAGCCCGCTTCGTCGATGACTTCCCAAGCGGAAAGGCCCGGCGGGTTCTTGAACGTCGAGCCACCGGTCTTTTCGCGGACCGGCTGAACGGTCTCGCGATGATTGCGCACCGCATCCATGTCGGCACGGATCTTGGCCTTGTCCTCGGTGTAACCCTCGAACACCACATCGGTGAAGATCAGGTCGGCCGACGCTGACGAATGGCGATAGGTGTAGCCCATGTCGGCATTGCTCAGCACATGCTTGTTGCCGCTGCGATCGACGGCATGGACCTCGACCAGCCGGTCACAGGTCTCGACGCCGTTGGCGCCGGCATTCATGCGCGCCGCACCGCCTATCGAGCCTGGAATTCCGTAGTAGAAATGGAAACCGCCGATGCTGTTGTCCATCGCCATCGCCGCGACATGCTTGTCGGGGCAGATGGCCCCGGCCTTGATCCGGTTTTCCCCGGCCAGTTCGAGCGAGCCGAACCCCTTGGCCGAAAGCCTCAGCACGACGCCGGGAATACCGCCATCACGCACGAGGATGTTCGAGCCGACACCGACGACCATCAGCGGCACTTCCGGAGGCAACAGCTTCAGGAAGGTGACGAGGTCATCCGTATCGTGGGGCTGGAACATCAGCTCCGCCAATCCGCCGGCACGAAACCAGGTGACGCGATCCATCGGCGCATCCGGTGTCAACCGTCCGCGAATATCCTTGACGCCGTCGCCCAAAGACGCGAGCAGCTTTTCTCCATTGACCTGCTTCATACGGATTTACCCGAAAGGCCTTCCAGTTCCTGTGGCAGCGCTGCGGCCCAGTAGGTTATGCTGCCGGCCCCTAACAAGACCACAAAATCCCCAGGCTTTGCAATCTCGGCGACCATTCCTGCCAGACGATCCGGTGATGGCAGATAACGGGCGTCACGATGGCCGCCGGCCTTGATGCGCGATACCAGCGCTTCCGAATCGACGCCCTCGATGGGCTCCTCGCCGGCCGAGTAGACCGGCGCGAGAAAGATGCTGTCGGCGTCGTTGAAGCAGGCGGCAAATTCCTCGAACAGGCTCGAAAGCCGCGTAAACCGGTGCGGCTGGTGAACGGCGATGATCCGTCCGGAGCATGATTCGCGTGCCGCCTTCAAAACCGCTTTGATCTCGACGGGATGATGCCCGTAATCGTCGAAGATCTTCACGCCGTTCCACTCGCCGGTCAACGTGAAGCGGCGCTTGACGCCGCCGAACGCCGCAAGGCCACGGGCGATGTCTTCGTTGGAAATGCCGAGCCGGTTGGCAACGGCAATGGCCGCCGTGGCATTGGCGATATTGTGCCGGCCGGGCATCGGCAGCACCAGATCCTTGATCTCGATGACCTTGCCGGTGCGACGACGGCGGATTTCGATGTCGAACAGCGACCGCGTGCCGTCGATGCGGACATTCATGAAGCGCACATCTGCCTGCGGATTTTCCCCGTAGGTGATCACTTTGCGGTCCTCGATACGGCCGACCAGCGTCTGGACTTCCGGATGATCGAGGCACAGCACGCCGAAACCATAGAACGGGACATTTTCGACGAACTGCCGGAAGGCGGCCCGTACTGCATCGAATGTTCCGTAGTGATCGAGATGCTCGGGGTCGATGTTGGTGATGACGGCGACGTCGGCCGGCAGCTTCAAGAAGGTGCCATCCGATTCGTCGGCCTCGACCACCATCCACTCGCCCTCGCCCATGCGGGCATTGGTGCCGTAAGCATTGATGATGCCGCCGTTGATGACGGTCGGATCGAGCCCCCCGGCTTCGAGCAGCGTCGCCACCATAGAGGTCGTGGTTGTCTTGCCGTGCGTGCCACCGATGGCAATTGCATTGCGAAAGCGCATCAGCTCGGCCAGCATTTCAGCGCGGCGGACCACCGGCAGCAGCTTTTCGCGCGCGGCGATCAGTTCCGGGTTATCTTTCCGAATGGCGGTCGAGACCACCACCACTTCGGCTTCACCCAGGTTCTCTGCCTTGTGGCCGATGAGAACCTCGATGCCCTTGGCGCGCAGGCGCTGGACGTTGGCGCTGTCCGCCTGGTCCGAGCCCTGCACCTTGTGGCCGAGATTGTGCAGCACCTCGGCGATGCCGCTCATGCCGATGCCGCCGATGCCGATGAAATGTACGAGGCCGATGGCCTTAGGCAGCTTCATGCGCCTGCCCCCTTGAATTCTGCAATTGAACGTTTGTCGGCAATAGCCTCTACAAGATCCGCGAGCAAGTTTGCTGCGTCCGGCTTCCCCGTCGATTTCGCAGCAGCGGCCATCTTGGCGAGCTTTTCCGGCGAATTCATCGAGCCGCGCAAGATCGCCGACAGTTTTTCCGACGAGAGCTCCGACTGTGCAATGACCTTGGCTCCACCATTGGCGGCAAGCGCTGCGGCATTGGCCGCCTGATCGTGGTCGAGCGCATAGGGATAAGGCACCAGGATCGCCGGTCGGCCGATGACCGCAAGTTCGGAGACCGTCGAGGCGCCGGAGCGGCAGATCACGAGGTGGGCAGCCGCAATCCGCTCGGCCATGTCGTTGAAGAACGGCGCAATGGCTGCACCCATCTGCAGGTGCACGACGCAGTTGTTGACCGTCTCCATGTCCTCGACGCGGACCTGCTGGGTAATCCGCAGCCGGTTGCGCAACGGTTCTTCCAGCAGGCTGACGGCCGTCGGGATTGCCTTGGAAAAAAACTGCGCGCCCTGGCTGCCGCCGAAGACGACGAGATTGAATGGCTCATCCGGACCGGATGGATGATAGGGCGTCTTGGCTGCCTCGATGACCGCCGGCCGCACGGGATTACCGGTGGTCACCGTCTTTTCCGGGTACGCACCGCCATTGTCCGGCAGGAAGCCGCCGGCAATCGCCTTCACGCGGCCGGCCAGCGCCTTGTTGGCGCGGCCCATCACGGCATTCTGCTCGTGGATGACGGTCGGCACGCCCATGCGTGTCGCGGCGAGCAACGGGGGAATCGTTGGATAACCGCCGAAACCGACGACGCAAAGCGGGCCGATGTTGCGGATCAGCTTTCGGGCTGCGCGCATGCCAGTCCAGAGTGTCCAGAGCGAGCGGGCGAGATTGACCGGGTTCTTGGAGCCGATCGTTGCGGACGGCACCACATGGATCTCGTCGGCTGGAAAGGAGCCCGCATAGCGCTCGGCGCGGCTGTCGGTGACCAGATGCACGGAGTAGCCTCGGTCGCGCAGCTTGTAGGCCAGCGCTTCGGCTGGAAAGACATGGCCGCCGGTGCCACCGGCGGCGAGAAGAATGATGCCCTTGCTCATCGCATCACTCCGCCGGAACGCCGTGGGTTACGCGAAACAGGCTGCGCTCCTGCATGCGCTTCTCCGGTCGGTGACGGGTCAGCGCCAGGATGAAGCCTGCGGTCACGCAGATCGCAATCATCGACGAACCACCGTAGGAGATCAGCGGCAGGGTCATGCCCTTGGCCGGCAGCAACTGCAGGTTCACGCCGACATTGATGATGGACTGGATGCCGATCTGCAGCACCAGGCCGGCAACGGCGAAGCGGTTGAAGTCGTTCTTCTCACGGTAGGCATGAGACAGTCCGCGAAGAACAAGGACCGCGAAGATGCAGACCAGGAACATGCAGAAGATGATGCCGAACTCTTCCGCAGCCACCGAAAAGATGAAGTCGGTGTGGGCGTCGGGAATGATGCGTTTGACGATACCCTCGCCCGGACCGACGCCGAACCAGTCGCCGCGCACAATTGCCTCGCGGGCTGTATCGACCTGGAAGGTATCGCCTTCGCCGGTCAGAAACTTGTCGATGCGCAGCGCCACGTGCGGGAAGACGTAATAGGCGCTGAAAAGACCACCCACCCCCATGCCGCCGAGCACGAAGATCCACAGCCAGGGCATGCCGGCCATGAAGAACATGCCGGCCCAGACGGCCGATGTCAGGATGGTCTGGCCAAGGTCGGGCTGGGCGACCAGCAACGAGGCAACGATGCCAAACAGAATGATGGCAAAGAGGTTGCCGGGAATTTCAGGCTGGCGGGCATGCTCGGCAAAAAGCCAGGCGCAGACGACGACGAAGGCCGGCTTCATGAATTCCGAAGGCTGGATCGACAGGCTGGCGAGATTGACCCAGCGGCGCGAGCCCTTGACCTCGACGCCGAAGAACAACGCAAACAGCATCATCGCCAGCGATACGACGAGAATGATCACAGCCGTCCGGCGCACCTGACGCGGCGTCAGGAAGGAAATGCCGATCATCACGGCGACTGCCGGGATGAGGAAGGCGGCATGGCGCTTGACGAAGTGGAAGGGCTCGAGCCCGATGCGGGTTGCCACTGCCGGTGACGCGGCAAACGACAGCATGAAGCCGATGCCGAGAAGCAGGATGAAAATCCCGAGGAAAAAACGATCGATCGTCCAGAACCAGTCGGCCAGGGCCCCACGGTCTACGCGGCTTACCATCTCATGCGCCTCCTGTTGGCGAACCGATCAGCATGGTGATCCCTTCCAGCGCCGACACGTGTGCGACGAAGGAATCCCCTCTGACCTCGAAGTTCTTGTATTGGTCGAAACTTGCGCAAGCCGGTGATAGCATGACAGCAGCGCTGACGCCCTGATCCATCGCCGCATCAGCAGCCGCGTGCAGAACGGCGCGATCAAGCGTGCCGGAAATCTCGTATGGCACGGCCTCGCCCAACGTCGCTGCAAACTGCGGTGCCGCCTCGCCGATCAGGTATGCCTTGGCGATACGGGAAAACAACGGCGCGAGCGAGGCGATGCCTCCCTCTTTCGGCAAGCCGCCGGCAATCCAGTAGATCCGCTCGTAGCTCGACAAGGCCGGCGCTGCGGCCTCGGCATTGGTCGCCTTCGAATCATTGACAAACACGACAGTGCCGCGCCGCGCCACCGGCTGCATACGATGCTTCAGTCCTGGAAAGGATGTGAGGCCGGACTGGATATCCTCGACGGATACGCCCACCGCCAGGCAGGCGGCGATTGCCGCTGCGGCGTTCTGGGCGTTGTGGCTGCCGCGCAATGTCTGGATGCCGTCGAGATCGGCAATGGCATCCGTCTCTCCGGCCGATGCGCGGACAATCCGTCTACCGTCGGCATAGAGACCGTCCGACAACACCTGGCGGCGAGAGATGCGCATCACCGTGCCGCCGGCGCGTTCGATGCGGTCGGCAATGACTGTCGAGAAGCTGTCATCGACCCCGACGATCGCCGTGCTGCTGCCGGCCACAAGGCGCTCCTTGATATCGGCGTAATGCTGCATGGTTCCATGCCGGTCGAGATGATCGGGGGTCAGGTTGAGGAGGATACCGGCCGAGGGATTGAGCGTCGGGGCGAGATCGATCTGGTAGGATGAGCACTCGATGACATAGTAGCGCTCGGCCTGCGGCGGATCGAGCGTCAGGATGGCGGTGCCGATATTGCCACCCATCTGCGTGTCGCGACCGCTTGATCTGAGAATATGGGCGATCAGCGCCGTCGTCGTCGACTTGCCGTTGGTGCCGGTTATCGCGATGAAAGTGCAATCCGGCGCTTGGGCGCGACGCTCGCGAACGAACAGTTCGACATCGCCGACGATCTCGACACCTGCCGACCGGGCGAGGTCAACGGTCCAGTGAGGCTTCGGATGGGTGAGCGGCACGCCCGGCGACAGCACGAAGGTCGACAGCCCTGCCCAGTCGATTGTTCTAAGGTCGGCCGTGGGAACCCCAGCGGCCGACGCCTTTGCAACGCTGTCGGGATTGTCGTCCCAGGCGGTGACTTCAGCGCCGCCAGCCACCAGCGCCAGGGCCGTGGCGAGGCCCGAGCCGCCGAGCCCGAACAACGCGACCTTTTTACCCTTGAGCGTGGTGACCGGGATCATGTGTATCCTATCGCAGCTTCAGTGTGGACAGGCCGACCATGGCGAGCACGACGGCGATGATCCAGAAGCGGATGACGACCTGGCTTTCCGTCCAGCCCTTCTTCTCGAAATGGTGGTGGATAGGCGCCATCAGGAAGACGCGCCGGCCGGTCATCTTGAAGAAGCCGACCTGGATGATGACCGACAGGGTTTCCATGACGAACAATCCGCCGATGATCGCCATGACTATCTCATGCTTGGTGGCGACGGCAACCGTACCGATCATGCCACCCAGCGCCAGCGAGCCGGTGTCGCCCATGAAGATGGCGGCTGGCGGCGCGTTGAACCACAGGAAGCCAAGCCCCGCCCCGATCATCGCCCCGAGCACGACGGAAAGTTCGCCGGTCCCTGGCACGAAGTTGATCTGCAGGTAATTGGCGAACACGACGTTGCCGGCGAGATAGGCGATGACGCCGAACGACGCCGCTGCGATCATTACCGGAACGATAGCAAGACCGTCGAGGCCATCCGTCAGGTTGACCGAGTTGCCGGCCGCAACGATGACGAAGCCGCCGAACAGCACGAAAAACAGGCCGAGATTGATCATGAAGTCCTTGAAGAAAGGAAAGGCGATCGACGAGCCGAAAGTCGATCCGGCCGGACCCGATGCCAGCGCCGAGCGCATCATGAAATAGACAGCGATGCACGCAATGACGAACTCGATCAAAAGGCGCTTGCGGCCGGAGAAGCCCTTGTCGCTCTGCTTGGTGACCTTGAGATAGTCGTCGTAGAAGCCGATTGCGCCGAAGCCGAGCGTTACCAGGAGAACCGCCACCACATAGACGCTAGAAAGATCGGCCCACAACAGGCAGGAACCGACGACACCGGCGATAATCATCAGCCCGCCCATCGTCGGCGTGCCGGCCTTCTTGAAATGCGTCTGCGGTCCATCGGCACGGATCGGCTGCCCCTTGCCCTGGCGAAGGCGCAGCGATGCAATGATTCTCGGTCCGAACAGGAAGACGATCAGTGCCGAGGTGAACAGGGCGCCGCCGGTGCGAAACGTGATGTATCTGAACAGATTGAAGAATTTCACATGTTCAGAGAGGTCGACGAGCCAGATCAGCATCCAGGGCCCTTTCTCGGGTCAAAATTCAATTAGCTTTGCGGCTTCGTGTCGGAAACTGCAGGAAATTTGTCAAGCAAAGCCGCCACGATCTTGCCGAACCCGATCCCGAGCGACGACTTGATCATCAGCACATCGCCGGGCGCAACCGAGGAAAGAACGAAGGCGGTGAGCTCTTCCGTCGTCTCGCGATATTCGACATGCACTGTTTCAGGCAGCGCCTCTTTCAGGGCCAGCATCTCCGGCCCGGAGAGCCAGGCGTGTTCGATCCCCGCGGCAATCAGCGGACCCGCCAGATCGGCATGCACCCTACGCGCATGTTCGCCCATCTCGAGCATGTCGCCAAGGACGGCGATGCGGCGTCCGCGACCATCACCGGCACCCGTTGCCAGCAGCGCCATTGCCGCGCGCATGGAGGCGGGGTTGGCATTGTAGCTTTCGTCAATGACCGTGAAGGTGCCCGCCCCGATCGTCAGCCTGTGGCGTTTGCCGCGGCCCTTTTCCGGCTGCAGCGTCGCCAGTGCCTCGATGGCCCTGTCGAGGTCGCCGCCGACCAGCGTTACGGCGCCGAGCACGGCGAGCGCATTCTCGGCAATGTGGCGACCGGGCGCACCGATGGCGATCTCGAACGTCTCGCTGCCGAGCGTCAGCCAAAGGGCCGATTTCTCGTCGGAACCGTTGAATTCCGCCAGCCGGAAGTCGGCCTTGGCATGCTGCCCGAAGCTGTAGATCCGGGTGATGCCGAGCGCCTGCGCCTGGCGCTCAAGGAACGAGAACTGGTCGCTGTCGCGGTTGAGGATGATATCTCCGTCAGGCTCGAGACCCTCGAAGATCTCCGACTTCGCGGCGGCAATTTCCTTGATGCTCTTGAAGTTGCCGAGGTGGGCGGCAGCCACCGTCGTGATGATCGCCACATGCGGGCGGACCATCTTCACCAGCGGTCTGATTTCGTCCGGATGGTTCATCCCGATCTCGAAGACGCCGAAGTCGGTATCGATTGGCATGCGCGCCAGCGTCAGCGGCACACCCCAGTGATTGTTGTAGGAGGCGACCGAGGCATGGACTTTGCCGGAGGGCGAAAGCACGTGACGCAGCATCTCCTTGGTCGTGGTCTTGCCGACCGAGCCGGTAACGCCGATGATCTTTGCGCGCGACCGATGCCGGCCGGCGATGCCGAGCGTGGTCAATGCCGCCAGCACATCCTCGACGACGATCATTGGCACGGTGAGGCGCCCGAGCGCTGGCAGCCGCGCTTCGCTGACAACCAGCAACGACGCGCCATTGGCCATCGCCATGCTCGCAAAATCATGCCCATCGACGCGGTCGCCCTTGATGGCAAAGAAGGCTTCGCCCGGTCCGATCGAACGGCTGTCGATGGAAATTCCCGTAATACCCGCCGGCAACGAGCCAACAGGCCGGCCATGCATGATGTCGATCAGGTCTTCGCTTGTCCAAAGCCAGCTCAAGTTGTCGTCTCCCCTAGTGCCCGGCGCACTTCCGCATGATCCGAGAACGGCAAGGTGACACCGGCGACCGTCTGGCCTTCCTCGTGCCCCTTGCCGGCCACGATCAGCGTATCGCCGGCCTTCAGCATGTCGACTGCGGCGCGGATAGCCTCGGCACGGTCCGCGATTTCCGTAGCTGAGGTGGCCGCAGCCATGATTTCGGCGCGAATGGCAGCCGGTTGTTCAGAACGCGGATTGTCGTCGGTGACGATGACCACGTCGGCCAGCCGGCAGGCGATCTCGCCCATGATCGGCCGCTTGCCGCGATCCCGGTCGCCACCGCAGCCAAAGACCACGATGACACGACCGGTGGTAAAGGGTCGCACAGCCGCAAGCACGTTTTCCAGCGCATCCGGCTTGTGGGCGTAATCGACATAGGCAAGCGCGCCGTTGCGCGTCTGGCCGATCAGCTCAAGACGACCGGAAGCTCCCTGGAGTTTTTCCAGCGCCTGCATCGCCACGGCTGCCGGAACGCCGGTCGAGATCGCAAGGCCGGCTGCAACCAGCGCATTGGCAATCTGGAAATCGCCGGCGAGCGGAATGTGAACCTCGAAGATCTCGGTGCCGAAATGCACCTCGGCGACCTGCTTGTGGCGCGAATGCTCGACCCGCTTCAGCGTCAGGAAATTGCCCTTGCGGCCAACGGTGCGGATGTCGTGGCCTGCCTGCCGGGCTGCGGCTATGGCCTGATCCGACCATGCGTCGTCGGCAAAGATAACGGCCGGCGATCCCTGCGGCAGCAGCGTATCGAACAGCCGCATCTTGGCGGCCATATAGGCCTCCACGGTCGGGTGATAGTCCATGTGATCGCGGCCGAGATTGGTAAAGCCAGCAGCCTTGAGACGCACACCATCGAGACGGAACTGGTCAAGCCCATGGCTGGATGCTTCCATCGCGGCATGGGTCACGCCCTCGTCGGCAAGCTCGGCCAGCAGTTTGTGCAGCGACACCGGATCCGGCGTCGTCAGCGAGCCATAGTCGTTGCGGCTGGGGGAGATGACGCCGGTCGTGCCGATCATTGCGGCGGTGCTTCCGGCATGTGCCCAGATCTGGCGGGTGAAGGAGGCAACGGAGGTCTTGCCGGCCGTACCCGTGACGGCGACCATGGTTTCCGGCTGGCGCCCAAAAAAGCGCGCGGCTGCCAGCGCCAACAGGCGGCGCGGCTCGGACACGGCAACAACGGGAACCTTATCGGTATCGGCTACATGCTGGGCGAAAATTACCGCGGCGCCGCGCGCAGCAGCATCGGCAACGAAGGCGGCGCCATCGGCTTTGCTGCCGGCAACCGCGACAAAGGCCATTCCCGGCGTAATCTGCCGGCTGTCGGCGGAAAGACCCGTGATGTCGATGTCGCCCAGCGAGCCGCCGACCGGTCCGTTCAACTCGGGAAACTCGGTCCCGACGAGATCACGCAATTTCATGGCGTCTACTTCTTTGTTCTAGGCCTGCCCGCCCCACGCGAATCGACCGCGCTATCCATTCAATCTCAATAAGACACCAGCAAGGCGGAGCCGCCCTCACCGAATTTCGGTTTTACACCGAGAATCGCTGCCGAACGGGCGATGATATCGCGCGCGATGGGGGCTGCCGTATAGGCAGAAATCGTGCCCCCGTGCTCGCCGGTCAACGGTTCGTCGCAAAAGCTCATGACCACATAGCGGGGATTGTCGATCGGGAAGGCTGCGAGGAAGGTGTTGAAGTTGGCGGTGTGGGAGTAGCGACCGTTGACGACCTTGTCCGCCGTGCCGGTCTTGCTGCCGACATCGTAGCCGGGAACGCGGGCGGCACGACCGGAACCCTTGGAGCCATTGAAGTCTAGCAGGAAGCGGACATCGTCGCTGGTGCTCTTCTTGATAACGGTTTTAGCCACAAGGTCGGCCTGCTCTGCGGTGCGCGGCAGGAAGGTCGGCTCGATGAGCTTGCCTCCGTTGACCAGCGCCGCACCGGCCACAGCCGTCTGCAGCGCCGTCGTCGAGACGCCGTGGCCGAATGAGATGGTGATCGAGTTGATCTTCTTCCAGACTTTCGGCTGGCTTGGCGTCTTCACCTCGGGCAGTTCCGTTGGCATGCGGGTCAAGAGACCGAGGCGCGTCAGGAACTCCTTGTGGGCGTCGATGCCGACGAGATCGGCGATCTTCGCCGTCCCGATGTTGGACGAATACTGGAAGATTTCCGGAACTGTCAGTACGCGGCCCTGGCCATGGAAATCGTGGATCACGAAGCCGCCGATGCGGATCGGCGCGCTGGCATCGAAAGCGTCCCGAAGCGTCACCTTGCCGCTGTCGAGCGCCATCGCCATCGTGAAAGTCTTGAAGGTCGACCCCATTTCGAAGGTGCCGTTCGACATGCGGTTGAGCCAGCCTTCGGCTGCACTTGCGTTCGGCTCGTTCGGATCGAAATCGGGGGCCGACGCCATGGCGATGACTTCGCCGGTCTTGACGTCGAGGACGATGGCGCCGCCACCCTTGGCCTTGAAGTTGACGACCGCCTTGGTCACGACATCGCGGGCAATGGCCTGGACGCGAACGTCGATCGACAGCTTGACCGGCTCAAGCGGCTCATTGCTGGTCATGCCGACGGCGGCGAGATCGGCAAGGCCCTGGTCGTCGATGTACTTTTCCATGCCCATGACGCCGCGGTTGTCGATGTTGACATAGCCGAGGATATGCGAGGCCGTCGGGCCGCCGGGATAGAAGCGGCGCTTTTCAGGCCGGAAACCGATGCCGGGAATACCGAGCGCCAGGATCTGGCTCTGCTGCTTTGGCGTCAGCTGGCGCTTCAGCCAGGCGAAGTGCGACGTGTTGGTCGAAAGCTTCTTGTAGGTGCCCTTGAGATCGAGATCCGGCAGCACGGTCGAGAGTTTTTCGACGGCATCGTCGACGTCGACGATCTTGTTTGGCTCGGCAAACAGCGACACGGTGCGGATGTCGGTCGCCAGCAGCGCCCCGTTACGGTCGACGATGTCGGGCCGCGAGGCCATCAGCCTGTCGGCCGGCAGAATGCTCGATACCGTGTCGGGCATGGCAGTGCCGTACTCGACCAGTCGCGCGCCGATGATGCAGTAGACGACGCCGAAGCTCACGCTCAACAACAGGACGCGGCTCCTCGCCTGGCCTGTCTTGCGCTTTCGCGATCCCTCGACAACAGCGCTGGCGAGCGCGTCGACTGGCTTTCCATTGTTACCGGCAGAAAAATGTGCCTTGCTCTTCAAGAGCATGATGCGGGACAGAAAAGACATCAGCGCTTCACCGATCCCGTTTTGATATCGTCGACACCGGACTTGCCATGCTTGGCCGGTGCCAGCCTTGCGACCGGCTTCGGCGCAGGCTTGGCCGCCACGTCGGCAATAACCTTGCGGATATCGGCATCGCTGTCGTCGCCCTTGGATGGGCCAGGCTTTGCGGTCGGCTTGCCGTCCATGATACCCGGGGGTTGCGGTAGCTGGCTGCGCAGCATGGGCAGTTCGTTCGGCTGCACGAGCGATGTCGAAAGTGTCGGCTGCAGCTGCAGTTCGCTGTTATAGTTGGCGACCAGACGCTCGAGGCGGTTCGGCTGCACGACCAGCGCCCAGTCGGCCTTCAGCAGCTCGATGGTATCCTTCTCAAGCTTGATCTCGGATTCGAGGTGATGAACCTCCTCGAGTTTGAGCTCGGCGCGGTGCTTGATGGTGTAGGTCACGGCTGCCGCAGTGGTCATGACGCCGATGAGCACGATATCGAAGGTCTTCAGCATCTCAACCTCCAAGCTTTGCAAGAGTGGCAAGGTTCGGCAGCTCGAAAATCGAAACGTCGGCTGCTTCCGCCGGCGCAGCGGTTCGCACAGCAGCACGCAGCTTGGCCGAACGGGCACGCGGATTGAGCTCGGCTTCGACCTCGCCGGCTGAGACGACCTGCTTGCCGATGGCATCGAAAGTCGCCGCCCGCTCGTGTACGACTGGCATATGGCGCGACCCCGTCGAGCGGCCCGAACGATCTGTGAGGAACTTCTTGACGATCCGGTCTTCCAGCGAATGGAAGGTGACGACGACGAGGCGGCCGCCGGGTTTCAAAGCCCGCTCGGCGGCAAACAGCGCTTCGGCCAGTTCACCGAGTTCGTCGTTGACGAAGATGCGCAGCGACTGGAAGACACGGGTCGCCGGATGGATCTTGTCCTTGGCCTTACGGGGTGTCACCAGCTCGATCAGTCCTGCAAGATCACGCGTCGTCTCGAAAGGCTTTTCGGCGCGACGCTTCTCGATGGCATGGGCGATGCGCGGCGCCTGCTTTTCTTCGCCAAGAAAGACGAAGATGCGGATCAGGTCGGCGAGCTTGGCATTGTTGATGACGTCGGCAGCAGAGACGCCCTTGGCCGACATGCGCATGTCGAGCGGACCGTTCCTCTGGAACGAGAAGCCGCGCTCGGCCTCGTCGATCTGCATTGAGGACACGCCGATATCGAGAACGATGCCGTCGAGACCGCCCTCCGGTGCGTGCTCTGCCAGCTGAGAGAACTGCGAGTGAATGAGAGTGAGTTTGCCGGGATGAGCTTCGACCAGCGACTGGCCTGCCGCAATCGCCGTCGGATCGCGGTCGAGCGCAATCACATCGGCACCCAACTCCAGCAGCGCCGACGTATAGCCACCAGCCCCGAAAGTTCCGTCGAGAATTACCTTGCCGGGCGCAGGCTCCAGCGCCCTTACGACTTCGGCTAGGAGAACCGGAATATGACGAAGCGGCCCGCTACCGGCTTCAGCACAATCTCCGCCAGGTTGAGCTTCCATTCCGTCCCCTCGTTGTATCAGGAACGCATGCCCGCCAGCCTGCGCTCCTCTCTTGCGGTTGCCTGCAGGGCTTGAAACGCCTGCGGCTCCCAAAGCTGAAAGTAGTCCGCCCGACCCACGAAGGTCACCTCGTCGGTGATTCCGGTGAAATCGCGGATGAAATCCGTGACCATCAACCGCCCTTCGGCATCGAGCTTCATGAACACCCCGCCCCCGTGGATGAGGAGCGACATCTGATTCGCCTGCGACGAAAAAGGATCTTCCGCCGCAATCTGTTGCTCGAACCGGTCGAGCAGATCCAGTCCGCCGATGCTGATCGCCGGAAACACGAAATCCTGGAAGCAGTACAACTCCGGAATGGCGCGCTCCGACAGCACCGATCGAAATACCGAAGGCACGGAAACCCGGCCCTTGGCATCGATCTTGTTTGTCGCGTTCGACAGGAAGCGTTTCATGACGCGAAACACCCGTTTCCATTGGTCGCGCGAAAATCATTCGCCCACATTCACTGCCGCCATCACACAGATCTTCGCCCGCCGGAAAAACAATTGCCTTCCCGGTCTCCCCGAGAGGAGCTCGACCTTTGCTTTGCGATGATTGGGCCTCGATTTGCCCCTTTGCAGTGCGAATTTGGGATACCATGGGACCATATGGGCGTCAATGGGATGCGGCCTGCGGAAGCCGGTTGCAGTCCCTCATATTCATAGGCCGTTAAGCTTAACGAAAGGTTAGGAAGTGCGGCATTTGCCCGCCGCGAACGCTTGGGCGTCGATCGCATCGCTTGAAAAAATTGGACATTTGACTATCGATTAGCGACCGCAAATAAAGGGCGCGAGGCGCCACCGCAGTGCTCGAAAAAAATTACCAGTTGGCCTGTAAGCCGGGTTCTGTAAGGCCCCGACCGAAGTCGGAACGTGGCAGCCATTCATCTGGGACGACACTTGCGTGCCGCCTCGTGCAACCCACCCGGATGACAGGCCCGGAAACAGGCTGGTGAGCTTGCGCTCACCGCGTCATCCCTATTCGGTTTTGCTCCCGGTGGGGTTTACCATGCCGTCGCTGTCACCAGAGACGCGGTGGGCTCTTACCCCACCCTTTCACCCTTACCCGGTCGGAACCGGGCGGTTTACTTTCTGTGGCACTTTCCCTGAGGTCACCCTCGCCGGACGTTATCCGGCACCGTGTTTCCGTGGAGCCCGGACTTTCCTCACCCCACCGCCTTTCGACATTGTGAAGCGCGGCTGCCCGGCCAACTGGTAGGCGCTCATTAGCCGAGGCCGTCGGCAATTGCCACCTTAAATCCAAAGACGGGAGGCAAATCCTTTCACTGGCGAAAATGTGGTGCAAAATCCGTGCTGTAGGCGTCGTCGTTGATTCGACCCTGCAGCAGCAATTCCGCACCAAGCCGGCCGATTTCATCCGAACTCTTTGCCGACGTGCCGCTGCAGCCGGTCAGGACGGCAATGCGCGGCGACGCCGTGTAGCCGATCATCGGATAGGTCGACGGTGAGAAAGAGGTGACGCAGGCGCCCGACGATATCGACAGGGGCCGCAAATCGGGAACCAGTCGTCGAACTATCCGCGTCAGGTGATCGCGTACCGAGGCCCGGCCATCGGTGCGAAACCACGCGCGCATCTCGGCGTCGCTGCTGATGTCGTAGTCGTCGGGATCGCCGCCGATCTTGAGGTAGTACTTGCCGTCGGGATAGCGGATCGGCGGCAGCAGATAAATACTGTCGATGTCATCCGGCCCCTTGGTGATCAGCGACGGCATGGTTCCGAGCGCCATGGCATCGGCTTCGCTGATCTCGAAATAGGCAATCGTCCGGCCACGAACAATCATCTCGACCGGAGCCGCCAACAGGCTGGCGGCGATGGAAAACCCGCCGGCAGCCAGCAGCGCCTTCTCCGCCCGGTAGACGCTACCCTCTCCCGTCGTCACCACGGCACGGCCGCCCTCGTCGCGGATCGATACTACGGTCTCTTTCAGCACCTTCGCTCCGACCTTTTCGGCAAGCAGCGATTGCGCCTTCACCAGCCGGCGCGGGCTGATATGGCCGGCACCCTGTGGTTCGTAGATGCCCTCGCTGCCGCGATTGAACGCAAAGAACGGAAACCGGGCGCGCAGGCCCTCGTCATCAAACCGCTCGGTACGCACTTTCAGAGCCACGGCAGCTTTGGCGACCTGATCGATATAGCCATCTGCGCCACCCTGCCTCGGCCCGACCGCAAGGCAGCCAACCTGGGAGTAGAAGGCAATGCCGCTTTCCCGTTCCAGTTCGCGGTAGCGCGCAATCGACCGGTTTGCCAGCAAGGCCCAGTTCGGATCCGGATCGATCGTCCGGGTGATACGACCCTCGTCGTAATGGCTGGCGAAGACGCCGCTGTGGACCTTCCGATCCGCGGGTTCGTCAGGTCCTATCACGGCGACGCCGTTCGTCTGGCGGGCGAGGTGGCGAGCAGCCGCCGCCCCCATCATGCCGCGGCCGATGACGATGAACTTGAAATCCGCTGCCATGTCAGGTCTCCATCGATATCGGGAATCGATAGCATGACAATCGGCTGGATTTCCAGATGAAGTTCACCTGATAAACAATTCGCCTTCAAGCACTTGCCGCCTAGTCGAGAAGCGCCAGGACCTTGCCGCAGTACCGCTTGGAAACCGGGTTCATGCGGGTCGCGCCGTGGCCGGCATTGTATTTGAGGATGGTATTGCAGGTCTCGCCACCGCCGAGCGTCTGCGCCAGGGCCAGATACTTCATGCCGATGCGGATATTGGTATCGGGATCGGCAAGCCCCTTGACCGAGCCGGAATAACCCATCATCCGCGCCGTTGCCGGCTTCACCTGCATAAGCCCGACCTCGCCATGGCTGCCGCGCATACGCGGGTTGAAGTTGCTTTCGATCTTGATAACTGCAGTTGCCAGGGCGACATCGACGCCGTTCTGCTTGGCATATTTGGTGATGATCTCGGAATAGCGATTGTCGCTCGGCCCCGGAGCGTCTGTGTTGGCGGTGCTAGCCGTTGCATCCTGCCTGGCGTAGCCGATGCTGCGGCCGAGTGTCTTGAACGATTTCGTCTCGACCCTGACCCGGTGCTGGCCTGCAAAAGCGCAATCGTATCCCATCAGCAACATGCTTGCGCATGCCGCCGTCGCAACAATCAAATTTTTCATTCAGTCTCTCGTCTCCGGGTGGGATCGCAGCGGCGGCGCATGGCGCTTGCCCTGCCGTCGGGACAGCCATCTCGATGGCCAGTTCCCGCAAAGATCCACGTTGTCGTCTACGGCTGCTGTTCCGGATAAGTGAACGGTTCAGCGCCGCTGTTCATCGGCGCCGTTAGACCATCGCAATGCGCAGATAATAGGGAAATGCTGTGGCAGCGTCCGGATCTGCGGCCTTTTGCGATGCCGCAAGCCGCAAGCAGGCATCCAAAAGACAATCGGACAGGCGCAATCTTCAGGCGAAGTGCGGTAACGCGCGCAGCAAGCGATGCAGCGTATCGATGGTCGAGAAATCGGCGATCCCGTCGACCCGTTCCTGGCGGAAATGCCGCTGGAAAGCCTCGACGTCGCCGGCCATGGCTGCGGAAAAATCGCCATTGATTTCCGTGCCGTAACCATAGAGCGACAGCATCGACTGCAGCGCCTCGACCGGCTGCCCGCTGTCGCCCATCTGGAAAAAGCGCCCCCCGGATATCGGCGATGGATTGACCCAGTGACCGACCCCTGCCGCATGCAGCTTTGCCCACGGAAAGCGCTCGCCGGGATCGACCTTGCGAATGGGTGCTATATCGGAGTGACCGAGCACCCTTTCCGGCGCTATGGACCAGCGCTCGACGCAATCGCGACACAATTCGATGACCGCATCGATCTGCGCATCGGGGAATTGTGGCAAGCCGCCCGGGTGGCCTGCATTGGCGATCTCGATGCCGATGGAGAGCGAGTTGATATCGTTCTCCTTGCGCCAGACACCCTTGCCCGCATGCCAGGCACGACGCGCTTCGGGCACGAGTTGCAGCACCCGGCCGTCTTCATGGATGAAATAGTGGCTCGAGACCTGGCTTTCCGTCCGACAGAGCCAGTCGAGGGCGCCATCGGCCGTGCCCATGCCGGTGTAGTGCAACAGGATCATATCCGGCTTCCGCCCACCTGCCCGCTCGCCGTGGTTCGGGGACGGTTGCACCAGGGCACCGCTGTAGTCAGCCGCAAACGACGTCATGCGGCGCGGCGTTCCTTCTCGATTTCCTCGTAGGCAGCGTTCAGTGCCGCCATCCGCTCGTTGGCGATGACGTGGAACTCCTCGGGCACGCCACGCGATACGAGGCGGTCGGGATGATGTTCATAGACCAGGCCGTGGTAGCGCTTGCGGATCGTCGGGAAATCGTCGGAAGGCTTGACGCCCAATACCTTGTAGGGATCGCGCCCGTTGCCGGAAACATGCCGCGCCATGATCTGCTCGAAGCGCTCTTCGTTCATCTGGAAGATCTCGGCGATGTGGGCGAGGAACGAGATTTCCTTCTCGTGGATCAACCCGTCAGCCTTGGCGATATGGAACAGGCCATCCAGCACGTCCTCGAGCACGGGGCAGTTTTCACTGCACGTGACGCACAGCGTCGCCAGACGTTCGGCATAGGCCTCGTAACCAGCCACGTCCTGGCGCGCAAGATTATAGAGGCGCGCGACGTTCTTCGCCTGGTCATCCGGAAAGTCGAAGATCTCCCTGAAGGCATTGACTTCGTTCTCGGTTACGACACCGTCAGCCTTCGCCATCTTGGCGGAAAGCGCAATGATCGCGACCGAAAACGCCACCTTGCGGCGGGTTTCGGGGTCGCCTTCGAACAACGTCCGGATGGCTTCGACCACGCCTGACAGGGCATTCCCCGCAGTGCCGACGGCATTCAGCAGCTTTTCCCAGATAGACATGACGATCCCGATTACCCTAAAGAAGAAGCAACACGTTGATCAAAGAATGGTTGCGAATGCAAGCTGACCATTGGCCGCAGCGTTGAAAACACCTTTCACGAATAGGTAATGATCTAACCATAAATGCCGCTCCCATCGGTTTCGATGTTCTGCGCATAAGGCAAATGAATTGGACAGGCGCGCTCCGGCCTGTCAGCGCTGGTGTCACCTTTGTCCCCGGAGCCTTCATGCCCTTTGCAGACCGACCGCAACTTCTCGGCCTCGCCCTCGGGCTGATCGGCGTCCTGATATTCAGCGCAACACTGCCTTTGACACATATAGCATTGAACGGCTTCTCCCCGGCCTTCATTACCTTCGGCCGCGCGCTGGTCGCCTCCGCTGCGGCCATCGCGACGCTGCTCGTCCTGCGCCGGCCGCTACCGCGCGGTCACTTCGGCCAGTTGTTCGCTGCCGGCCTCTGCGTCGTCTTCGCTTTTCCCGGTTTTTCGTCGATCGCCATGCAAACCATTCCGGCAAGCCACGGCGCCGTCGTCCTCGGCCTGCTGCCGTTGTTGACGGCCATCTTTGCAGCTCTCATCGACGGGGAGCGGCCCGGGATACTGTTCTGGATTTGCGGCGTCATCGGCGCCACGCTGGTCGTCAGCTTCTCGGTGACGCAGAACGGTTTCCAGATGCAGCCCGGCGACCTCTGGCTGTTTGCCGCCGCGGTCATCGTGGCGCTGGGCTATGTCCTGCTTGGCAGGCTTTCGCGCAGCCTGTCGGGTTGGGAGGCGATCTGCTGGGCGCTGGTCGTGACGCTGCCGATATCGCTCATCGGCACCGCGATCACAGCCTCGAGCGGTTTTCACGCGCCAACGGCGACAGCGTGGGGCGCCTTCGCCTATCTCGGGCTGATGTCGATGTTTGCCGGCTTTCTCTTCTGGAATGCAGGACTTGCGATCGGCGGCATCGGCCGCGTGGCGCAGGTCCAGCTGATGCAGACCTTCTTTACGCTCGGCATTTCCGCCCTCGTCCTTGGCGAGCATGTCGGACTGGAGACCGTGGGCTTCGCGATGCTGGTCGCCTTCGTCGTCTGGCTTGGACGCAAAGCGCGCCATTCGTAAATTCTTTACTTTACAGCCCTGCCTGCCTGTCGCATCCATCAGGCAACACCGAGTTGACGCACTGACCTTGCAAGGAGGCAACCATGGCCAGACAGAAAGTCGCAATGCTCACCGCCGGAGGGCTCGCGCCCTGCCTGTCGTCCGCTGTTGGCGGGCTGATAGAGCGCTACACGGACATAGCGCCCGACATCGAGTTGATTGCCTATCGCTCCGGCTACCAGGGTGTGCTTACCGCCGACCGGATTGAAATTACCCCCGCCATGCGTGAAAAGGCGCATCTGCTGCATCGCTATGGCGGATCGCCGATCGGCAACAGCCGCGTCAAGCTGACCAACGCTGCCGACCTCGTCAAGCGTGGGATGGTGAAGGAAGGCGAGAACCCGTTGCGTGTCGCTGCAGAACGGCTTGCATCCGACGGCGTCACCATCCTCCATACCATCGGCGGCGACGATACAAACACGACGGCAGCCGATCTCGCTGCCTACCTCGGCGCCAACGGCTACAACCTCACCGTCGTCGGACTACCGAAGACGGTCGATAACGACGTCGTGCCGATCCGGCAGTCGCTTGGCGCCTGGACGGCAGCCGAAGTCGGCGCCCACTTCTTCGATAATGTCAGCAACGAGCAAACGGCGGCACCGCGCTCGCTGGTCATCCATGAGGTCATGGGCCGCAGCTGCGGCTGGCTGACGGCAGCAACGGCGCGCGCCTACATCCAGAAGACCAGCGCCAACGAATATGTCGATGGCATGATGACCAACGCCGCGATGAAGAGTATCGACGGTCTCTACCTGCCGGAGATGGCTTTCGACATCCATTCCGAGGCCGCCAGGCTGAAAGAGATGATGGACAAGAACGGCCATGTGACGCTCTTCGTCTCCGAAGGTGCCTGTGTCGATGCCATCATCGCCGAGCGCGAGGCTGCCGGCGAAAACATCAAGCGCGACGCCTTCGGCCACGTGAAGCTCGACAGCATCAACGTGGGCAACTGGTTCCAGAAGCAGTTTGCAGCCCTTCTCGATGCCGATCGGTCCATGGTCCAGAAATCCGGCTATTTCGCCCGCTCGGCGCCGGCCAATATCGACGATCTCAGGCTGATCCAGGGCATGGTCGATCTCGCAGTCGAAAGCGCCCTCAACAAGGTCTCCGGCGTCACAGGCCATGACGAAGGCCAGGGCGGGAAGCTGCGTACAATCGAGTTCCCGCGCATCAAGGGCGGCAAGAAGTTCGACATGTCGGCAAAGTGGTTCGGCGAAGTGATGGAGCACATTGGCCAGCAATACCGCGAAGGATGATTGACGAAGCGTGAAGACGATGTCTTCGCTGGTGGCGGATGGGATGAGGATGATTCGATGTCCGTTGAAACCTGGCTTGCCTTCGCCGCCGCTTCTGCCGTTATGCTGGCGATCCCCGGCCCGACGATCCTGCTGGTGATATCGTACGCGCTTGGCCACGGCCGGCGCACGACGCTCGCAACCGTCGCCGGGGTGACGCTCGGCGACTTCACCGCGATGACCGCCTCGCTTGCCGGCCTCGGTGCCCTGCTGGCAACTTCGGCAGGCCTGTTCACGGTGCTCAAACTGATAGGCGCAGCCTACCTGATGTTCCTCGGTATCAAGCTCTGGCGCGCCACTGTCGTGACCGGGCCGATGGGCGACAACGATAACCTTCCCGAGGAAACATCGTCCAAGATCTTCCTGCACGCCTATATTGTAACGGCGCTAAATCCCAAAAGCATCATCTTCTTCATCGCTTTCGTTCCGCAGTTCCTCGACCTCGGCAAACCGTTTCTGCCGCAAACCCTTATTCTGGAAGCAACTTTCCTCGTCCTCGCAGCCCTAAATGCGTTTCTCTATGGCCTGCTCGCCGACGCTGCGCGGGGCTACATCCGCAAGGCCAGCGTGCAGCGTGCGGTCAACAGGACAGGGGGAACGTTGCTGATTGCGGCCGGTGCCGTAACGGCCGGATACCGGCGAATGGCGGCTTAGTCGCCGTCCCACCTTGCGGGGCTGTCACGAATAGGTTAATTGGCGTTCATAATTTAATTCCCCTGTGACCGAATTGCATCGCAGGTGGAACGCAATTTTCGAAAGAGACAGCATGATAGCCAGCGGATTTACGAGCCTGAAGCGCAGCGTCGCCGTCTCGGCAATCCTTTGCGGTGGCCTCGCGGGTTGTGCCAGCACCCAGCAGCAGACAGCCCAGGCCGATCTCTCTCATACGACGACGAACGTCCCCCACCCGACATCGACGGCACAAGTTTCCACAACTGCAACGCCCGGCTCCACGACGGCGATTGTGTCGCAGGCCCAGCCACAGGCGACAGCGACCCTTTCAAAATCCGGCCGCCTGCCAGGGACCGAGACAGCCATAGTGACGGGCCCACGCCTTCCGGCTGCCCAGGCCTCGAATATGCAGGACCGCATGGGGCAACCTGTCGGAAAATCCGGCAAGGGCAGCGAAGCGCAGGTCGCGATTGCCTCGGTCACCGGTGATCCGTCGGCAAATACCTCGGCGTCAGCCGCCTATGCATCTTCGGACGATATGCTGGTTCCTTCGGTCGTTGCCATTCCCACACCAAATCCTTCCCGCCCCGGCGATCTCACGCAGACCCCGGCCTCGGGCTCGGCGCTGGTCGAAAGCGGCAACGCAATCCCGATGACGCCGGAAATGGTGGCGATCCAGGCCGTCGTGCCGACACCGCGCCCGGGCGAGGCCAGCCCCTTCACCGCAACCCAGGTTGCCTATGCCGCCCCCTCTCAGGCTGCAAACCTCACCTACGCTGACAACCGTCTTCATTACGACTTCAACTTCGACACGACAGGCCCAAGCATCGTGCCCGCCGTTCTGGAAGAGAGAAGCGATGACAATGTGTCCTCCGAGGAAAAAGGCCACATCACCACGCTGATCGAGAAATATGCGAAACTCTACCAGGTGCCTGCAGCACTGATCCACCGCGTCGTGCACCGCGAAAGCCGTTACGACCCGAAGGCTTTCAACAATCGCGGCTATTTCGGCCTGATGCAGATCAAGTACAACACGGCAAAATCCATGGGCTACGACGGCCCCGCCTCCGGCCTGTTCGATGCCGAGACCAACATCAAGTATGCCGCAAAGTATCTGCGCGGTGCATGGATGGTGGCCGACAACAAGCTCGACACCGCAGTCGCCCTTTACGCGCGCGGCTATTACTACGATGCCAAGAACAAGGGCATGACCAACGTCGCCAACGGCAACTACTGAGGTTCCCGTCAGGTTTTTACAGTTTTGAGCGCATCGACGATCTTTTGCACAAGAATCTGAGGCCGGTAGTTCAATTCGTCCGGAGTAAGTCCGAGGCGAACGACAACGATATTGGCCGACGGCACGATCGCAACGCTCTGCCCGTCATGACCAACCAGCCAGAACGTATCCAGCGGCAATCCGAAATGCCGGCTTCCACCGCCCGGGGCTGACAACCACGCCTGGCCTTGGGTGAATATCCCGTTGGATGCTTTCGTCGGCGTCCGCATCGCGCCCACGAAGCCCTCCGGTAGCAACCGCTGCCCATGCCAGACGCCATCCTGAAGCAGGAATTGCCCAAACCGCGCCCAGTCCCTGGCCGTCGCGTAGAGATAGGATCCGCCGACAAGGGTGCCGTGCTCGTCCGCCTCCAGCACGGCGCTCGACATGCCGAGCGGGGCAAACAGGGCATCGTGGGGGTAGTCCCGGGCCGCATGCTGATTGTCGAACCTGTTCATCCAGATCCGCGACAGCAGCACCGCAGTCCCCGTGGAGTAATGAAATTCCTGCTTTGGAGGAGAGACCTGCGGCGCACTTGCAGCCATCGCCGCCATGTCCGGCTCCAGGAAGAGCATCCGCGTCACATCGGTGACCGAGCCATAGGATTCGTTGAAGGCAAGGCCGCTTTCCATCGCCAGGAGGTTTGCCACCGTGATCTTCGATCGGCCGTCGCCGTGCCATTCCGGAAGCAGGTCGGCATCATCGAAGGACATCCGCCGCGCCTGCATGAGGCGCCCGATAATCGCTGAATTGACAGTCTTGGTCATCGACCAGCCGAGCAGCGGCATGCCGGCATCGAAGCCTTTGCCATAGCTTTCGGCTACCAGCCTGCCATCCTTGATGACCACGATCGCCCGCATCCCGGGCCCGCCAACGGCAGGATCCTTGATCATATCAGCGATAGCCGCATTGGGTTCGCCGGCTGCGTTATCGCCGTCCGGCCAGTCGGCATCCCGTCCCGTCACGACCGGAACGCGAGGCATCGACAAATGTGCGGCCATCTTCATGTCCCCGTCGGGCACGCTGGCGCAACCGAGCGGCCCGCGATAGACGGCGAAATTGGGAGCAAACAGGCCGAGCATCCGGGCAGAGACGACGCCCTCGTCTCGGGAAATAGAGAGGCGAACAAGCCTCAGCGCCGGATTGCCGGGCGCCTGCACGTCTTCGGAGAGGATAGCCTGGGGATCCCGGCCCGAAATGAAGACGCCGGAGCAAACTATCTTGGCGGCATAGCCATCGGCTACCCTCAGCAGATCGGGTGGTGCGACTGCGAGCCAGGCGGCGGCACCTGCCACGCCCGCCATTGTGGCCCCCGCCAATACCAGCCCGATCTTCGCTCTCAAACGCATCGCACGTCTCCGCCAGTTCGGTGACGAAACAAGCAGCAAAGTCGGCAGCGATCAAGAGGTGACCCATCAATAGACCGAGAGGGCCCTGTTGGCTGCGGCCCCGCCGCGCCGGCCTGTCACGCGGCTGTAGCACTGCCGCGTTACATGCGCCGAACCGCAACGGGGTGACGAATCATGACGGAATTCGCTTCGGACAGCAGCTTCCCGAAGAACAGGAAGATCAAGGACGCGCTCCTCCAGCACAAGGCGCTGTCAAAGGCCGGCTTTTCCGAGCGCCTGTTCGGCCTTCTGTTTTCCGGCCTCGTCTATCCGCAGATCTGGGAAGACCCGGATGTCGACATGGAGGCAATGGAACTCCGTCCGCACCACCGCATCGTCACAATCGGCTCCGGCGGCTGCAACATGCTCGCCTACCTCTCGCAGAACCCCGCCTCCATCGACGTCGTCGATCTCAATCCGCACCATATCGCGCTGAACAGGCTGAAGCTCGCAGCATTCCGGCTGTTGCCTGGCCACAGCGATGTCGTCCGCTTCTTCGGCACGCCGGATGTCGGCGTCAACAGCCAGGCATTCGACCGCTTCATCGCCCCCGGCCTCGATGAGGCGACCAGCGCCTACTGGAACGGCCGCGACATGCTCGGCCGTCGCCGTGCCACGGTGTTCAACCGCAACATCTACCGCACCGGCTTGCTTGGCCGCTTCATCGGCGCCGCCCATCTGCTCGGCCGCCTGCACGGCGTCAAGTTTGCAAAGCTGACGCAAGCCCGCACCCTGGAGGAACAGCGCCAGTTCTTCGATACCGAGATTTCGCCGGTCTTCGAGCGGCGGATGGTGCGCTGGTTGCTCGGTCGCAAGAGCTCGCTGTTCGGCCTCGGAATTCCTCCGCAGCAATACGACGAACTGGCAAGCCTTGCCGGCGACGGCTCCATCGCTGCGGTCCTGAAGTACCGGCTGGAAAAGCTCATCTGCCATTTCCCGATGAGCGAAAACTATTTCGCCTGGCAGGCCTTCGCCCGTCGCTATCCCGAAGCCGACAAGGGGCCCCTGCCGACCTACCTCAGACCGGAACACTTTGCAGCGATCCGGGCCAATGCAGAGCGCGTCACCGTCCATCATCTGAACTTCACCGAGTTGCTCGCCACCAAGCAGGCAGCGTCGATGGATCGCTATGTGCTTCTCGACGCGCAGGACTGGATGAACGATGCCCAGCTCAACGAACTCTGGGCCGAAATCAGCCGCACGGCGGCAACGGGCGCCCGGGTCATTTTCCGCACGGCCGCCGAGAAAAGCATCATCGAGGGGCGCCTCTCGCCTGCCATCCGCGACCAGTGGGAATATGTCGAGGAGAGGTCGCACGCCCTCAACGCCCGGGACCGCTCGGCCATCTATGGCGGCTTCCACATCTACGGTAAAAAGCCATGAGCCGCGTCGAGGCCGGCCCGGAGCCTGAAGTCGGCGGCCATGCCGGCCTCATGGACGGCATGTACCGCTATCAGCGGCACATCTACGACGTGACCCGCAAATACTACCTGTTCGGCCGCGACCGCACGATCAACCACCTCAACATGCCCTTCGGCGGCTCGCTGCTGGAAGTCGGCTGCGGCACCGGCCGCAACCTGCTCTACGCCCACCGCCGCTTCCCGTCCGCCCGGCTCTTCGGCCTCGATATCTCACAGGAGATGCTGATATCGGCCCGGGCAAGCTTTCGCCGAATATCGCCGATGCCGGATTTCAAGGTTGCCGATGCGACCAACTTCACGGCGCAGGAATTCGGCACCGAGGGTTTCGACCGGATCATGATCTCCTATGCGCTGTCGATGATCCCCGACTGGAAAGCCGCCATCGACGCCGCAATCGATGCCCTGAACCCCGGCGGTGAACTGCATATCGTCGACTTCGGCCAGCAGCAGCGCCTGCCCGGCTGGTTCCGCAAGGGGCTGCAATCGTGGCTGCGAAGCTTCCATGTGACACCCCGCGCAGACCTTCAGTCCGTGCTGGAAGAACGCTGCATCAGGCTTGGCGCCAGGCTTTCCACTGAAGATATCGGTCGAGGCTATGCGATACGGGCAGTTATTGTGACGCCACGCACATAATTAGCTTGAAGATAACGCATTTTTTACGTTGATATGATGAAAACGGCTTTAGTGCCTTTTCCGCCACGGCTGCGATTCGTCGGCTGAAAACTTGAACTTGGGCAGAATAACACCTCACCTGGATACGGGACGCCCATGCGCCGGCTTTTGTTATGTTTACTGCCGTTGGTCCTGCTGCTGAGCGGCTGCAATTCGAGCTATGACTTCATGGAGACGAAGTCGATCCCGAAATCCCGCTTCCGCGATACCAAGCCGCAGGATTTCGGCGCCGATCACCCGCAGCTGCGCCCCATCCACGGCATCGACATTTCCAAATGGCAGGGCGACATCGACTGGCGGACAGTCAAGTTGTCCGGCGTAGCCTTCGCCTTCATCAAGGCGACCGAAGGCAAGGATATCATCGACACCAAGTTCCAGGAATATTCGAGCGAGGCCCGCGCTGCCGGCATTCCGAGCGCCCCATACCATTTCTACTATTTCTGCTCTTCCGCCGACGAGCAGGCTGACTGGTTCATCCGCAACGTGCCGAAATCGGCCATGGTGCTGCCGCCGGTGCTCGATGTCGAATGGAACGCGGAATCCAAAACCTGTCGCCTGCGCCCCGATGCCGTTACCGTGCGGGCGCAACTGCAGCGCTTCATGGACCGTCTCGAGGCCTATTATCACATGCGGCCGATCATCTACACGTCTGTCGATTTTCACCGCGACAACCTCGTCGGCTACTTCAAGGAATACCACTTCTGGGTCCGCTCGGTCGCCAAGCATCCAGGCGTCACCTATGCGGATCGCCGCTGGGCCTTCTGGCAATATACTTCGACCGGTGTGATCCCGGGCATCAAGGGGCCGACGGACATCAACGTCTTTGCCGGCAACGAAAAGAACTGGCGGAACTGGGTCGAGGCGGTGACCAAGCTCAAGAATTCTTGAAGTCGGGGCCATTTCGTACTTGCATCGCAGCGCATGTTCTGTGAAAGCGACCTCATCCGTAAGCAACGAGGACCGCCCATGGACCGCTTCAACGCTCGACGCACTGCACTCGCGATGATCTTCGCATCAACAATGGCAGGTGCTGCCGCGGCCCAGACGAGCGCCCCGGCCCCGCAGAACCCGACACCGGCAGCCGCCTGCGGCGGTGACCTTTCCACATTTCTCGAAGGCGTCAAGGCCGATGCGATCAAGGCAGGCGTAACGCCGGAAGCCGCTGAAAAGACGGTCGCCGGCGCCCAGATCGACCCCAAGGTCCTAGCCCGCGACCGCGCCCAGGGCGTGTTCAAGCAGACCTTCCTCGAATTCTCGCAGCGCACCGTCAGCCAGGCGCGCCTCGACATCGGCCGCAAGAAGATGACGCAGTACGTCGACGTCTTCGCGCGCGCCGAAAAAGAACATGGCGTGCCGGCCGGCGTCATCACGGCCTTCTGGGCCATGGAAACCGACTTTGGCGCCGTGCAGGGCGATTTCAATACCCGCAACGCTCTCGTCACGCTCGCCCATGACTGCCGCCGTCCGGACCGCTTCCGCGAACAGCTGATCGCGCTCAGTGAACTCGTCCAGCGCAACGATGTCGAACCGGCAACGACCCAGGGCGCCTGGGCCGGCGAGATCGGCCAGACGCAGCTGCTGCCGAAGACCATCATCGCTTACGGCGAGGATGGCGATGGCGATGGCCTGGTAAAATTGCGCGAGAGCGCCCCGGACGTCATCCTGACGACTGCCAATTTCCTGCAGTCGCTGGGCTTTCAGCGCGGCCAGCCCTGGCTCCAGGAAGTGACGCTTCCGGCAACGCTTCCATACGAAAAATCCGGCATCGGTGGCACAATGACCGCCGCCGACTGGTTCGCCCTCGGTGTCAAGCCACGCGACGGCAACACCTCCTTCGGCAATCTGGTCTCTGCGCTGATCTTGCCGCAGGGCCGCTTCGGCCCGGCCTTCCTCACCTACCCCAATTTCAACGTCTATCTCGCATGGAACCAGTCGTTCATCTACACGACGTCGGCCGCCTATCTCGCGACCCGCTTCGCAGGCGCCCCGACCTATAACAAGGGCACGCCCGAGAAGGGCCTGAGCGACACCGACATGCGCGCGCTTCAGACCAAGCTCAAGGCGCACGGCTACGACGTCGGCGAGATCGACGGCATCCTTGGCTCCGGCACCCGTATCGCCATCCAGAAAGAACAGTTCCGCTTGGGCCTCCCTGCAGACGGCTGGGCCACGGAAGCGCTGCTGAACGCGCTCTGAGGACGCAGACTGCTGAGGAATACGGGGGCGGCTCTGAAGGTCGCCCTTGGGAATGACTGTCGCATCAATGCGCGAGTGCCCACATATCAAGTTTCAGCAGCCTTCGCCTTGGCGCCGTCAGAGGGTTGATAGTCCGACTTCGTCCCGGACCGGCGACTGCACGGCATCGAAAAGATCCGGCACAAAGCTCACCGCTTCGATTTTAACTGTTGAAACAGGAACGCATGGGCATTTTGATTTCCGGCAGTTCCAACGTAGGCAAGACGACATTCGCGACACGCCTGGCTCGCCTGCTTGGATGTGACACGATTTCAACGGACAGCCTCGCCCGTCATCCCGGGCGACCTTGGCCGGAGGTACGGCCGCCTGTCGCTGAATACTATTCACGGCTTTCCGATGAGACCATCTATTGGTTTCTAAGGGTTCATCACGAAAACATGTGGCCGGCCATACGGCAGCAGATTGACGCCAGGGTCCATGGTCGAGCGCCTTTTATAATTGAAGGCTCTGCGCTTCGCCCCGAGTTTATAGCTCCGATTGTCTCTAACGAGATATCTCCTGTCTTCCTGTATGCTGACAACGACGTCCTTAGGGAAAGAATGCGATCCGAGGCCGAATATACCCAACGCGATCAAGCTAGACGCGCCATCATCGACAAATTCATAGACCGATCCCTGCGCGACAATTCGGAAATGCACCTCGCCGCTCGCAGCCATGCCATCCCGGTCGTGGACACCTCTGATGCCGTCGCAGTATCCAGTCTATGTGAAGAGCGCGTGCAGCGGGAGCTGAGTGCAAATTCACGACAATCCTGAGGTTCCCAATAAGGTGGGGGATCGTTTTGTACCCCCTCACCGCCCCTTCAACTCCACTCCGACAACAGCCCTTGCACGGAAAGCGGGAATCGGGTGGATGCGGGGGTGGGAGCTGCGATTGTGTTGCTTTGGACTGGGGGAGCCGGGATGGAAGCTGACAATCGCATGAATGCGCTGACCTGGGGGCTGCTTGTGCTCCTCAGCCTGATCTGGGGCGGGTCTTTCTTCTTTGCGCGTATCGCTGTGCACGATGTACCGCCGTTCACGCTGGTCTTCCTGCGGCTGATCCTGGCTGCCGTGGCTCTGCATCTCTATATCGGTGGCCGATACGGTATCTACGGCCTGCTGCGCAGCCACTGGCGGCAATTCTTGCTGCTCGGGCTCATCAACAACGCCATCCCCCACGCCATGATCTTTCTCGGCGAGACCGAGATTGGCGCCGGCCTTGCCTCGGTGCTGAACGCCACGACGCCGATCTGGACGGTCATCGTCGCCCACTACGCGACGCAGGACGAGAGACCCGGTCGTGCGAAGATCATCGGCTGCTTCGTCGGGCTGATAGGCACCGTGGTGCTGGTGGGGCCGGGAGCGCTGGATGCCGCAGGTGCGCCGCTCTGGGCGCTGCTGTTGCCCATCGTCGCTGCCATGTCCTATGGCCTTGCCGGCGTCTATTCCAAGCGCTTCAAAGGCATCCCCGCGCCTGTGACCGCCGCCGGCCAGCTGACCGGCTCGTCGCTGATCATGCTGCCGGTTTCGCTGCTGGTCGATCAACCCTGGACGCTCGCCATGCCGCCGTTGCAGACGATTGCTGCTATTGTCGCGCTCGCCCTGCTGTCGACCGCCTTCGCCTATATCCTCTATTTCCGCATCATGACGCTTGCCGGCGCCACCAACACGTCGTTGGTCACCTTGCTGGTTCCACCGAGCGCCATCCTCCTGGGCTTCGTCTTTCTGGGCGAACGGCTGGGCGCAACACAGATCGCCGGCATGCTGCTGATTGGTCTCGGACTTGTCATCCTCGACGGACGGCTTTTTTCGCGGAGGGCACCCTCGACGCCAAAGACCTGAGCCAAGGGATGGCGTTAATCTGACGTTAGCATTCGTAAAGAATACACGATTATTTTGACGTTTAGAATCAACGGTTAACGACAAAACATTGGCGAATCTCGCACAGCGCGCTGCGGTGCAGTATGGAAATCGCTTTCAGGCGACATATTTGTGACATAGGCTTTAAGGGTTAACGGAGGAGGCAGACCATGGGACTGACGCAATCCATCAACGTCCTTCTGATCAGTGCAGCATTTATGTTCGTCGTGACGATGCTATTCATCTGAGACGCCGTTCGCGGCGATCCGCGACCGGAAATGCAGGCTTCTCTTAGCTTAACATACGGGTTTGAATTGAGCGCCGGTCCTGAAAAGGCCGGCGCTTTTTTCGTCGTTCAAGCAGCAGCGCCGGCCGCCTCTACAATTTTGGTGCGCTTGAAACCCAGCCGGTCGAGCACAGCGCCGACCAGGGGAGCGCGGTTCATCGTGTAGAGATGAAATTCACGGTGGCCCCGGCGCACGAGATCCTCGATCTGCTCTGAAGCGACATCGGCCGCAACCTTGGCCCGCTCTTCCGGCTTGTCGTCGAGCCCGGCAAAGCGGTCGTCCAGATAGGACGGGATACTGGTGCCGCACATGCCGGCGAAGCGCTTCAGCTGTGTCAGGTTCTGGATCGGCATGATGCCCGGCAGCACGGGAATGGCGATACCGGCCGCCCGTACCCTCTCCATGTAGGTCTCGAAGACGTCGTTGTCGAAAAAGAACTGGGTCAGCGCACGGTCGGCGCCGTTGTCGGCCTTGCGCTTCAGCATGTCGATATCGGCAGCCGTGTCGCGGCTCTCAGGGTGCTTCTCCGGATAGGCAGACACCGAGATCTCGAAATCGCCGATATCCCGCAAGCCCGCCACCAGCGCTGCGGCATTCTCGTAGCCGCCGGGATGTGGCTGGTAAGCGGTGCCCATTCCGCCCGGTGGATCGCCGCGAAGGGCAACGAAGTGCCTGACGCCGGCCGCCCGAAGCTCATCGACGACCCGGTGCGTGTCTTCGCGCGTGGCGCTGACGCAGGTCAGGTGCGACGCGGTCGGCAGCGGTGTCTCGGCAATCATCCTGCGCACGGTATTCAGGGTCGGTGCCTTGGTCGAGCCGCCGGCCCCGTAGGTGACGGAGACAAATTCGGGCTGCCATTCCGTCAGCTCAGTGATGGCGGCCCAAAGCTGGCCTTCCATATCGGGCGTCTTCGGCGGAAAGAACTCGAAGGAGATGCTGAGGTCGCTGCGCCCCGTATCTGGTGTCGAAGTCATGTCAGGCCCTCTTTTCTGCGCTTAAGGTTGGTTGACGGCTTTCACTGCTGGCGATCAGCAGCCGCGGATCGCGCGCTACCCAGATCGTCACTGTCAGATCCTCGCCACTTTGCTTTCCGGAATGAAGGTCCCTGACCTCCTCCAGCTCCAGCCCGGCCTTCTTCAACCACTCCTCCATCGTCGCGTGGCTGAAGCCGAGGCGAAGATGGGCGTGGTCGTCGCGCAGGTATTCCAGCGCGTGGGGGGCGAGATCGACGATCACCAGCCGGCCGCCCGGCCGCAGCATGCGCGCAGCCTCGCCGATCGCCAGTTCCGGCTGGTAGAGAAAATGCAGTACCTGGTGAATGGTGATCAGGTCAAAATCCTGCGCCTCGAGCGGCAGGTTGAAGATATCCCCGTGCCGCACCGAGGCGGTGGTGATATTCGCCTTGTCGAGATTGGCGCGCGCGACCGCCAGCATGTCGCGGCTGGCATCGACGCCGATGGCGCGGCGGTAGACGCCAGACAGCAGCTGCAGCATCCGCCCCGTTCCCGTGCCGAGATCGAGAAACGTGTCGATCGGCCGGGTGCCGATCAGTTGTTTAAGAGCAGCGTCAACATCCTCGTCGGCCACATGCAGGCGGCGCAGCTCATCCCATTCGGCAGCGTTGTGGCTGAAATAGGCTTGAGCGCGTTCAGCGCGGACATGCTTCACCGAACCGAGACGTTCGCTGTCGCGCAGCAGGACAGGGTCGCTGTCGTCGGCGTGACGCAGCAGCGTGCGGGCGAGATGCACCGCAGCACCATCCTGCTTGAGGCGGAAATAGGCCCAGGCGCCTTCCTGGTAGCGATCGATCAGGCCCGCCTCGCCCAGAAGCTTCAGATGGCGGGAAATACGCGGTTGGGATTGGCCGAGGATTTCGGTGAGGTCGGTGACCGTCAAATCGCCGGCGGCCAGCAGCGCCAGCAGCCGGAGCCGCGTCGGCTCGCCGGCCGCCTTCAGGACATCGACCAGCCCTTCGAGACCAAATTTAACAAGATCCACCATACACGCACCCAATCAAGACATAAACATATCTTTATGTAATTGGGGGCCATGGCGCAAGTGGGAAATGGAAGGTCGCTACTGTCTGATACAGAGCCAGCGACCCGGCATTTCAGGTCGCAAATGAAAACCCCCGCAGCTGCGGGGGATCTCGGATTGGTAAAGTGCTCGCCCCTAGCGATCAGCGCGTCAGGCGCTTGTAGGCCTGGCTGCTCGGGTTCAACGCATCGGCACCGAGGCGGCGGATCTTGTCCTGCTCGTAGTCCTCGAAGTTGCCTTCGAACCATTCGACATGGCTGTCACCCTCGAAGGCGAGGATGTGGGTCGCCAGCCGGTCGAGGAACATGCGATCATGGCTGATGATGATGGCGCAGCCGGCGAAGGATTCCAGCGCGCTTTCCAGCGCACCGAGCGTTTCGGTATCGAGGTCGTTGGTCGGTTCGTCGAGGAGCAGCACGTTGCCGCCAGCCTTCAGCATCTTAGCAAGATGCACCCGGTTGCGCTGGCCGCCGGAGAGGTTACCGACCTTCTGCTGCTGGTCACCGCCCTTAAAGTTGAACGCACCACAATAAGCTCTTGAGTTCATGTCGAACTTGCCAAGCTTGATGATTTCGGCGCCGCCCGAGATTTCTTCCCAGACGGTCTTCGAGCCATCCAACGCATCGCGGCTCTGGTCGACATAGCCGAGTTGCACGGTGTCGCCGATGCGGATGCTGCCGGCATCGGGCTTTTCCTGGCCGGTGATCATCTTGAACAGCGTCGTCTTGCCGGCGCCGTTCGGGCCGATGATGCCGACGATGCCGCCGGGCGGCAGCTTGATCGAGAGATCCTTGATCAAAAGTTCGTCGCCAAACCCCTTGGAGATATTCTCCATCTCGATGACAACTTGGCCGAGACGCTCGCTGACCGGGATGATGATCTGCGCGTCGCCGGGACGCTGCTTCTCGGCGGCATCGACCAGCTGTTCGTAGGACTTGATACGGGCCTTGGATTTTGCCTGGCGGGCCTTCGGGCTGGAGGCGATCCATTCCTGTTCGCGCGAGATCGCCTTCTGGCGTCCTGCCTCTTCGCGGTTTTCCTGCTGCATGCGCTTGGCTTTGGCAAGCAGGTAGGCCGAGTAGTTGCCTTCGTACGGAATGCCGCGGCCACGGTCGAGCTCGAGGATCCAGCCGGTGACGTTGTCGAGGAAGTAGCGATCGTGGGTGATCATCATCACAGCGCCGGGATAGGCGCGCAGGTGCTTTTCGAGCCAGGCGATGGTCTCGGCATCGAGATGGTTGGTCGGTTCGTCGAGCAGCAGCAGGTCCGGCTGCGACAGTAGCAATCGGCAGAGCGCAACGCGACGGCGCTCACCGCCCGACAGGCTGGTGACTTCCGATTCCGGCGGCGGGCAACGGAGCGCATCCATCGCCATTTCGACCTGGCTTTCGAGGTCCCAGAGGTTCTGGCTGTCGATGATGTCCTGCAGCTTCGAGCCTTCTTCGGCCGTCTCGTCGGAGTAGTTCATCATCAGTTCGTTGTAGCGCTCAAGCACGGCCGTCTTCTTGGCAACGCCTTCCATGACGTTCTCGCGCACCGTCTTGGTCTCGTCGAGATGCGGTTCCTGCTCGAGGTAGCCAAGGGTCGCGCCTTCGGCGAGCCATGCTTCCCCGGTGAATTCCTTGTCCAGGCCGGCAATGATCTTCAGCACCGTCGACTTACCGGCGCCGTTCGGGCCGAGGATACCGATCTTGGCATCGGGGTAGAACGACAGGTTGACGTTCTCGAGGATTTTCTTGGCGCCGTAAGACTTGTTGAGTCCCGACATGTGATAGATGAATTGACGTGCCATTGCTGGGCTTCTCCTAGGCGCAAGAGATCTGGGTTTGAGCCGCTATGTAAGGGAAACCACGCCGCGCGGCAACGCCGAAACCGGCCTTGCGCCGCATTTGTCGACCATCGGGGTGACGCAATCAGCCAAACCGCCGACGTCCAAGCGTGACCCGCCGCTGACGATACCCATCGGACAACGCCGCCGCGCAGTCAGAAATCCTAGCGGCCGACGGCCTGTACCAGACCTTCGTTGCAGCCGAATGCGGTACTGCCGGCGCCCTGGATCAGCTTGCCCAGCCTCGGACCACTCTCGCCGGGCGATACCGCATCCTGCGACAAGCCGATGGTGAGCTCGGAAATCACCCGGGCGCTGCCGTTGCCGCGGCAGCTCATCTTGACGCGGTCACTGGCACCCTCGCCAAAACTTTTGTCGAACGCGGCCTTGATGCGTTCGGCATCCAGCGTCTTGCCGACGTTCGCCGCAAACAGCGCGCCCACGGCAGATGCGTTCAATTCATCGATCAAAGATACGGCAGTGCCGAAATATGCGTCTGCTGAGAGTTTCGTGCAGGTTCCATGCTTCAGCCACTCATGGCGCTCGAGGCCAGACTGCGTGCCCGGCATTGCCTTGTCGAGAGCGGCCTTGGTCGCCGCCGACAGTTCGACGGCAGGCAAGCTGTCCCAGCCATGGCTCCGGTCGGCCTGTTGCAGCGCATCCGGCACACCGCAATAGTTCTGCCGCATCGGCCAGAGCCCGTGCAGCGACAGGTGGGTGGCATCGAAGCCGTTGGCTTTCTCACCCCGGCACTCGGCTTTCTCGGCATTGGTAGCGCAGAATGCCGGCTCCCAGCTGGCCGCGAGGATAAACCTGGTCTGTCCATCGCGTGCTTCTGCCGGAAGGGAGAGGCTACCCAGCAAAACCGGCAGCAAGGCGAAGGCCGCCAGAAGCCTCAATGAAACAACCCGCATGACGACCACCCCCCAGGAACAATGAGAGAACAAGTAAGCAGATCGCACCGGCCCTCGCAAGCTGTAAATTCCACACCGCCACGTCATCATTATCCTGTGCGCCTCCCCGAAGTTGCATTGCAAAGTTCCAGCCATTGCTTTCAGGTGCGGCGATGCGAGGAGATCCCATGTTCCAAGAGATAAGACGGCACCAGAGCTTGACGGGCGCGACACTTGCCTACCGTCATCAGCCCGCATCGGGCACGCCGCGCGGCATCCTTCTCGTGCTGCACGGGCTTGCCGAGCATTCCGGCCGCTACGGTCGCTTTGCCGAGGCGATGGCGGACAACGGTTATCACGTCTACGCGCACGACCACCGTGGCCATGGCCGCACCAAGGCGCCGGATGCGCCGCTTGGCCAGTTCGCCCGCCGCGATGGCGTAGCGTGCGTCATCGCGGACGTCATGGCCATGAGATCGCTTGCGTCAGCGGCCCACCCCGGCCTGCCTGTCGTCCTCTTCGGTCATTCCATGGGCGGACTGATCAGCCTTTCCGCCGCCATCGCCCATCCCGCAGACTTCGATGCCGTCGCAGTGTGGAACTCCAACTTTCATCCCGGCCTCGCCGGGCGGGCTGGACAGTTGATCCTCGGCATCGAGCGCATGCTCAAAGGCTCGGATGTCCCGAGCGCCCTGCTACCGCGACTGACCTTCGGCGCCTGGGGGCAGTCCATCCCCGATCACCGGACGCTGTTCGACTGGTTGTCGACCGATCCGGCCGAGGTCGATGCATATATCGCCGACCCGCTCTCCGGCTTCGATGCCTGTGTATCGCTCTGGCGCGACCTGCTCGCCATGAGTTTTGCCGCACCGAAACGACGCCACCTCGCCCGGCTACGTCCCACCCTCCCAATCCATCTGGTGGCGGGCGCGCAGGATCCGGCGACGGATTACGGTGAAGCCGTAACCTGGCTGGCAAACCGTTTGAAAGGATTCGGCTTTTCGAATATCACAACGGAAATCTATAGCGAAATGCGGCACGAGACCCTGCATGAGGTCGATGCCAACAGGGCTACGGCGAACTTTGCCGCGTGGTGCGAACGCGTCTTGCCAAAGCCCTGACGCCGGAGGAATGCAGATGCAAAGCCCCAGCCATACGCTCAGCCGGCGCCATTCGTCGGAAATGACGATGGGCCTGACCCTGATGTTCGTGTCGGTCATGCTGTCGCCGATCGTCGACATCTTTTCCAAACTGGCGGCTGTCACTATCCCGCCGGTCGAGGTCACGGCGGCACGCTTTCTTTTTCAATGCCTGTTCGCGCTGCCGATGATCGTCTGGAAACGCAGTTGGGTGCCTGGCACTTGGCGGCAGAGAAGAATTCACGCCCTGCGTGGCGGCCTGCTGGTGTTGTCGATGATCACCTTCGTGACGACGTTGCAAGTGATGGAGGTTGCCGATGCCATCGCCATCTTCTTCGTCCAGCCGATCATCCTCACGGTACTCAGCAGCGTCTTCCTCAAGGAAACGGTGGGGTGGCGGCGTTACGCGGCCTGCGTCGTCGGCTTTTGCGGCGCCTTGCTGATCATCCAGCCCAGCTTCCAGCAGCTCGGCTTCGTTGCATTGCTCCCCGTTGTTACCGCGCTCTGCGGCTCGATCTTCGTGCTTTTGACGCGCGTTCTGGCCCATAGCGAACCGGCATCGTCGATGCAGCTGAACACCGGCCTCTGGGGACTGCTGTTCTCAGTGATCCTGCTGGCAATCGGCAGCCTCACCGGTAATGCCATCCTGTCGCCTGTCATGCCGGACGCCACGGCCGCACTCCATCTCCTCGGCGTCGGCGTGACGGCAGCCGTCTGCGGGATGCTGACACTTTATGCATATCGCGCCGTCCGGGCATCGACGCTCGCACCGCTGCAGTATTTCGAGATCATTTCGGCGACGATCTTCGGCTGGCTGGTGTTCGACAATTTCCCGAACATGCTGAAATGGGTCGGCATTCTCATCATCATCTGCTCCGGTCTCTACATCCTGTGGCGCGAGCGGCGGCTTGCATCCAAGCCGGTATCCGATACATCTCAATCGCTCCGCGCACCCTGATCGAAGATCTGCAAAACATGACCAACCGACCGATAAAAAAGCCACCGCTCGCAGGCATCCGCGTCATCGAACTCGCGCGCGTGCTGGCTGGACCTTGGGCAGGCCAGATGCTGGCCGATCTCGGTGCCGATGTCATCAAGGTAGAAAACCCGGATGGCGGCGACGACACGCGCCAATGGGGACCTCCGTTTGTCGAGGATGCGGAGGGCGCAAATCTCTCCGCCGCCTATTACCACTCGGCCAATCGCGGCAAGCGTTCCATCGTCGCCGATCTGCGCACGGACGAGGGCCAAGATCTGGTTCGCCGGCTGGCCATGACGGCAGACGTGCTGATCGAGAATTTCAAGCTCGGCGGCCTCGTCAAATACGGCCTAGACTACGAGAGCCTGCACAAGCTCAATCCGAAATTGGTCTATTGCTCAATCACCGGCTTTGGCCAGACCGGTCCCTATGCCAATCTCGCCGGCTACGACTACATCGTCCAGGGCATGTCCGGCTTCATGTCGATCACCGGCGAGACAGACGGCCAGCCGATGAAGGCCGGCGTCGCCATCGCCGACATTTTCACTGGGATCTACGCTGTCTCGGCAATCGAGGCGGCCCTGATCCATGCCCTCAAATCCGGTGAAGGGCAACTGGTCGACATGGCGCTGCTCGACGTCCAGGCGGCCGTGCTGGCGAACCAGAACATGAACTACCTGATATCAGGCAAGGCGCCGGAGCGGCTGGGCAATGCTCATCCCAACATCTCTCCCTATGAGGTGGTGCCCGTCGCCGATGGCTTCCTGATCCTCGCCATTGGCAACGATGGCCAGTTCCGCCGTCTTTGCGGCCTGCTCGGTATCGAGGCTATAGCCGGCAACGAGCGCTTCGCCACCAACAAGGCCCGCGTCGCCAACCGCATGGAAGTTCGTCAGCTCGTCTCGACCGAGACGCTGAAATGGACCAAGGCCGCCCTGCTGCAGCGCTGTGAGCAGAATGGCGTGCCGGCTGGTCCCATCAATACCATCGAGGAAATGTTTGCCGACCCCCAGGTGGTGGCGCGTGGCCTGCGCATCGATCTCGACGACGCAGCCGGCAACGCCATTCCCGGCGTTCGCACCCCGGTCATTCTCTCGGAAACACCCCTACGCTACGAACGGCCGAGCCCGAGGCTCGGCGAACATCAGGACGAGGTGCTGGCGGAACTCGCTGCGCTCGAAGGAAAGGCAAGATCATGAAACGCACAGGCGGCCAGCTCATCGTCGAGGCTTTGAAAGCCAATGGCGTCAAGCGCATCTCCTGCGTTCCCGGCGAAAGCTTCCTGGCCGTGCTCGACGCGCTGCATGACAGCGACATCGACGTTCTCGTCTGCCGCCAGGAAGGCGGTGCTTCAATGATGGCCGATGCCTGGGGCCGGCTGACCGGCGAACCCGGCATCTGCATGGTGACACGCGGCCCGGGCGCTACGAATGCTTCTGCCGGCCTCCATATCGCCCGCCAGGATTCCATCCCGATGATCCTCTTCATCGGCCAGGTGCAGCGCGATGCCCGCGAACGCGAGGCATTTCAGGAAGTCGAATATCGCCGCGCCTTCACCGAGTTCGCCAAGTGGGTCGGCGAGATCGACGATGCCGCCCGCATTCCAGAATTCGTCACCCGCGCCTTTGCCATCGCCACATCCGGACGCCCTGGCCCCGTCGTGTTGAGCCTGCCGGAAGACATGCTGCGCGACCTCGTCGAGGCGCCCGAGGCAAAGCCCTACATGCCGGTGGCGAGCCATCCCGGTAAAAGCCAGATCGACGATCTCCAGCGCCGGCTGATGGCGGCCGAGCGGCCGATGGTCATCGTCGGCGGCACGCGCTGGAACGACGAAGCGGTGGCATCGCTCCGCACGTTCGCCGAACGCTTCCAGCTACCGGTCGGCTGCTCGTTCCGCCGGCAGATGCTGTTCGACAATCTTCATCCCTGCTATGCAGGCGATGTCGGCATCGGCATCAACCCGGCGCTCGGCAAGGAGATCAGGGAGGCCGACCTTCTCATCCTGGTAGGCGGTCGTTTCTCCGAAATGCCGTCCTCCGGCTATACGCTGATGGATATCCCCTACCCGGCGCAGACGCTGGTCCACATCCATCCCGATCCGTCGGAACTCGGGCGCGTTTACCGGCCGGATCTTGCCATCTGCGCCAGCCCTGCCGATTTCGTCTCCGCTCTGGCGGATCTTCCCGCGCCGGCAACGCCCGTCTGGGCAGAGCGCACCGCCCGGATGCATGCCGCCTACCGCACATGGTCCAAAACCCCTGAAACCAGCCCAGGCGATGTCCACATGGGCCGGATCATGGACTGGATCGAGGCGAACACGGCAGCCGATACCATTTTCACCAATGGTGCCGGCAACTATGCGACCTGGCTGCATCGCTTCCATCGCTTCCGCCAGTTCAACACCCAGGCAGCCCCGGCATCCGGTTCGATGGGCTACGGCCTTCCGGCGGCGGTGGCTGCGAAGGCATTGTATCCGGAGCGTGAAGTCATCTGCTTTGCAGGCGACGGCTGCTTCATGATGCACGGACAGGAATTTGCGACGGCGGTGCAACACGGCCTGCCGATCATCACGCTGGTGATCAACAACGGCATGTACGGCACGATCCGCATGCACCAGGAACGCGACTATCCCGGCCGTGTCAGCGGCACGAAGCTCACCAATCCCGACTTCGCGGCCTTCGCCCGCGCCTATGGTGGCCATGGCGAGACGGTGAAGACGACGGCAGAGTTTGCACCCGCCATCGAGCGCGCACGGGCAAGCGGCAAGCCCGCGATCATCGAGATCGTACTCGACCCGCAGGCAATCACGCCAACGCGGACGCTCAACGAGATTGCCGGCCTGAAGTAGCAGGGGGCGGCCTGCCGCCGGGCCGCCTCTTTGGAACAAGTTAGATCAGTAGGATGCCAGTACGGCGCTGCCAAAATTCGGTTGCACACCCAAAAGCGGTGCCGCTCTGGTGATAATATCGCGAACCATCGGCGCGGCATTGTTGGTGGCGAAGGTCAGCCCCTTTTCACCCGTGCGCGGCTCGTCGCAGAAGCTGAAAACCACGTATCGCGGATTGTCGATCGGGAATGCCCCCAGAAAGTCGTTAAAGCTGAGCACATGCGAGTACTTGCCGTTGATGACCTTGTTAGCGGTACCTGTCTTTCCGCCGACATGGTAGCCCGGCACGTCGGCGCTCTTGCCGGAACCCTGCTCGCCGTTGAGCTTGAAAAGCGCCCGCAGCGTGTCGCTGGTGCTGGGCTTCACGACAACCTTGGCAACGGCGTCCGCCTCCGCCTGTGTGCGCGGCAGGAAAGTCGGCTCGATTAGCCAACCGCCATCCATCAAGGCAGCGCCGGCAACGGCCGTCTGTAGCGGCGTCGTAGCCACGCCATGACCGAACGCGACGGTAATGGAGTTGATCTTCTTCCAGACTTTCGGCTGGCTCGGCATCTTCACTTCAGGAAGCTCGGTCTGCATCTTCGACAACAGTCCTAGTCGTGCAAGATACGCCCTCTGTGCGTCCATTCCGACAATTTCGATCATGCGTGCAGTGCCGATATTCGAAGAATACCGAAAGATCTCGGGAACCGTCAGCCAGCGACGGGGCACGTCGCGGTCGTCGTGGATCGTGAAGCCGGCGACATGCAGAGACTGGGAGGCATCGAATGTATCGGTCAGCTTGACGCTGCCAGTGTCCATCGCCATGGCCATCGAGAAGGTCTTGAAGGTCGACCCCATTTCGTTGGTACCGTTCGTCATCCGATTGAGCCAACCATCGGCGCCATTGGCATTCGGTGCGTTTGGGTCGAAGTCCGGTGCCGACGCCATAGCCAGCACTTCGCCCGTCTTGATGTCGAGAATGACCGCGCCGGCCGATTTGCTCTGGTACTTCGTCAATGCATCCACGACGACATCATGAACTATGTTCTGGGCGCGGATATCGATCGACAGCTTCACCGGTTCAAGCGGTTCGCTGCTCGCAAGACCCGCCGACGTCAGGTCGGAAAGGCCCTGGTTATCGAGATATTTCTCCATGCCGGCAACGCCATGATTGTCGATATCGACATAGCCGAGCACATGCGCAGCGGTGCTGCCGCCGGGATAGAAGCGGCGGACTTCCGGGCGGAAGCCGATGGCGGGAAGTCCGAGGGCGAGGATCTCGCCCTGCTGCTTCGGTGTCAGCTGACGCTCCAGCCAGACGAAATGCGACCGCTTGTCGGACAGCTTGCGGTAGGTCGATTTCCTGTCGAGATTGGGAAAGATTTTCGTCAGCTTTTCGATGGTGTCGTCGACATCGACCATCTTGATCGGCTCGGCATACATCGAGAATGTCCGGATGTCGGTTGCCAGCAGCGCGCCGTTGCGATCCTCGATATCGGGACGCGAGGCCATGGCCGGACCTGCCGGAATGTTCGTCGTGTCCGCCTGCGGCTGCATGCCGAGGAAAATCAGCTTTCCGAACACCACGCAGTAGACGACGCAGAGAGTACCCGCCAGGATGCCGAGCCGAGACTTGCTCTGCCGCGACTTGCGGACATTGCCCTTTTTGGAATCCTTGCCGCGGGGGGCGCCAAGACTAAGCCTTATCAGGCGGTCGCTGCGAAGCGTAAGGGCGTGGATAAGAGACATCGTCCAACTTTTTAACAGGCACGGATGCGGTTGAAGACGGCAACCTTATAATCAGATTAACTTAGCGTTAAGGATATTAAGAAACCGTAAAGCCGGAGGCACCGCTGCCCTCACGGTTCCGTTACATTGGCCTATCCGCAAAAAAGCCGGCGAGGATAAGGCACCCGCCGGCTTTCTTTGTACAGGACGAAGATCAGCCGATTGCGGCTGTGACCGTGAACTCAACCTTGTATTTCGGCGCGGCAAGCTTTGCTTCGCTCGTGGCGCGGGCCGGCGTGTTGGCCGGGTCGACCCAGGCTTCCCAGGCAGCGTTCATCTCGGCGAAATAGGACATGTCCGAGAGATAGATCAGCGTCTGCAGGATCTTGGACTTGTCGGTGCCGGCAGCCGCCAGCAGGCGGTCGACTTCGGCCAGCGCGTATTTGCACTGTTCGGTAACAGTTTCGCCTTCGCCGACCTGGCCAGCGAGATAGACGGTGTTGCCGTGGACGACTGCGCCGCTCATGCGGGCGCCGGGGTCGATGCGCTTGATGCTCATGTGGTTCTCCTGATGGTAGTCGAATTCTATGGTCACGATGCCGCAGGGCGCGGCACCGGCAGGCATGTCCGCAGGGTGCGGATTACATGCGCATATGTTTGGTCTTTTCGTAGATCGCCGTCGAGCGCGCGCCGGAGCGGCAGTAGCCGAGCATCGGCCGCGGAAACTCGTCCAGCGCATCCATCATGCTGCTGACCGCCTCCTCGGTGACGCCCATCGGGCCGACCGGCACATGCGCGACGATGAAGCCAAGTTCCTCGGCGCGCGTCGCGATATCGTCGAACAACGGCTGATCCGGGCCTTCATGGTCTGGACGATGGCAGACGATCGACTCAAAGCCCATCGCCTTGATCTCGTCGAGATCGTCGACGGAGATCTGACCTGTGACCGAGTATTCGTCGTCGATCTTGCGGATATCCATGGCACATTCCTCCTTGAGACCGGTCTTTTGGATCGGGCTTTCTCTGAAACGGTAACGCTGATCTACGACGCGAGGCCGCGAGCGTCAACCGCTCAGCCGGCCTCGACAAAAGCAAAGCTTAGGCCGAAATTCCGCCCCTCGCCCGGTTGCAGAATATTGAACTCGCCGGCCTCTTCGAGCTCTGCGCGTGGTACCCATCGGTGCGACACCGGTTCGATCCCGAGCACATCGGCGGGTGCCTTCTGGTTGCGCCAGACCTGCAGAAACGGCAGTGTTCCGGCTGCAATCCGCACCCGCAGCGTCTTGCCGCCAATCGCCGCAATCGGCCCGAGAGACACCTCGGAAAACGCGCCCTCCGTTGCCGGCGCTGGCACGCAGAATATGCCGCCGAGTTCCTCTCCGAAAGTCCAGGGAAAACCACCGCCTTCCAGCATTTGCCCGGTCAGGCGCACCGCGTCGTCGAACCATTTTCCACCGATGTTCATGTGATACATGAGGAACACAGGCATCGGCTCGCTGCCGGTGTTGATCACCCGGTCATCGAGGAAAACCTCGCCCGTCGCCCCGTCGATCTTCCACAAGCGCTCAAGCCGCGCCGTGCCTCCTTCGGCCGTCATCACGTCGACATCGGCTCGGCATTCCGCATTGCCATTGTCGAAGCGCGTCCAGAGCACCCGGGCAGGAGTCGCCGAAAAAGACCCGTGCAACGGATAGGTCCGGCCGGAATGGGCGCCCTGCATGGGCTCGCGATGGCGGATATGATCCGGACCGCAGGTGAACAGGAAACCCTCGACTGAATGGGAAATCCGCGTATCGCCATCGTCCGGAACGGCTTTGCCGGGTGCAAGGTCGATGCCATCGACGACACACGCGCCGATATCCATCACCGACGCTTCGTCCAGGCTCAGCCTGGGCCCAGTATTGGCTGAAAATTCGATCATCCGCTTTGACCTCCCCTGCGCCAGCGCTGTCTGCCAGCCACCGCGCGTTAAAACACTGTTAACCATACCGACCGTGGCCTGCATCACGAAATCAGGAGCCAGCAACCAATCCCGCAGCGCGGCGTTACGTCGATAACCACAATGTGACGAATTTTTATCTTTTATTCAGCATGCTGCCGAAATATTCCACACTCGTGTCAAGATTGAAGTGTGTGTGGCAACCGACGACCGATCAAGGACAGACCTAACGTGAACCGATTCTTCCAGACAGGCTTATCGCTGGCCGCCGTGCTTGCCGCTTCCGTCACGACGCTATCGCCCGCAGACGCGCAGCAATACTACGGAGGCCAGAACAGTGACACGGTGTTGGTTGCACCCGATGGACGCATCCTGGAGCAGATCCCTGAACAGGGCGACGTCGTAATGACGCGCGACCGCCGTGGCAACCATGTCCTAGTCGACCGCTACGGTACCGTCATCGCAACCGAAATGCGCGCCAGCACCTATTACCCGAAGGCTCCGAGCCGCGATGGATATGGCGGCGGCGACACGAACCGTTACGGCGATACCGAACTCAGCAGCAATCGCGGCTATGGCAACGATTACGGCAACGGCCAGCCAGACAATTTCTACGGCCAGCGGGAACCCGGCGCCGTCACCGGCGGCATTCCGGGCAGCGGCTCAATCGAGCGCCTACCTCTGGACAACCAGGGAATTCCGGATGCCCAGGGCAATGGCGGCGGAAATGGCGACTATGCTTCGATCAACCCCGATGACGCCCCGGCGAGACCGAGGACGGCAGAGCCCGTCATCACCCTCAAGAACAAGTCGAAGATGGAGATTACCGCGCTTGAGGTGTTCCTCGATCGTAAGGGCATTTCACCTGGCGCCATCGACGGCCGGATCGGGGGCAACGTCACCAAGGCCATCTACGCCTACCAGCAGATGACGGGCCAGCAACTCGACCCGAACAACACCGACGCGATCCTCGAGGATCTCCGCAACTCGGGCGGCATGCCGATCGTAAACTACACGATCACGCCGGCAGACGCAGCCGGACCTTACGTCGCCGAAATTCCGGAAGACTATGCCCAGAAGGCAAGCCTGACATCGCTCGGCTACACCTCCACGACCGAGATGCTTGCCGAGCGCTTCCATATGGACGAGGGTTATCTGAAAGAAATCAATCCAGGCGTGGATTTCACCGTGCCGGGCTCTACGGTCAAGGTCGTCAGCATCGGCCCTCCGAAGACCGGCGAAGTCGCCCGCATCGTTGCCGACAAGGCCCGCAAGCAGGTGTTTGCCTATGACGCCAGCGGCGCACTGATATCGGCGTATCCGGCATCGATCGGTTCCACCGATACCCCCTCGCCTTCAGGCACGGTGACGGTCGAGCGCGTCGCCTTCAATCCGGGCTACACCTATAATCCGAAGATCAATTTCAAACAGGGTGCCAACGACAAGGTGCTGGACATTCCCCCAGGCCCGAACGGTCCGGTCGGCACCGTCTGGATGGCACTGTCGAAGCCGACTTACGGTATCCACGGCACGCCGGAGCCCTCCAAGATCGGCAAGTCCCAGAGCCACGGCTGCGTACGTCTGACGAACTGGGACGCGACAGAACTGGCAAAGATGGTCAAGCCCGGCACCGTCGTAGAATTCGTCGAGTAGAGAAAACCTGACACGACAAAAAAGCTGCCAGACACCCGTCCGGCAGCTTTTTTTTGTTTTCAGGCCTCGATTTTCAGGCAGCGCGGGACATCAGCCTGTGAGCTGCGATGCGCGCTGAGGATGTGAGCCGGACGGGCAGTTTCGCCAACATCTCCTCCGCGAATTCGCTGGCATTGTGACGCGCCTTTTCGAGGTTGCTGACCCTGGCCGGATCGAGCGTCTGCAGCGTGCCGCCGACGTCGAAGATATCGCGGAAGGCCGAGCGTTCGACGATCGGCGTTTCCAGCACCGATACCTGACGTTGGTTGAGCAGCGTCTTGACGGTCTGCAGGGCACGGGTCGTTACCATCGAATTGACTCGAGTGAGCACCACGGAATGATCGATGTGGATGCCGCCCCTCTGTGCCAGGTATTGCAGCAGTTCCAGCACCTGCGCGCCGCCGCGAGCATCCATGGCGCAGCCCTGGATCGGGATCAGCACATGGTCCGACAGGCCGATAGCCGTTGCCAGCAGCGGAGTGCGCGTGCCCGGCAGGTCGATGATGAAATAATCGGTCGATGCCTGGTTCTCGCGGATATGCAGCGGCAGCGACGTCGCGGTGACGAAGTCGATCACGGAGATGTTGGCAACCGGCCCGGACATCTCGCTCCAGTGCGAAATCCAGTGCTGCGGATCGGCATCGAGAATGGTGACGCGATAGCCTCTGCGAGCCAGTTCGGTCGAAAGCAGCAGAACCGCAGTGGTTTTACCGGCGCCGCCCTTGGTATTGGCAAATGTGATGACTGGCATGGTATGTCCTAGGCAAAGGGAGCTTCACCATCGCTCCGGCTTGCACCGGGGGTCATGGTGCGTTTAACCATCCTTTCGAATTATGGTTAACAAAGTACAAACGTCGCCACCCTCATTTCATGCGGACATTCTCATAATCACGTCGGAACAGCGATATAAAGCTGCGAGACCGGGAGCCCTTTCGCCTCCCCCGGCCGTCGTCTGGGCTCGCTCCAACGGCTAGAAGCAATCGCGAAACAGCGCCTTGGTGTTTTCCAGCGTCAGCGGAACAGGATTGCCGCCGGCGCTGGGATCTTCGATCGCCATGGCCGCAAGATCGTCGATCCTATCGCTGGCGATCCCCATTTTGGTGAGGTTATCCGGGACGCCGAGATCGGCCCGCAGCTGCAGCACGTAGTCGTAAAACCCGTCGAACCCGCCGGGAATTCCAAGATAGGCAGCAGCCCGGGCGATCTTCTCCTCGATCGGCTTCCTGTTGAACCGCAGCACAGCCGGCATGACGACCGCGTTGGTCATGCCATGGTGGGTATTGTAGACGGCGCCGATGGGGTGGGAAAGCGCGTGGATGGCGCCAAGCCCCTTCTGGAAGGCGACCGCACCCATGGCGGCAGCCGCCATCATGTTGGCGCGGGCCTCGAGATCGGTCCCTTCCCTGACTGCGCGCGGCAGGAACTCCTTCACCAGCCGCATGCCCTCGAGCGCGATACCGGCCGACATCGGATGATAGAAGGGCGAGGAGTAAGCCTCGAGGCAATGGGCAAAGGCATCCATGCCGGTGCCAACGGTGATGATCTTCGGCATCCCGACCGTCAGTTCCGGGTCGGAAATGACGACGCCGGGCAGGAACTTCGGGTGGAAGATGATCTTTTTGACATGCGTCACCGAATTGGTGATGACGCTGGCCCGGCCGACTTCCGAGCCCGTGCCCGCTGTGGTGGGCACCGCAACGATGGGCGCGATACCGTCGACGTTGGCGCGCGTCCACCAGTCGCCGATATCCTCGAAATCCCACACCGGGCGCGTCTGCGCCACCATGAAGGCGACGCACTTGCCGAGATCGAGGCCAGAGCCACCACCGAAGGCGACGACACCATCATGGCCGCCATCCTTGAAGGCCTTGACGCCGGCTTCCAGGTTCTTCTCGTTCGGGTTCGGGTCGACTTCGGCAAACATCGCCCGCCCGAGGCCCGCTTCTTCCAGAATGTCGAGAGCCGTCTTTGTGATCGCCATGGTCGCGAGACCACGGTCGGTAATGAACAGCGGCTTCTTCATTCCGAGGCTCTTGCAGGCCTCGGCCAGCTCCGAAATACGGCCACGGCCGAGCTTCAGGGAGGTCGGATAGCTCCAGTTGGCAGTAATCGCGCTCATGCTGTCACCTTCTTCAGATGGTAGGATTTGGGACGTGTCAGATTGTGGAAGCCAAGTACGGACAGCGAGCCGCCACGACCCGTTTGCTTGACGCCGGTCCAGCAAAGCGCCGGATCGAGATAGTCGGCGCGGTTCATGAACACGGTGCCGGTCTCGATCTCGCGGCCGAGCCGGGCGGCCCGATCCGCATCCTTTGTCCAGAGCGAGACCGTCAGGCCGTATTGGCTGTCGTTCATCAGTTCGAGCGCCTCGGCATCGCTTTTCACCTTCATGATACCGACCGCCGGACCGAAGGTCTCCTCGCGCATGAACGCCATGGAGTGATCGACATCGACGAGGATCTGTGGCGCGAGATAGGCACCGCCGTCATCGGCCGGAAATAGTTTCGGATCCACAAGTGCCTTGGCACCCTTGCCGACCGCATCGGCAATCTGTTCGCGGACGACCTTGGCAAACCGCTTGTGCGCCATCGGCCCGAGCGTCGTTTCCGGGTCGAGCGGATTGCCGAGCTTGTAGTTCGATACCCAGGCAACGGACTTTTCGACGAAGGCATCATAGAGGGTTTCGTTGACGTAGATACGCTCGATGCCGCAGCAGCACTGGCCGGAGTTGAACGTCGCCCCGTCCATCAGCGTGTCGACAGCGGCATCGAGATCGGCATCCTCCATCACGTAGCCTGGATCCTTGCCGCCAAGCTCCAGGCCAAGGCCGGTAAAGGTGCCGGCCGCAGCGCGCTCGACGGCGCGACCGCCTGCGACCGAACCGGTGAAATTGATGAAATTGAAGCTGCCTTCGGAGATCAGTGCGTCGGCGATATCGTGCTCGAGAAAGACATTCTGGAACACATCGGCAGGCACGCCGGCCTCGACAAAGGCCTGCACCATGCGTTCGCCGACCAATAGCGTCTGGGCCGCATGCTTCAGAATGATGACGTTGCCAGCCATCAGCGCCGGGGCAATCGTGTTGATCGCCGTCATGTAGGGGTAGTTCCAGGGCGCGATGACGAAGACGACGCCGTGGGCCTCGCGCTCGATGCGGCGCTCGAAGGTTGCGCTGTCCTCGACCACCAGCGGCGCCAGCGCGTCGGCTGCAATGGCCGCGACATAGTTCGAGCGCTCGTTGAAGCCGCGGAACTCGCCGCCATACTTGATCGGCCGTCCCATCTGCCAGGCCAGTTCCGGCACCACGTCATCGACCATCTCGTTCAGCCGCGCCACGCCCTTCATCACCAGTTGCACGCGGTCTTCAAGCGGCCGCCGCGCCCAGTCCTTTTGCGCCTTGCGGGCGCGGGCTACCGCCTCCCTCGCTGCCTCCAGCGACAGGCCGGGGCGCTCGGCATAGACCTCGCCGTTAACCGGCGAAATGCATTGAATCATGCTCATTCTCTCTGCTCCAAAAGGCTCAACAAACCAATGTCTTGACGTGACCTGCGGCACCATAGGCAAGGATCGCACGGTCGCGGGTGATGATTGTCAGGTCGTGTTCGCGGGCGGTCGTTTGGCATGGCCAAGTGCCGCGAGGGCAAGTGGCAGCAGCGATACATTCCGAGCGCTGTCGATGTGTCCCATGACGGCCTTCAAAGATCGAGGGCAAGCCTAGCATAGTGCCTCTAAGGCAACAACAACGCACAACCATTGCGATTATCTCACGCCCGCTCGAACCCCCTCGCCACTTCCCAGTCCGTGACGCGTCGGTCAAAATCTTCCTGCTCCCATTCGCCTGCACGGGTATAGTGATCGATGACATCGTCGCCGAGGGCTGCGCGCAACATCTTCGATTGCGTCATGGCAACCGTTGCCTCCCGCAGGGTCCGGGGGACTTCGCGCACGTCGCGGGCGGCGTAGGCGTCGCCGACAAACGCCGGTTCCAGCGCCATCTTTTTCTCGATCCCGTCAATGCCTGCCGCCAGTAGGGCCGCGAAGGCGAGGTAGGGATTGAGGTCCGAGCCACCGACGCGGCATTCGATGCGGATGGCTTTGCTGTCGGCGCCGCAAAGACGATAGCCGGCCGTACGGTTATCTGTGCTCCAGACGGCCTTGGTCGGCGCAAAAGTGCCCGCCACGAAGCGCTTGTAGGAGTTGATGTAGGGCGCCAGGAAATAGGTGATCTCGCCGGCATGGGCGAGTTGGCCGGCAATATAATGCTGCATCAGGGACGACATGCCGTGCTCGGCCTTTTCGTCGAAGAACAATGGTGTCTTGCCATCGACGCTCCACAGCGACTGGTGGACGTGCGACGAACTGCCGGCAGATGCGGCGCTCCACTTTGCAAGGAAGGTGATTGCCTTTCCCTGAGACCAGGCGATCTCCTTGCAGCCGTTCTTGATGATGACGTGCCGGTCCGCCATGGTCAGCGCGTCGGCATAGCGGACATTGATCTCTTCCTGCCCGGCCGATGCTTCTCCCTTGGAATTTTCGACCGGGATGCCGGCGCCCTGCAGGCCCTTGCGGATAGCGCGCATGACGCCTTCTTCCTTGGTCGTCTGGAAGATGTGGTAGTCTTCGTTATAGGCGCTGGCGAGCGGCAGGTTGCGATAGCCGGATGCCTGCGCCTGCTCGTAGCTCTGGTCGAACAGAAAGAATTCCAGCTCGGTCGCCATGAAGGCCTTCATGCCCATCGCTTCAAGCCCTGCCACCTGCTTCTTCAGAATGGCGCGCGGCGAATGCGGCACGTCGGCATGGGTGTGATGGTCGAGCACGTCGCAAAGCACCAGCGCCGTGCCCTCCAGCCACGGAATGCGGCGAAGTGTCGAAAGATCCGGCTTCATGGTGTAGTCGCCATAGCCCTTTTCCCAGCTTGTCGACGCATAGCCGGAGACGGTTTCCATCTCCATGTCGGTCGCCAGCAGGTAATTGCAGCTGTGGGTTTCCTTCCAGGCACTCTCGAGAAAAAACTCGGCCTGGAACCGCTTTCCCATCAGCCTGCCCTGCATATCCACCTGGCATGCGAGAACCGTGTCGATGCGCCCTTCGGCTACATCCTTCTTCAAATCGTCAAACGTATAGATGCTGCTCATAAAATCCGCCCTGACCCTTTAAATTCTGCGATCTCGTCGGTTCTTGCGCCCGACGCCCCTGCCGACCGCCCTGTCGAGGAGCCGCCCAAAGGCGACCCCTCATGGCTCGATTATCGCTCAGATTTCCCCGACTGCCTTCTCGGCAGCAGCAATGCTTGCCGCGCGACGGGCGACTTCCTCGCCGATCGGTGGCCCCTTGAAGCGCCGGTTCTCGAAGACCAGCCAGACGATGGCCGTCAGCACGAGAAAGCCGACGGTGATGTAGAGTGCCCAGTCGTTCGGCGGCTGTACGCCGATAACGAACATCACCACCATCGAGATCAGCGCCAGCACCGCCACGACGCGGAACAAGGTCGGACCGATGCTCCATGGACCCATTTTAGGCCATTTCGGCGTGCCGTAGGCCAAAAGTCCGAGGCCGATCGGAACGGCGAAAGAGAGGAACAGGAAGATGACGGTGCAAGACACGACGATGGCATAGGCCGAGGATTCGCCGATGGTGATCACCGAGGTGAGCCAGACGAACAGCACCGAGAGTATCGATCCCGTCCAGATCGCCGCAACCGGCGTGCGGAACTTGGGGCTGACCTTGGCAAGCGTGCTGGAGCCCGGAAGGCCCTTGTCACGCGAGAAGGCATAGATCATCCGCGACACGGATGTCACTGTCGCCAGACCGCAGAGGAACTGCGATACGAAGATGGCGATGTAGAGGATGATCTTGACGGTCGGGTTGACCTGGCTGTCCATCGCCCAGAAAAACACGTTCCAGCCCTGCTTTGCTGCGTCTTCCATGTTGGGCAGCACCAGAACGAAGGCGCACAGCATGATGTAGCCGATGACCGAGGCCCAGACTGCAGCAGAGACCATGCCCTTCGGCACCGAGACGGATGCCTTCACGGTTTCTTCCGATGTATGGGCCGAGGCGTCGTAGCCGGTGATGGTGTAGATCGGCAGCAGCAGGCCGAGCGCAAAGACCCAGGCACCCGAGACGGCCGGCCAGACCGGCGGCCCGCTCTGTGTTCCGTCCGCAGCCATCGTCGCCAATCCAGAATAGTTGGTGAAGGTGAACAACCGCGAGAACTCGTAGGACGGTGCGCAGATCAGGCACACCACGGTCAGCGCCAGAGCCGCGCCGAGGATGAGATAGCCGGACATGTCCGTGAGCTTGGCGGTGAGCCCGATACCCATGTGGTTGACCAGCGCCATGACGGCGGTGATCACGGCAACGAAGGTGATACGCACCACCACCGTATCCTCCATGCCGAAATAGGTGCCGAACGCACCGAAGAAGAAGTAATAGGTGCCGACATTGATGGCACCGAGAACGGTGATCAGGCCGAGCAGGTTGAGCCAGGCGGACAGCCAGCCTGTGAAGCGGTTGCCGAGGATGGAGCCCCAGTGATAGAGGCCACCGGCTGTGGGATAGGCCGACGAAATCTGCGCCAGAGCCAGCGCGAAGAAGATCGACATCAGGCAACCGACCGGCCAGCCGATGCCGATGGCGATGCCGCCTGCGCCGGACGTCGCCTGCGCCAGCGAATTGATGCCCCCCGACATGATGCAAATAATGGAAAATGAAATCGCGAAATTCGAGAACGAACTCATCCGTCGCTCGAGCTCCTGGGCGTAGCCCATGGAGTGCAGGATGCCGACATCCTGCTTCTTATCCAATTCGGTATAATCCGACATGTGAAACGTCCCCTTCAACCGAAAGTCCGCGGAATTGCGGACCGTCCCCTTTTATGGCGTGGCAAATATGTTGCCCCGCCTGCCGCAGTTTGACTGTTCCCCGGGGTCTTTATTGTTCAGGCGTCCAGGCTACGCTGGATCAGCCCTGTCAGATAATCGGCCATGACCCCTTGGCCGACATCATCCACGATCAGGTCGTTGCGGACCTCGATCATGACATTCTTCAAATGGTTCGATACGCCGTGTAGTTGCAACGTGTGGGTAACCCCATGTTGCGGACCGTAGGGCTGGTTTCGCTCTGTTCGATAGAGCGACGCGTCGCCTGTCAGCGCCAGCATGCGGTTCGCCAGCCGGTCATCCGTATCGTGCAGGATGCCGAGCTCGACCTCACGGTACTGGCCGTTATAAATCGGCGTAAAACTGTGAATTGTGACAATGACGCTGGCCATTCCCAGCGCCGTCCGGCGCGACAACAAATCGCGGATACGTTGATGAAACGGCAGATACAGCGCGTCGGTCCGCGCCCTGCGCTCCTCGCTATCCAGCTGTCGATTGCCCGGAATATCATAGATTTCGCTTACCTCCGGCATGGCTGCGGGAGAGCCCGGCGGACGGTTGCAATCGTAGATCAGCCGCGAAAAGCGCTGGTAGATCAGAGGCGCATCGAGATTGCGAGAGAGGCCCCTCGCAACCGCCAAAGCGCCCGGATCCCAAGCGATGTGGCTGTTCCGTGCATCTTCGGAAAGGCCGAGATCGCCGAAGCGCTCCGGCAACCGGGAGGATGCGTGCTCACAGATAACCACAACCGGGCTGCGCCCATCGGGCCGCTCGACAGCAACGCATTCCCCTTCTTGTTCGCTCAGCACAGCCTGATGCATCAGCATCCCGGGCCCCCACCCAAAGTTTAACAGAACCTTCACAGAAAAGAATTCTTCAGCTTATGGCGAGTGTCAACCGTAAACTGAAATTATCTCTTCAATTTAGACATTGACTCGATATGTGACAGCGTTGTTTAAAGTGTCATGGAGACAGGCAAAGACCGTCCCTGGGGGCTAAAACAGAGTGATCAACGCATCGAAAACCGTGGCTGACGTTATCCATGCCCATTTCGATGGGCTGACACGGGCCGAGAAGCAATTGGCGGAAAGCCTGCTGGACAATTACCCTGTCTCGGGCTTGGGAAGTATCACCACGGTTGCAGAAAATGCACGTGTCTCGACGCCGACCGTCGCACGCATGGTGCAGAAACTCGGCTTCAAGGGCTATCCGGAATTCCAGTCCCATCTGCACCAGGAGGTCGAGGCAACGATCTCCAATCCACTGACAAAACGCGGGCGCTGGGCAAGCAATGCTCCGGGCACGCACATTCTCAATCGCTTCGCCGATGCCATCAGCGCCAACCTGCGCCAGACGCTCACCGATCTCGATACCGCTACCTTCGACAGCGTCGTCTCTCTGCTTTGCGAGAGCCGACGCGAGCTCTATTTCGTCGGCGGACGCATCACCGGCGCACTGGCAGAATACTTCTTTACGCACATGCAGGTGATCCGCGCCAACACGACGCTGCTGTCCGCCAATTCGAGTTCATGGCCGCAATATGTGCTCAACATGAACCCCGGCGACCTGCTCATCATCTTCGACATCAGGCGCTATGAGCTTGAAATGGTGAGCCTGGCGGCAGCCGCCCGCCGCCGCGGCGCCGAGATCATCGTCTTTACGGACCAGTGGGCCTCTCCCGCCTCCAAACATGCAAAACATACCTTTCGCGTCCAGATCGAGGCGCCGTCCGCCTGGGACTCCTCTGTGGTGACACTGTTCATCGTCGAGGCTCTTATCGAGGCCGTCCAGAACTCGACCTGGGACGAGACGAGCGAGCGCATGAAGACACTGGAAGGCCTGTTCGAACAGACCAAGCTCTTTCGTAAAATCGGCTAGAGGAGAAGAAAAAAGGTCGGCAACACGACCACGCCGAAAACCGCTGACGCCATCGATATTCGAGCGCAGGGAGACGCGCCGACATCCCGGCAATTTCCCGCAAATCGAGTGCAAAACAACCGTCACACAAGCTTCACGCAATGTCATTAACAGCTTCGCCAGACACTGAAGATCAAGGAGAACAACAGTGACCAGATCTATTCATCGCCTCCTTTCGCTCTCGACCGCAATCGTCATGGCGTCCACCGCCATTGCCTCTGCCGCGCCGAGCGACGACCTCATTGCAGCCGCCAAGAAAGAAGGCTCGCTGACCACGATCGCCCTGCCGCACGACTGGTGCGGCTACGGCGACGTCATCGCAGGCTTCAAGGCCAAGTATGGCCTGACCGTCAACGAATTGAACCCGAACGCAGGTTCCGGCGACGAAATCGAAGCCATCAAGGCCAACAAGGGCAACACCGGCCCGCAGGCCCCTGACGTCGTCGACGTCGGCCTGTCCTTCGGTCCGTCCGCCAAGAAGGACGGACTGCTGCAGCCTTACAAGGTTTCCACATGGGACTCGATCCCTGACAGCGCCAAGGATTCCGAAGGATACTGGTACGGCGATTACTACGGCGTTCTGGCCATCGGCGTGAACAAGGACGTGGTCAAGGAAAGCCCGAAGAGCTTTGCCGATCTGACAGCCTCGAAATATGCCAATGCCGTTGCCATGCCAGGCGATCCGCGCACCGGCAACAGCTCGATGATGACCGTCTATGCAGCCGGCACCGCCAAGGGCGGCAAGGGCGGCGCTGAAACAGCCAAGCTCGGCACTGCATTCATGAAGGACCTCAAGGCCAGCGGTAATCTGGTGCCGGTCAACGGCAACGCCCAGAACATGGCGCAGGGCACCACACCGGTCCTCTTCGACTGGGACTACAACGTCCTTGCAATGCGCGACAAGCTCGCCGGCAACCCGCCGATGGATGTCATCGTACCGTCTGACGCCGTCATCGCCGGTGTCTACGTTCAGGCGATCTCCGCATTTGCGCCTCACCCGAACGCTGCCAAGCTCTGGATGGAATACCTTTATTCGGACGAAGGTCAGGTCGGCTGGCTGAAGGGCTATTGCCACCCGATCCGCTTCACCGACATGGCGACCCGCAAGGTCATCCCGCAGGCACTGCTCGACAAGATGCCAGCGGCTGAAGGCTATGCAAAGGCCATCTTCCCGACCCTCGAGGAACAGTCTGCAGCCAAGGCTGTCGTTGCTTCCGATTGGTCCAAGGAAATGGGCGCCAAGTAATCGGATCGATAATCTCTTGGCGGATGCCGGCACCAGCCGGCATCCGTTTTCATTGCTTGCTTCAAGGGTGTTGTGCATGAGTGTCGCGAATAACGCCTCCAGGTCACCGCCGGGATCGCCTGCGAAGGGGCCGACTGCCCGCCGGACCGGAGCCATCAACTGGGACTGGCTTGGCGTTGCGCCGTTCTTGCTGTTCGCTCTCTTCTTCCTGATCGCACCCGTTCTCTACCTGGTCACCGGCGCATTCGAGAATTCGGCCGGCGGATTCACATTCGACAATTTTATTGCGCTGACCTCCCCGACCATTCTTTCCGCGTATTCCCTATCGCTGCGCCTCAGCCTTGTCGCCGCGGCCCTCGGTGCGGTTGCCGGCTTGCTACTCGGATATGCCGTGGTGCTCGGCGGGCTGCCCCCCTGGGTGCGCACCGCGTTCATGACGTTTTCCGGGGTGGCCTCCAATTTTGCGGGTATTCCGCTCGCCTTCGCCTTTATCGCGACGCTCGGACGCCTCGGCCTGGTGACCGTGTTTCTGCGGAACGTCTTCGGCTTCAACCTCTATGGATCGGGCTTCAGCCTCTTCTCGTTTGCGGGCCTGGCGATCACCTATCTTTACTTCCAGCTGCCGCTGATGCTGCTGATCATCACACCTGCGCTCGATGGCCTTAAGTCGGAATGGCGGGAGGCTGCGGAAATTCTCGGTGCAGACCGCAGGCAATACTGGCAGATGGTCGCGCTGCCCGTGTTGATGCCGTCCATTCTCGGCTGCTTCCTGCTGCTGTTCGCCAATGCCTTCGGCACCCTCGTCACTGTCTACGCCCTCACCGGATCGAGCTTCGGGGTCGTTCCGATCGTCCTCTACCAGCAGATCCAGGGCAACGTGCTCTACAATCCGAACCTCGGATACGCGCTGGCGGTCGGAATGGTTGTCATCATGGGGATCAGCAACACGCTGTATCTGGTGCTTCGCAACAAAGCTGAGAGGTGGCGCCAGTGACCAAGCGTTTCCCCATCGTCTCGACGTTCATCGTGATCGTTGCAGCGTCCTATTTCCTGATACCGCTCTATGCGACCTTCCAGTTCTCGCTGCAGATGCTGCGCGGACAATGGAGCTTTGCAGCCTATCGGTCGGTATTTTCGAGCGAGAAATTCCTGGCGACCCTCGGCTTCTCGGCCACCGCATCCCTGCTTGCAATCATCGCGGGCGCTCTCATCGTCGTTCCGACCGCCTACTGGGTACGATTGAAACTGCCGAAAATTCGCCCGATGATCGAGTTCATCTCGCTCATGCCGTTGATCATTCCGCCTGTGGTTCTCGTCTTCGGTTATATCCGGCTGTTCGGCTCCAATTCGTTCCTGCCGTTGACGATGTCTGAAACAGGTACGAACGTACTGCTGGTCATCGGCTACGTCGTCTTGTCATTGCCCTACATGTTCCGGGCGGTCGACAACGGCATGGCGGCAATCGACATCAAGACGCTGACGGAAGCCGCCGAAAGTCTTGGCGCATCCCGCTTGCGCACAGTTGCGCAGGTGATTTTCCCGAACATCCGGTCTGCCATCCTGTCCGGGGCTTTCCTGACATTTTCCATCTCGCTCGGCGAGTTCGTGCTTGCCAGCCTTCTGAACAGGCCGGCCTTCGGTCCCTACCTTGTGCAGACCGGGCAGGATCGCGCCTATGAACCAGCAGCACTCGCCATCATGTCTTTCGGGATCATCTGGTTCTGCATGGTGCTGATGCAGTTATTTGCCACGAAAAGACCGGGACAGCGCTGGTTGCCGCGCCTGTCACAAAAAACTGCAAGGAGTGTAGAGCCATGAGCTTCCTCAGGATCGATTCGGTCAGCAAAAGTTTCGGCCCGAACACCGTTGTAAAAGACTTCAGCATGGGCATCGAAAAGGGCGAGTTCGTCTCGTTCCTCGGGCCGTCCGGCTGCGGCAAGACGACGGTTCTGCGGATGATCGCCGGCTTCGAGACGCCGACATCGGGCTCGATCCTGATCGGCGGCAAGGAGCAGCGGGACCTGAAGCCGAACAAGCGCAACATTGGCATGGTCTTCCAGGCCTACGCCCTGTTCCCCAACATGTCGGTGTTCGACAATGTCGCCTTCGGCCTGAAAGTTGCCGGCGCGCCCAAGGCGGAGATCGCAAGTCGGGTCAAGGAGATGCTGGCGCTGATCCGGCTCGATCACCTCTCCGACCGTTTCCCCTATCAGATGTCCGGCGGCCAGCAGCAGCGCGTCGCGCTCGCCCGTGCCCTGGCTGTCAAGCCGCAGGTGCTGCTGCTCGACGAACCGCTGTCGGCGCTGGACGCCAAGATCCGCGTGTCGCTGCGGGAGGAAATCCGCCTCATCCAGCAGAAACTCGGCATCACCACCGTCTTCGTCACCCACGACCAGGAAGAGGCGCTGTCGATCTCCGACCGCATCGTCGTCATGAACGCCGGCCGCGCTGACCAGATCGGTACGCCCTTCGAGATCTACAATCATCCGGCAACGCGCTTCGTCGCCTCCTTCGTCGGCACGCTGAACCTGATCGAGGCGAAGGTCGTCGATCCCGCCACCAACCGGATTTCGATCGGCGATCAAGGCGTGACGCTGAAGCAGTCGGTCACCGCCTTCAAGGCAGGCGACACGGTGTCGCTGGCGTTGCGGCCGGAGGCGGGATCGCTGTCCGAAGGTGCCACGGGCGATACCTCGCTCACCGGCGACGTCACCTCGGCACATTTTCTGGGCTCGGTCATCCGCACCCGCATGAATGTCGGCGGCAACACGATTTCCTTCGACATGTTCAACGCCCCCGGCAAACTGCCGCCGGCCGTCGGCGAACGCGTCACCCTGCGCTTTGCCGCGGAAGACCTCCTGGTCATCAACGACTGATCTCCCTGTCAAGATACAGTGTTCACAAACGCCGGGTATTTCCCGGCGTTTTTGCTTTGATTTAAGTGCTGCAGCGCGGCATATTGGCGACGTTCTCAGGGCGGGGTGCAATTCCCCACCGGCGGTATCAGGATCTGCGCCAATGCAGCGAATGGAGCCCGCGAGCGCCTTTTGCCGAAGAAAGCGGAAGGGTCAGCAGATCCGGTGCGATGCCGGAGCCGACGGTCATAGTCCGGATGGAAGAGAGCAGGCCTGATCGACGACCTTTCCGCGCGAAAGGTCTCGGGATCGGGCGTGTTCGCCCAAGGGATATTTGAAACCCTTGAAAGGCAAGACAGACCATGACCATCTCCACACTACCGCAAAAAGGCAAGATCGCCCTCGTCCGCGCCCGCTGGCACGCCGAAATCGTCGATCAATGCATAGACAGCTTCATCGCCGAATGGAGCAAATACGACGATCGCGGCGCGGCCGCCGTCGAGGTCTTCGATGTGCCGGGCGCGCTCGAAATCCCGCTGCACGTCCAGACACTGGCCCGCACCGGCCGCTACTCCGCCGTGGTCGCCGCCGCCTTCGTCGTCGATGGTGGCATCTACCGCCACGATTTCGTGGCGGGCAGCGTGCTCGACGCGCTGATGCGAGTGCAGCTCGATACGGGCGTCCCCGTTCTCTCCGTCGTCCTGACGCCGCATCACTTCCAGGATACCGAGGCGCATCTCGGTTTCTTCAAGGAACATTTCGTCGTCAAGGGCCGGGAGGCAGCCAGCGCCTGCCAGCACATCCTCAGCGAACGCGCCCGCTTGATGACCTTTGCGGCCTGATAACAACAGGCGGCGTGCACTGCGCGCCGCCATCGCCCGCTGGGGTCATCGATCCGGATGTCGCGGATCCCATGGCTGGATGGACGTGCCATCAAATACCGCTTGAAATGCCCGCCGCGATCCCGCATGCAACCTGTGGAGTTGAGGCCCGAACATTTCAGCAGAGTGCATTGCCATGCCCCCAATGATGACGCCAGCAGCGGCGCCCCGCCGCCTGACCGCCCAGGATTTTCGAACGCTGGGCCTCGCAGCCCTCGGCGGTGCGCTGGAATTCTACGATTTCATCATCTTCGTCTTTTTCGCCACCGTCATCGGCAAGCTGTTCTTCCCGCCCGACCTGCCCGACTGGCTGGTGCTGATCCAGACTTTCGGCATCTTCGCAGCCGGCTATCTGGTCCGCCCCATCGGCGGCATCGTGCTCGCCCATTTCGGCGATCTCTACGGTCGCAAGCGGGTGTTCGCCTTTTCGCTGCTGCTGATGGCGCTGTCGACGCTCGGCATGGCCGCCATGCCGACCTATGCCTCCATCGGCATTGCCGCCCCCATCCTGCTCATCTGCCTGCGCATCCTGCAGGGGGCCGCCATCGGCGGCGAAGTACCGGGTGCCTGGACCTTCGTTGCCGAGCACGTCCCCTTCCGCCGCGTCGGCTTTGCCTGCGGCTTCCTCTGCTCCGGCCTGACGTTCGGCATCCTGCTCGGCTCGTTCATCGCCGCCATCATCAACACGGTCTTTACTCCTGATGAAGTCGCCTCATATGCCTGGCGGATCCCCTTCCTGATCGGCGGCATCTTCGGCCTGATCGCCGTCTACCTGCGCCGGTGGCTGCACGAAACGCCGATCTTTGCCGACATGAAGAAGAGCCGGGCGCTGGTATCGGAACTGCCGCTGAAAGCGGTGCTGCGCGACTACCCGAGGGGCATTGTCATCTCGATGCTGCTGACCTGGATCCTGTCGGCCGGCATCATCGTCACCACGCTGATGACTGCCACCTTCCTCCAAAAGCTCTACCACTACACCGCCCAGCAATCGCTGGCCGCCACCAGCTTCGGCACGCTGTTCCTGATCGTTGGCACGGCAGCCGCCGGCGCCATCGTCGACCGTGTCGGCTCCGGCAAATTCTTCACCGTCGCCAGCCTGTTCTTCGGCGCCGCCACCTTCGTCTTTTACAGCTACGCCGCCACTTCGCTGACAGTCATGTTCATCCTCTACGCAGTGATGGGCCTTTCGGTCGGCCTCGTCGGCGCCGTTCCCTATGTCATGGTCCGCGCCTTCCCGGCCCGCGTCCGCTTCACCGGCCTTTCCTTCTCCTACAATGTAGCCTACGCCATCTTCGGCGGCCTCACGCCGATCGCGGTCAGCACGCTGCTGGCAATCAATCCGATGGCGCATGCCTATTACCTGCTGTTCATCGCAGCCCTCGCCTTTTGCCTCGGGCTCTACCTGATCGCCAAGGGCGACGAGATCGAAGCACAAGCCGGCATCGAGGAACTGACGACGCGGCTGGCAGCAGGTTCCTGAACACCTCCAAACGACCGTCCGGAGACAGCCCATGATCACCTGCCACCTCCGCTACATCATCGATGCCTACAAGATTGCGGAATTCGAGGACTATGCACGGCGGTGGATCCCCATCGTCAACCGCATGGGCGGCACCCATCACGGCTACTTCCTGCCCTCTGAAGGCGCCAGCAACGTCGCCGTGGCGCTTTTCTCGTTCCCGAGCTTCACAGCCTACGAAGCCTACCGAAACCGCATGGCCGCAGACGCAGAATGCCAGGCGACGCTGGAACTAGAGGCGAAAAACCGAAGTATCATCAGCTACGAACGCAGCTTCATGCGGCCGGTGCTGGGGTAGCGACTGCGCGCCTTATTCACGACCACTGCGTGGCAGCAACAGAAGGCCGACAATCCGCCACGGCCGAAGACTATCACGCACCTCGTCGCGCGACATTCCGGCATCACGGAACAAATGATCGTTCTCCCTGCGCGCAATGACTTCCAGCGCGCTGTATCCGGCCAGCCACAACCGAAGTCTTTCCATCCGCGTCACTGGCGCTTTGTCTTCGTCCTTTTGACCCGCGCTCATCCACCGCCCCCCACCATGACAGGCCTTTGGTTTGAGCCGCTGATTGACATCGCACAAACGAATAGTAACGATACCTGACATTGAGAAATCTCATGGCTGGCGACAATGCATCTTCCCCTCGATAGCGATCTGCTGCGCATGTTCCTGGTGGTTGCCGACACCGGCAATCTCACCCGTGCGGCCAGTGATGTCGGAAGGACGCAATCTGCCATCAGCCTGCAACTGAAGCGGCTGGAAGAGAGTGTCGGCCAACCGCTGTTTGACCGGGGGCCGCGCGGTGTGGCGCTGACAGAAAGCGGGCGACAACTGCTGCCCTATGCCCGCCGGATTGTGGGCCTGATGAACGAGACGACCGCCGCTATGCGACGCAAGCCGCTGGACGGCGTCGTCAGAATCGGCATTCCGGAGGAATATGGCGACACCGTTCTTCCACGGGCACTGGCAGCCTTCGCCGAAAGCCATCCTTCGGTCGACGTGACAGTTTTATGCGGCTACACTTCACAGCAGATGGAGGCGCTGGAAAACGACCAACTCGATCTTGCCGTTGTGTTCGATTGGAGCTCCCAGACTCAAGGGGAAGTTCTGTATATCGACCCAACCGTCTGGGTGACCTCGACAGTCCACAGGCTTCATGAGCGCAATCCCATTCCGGTTGCCATCTACGGACGCTCAAACTGGTGCCGTGACTTTGCCATTCGCTCTCTGGAACAGCACAACCTGCCATTCCGCATCGCCTACAGCTGCGACACTTCAAGTGGCCTGAAGATCGCCGTGATTGCCGGTCTGGGCATCGCTCCGCTCTCGCGCAGCAACATACCGCCCGATTGCCGAGAGCTCGGTGTTGGAGATGGCTTCCCACCTATCGACGCCTCCCGCGTCGTGCTGAGGCGCAACGCTTACCATTCGAACCCCGCAGTGGAGAGCATGGCTGAAGTGATCCACCAGTCCTTCCGGCCGATGACGCGGCCCCGCTGATTGAGCCTCTTTAAATACTGCCCACCTTCCCTGCGGTTGAACTGAAGATGATATTCACCGCCTACCGGCTTGCCCGATCGTCCTTGCCGAACCGAACATTTGCGCCCAGTCCCGCGTCGCACAATGTCGCGTCGGAGGGGGTAACAGCGAGAGCGAGAGCTATGGGTAATATCCGCGTCCCTACCGGATAGCCTTATCATCGTCCCCAAACCGATGCATATGCGCCAGATCCGGCGTCGCGTAGACGGTCTCATCTGGCGAATACGGATGCTCGCCGAACAGACGGACGGTCAAAAGGCCAGTCTGGTCGGTTTCGAGGTAGAGGATGGTGTCGGCGCCGAGATGCTCGACATGGACGACCTTGGCAGGCCAGGTGCCGCTCTCGCGTGACAGGGTGATATGCTCGGGGCGTACGCCAATGGTTTTTGCGCTTTCGCCGAGCTTGGCGCCAGGGATCATGTTCATCTGCGGCGATCCGATGAAGCTGCCGACAAAGACGTTGGCGGGACGGTTGTAAAGCTCCATCGGGGTGCCGACCTGCTCGATGGCTCCGGCATTCAGCACAACGATGCGGTCGGCAAGCGTCATGGCCTCGACTTGGTCGTGGGTAACATAGATCATCGTCGCCTTCAGGCTGCGGTGAAGGCGGGCGATCTCGAGCCGCGTCTGGACGCGCAGCGCCGCATCGAGATTGGACAGCGGCTCGTCAAACAGGAACAGCGCCGGTTCGCGGACGATGGCACGTCCGATGGCGACGCGCTGGCGCTGGCCGCCGGACAACTCTGCCGGACGACGGGCCAGATAGGGCTCGAGGGAGAGCATGCCGGAGGCCTTGGCAACCCGCTCCTCGATGGCATCCTTCGGGGTGCCCGCCTGTTTCAGGCCAAGGCCCATATTGTCCTTCACCGTCAGGTGCGGGTAAAGCGCATAAGACTGGAACACCATGGCAATGCCGCGCTTGGCCGGCGGGGTCGTGGTGACGTCGACGCCGTTGATGATCACCGTTCCGTCGGTCACGTCCTCGAGGCCGGCGATGCTGCGCAGCAAGGTCGACTTGCCGCAGCCAGACGGGCCGACGAAGATGACGAATTCGCCGTCCTTGACCTCGAGGTCGATGCCCTTCAGCACCTCATGGGTGCCATAGGCCTTGCGGATGGATTTGAGTTGAAGCGATCCCAAAGCTTTTGTCCTTACAAAGTGACGGTCTTGCCAGTCCGGACGCTTTCGTCCGCGGCAAGGCAGATGCGCAGCGACTGCACGGCGTCGTGCATATGCCGCGTCAGGTCGATATCCTCGATGATGGCTTTCAGCACATAGGCCTGCTCGAAATTGCAGAGCTCCTGATGCCCGGGCTCGCCATCCATATGCAGGTCGCGATCCGGGCGGATGAACCTGCCATCCGGGCCGGTTTCGGCATTGTGCAGCCGGATGACGGATGTCTTGGTGTGCGTGTCGATGTCGTCGGACTTGGCGTTCGGGTCCATGACGATGGATACGGCGCCGTTCGGCGACATCACATCCTTCACGAAGAACGCCGTCTCCGAGATCATCGGCCCCCAGCCCGCTTCGTACCAGCCGACGGAGCCGTCCTCGAACTTCACCTGCAGATGGCCGTAATTATACATGTCGGGCGCGATCTCGTTGGACAGGCGCAGGCCCATGCCACGCACCTCGACCGCCCTGGCATCGGTAATCTGGCACATGACGTCGACATAATGCACGCCGCAGTCAACTATCGGTGAGGTCGTCTGCATCAGCGCCTTGTGCGTCTCCCAGGTCGGGCCGCTCGATTGCTGGTTGAGGTTCATGCGAAAGACATAGGGACCCCCAAGGTTGCGGGCCTCGGCAATCAGCCGCATCCACGACGGATGATGGCGGAGGATATAGCCGATGACCAGCTTCTTGCCCGCCGACTTTGCGGCTGCAACGACGCGCTCCGCATCGGCTACGGTCGTTGCCAGCGGCTTTTCGATGAAGACGTCGCAGCCGGCCTCGAACGCCATGACCGCATAGTCGGCATGGCTGTCGGAGTAGGTACAGATCGAGCAGAGGTCGGGCTTCAGTTCCGCGAGTGCGGTCTCGAAGTCGGGGTGGATCGTATAGCCGTGCAACGCTTCGTCCAGCACTGGCTTGGAGCGATTGACGAGGCCGACGATCTCGAAGCCTGCGTTATTGTGATAGGCGAGCGCGTGGCTGCGGCCCATGTTGCCAAGCCCGGCCACGAGCACGCGGATGGGCTGTGTGACTGCACTCATTTGACCGCTCCCGCAGTGATGCCGCGGATCAGCTGCCGCGAGAAGATGACGTAGAGGACCAGGATCGGAAGAATGGCCAGCGATAGCGCCGCCAGAACGGCATTCCAGTTGGTGACGAACTGGCCAATGAAGATCTGGCTGCCGAGCGTGACAGTCTTGGTCGCTTCACTCGGCGCAAGGATCAGCGGGAACCACAGGTCGTTCCAGATCGGGATCATTGTGAACACGGCGACGGTCGCCATGGCCGGACGGATCAGCGGCAATACCAGCCGGATGAAAATCGCATACTCGTTCAGACCATCGATGCGGCCGGCGTTCTTCAGGTCATCGGAGACTGTTCGCATGAACTCGGACAGGATAAAGATCGCCAGCGGCAGACCTTGGGCCGTATAGACGAGGATCAGTGCCGTCAGCGTGTTGACCAGACCCGCGGCGACCATGCCCTGCAGGATGGCGACGGTACCGAGCCGGATGGGGATCATGATGCCGATCGCCATGTAGAGCCCGACGACCATGTTGCCGCGAAAGCGATATTCGGACAGCGCAAACGCCGCCATCGCACCGAACAGCAGCACAAGCACGATAGAGACGATGGTGACGACGAAGCTATTCTGGAAATACATGGCGAAATTGCCCTGCCCCAGAACCGTCTGGTAGCCGATCAGGCTAAAGGTGGTCGGCGTCGGCACCAGCATCGGTGCGCGAAAGATCGCGCCGCGATCCTTGAACGAATTGATGACGGTCAGGAAGACCGGAAACAAGGCGATCAGCGTGTAGCTGATCAGGGCCAGATGGACGAGACCGGTGCGGATGGTGGATGAGCGTGCCTTGGACATCAGTGCCGCCTCAGAACTGGTAGCGGCGGATGCGCCGCTGAACGATGAAAAGGTAGAACGAGACGCCGGCAAGGATGATCAGGAACATAACGGTTGCGATCGTTGCGCCCATGGAGCGGTCGCCAAGCTGCAGCTGGAAGCCGAAGAAGGTGCGATAAAGAAGCGTGCCCAGAATATCGGTCGAGCCATCGGGCCCGGCGAGCGCACCCTGTACGGTATAAACCAGGTCGAAGGCGTTGAAATTGCCAACGAAAGTAAGAATCGAGATGATCCCGATCGCCGGCAGCACCAGCGGCAGCTTGATCTTCCAGAACTGGCTCCAGCCGGTGATGCCGTCGCATTCCGCAGCTTCGATCACTTCTTCTGGGATGTTGAGCAGGGCTGCGTAGATCAGCATCATAGGAATGCCGACATATTGCCAGACGGAGATCAGGGCGACCGCGATCAGCGCCGACCCCGGTTTGCCGAGCCACGGGCTGAACAATGCCTTGAGGCCAACGAGGTCCATCATCCACGGCGTGACGCCCCAGAGCGGCGACAGGATCAACTTCCAGATGAAGCCGACAATGACGAAGGACAGCAGCGTCGGCAGGAAGATTGCCGTGCGATAGAAGGTGACGAAGCGCAGCTTCGGCAACGACAGCATGGCGGCCAGCGCCACGCCGATCGGGTTCTGCACGCACATGTGGATTACGAAGAAGATGAAATTGTTGCGCAGCGCATTCCAGAAGTCATGCGCCCACCTGATATCGCCGAACAGCACCTTGAAGTTGGCAAGGCCGACGAAGGTCAGTTGCCCGTCGACCAGATTGTAAAAGGACTGCCGCAATGTCTCGATCAACGGCAGGATCATCACCACCGTGTAGACCAGGAACGCCGGAAACAGGAAAACGAGAATATGCCAGCGCCGCTGGCGCTTGATCGAAACCGGCTGCAAGGCCGCTGAAGTGGTGATGTCGCTCATGGCTTTGCCTGTTTTCTTGGGGCTTGCGCGGGCACAGCATGATCACGGCACCTCCCCCTTGAGGGGGGAGGTCGCAGCGAAGCTGCGGGTGGGGGTGACGCCACACGCGCAAGGATCACCCCACCCCGGCCCGTCGGGCCGACCCTCCCCCTCAAGGGGAGGGTAAACTTCTTACTTGGCAGGCTTGAACCAGCTGTCGAGACCGGTCTGGAGCTTCTTGGCAGCAACTTCCGGCGTATCCGTGCCGTTGATGACGTTGGCCGATTCCACCCAGGTTTCGTTCTCGAGGTTAGGCGTGCCACGCGACAGGATCTGGTAGGTCGAGCGAACCGTCGACTTGTACGGGCCGCGCCAGGAGACGAATTCCTGCGCCAGCGGATCGCTCATCTTCACCGGTGTCGAGTTCAGGCTGAAGAAGCCCGGCAGCGAGTTGGCGTAGATGTCTGCGAATTCCGACGAGGCAACCCAGGACAGGAACTTCTTGGCTTCTTCCGGATGCGCCGACTTGGCATTCAGGCCAACGCCGATATCCGGATGATCCGAGATGTAGCCCGTGTCGCCGGCCTTTGGCACCGGTGGCGGGAATGCGCCCATCTTGAACTGGGCTTGGGCTGTGAACAGCGCGATTTCCCAGGAGCCGGCTGGATAGATGGCGGCGCGGCCGAGAGTGAAGAGGTTCTGGCTGTCGGCATAGGTCTGCGCTTCGAAACCGTCGCCGAGGTATGGCTTCCACTTGGCCAGCTGCTTGAAAGGCTCGACCCAGTCGGCGTCGGTCAGCTTCTGCTTGCCTTCCATCAGCGCAACGCGGCCTTCTTCGCCCTTCCAGTAGTTGGGACCGATATTCTGGTAGCCCATGGTAGCTGCTTCCCAGAGATCCTTCGTGCCCATGGCCATCGGGATATAGGTGCCGTCAGCCTTGATCTTGTCGAGCGCGGCATAGAACTCGTCGGTGGTCTTCGGAACGGAGATGCCGAGCTTCGCGAAGGCATCCTTGTTGTAGATGAAGCCGTGGATGACCGAAGCCATCGGTACGCAGAAAGTCGACTTGCCGTCATCCGTCGACCAGGCAGCCTTGGCGACCGGCGAGAAATTGCTCATGCCCGGCAGCGTCGTCAGGTCGGCAAGGTGCTTCTTGTTGAACAGGTCCAGAGAAGCGTCGAACGGGCGGCAGGTGATGATATCGCCCGCAGAACCGGCATCAAGCTTGGCGTTCAGCGACGCGTTGTACTCGGTCGGGGCTGTCGGCGAGAAGGTGATCTTGATGCCCGGGTTTTTGGCTTCGAAAGCCGGGATGATCTTCGTCTGCCAGATCGACAGGTCGTCGTTGCGCCAGCTCTCGACGTTCAAAGTGACGTCGGCCGCATGAACGAACCCGGCTGAGCTCAAAAGGCTGGATGCGAGCAACAAGCCCTTCAGAATTTTCTGTGTCATTTTTTCCCTCTCCTGTTCCTGGCGTCTCAAGACGCCGTTTTCGATCTGAAACGAGCACCGGCCGGCGTAGGCCAGCGGCCACCCACATCCCCGCATGAAAACGCAGCAGGAATACATATCAATCAGGAAAACGCTGCAACGTCACGCCGCACGGATCGACATCGATCCGCCCTTTGCCGTGACATCTGCTGACGAATGTTGTCGTCCGCCTGGCGCTCCGGCTATTTTTGTTTGCCGCTTCCGCCGATGTCCGTCGATGCTGTTCCCTTGGCCGGAATTAAGTCCAAAAAAATACCAATTGTCCAGTCGAATTTAACCTTTTCGTCGCAAAAAATCCCATAAACGAAAATTTACCAACAAAAACAATCGAATAAAAACAAAGAACGCAGATCATCTTCGCACTTGGTAAATGGTATTTTTTTGGTATGGTAGCGAAAAACGCGGGAACAGACGGCATCCGGGGGCTCACATGACGAAGTATGCAATCGGCATAGATGGCGGCGGAACGAGTTGCCGTGCCGCCGTAGCAGATGCGACCGGCAGGATACTCGGGCGCGGCAAGGCTGGCCCTGCCAACATCATGTCGGACCGCACGATGGCACTTGAGAACATCGTTGCTTCCAGCCGCAGCGCCCTGGAGAATGCCGGGATTGATCCATCCTGCCTCGCAAGCAGCAGCGCCGTGCTTGGCGTTGCCGGTGCCAATGTCGGCCCTCACGGCAGCCTCATCCGCGAAGCGCTGCCATTTGCAAAAGCCGAGGTCGTCACTGACCAGCTGATCGCCCTGCAGGGAGCACTTGGCCCCTCGGACGGCGTCGTGGCTTCCTTCGGCACCGGTTCCGTCTATGGCGCAAGGCGTCACGGCAAGGTGACGGAAATTGGCGGTTGGGGGTTCGTCGTCGGCGATCAGGCCAGCGGCGCAAGGCTCGGCCGCGACCTCCTCGAGCTTGCGCTACTTTCCCATGACGGTGTCTGCGCGCCGACGCCGCTGACGCGCAACGTCATGGCGGCATTCAGCGACAATCCGCAAAACGTTGTAGAATTCGCGCACAGTGCCACGCCGGGGAATTTTGCCCGGTATGCGCCTCAGGTTTTCGAGCACGCCGCTGCTGGCGACGCCATCGCCACCCGGATCGTCCGCAAGGCGGCGTCTGACATCGACAACAGCCTAGACGCCCTGCTCTGGCCAGATTGCACCACCGTCTGCCTGCTCGGTGGTCTTGCTCTCGCCTATCGCACGTGGCTGAGCACCGCGCACCAGGCGCTGCTTGTCGACCCCCTCGGCGACGCGCTGCAGGGAGCCGTGTCGTTTGCGGTCGCCCTTGCCTGGAAAGACGAAAGGCGCAGCGCATGACCGGCGACCTGAACCTGATCTTTTCTCCCGCCCGCATGCAGGAAGCAGGCACTGGCCCGCTCTACGTCAAGCTGCGCAGAACGCTGGAAGAAGCCGTCAAGGCCGGTACGCTGAAGCAGGGCGACGCACTGCCACCGGAGCGCGACATTGCCGAATATGCCGCCGTCAGTCGGGTCACCGTCCGCAAGGCCATCGACAATCTGGTAACCGACGGCCTTCTGGTCCGCCGCCACGGTTCCGGCACCTTCGTCAGCAAGCCGGTCTCCAAGGTCGAGCAGAAGCTGTCGCAGCTGACCTCGTTCACCGAAGATATGGCCCGGCGCGGCATGACGGCGCGATCGCAATGGCTGCACAAGGGCATCCACACGCCCTCGCCCGACGAGATGATGATCCTCGGCCTTGCCGCCGACACCAAGGTTTCCCGCCTGAGCCGCCTGCGCATAGCCGACGACCAGCCGCTAGCGATCGAGCACGCCAGCGTCTCCGGCGAATTCCTGCCCGACCCGTCGACCGTTACCGCCTCGCTTTACGCCGAGCTTGAGAAGCGCCAGGTGCGGCCGGTGCGCGCCGTGCAGCGAATCTCTGCCACCAACATGAAGGAGACGGATGCGGAGTTGCTCGGAGTGTCGGCGGGAGCAGCGGGCCTGTCGATCGAGCGCATCTCCTACCTCGCCTCCGGCCGCGCAGTCGAATTTACCCGCTCGCTCTATCGCGGCGACGCCTACGATTTCGTCGCGGAACTGACGATCGGGCCGGTTTGACGTTTACAGATGCGAGCGATCCAGTCTCCGAGATCGTCGAGAGCATCGAACACCACGTCCGCCGAGATAATCGCGATGCGACTGTCCATGGCCGTTGCTGCAAGCAACCGGTCGAAGGGATCGCGGTGGCCCCATTTCATCATCGAAGCATTGACGCATATCGCAGGAGTAAGATCAGCGATTTCACCGCCCTGCTGCTGGAGAAGCGCCGGAAGTTCCTCGACAAACGGCTCCATCTCCGGCCATTTGCCGATGCGGACCTTCTGGCCGATTTCAAACAGGCTGATCGGGCTGACGAAAATATGCTCCGTCTGCTCTATCACTGCGACCGCTCGCGGTGAGAGCCGCTTGTCGCCCGTCAGCGACCATGCCCAAACATGGGTGTCGAGCAGGAATGAACTCACTGCGCGCCTTCCCAGAGCGCCAGTTCTTCCTCATCCATGTCGGTGAGAAAATCTGAAGCATCGCCTGTCAACTTGCCTTTGAGAATACCAATCTTGAACGACCGCTGCTCGATGGGCACAAGCTTCACGACCGGCTTGCTACCCTTGGCGATGATAACCTCTTCGCCGGAAAGCGCAGCATCGATGAGCTTGGACAGATCGGTCTTTGCGGCGTGGACAGTGAATTGCATCTTCTGGCCCTTAGCTAAGTTTCGCCACTATACCACTGGAGGCGCACGGGTTGCCATCGATTTTCCAGACGATCGCTTTGTGCTGCCGGATCAAACACTTAAGGCCGAAAGGTGAATCACCTTCCGGCCGCATCAACATGAATCAAATCGCCAGCTTCAAGCCATAACCACTTGGAAAGACAAACCGATCAAGCAGCCGCGTCGATCTTTTCCTCGCGCTTGTTCGGTACGTAGTTGAGCACCGGGCCGAGCCAGCGCTCGACGTCCTCGACCGGCATTCCCTTGCGGGCGGCGTAGTCCTGGACCTGATCCCGTTCGACCTTGGCCACACCGAAATAGTAGGAGCCGGGGTGGCCGATGTAGACGCCGGACACGGAGGAGCCCGGCCACATGGCATAGCTCTCGGTTAGCTTGACGCCGGTCGCCGCCTCGGCATCGAGCAGCCGGAACAGCGTCTCCTTTTCGGTATGGTCGGGCTGCGCGGGATAGCCAGGCGCCGGTCGGATACCGGCATAGGTCTCGCTGATCATCTCTTCGGGCAACAGCGCCTCTTCGGTCGCATAGCCCCAGAATTCGCGGCGCACCCGTTCATGCATGCGCTCGGCAAAAGCTTCCGCAAACCGGTCGGCCAGCGCCTTGACGAGGATCGACGAGTAATCGTCGTTGGCGCCGGCGAAACGTTCCGAAATCGCCACTTCCTCGACACCCGCCGTGACCACGAAGCCGCCGATATAATCCTTGGCGCCGCTGTCGACCGGGGCCACGAAATCCGACAGCGCCACATTCGGCCGGCCATCGCGCTTCGAGAGCTGCTGGCGAAGTGTGTAGAAAGTCTCAAGCTCCGCAGTGCGCGTCTCGTCGGTAAACAGCTTGATGTCGTCGCCGACGGCACCCGCTGGCCAGAAGCCGATGACGGCGCGCGGACGAAACCACTTTTCGTCGATGATCTTCTTCAGCATCGCCTGGGCATCGGCAAACAGTGCGCGTGCCGCCTCGCCCTGCTTTTCGTCCTCAAGGATGGCCGGATACCGGCCCTTAAGTTCCCAGGTCTGGAAGAACGGTGTCCAGTCGATGTATTTCGCCAGTTCGGCAAGATCGTAGTCCTCGAAGATCTTCGTGCCATAGAAAGACGGCTTCGTCGGCGTATAGTTCGACCAGTCGAGCTTCTCCGGATTTTCACGCGCACGCGACAGCGGCAGGCGCACCTTTTCCAGTTCGTTGCGTGCGTGGGCTGCAGCGACCTTGGCATACTCCTCGCGGATCGTATTCAGGTACCCCTGCTTGCCCTCCGGCGAAAGCAGCGCCGAGACGACGCCGACGGCGCGTGATGCATCCGTGACATAGACGGCCTGGCCGGCCGAATACCCGGGATGGATCTTCACGGCAGTGTGAACGCGGCTCGTGGTGGCGCCCCCGATAAGCAACGGAATATTGAACCCCTGGCGTTCCATTTCGGCCGCGACATGCACCATCTCGTCGAGCGACGGGGTGATGAGGCCGGACAGGCCGATAATGTCGACCTTCTCGCGGATCGCCGTCTCCAGGATCTTCGCCGCCGGAACCATGACGCCAAGATCGATGATGTCGTAGTTGTTGCAGGCGAGTACGACGCCGACGATGTTCTTGCCGATATCGTGCACGTCGCCCTTGACCGTCGCCATCAGCACCTTGCCGGCCGCCTCGCGTTCGCCGCTGCCGCCATTGGCGAGCTTTTCGGCTTCCATGTAGGGCAGCAGAACAGCCACGGCCTGCTTCATGACGCGAGCAGACTTCACCACCTGCGGCAGGAACATCTTGCCAGAGCCGAAGAGGTCGCCGACAACGTTCATGCCTGACATCAGCGGTCCTTCGATGACGTGCAGCGGCCGGGCAACGCCCTGGCGCGCCTCTTCCGTATCGGCCTCGATGAATTCCGTGACGCCGTTGACCAGCGCATGCTCGATGCGCTTTTCGACCGGCAGCTGCCGCCAGGACATATCCTGCACGCGGGCCTCGCGCACGCCGGTGCCGCGATAGCGCTCGGCGACGTCAAGCAGCCGCTCGGTGCCGTCAGGCCGGCGGTTGAGCACGACGTCCTCGCAGGCCTCGCGCAGAACAGGATCGATGGTGTCGTAGACGACCAGCTGGCCGGCATTGACGATACCCATGTCCATGCCCGCCTGGATGGCGTGGTACAGGAACACCGAATGCATGGCCTCGCGCACCGTCTCGTTGCCGCGGAACGAAAAGGACAGGTTCGACACGCCGCCGGAGATATGCACCAGCGGCATCGTCTGCCGGATGGTCCGTGTCGCCTCGATAAAGTCGACGCCGTAATTGTTGTGTTCCTCGATGCCCGTAGCCACCGCAAAGACGTTCGGATCGAAGATGATATCTTCCGGCAGGATGCCCGCCTGTTCCGTCAGGATCTTGTAGGCCCGGGTGCAGATGTCGACCTTGCGCTGGTAGGTGTCTGCCTGGCCTGTTTCGTCGAAGGCCATGACGACGACTGCCGCACCGTAGGCATGCACCAGCCGCGCCTGCTCCAGGAACTTCTCCTCGCCTTCCTTCAGCGAGATCGAGTTGACGATCGACTTGCCCTGGACGCATTTGAGGCCTGCCTCGATAATCGACCATTTGGAGCTGTCGATCATGACTGGCACGCGGGCGATATCCGGCTCGGCGGCGATCAGGTTCAAAAACTCGACCATCGCCTTTTCGGAATCGATCAGGCCTTCGTCCATGTTGATGTCGATGATCTGAGCGCCGGCCTCGACCTGGTCGCGAGCGACAACCAGTGCCGCATTGTAGTCGGCATTGGTGATCAGCTTGCGGAATTTCGCCGACCCGGTGACATTCGTGCGCTCGCCGACATTGACGAATGGGATGTCCTTGGTGAGCACGAACGGCTCAAGGCCCGACAGCGACATGAAGGGACGGTGCGCGGGAATGGCGCGCGGCTTGTATTTCGACACGGCTTCGGCGATGGCGCGGATGTGGTCTGGCGTCGAGCCGCAGCAGCCGCCGACGATGTTGACCAGACCCTCGGCGGCAAAGCCCTCGATCTGCGCCGCCATCATCTCGGGCGTCTCGTCGTACTGGCCGAATTCGTTCGGCAGGCCCGCATTCGGATAGGCGCAGACGAGCGTGTCGGCAGCGCCCGAGAGTTCCTGCAGGTGGGGCCGCATGGCATTTGCACCGAGCGCGCAATTGAGGCCGATGGTGAACGGATTGGAGTGACGAACCGCATTCCAGAAGGCCGACGGCGTCTGGCCGGACAGCGTGCGGCCGGACAGGTCGGTGATGGTGCCGGAGATCATCACAGGCAGGCGAACGCCCTTGGCGATGAAACGCTCCTCGCAGGCGAAAATTGCCGCCTTGGCATTCAGCGTGTCGAAAATCGTTTCGATGAGGATGATGTCTGCGCCGCCGTCGATCAGCCCATCGATCTGCTCGCCGTAGGCTATGCGCAACTCGTCGAAGGAGACAGCACGGAAACCGGGGTTGTTGACGTCGGGCGATATCGACGCCGTACGGTTTGTCGGGCCAATGGCGCCAGCGACAAAGCGACGACGGCCGTCTTCCCGCTCGGCACGGATGGCAGCCCTGCGCACGACGCGCGCGCCTTCCCTGTTGAGATCGTAGACAGCGCCTTCCATCTCGTAATCTGCCTGAGCGATGCGCGTCGAGGAAAACGTATTGGTCTCCATGATATCGGCACCGGCCATGGCGTAGCGATAGTGGATTTCCTCGATAGCGTCGGGCTGGCTCAAGATCAGAAGGTCGTTGTTGCCCTGCTGGTGACAGGCGCAGCCGATGAAGCGATCGCCACGGAACTGCTCCTCGTCGAAGCCAAGCCCCTGGATCTGCGTGCCCATGGCGCCATCGAGCACTAGAATGCGCTCGCTGGCTGCCTGCTTCAGCGCCGCGAACACATCGCTGCCGTCCCGTTTTGCCGCTTCCGGACCAAAAAGATCGTCAAACACCAGCATACTCCCTCGACCCTGCGACTTTCAACTCAATCACATAAAGATATCTTTATGTCAATATATGCGGTCGACTATAGTGATTTGCAATATAGCCGCTCTTTTTGCCAAACGGCAAAAAAGATCATGGCTTGACCAGTTCACAGGCCAAAGCATCAGCGCGATCGCCAGCCAAGCAGGGCCTGCTCGACCAGCGCGTCGCCATAGACTTCGGTCAACGGTTGCTGGCGCATCAGCAGTCGGAAATAGATAGGGCCAAAGATGGCATCGATCACCAGATCCGTATTCGTCTCCGGGAGAAACTCGCCTGTCGCCTTGGCGCGCTCGATATCGGCGGCAGTCGCCACGCGCCTCGGCCTCATATGCTCCTCGTAGAGATCGCGCAACACATCCGGCTCGCTTTGACCCTCGGCGATGAGATCGGCCATGACCTTGCCGAACAGGCCGTTGAACTCGCCAATCAAGCCGCGGGTCTTCAAACGGATACTCTCCTCGACGGTTGGCGTATCAGGTACAGAGGACTGACCGGCGATACGTTCATGAAACATCGCGAGTATCAGCGCCGCCTTGGTCGGCCACCACTTGTATAGGGTCGGCTTACCGACCCTGGCGCGGCGGGCCACCTCCTCCATGGTCAGCTCGCGCGCCGACTTTTCCTTCAGTAGCTCGTAGACCGCGTCGAGAATGGCCGCATGCGCCTGCGCCGACTCACGCGGCGGACGTCCGCGGCGGGTGTGGTTAGGGATCGGCTCTTCATTGTTCATTCGCGCAGAATAGCAAAACGCCGCGTAAAGACAATTGACAAACCCAACACAAGTCCAGATAACAAATATACGAAACGTTACGTAAAGTTATATACCTCTTCACTACGTCGATAAACGCCCCGCCAGATCATGCGGGAGCAATTTTCGGCGCCCGAAATCGAAAGTCGTGGCGCTGCCACTACGGAGCCTCTGATGTCCATGTCCAACCTGATCGAAACTTTCCACCCCCTGTCGGCAGATGAAAGGCCGGCGGAACAGGCGGCGCTTGCCGCCATCGGCGCCTATTTTGCCAACGCCACAGGCACAATGCGCGACGCCTATGACAATATGACCGCCCATACGCCTGTTGCCGCCGGCGTCACGACCGAGAGAGTAGACAGCCCCGAGACCCAGGGATGGTGGGTGCGCCCGGAAAAAGCGGCGAACGACCGGGCGGTTCTTTTCGTCCATGGCGGTGCCTACATGCTCGGTTCCGCCAAGGCCTATCGCGGGTTTGCAAGCCAGATCGCGGTGCGCTCAGGCGTCTCGGTCTTTGTCCTCGATTATCCGCTGGCCCCAGAACACCCCTTTCCGGCGGCCTTCGACGCAGCCGCAGCGGCACCGCAGTGGTTGAAAGCCCAAGGCTATCCCCAGATTGCGCTTGCAGGCGACTCCGCCGGTGGCGCGATGGTGCTCGCATCGCTTGCAGTCGAGCGATTGGAGTGGCCGAGCGTGTCTGCTGTTATTGTCTTCTCGCCGTGGGTTGACCTGACCCTGTCAGGACCTTCGCTGCTTGACCCAGATACTCATGACCCGGTGTTCAAACCGGAAATTCTGGCGGCAGCCGTTGATAAATACCTTGCAGGTGCCGATCCGAGGGATGATCGGGCCTCGCCGCTCTTCGCCATTCCCGATAGTCTTCCACCGTTGGCTATCCAGGTCGGCACCGATGAACTGCTGCTCGACGACGCCCGGCGCTATGCTGCAGCCGCAGCGACCAGGGGCGGTGAAGTGCGGCTTGATATCTATGACGGCCTGCACCACGTCTTCCAGCGATCGACCGAAGAGCTGCCCAGCGCCGGTAACGCACTTGACGCCGCAGCGCAGTTCTTGTCGGATCACTGGCACTAAGCATCACGGCCTAGGGCGCGCGCCGCGCTCGGCACCCCTTGAAGACACCTGGAGAAAACGCTTATGATCGCAGATGAACCCGCCACGCTGGGAAACTGGAGCAACCGCGACTATCATCGTCGCTGGCTGCTCGATCAAGCCAACGGCCTGTTCGATTTCTTCCAGTATCGCGCCGTCAATCCGAAGGGCGGGTTTTACGACATGGACGATGCGGGCAAGCCGCTCGATGCCGACAACCCTGTGCGCGGCATTCATTCGTCCGCCCGCATGGTGCACTGCTTTTCGATCGCCAGCCTGATGGGGCGGCCCGGGGCCGACGAGATCATTGATCACGGCATGAGCTACCTCTGGCATCGTCACCGGGACAAGACCCATGGCGGCTACTTCTGGACTGTCAACAATGACGGTCCCGTCGATGCCAGCAAGCAGGGTTACGGCCACGCCTTCGTGCTGCTCGCCGCATCGTCGGCAAAGACCGTCGGCCATCCGCTGGCGGACGACATGCTCGCCGACATCACCAATATAATCGACGAGAAATTCTGGGAAGACAGCCACGGCGCCATCGCCGAAGAGTTCAACCGGGATTGGTCACTGATCGGTGACTACCATGGCCAGAACTCCAACATGCATCTGACCGAGGCGCTGATGGCAGCGTTCGAGGCGACCGGCGACAGGTCATACCTCGACAAGGCCGAGCGTATCGCCGACCTCATCATCCGCCGGCAGGCAGGCGCCGTCGGTTTCCGTGTGCCCGAGCATTTCGATGCGCAGTGGCTTCTAGACAAGACCTATCGCGGCAACGAGATGTTCCGCCCGTCCGGCACCACGCCCGGCCACTGGCTGGAGTGGGCACGCCTCCTGCTGCAGCTCTGGACGCTGGGCGGCAAGCGCCACGACTGGATGCCGGAAGCGGCTCGCCACCTGTTTGCGCAGTCCATGTCACTAGGCTGGGACAAGGAGATCGGCGGCTTTTTCTACACGCTCGACTGGGAAGATGTACCCGCCAAGCGCAACAAGCTTTGGTGGCCAGCCTGCGAAGGAGCCGGTGCTGCGCACTATCTCAACGCGCATCTGCCTGATGACTTCCACGAGCAGAGCTATCGCAAGATCTGGGGTATCATCGGCAAGGCGTTTATAGATCGTCAGAACGGCGGTTGGCATGAGGAACTGACGGAAGATCTGGTCCCTGCCCATACCCTGTTTACCGGCAAGGGCGATATCTACCACGCCCTGCAGGCCTGCCTGATCCCCCTGTTTCCCGCGACCGGCAGCCTGACCAGGGTGATATCGGAAGCCGGCGGCAAGCTCTGATCGCTGTCCGATGACAACGCGGGGCGATGTCGTCCCGCGCCGCATTCCCGTTTGGCTATTCCGTCGCCAGGCTGAGATTGTGCAATTCGTGCCCGAGCGTCAGTGCCAGCGCCTCGACCACCAGGTTGTGGTCGTCGCGCTGTGGCAGGCCGGAGACGGTGACGGCGCCGATGCAGCCTGTGCCGATGACGTGGATCGGGAAGCTGCCGCCATGCGGCGCGTAGTCGGCCGCCGACAGTCCGTTGTTCTCGACAGTCTTGCCGGCCTTCTTCAATTCAAGACCGCTGGCATAACTGCTGCGGAAATAGCGCAGCACCATCGCCCGCTTGCGGCGGATCCAGTTGGCGTTATCCGGAGTCGAGCCGGCAAGCGCCACGTAGAATACCGGCATCGAATGCAGGGTGATGTCGATGGCCACGCCGAGATTGCGCTCGCGTGCCAGATCGTGCAGCAGGTTGCCAAGCACCCAGGCGGTGGAGAGATCGAACGAGTCGAAGCGCAGCACTTCTTCCTGCACCGCAATACGGCTGAGATCGTGTTCAATAGTCATGGTCGGAACTCCCTCGTCTTCTCTGAACGCAATCAAGCCCCAAGCGCGCTGTTTGTCCACCGGCTTGTCTTCGATTGTCCAATCACCGCCCCTTGCCGAGGCGCTGCGTTCACGTCAATGATGCAACAATCGAAATATGCCGGAGCCCCGACTTTATGCGCGCCAAGATCATCTTTCTGGCCATCCTGACTGCCATCTCGCGAATTGCCAGCGCCCGGGCGGAAGACGGCGGCCAGCAGGTGCTGCGTGACGGATTCGACGGGAAGGATTTTTCCCCGGCCGGTCACCTCTACTATCGCAATAACGCCGAGCAGAAGGCAGGCACCTACGAGTTCCAGTCGGCAGTCACCCGAAACGGCGGCGGCGCATTGAAACTCACCATCAAGCCGAATTGCGCAGCCGGCAAAGAAAATTGCAGCGAACGCGCCGAGATCTGGGAGAAAACCAAATATCGCGTCCCCTATGATCAAGGCGTCTGGTACGGGTTCGCGGTCAAGTTCGCCGATCCTATACCATCGGGAGACCATCGCTATCTGATCGCCCAGTGGAAGCGCGAGATCGGCCCGGAGGCCAAGGGCGACTTCAGCCCGTTTCTCGCCCTGCGCCTCAACAACGGCAAGCTGTTTGCGACCGTCGAGACGAACTACGTCGCGCCGCCGACGGGTGCGCCAACTGCGAACTCCGGATCCTGCGCTTCCGACCAGACGCCTGTCTGGTATCGCCCCGACACCAACCAGATGCGCGCCCTCGTCGCCACGGATGCCACCTGGGCCAAGGGCGACGGCGGCGAGTTCACCAGTTGCACGGATGCCATGACCATCACCGATCGCGGCAACAAGCTGCCGACGCCCGCCTCAGGCTGGATCGATTTCGCCATCTACACCCAGCCCGGACCCGACGGCACCGGCCGGATCGAGATTTTTGCCAACGACAAATGGATTGTCACCGTCAAGGGACATATCGGCCACGCGGACAAGGGGCTCGGCAGGAACCAGTACTTCAAGTTCGGCCCATACCGCGACGCGGACACAATTGAGTGGACAATGTACTACGATGATTTCCGCCGGTCGCCCCGTTGCAGGGATGTCTTGGCCGACGCATCGCTGTGTCCCGCAGACTAAAAGCGAACAACGACGAAATTGTTTGAAGGGGCGAACCATTGCGCGCATGGTGCGTTTAGTAAAGTTGTCATCAGGAGGCGATAGCTATGCTTAACACAACCCGTGACTGCGCTCGCGATAGCGCGAAAAATGCAATTCCGTCGCTGGGAGAAATCGAAGGTCGCCTCGCGGTGCTGGAGATTTTGGCTCAATGTGCCCTCACCCATGCCCTCAGTGAAGGCGATCAGAAGGTCGATAAGGCTCTTCTCGCCGAAATCCGCCGCGCCATGCATGAGAAATGCGGTGAACTGAAGCTCGGCAGTGAAGACGCAGAATCTGCCTTCAGCTTTGCCGAGGAACTGATCGGCGCATCCATAGAAGCATCGAGGCTCAATCGCCAGTGATCTCTCGTCGTGCAAAAATCATCCTCGCAGCCATGGTCGGGCTGGCCGTCATCCTGACTGTGCTGCTTCTCGTCGTTCCAAAAGTCCCGGAAATTCCGGGGACCGATCTGCCCCAGTCCGGGGCAGCAGCGCCTTCCAAATAGGAACAATGTATCGTTACGGCACGACGGGTGTGCCGTTTTCGGAAGATATTAACACCCTCGTACGGTCTCGCTTGAATATTAGCAAAATCGCGGCCTTATTGGATCGTCACCTGATCGCGGGTGCTTTCATCAAGAGGGTGGCGATATGACCATGTTGATCCAGACGCCGATCTGCTCCGACGAAGTCGACGTTCTCGCAGGCGCACTTTACGCCTGGTGTGCAGAACGGGAAATTAAACTTTCAAGCCAGGCCGGCCTTGCAGTCGCCAACAGGGCAATCGACCTTCTCCATGCGGGACATCGTACGCAGGAAGAACTGCTCAGCGCTTTGCACAACGCATGAACATCAAGGGCTGACTCGCATGCGCCGACGGGGTCTCGGCCTGACATGGGATATTAGCGCAACAGTCGCAAAAACAACCCATGCGACAGATTGATAAAAGTTAAATCAACCATGCAAATCTACGGGCTTGTCGTTACGTTTAGCCTAATATGACTTCAAAATCGACTTTCAATTCCATATCACAGACCCTGATCGACAACTGGCTGGATGCAACTAGCCCGATAGAAGATCCGGAGACGTTCTGCGGCAAGATAAGCGAGACCATGTCTCTGAAAATGTCGCTCAACTTCATCGACACCAGAAGCGATGATCCTCTCGACTGGTACTTCCGGCGCATCAAGCCCTACGGGATCAACAGTCGGATTCTTAATCTGAAAAAGATGTTTCCCGACGGTCCATTGAGGAACTTGCCAGATAGGACGTACCTTCTCGACGCCGTCATCCCCCATTACAGCTGCGCGCTTTCGCTGCGAAAGCCCTTGATCGATCTGGTCCTGACGAAAATCGCCGGCATCGATGTCGGCTACGACCGTTTGCTGATCCCTCAAAAGACCAATGGCCGGGCGGAATGGTGCGTATCGTTCACCGAAGGCCGTTTCCTTTTCAAGACACCCGTCGACGCCAAGTTAGACCCGGTTGAGGAAGTCATCATCCGGCTGCTGATGGAGGGTGAGACTGCCAAGGAAATCGCCGTGGAGCTCGGCTTGTCCCAACGGACCATTGAGCACCGGATCGACAAAATGAAGATCCGCTATGAGGCGCGCAACGTCGTCCATCTCACCGCCAAGCTTTTCTCCATCCACCTGGTTCGCCGCATGGCGGAAGACAGGATTATCAGTGCGGGTCAAAGGGAAGACTAGCGCGCCCTACCTCCTGCTCGCGGCCGCCTGAGCACGTGCCTTCAGCTGCGCCATCGAAAGACCGGTGGCAGCCGCAGCGACATTGTAAAGCGCCTTGTTCAGATCCTTCGTCTTGAATGCGATGCCGTCGACGCCGCGCTTGCGATCGAAACCCAGCGGATTACCGTCGCGGTCGACCACGACATGCACGCCAAACATCTGGTCGAATTCGCGGCTATTCGGCTTGTGGAAGGTTGAGCCGGCCGAGGTGTCGAATTCCCCGTCGAAATTGGCGATGAACAGCTGCAGTACCGAATAGCTCGCTGCCGTTTGGCCGACCACGACTTCGCCGAACTTGCAGCTGCCGAGATAGGGTATGGAAGGCAGCACGCTCGAGCGGTTCGCTTTTCTCATGCGGTTGTTGGCGGGCAGGCGGTCAGAAAAGAGATCATGTGCGTCGTTGCCAAGAATCGATAGGTTTTCACGCGTCGCGGAGGCGACCTCGATGGCGTCCATTGTCGGCAGGATCTTTCGGAAACGCGCTCGTGACGTCTCGGAAGGCTCAGGTATTACTTCGCCACTACTGAACCAGCGTGCGTATTTAGCTGCTGCAATTTCGGATTCGGAGGATTGGGAGGCGAGGCTGAGGGAGGCATTCGCCAGCTTTACGATGTCGTTTCCGAAGCGGTTTCCGTATTGTAGCTTTTCGGCGGCCTTCTTGTCAGACACTGCAATTCCCCTTTTTCCGAGCAGTCTCGTTGCGCTCTGTCGGGATGCTATGGACGAAATATTAATGCGACGGCTGATTGGCGCCGTAGATTTACCGCGCCAACTTCAAGTTGCGCCGCCACGTCGGTTCATGGTTAGTAAACTCTGACGACCAGGCGGGCATAGTGGATAGGCAGGCGCGGCCGGATTTGGCGAAAAACGATTAAAAAAAGGCGACCCCGAGGCCGCCTTCGTAGTCGCTAAAGCTGATATCGATTACTGTATCCGGATGCGGAACGCACCCGACGGATACCAGAAACCGTCGCTATGGCGGCGATAGCCGGGACGGCGCTGCTCGTAACCACGGTAACCGTTCCAGTTGCCACGACGATCACGCGGAGGTCCGTGGCGAAAACCAGGGCGGTCATCGTTGCGGTAGCCGTTATGGCCACGGCGATCACGGTTCATACGCCGCGGCGGGGGTGCATCCGGATCGTACTGGACGGTCGCAACATCAGCGCCGCCCACCATAGTCAGGGCAGGCATAGGCGTGGCGGATGCGGGTGCAACTCCGGAAAGGCCAACCATCGCAGCAAGCGCTGCTGCGGCAAAGCCTGTCAAAATCTTCTTCATCGGTACTCCAATTCGGCATCATCGCCACTCATCTCTCAAAGAGCGCGATCGGTATGACATAGGGTGCAGGCAACATCCGACAAGACTTAGGGTTGTGCAATCTGCAGGTATGCGCCCGACTATCCGTTACGAGGCTACTGATCGTCCTCCGGAACCTGGACCTCGCCCTGATCCTCGCCGTCCCAGTAGTGGACGCGTTCGGCATGGACATGGATCATCACAACGCCCGGGGTATCCACACCGTCCTGGAACCAGACGTCCAGCTCGCTCGTCCAGTGCTCGGCAAATCGTGCCTTGTCGCGGATCAGCGCTGCTTCGCCTTCGACAGCGACCGCGAAAGACTTCTCTCCTTGAAATGTCAGCGACACCTTCGGGTTGGCCTCGATGTTTGAGATCATCTTGGCCTCTTCCCAGGTGAAGTAGTAACTGTCGCCGTCGTAATCGACATCGCCGTTGTTGCTCATCGGCCGTCCGGCAATCGTGCCGTTTTCAGCATGCGTCAAAAGCATCGCGACATCGATATCGCGCATCTTTTCAGCCAGATCTTTCAATGTCATTTCGCTCATCCCGACAGTCCTCCAGATTGCATGAACACGTTGAACGTGTTCATGCGTGGAAGGTTCAGACGTTCGGAGGCGCTAAATGCCGATCTGCCGCCGGTTCAGACTTTTTCAGTCTTCTTGACCGGCGCCTTCTTCTGAGGCTCGACGGGGGCATCGGGTGTCGGTGCCAACAGCTTGCGCAGCGAGCTGATCTTGTCTTCCACCAGCGGCCGGAAACGTGAGGCGCGATAAGGCATGTCGGCAGCGCCATAGCCTTCCGGACCGGCATCGTCCCCACGGAAGATCTCGGCTACCTTGATGCCGAGAAATTCGCCGTCAATGTAGTGCGAATACATGCCAACCCAGCGAATCGTGTAAATCTCGTCCTTGCGGATCAGCTGGTCGATCGACACGTTCTTGAACTTGTCGTCGATACAGACGACCTTCTGGCCGACGTAAAAATCGTTCATCTCATCCTCATGCAAGAAAACTGTCGCCGCCGTGCGCTGCCGGTCGAGAAAACCCGCAGCTGCAAGTTTACAGCCTTATCGCATAATTTACGGCATTTTGCCGACCGGCGCAAACATTGCGCTTAAAATTTGGCCGCCGTCGGCTGTTAGTGAATGCTCTCGGAGGGCACGTCCTCGCCAAGAATACGAAAGGCTTCGCTGAGGGCCGCAACCAGAATATCGGTCAGCTTGTCTGCGTCATTGTCCATCAGGAAAAGAGCGACAGTGGAATCCTTGGGGTCGTGGTAAGTCTCTGTTTCATTCGACATGTCATTGTCCTTTTTCCCGCCGCGTCACATCCCGGCGTCTTGAAGAGTCATAGGTGGCATGGCTTGCGCAAAGCTTGTTGAGGTTTGGCGCATGGGGTATCAGCGACGGTCAGTGGCGACCTCCCGTCCAGCCCGTCATCACGGTGTCGTTGACGTCGAGGTCGATCCAGCAGTGATAGTCTTCGTCCCTCGAGCTCCCCGACGCACTGACTTTCCGCTGGCACCGCGAGGCTCCGGGCCCTCCCTCGCTCCCGAAGCGGCGCGTGATCAGCGTGACGCCGCCGGCGGCCGTATCGCTGGTCTCGGCCCCGAGGGTTTCGAGCGCATCGTAGAAATATCTGGCTCCGTCGTCATCGCAGGCAATTTGTGCCACGGGCTTGTCCTTGCCGAGAACGACGGGCCTGTTTTCTTCGGCGGCCTGCACGATGCATGCCGTCAGCGCCTTGCCGATGCTGTGCGGTTGGGCGGAAGCAGCCATGGGAGCGGCCGCAAGCGCACACAACGCCAGGAAAAGCCGTCTTTCCATTTCTTTTCTCCCATATTTCGGCCGCACGGATTGCCTATGCAGCGTGTCGTCATCGTACCGTCATATTAACCACCGGGTCCGGAATGGCGCAACGGTCAAGACGGTCGAACTGTTCCAAAAACGAACGCCTGGGTGCAGCTCACGAGCTGAGACGAACAGAAATTTGCGGCAGGCGCTTCTAATATTCACCGCGTAAAGGGTTTAGTTACCAAGATTCTTCATTCTTTGAGATAAGCGGCGGGAAGCAGCGGAGACGACCATCGTCTTGCTGACCAACATCACAGGCTCCGGCAATCCGGATCGTCTGGCCGCCTTTGTGTATCAGTGTGGAACGAGTATCATGGCGTTTGCGATCGAGACGTTTAGGGACGTCAGTCCCAGGGCAGGAAAGGCCGGCAAGAGAGGCTCGTCCCGCGTCGTGACGGTCGGCACCGTGATGATCGGCACCGGCGTGGTCGCCTTTTCATGGGTAGTAGCCACCGCATTCGCTCTCCAGGGCGTCGTCGGTCCCTACGCATCAGGCTCCCCTATCCTGCAGAAATCCGGCCCGTCGCTGGTGGCACGAGCGTCGCAGCCTGTCGCCCATCAAAGCCTGCGACTTGCGACCCTCGACCCAGCCGGCGTCAACGCTCTCGCGCTCGCCAAGGCCCATCGCTCGGCAATTGCTGCCGAAATGGCCGCGCTCGCCCCGAGCTACTCCGTCATTGCCAAGAGCGACCGCGTCGTACATGCACCGACCGCGATCGCCGATGCAGGCCAGTCTTCCCATGCGCTCGCAAAGTCGGGACGCCCGTTGCCTGCCGACGTCATGGCAGCCTTGAAAGTGGCATTGGCCGCTGTGCCGGCCGGAACAGCCGATGCCGCCGCCGTCCGCACGGCAAGCGTCGATCTCGACCGCGCCGCAGCGACCAGCGAACGCGCATTGTCAGCCTCGGCTCCTGCCCTCCCCGTGGCCTCACGCGACGACAGGCTGTCGCTTGCCAGCGCCGCGCCGACAGGCTCTGGTTCGCAAATTCCGACACCGATGCCCAACCCGACGATGGCAGCGACGGCGTCAGCCGCAGATCGCCCTGTCCAGATGGCCATGATCGACCCGACGCCTGCTACCACGCGGGACGTGACGGCCCTCGTGCCGGCACAGCGCCCGCAGGCCGCCGCAAAGCCTGCCCGTCCGACGGCGGTCTCCACCCGTGAAATCGTGCCGCAGCAGCGCCCTGCTGACAACGATGACGGCCTCCCGTCCAGCGCCGCTGCCATGGTCGAGCCCGATGCACGGCGCGCAAACGTCGCTGTCGAACAGACCTTCGGACTGGTCATGCCAACCGCTTCCGGGGATTCGTCTGGCACGTCCTCCGCTGATGACATGCTGATGTCGAGCATTCCGCTGCCGACCATGCGCCCGGCCCCCTCGCCGGATGCGGCAACGACGCCGGCCGCAAAGCTCACTCGCCCCTCCAAGGCGCTGCTCGCATACGCCCGTCCTGACGATGCCGGTATGGACAACGAGCCGGTCTTCAAGGCGCCGACCTCGCTGCCGAACGCCCGCACCCGCGTCGCGATCTACGATATCTCGGCGGCCCGCGTGTACCTGCCGAACGGCGAGCAGCTCGAGGCCCATTCCGGGCTCGGCCAGATGATCGACAACCCGCGCTACGTTAACCAGAAGAACCGCGGCCCGACGCCCCCGCACACCTACGATCTGACGATGCGCGAATCGCTGTTCCACGGCGTCGAGGCGATCCGCCTCAATCCCGTCGACGCCCGCGCCATCTACGGCCGCGACGGGCTTCTGGCTCACACCTACATGCTGGGCCGGCGCGGCGATTCCAACGGCTGCGTCTCTTTCAAGGACTACCGCCGCTTTCTCGCAGCCTTCAAGCGCGGCGAAGTCAACCGCCTGCTGGTGGTTCCGCACCTCTCGGTCGCCCCCGGCCGCATAGCCTCGCGCTAACCGCTTAGTCCCGGCTGATCCGAGCGACAGCCGGGACGACTGCGTTCGGGCCGCGCGGCACTTCCTTTGCATTTAATTAAACATGTCCTGATATACCTTCGATGCGCCTGTATCGAAATCCAAGTACCTGCGTTTAGATCGAGACAGAGCAGCGGACAGGAGCCAGGAATGGCAAACGACAGAATGACAGTCTTGGTCGTCGAGGACGAAGCACTGATCCGCCTCGACATCGCCTGCGCACTCGAGGATGCCGGTTTCGAGGTTCTCGAAGCCGCAAATGTCGCAAAGGCGGTTGCTGTATTGACCGCACATCCCGAAATATGCGCGGTGTTTACGGATGTCGACATGCCGGGGTCGATGGACGGGCTGAAACTTGCAGCCGTCGTCTCGATGCAATGGCCGAACACCAAGATCATCGTCACCTCCGGTCGCCGCAACGTCCAGCCATCAGACCTGCCTGCAGCCAGCCGTTTCGTCGGCAAGCCCTATCACCCCGCGACGATCATCAACAACCTCAGCCAGATGCTGGCCGCTTAGCAACAGCGCGCCTCCGAGCAATCGGCAGGTTGAACCATTCAACGCCGGACGTACGCTTGGCGGTCTGCTGCCAGAGCCAAGCACTCACATCGTGATTTGCGCCGCCCTATCCCGGACAATGGTGCTCTGCGCATGGGGTTGTATCCATGCGCAGGCTATTGAACCTCAGACCTTGCTTCCTTAGGCGCGCCGCAGATGGCGCTTGCCCGCCAGGGCGAAGTCATCCGCCTCGGTACCTTCGTGGTGGAGGGTGGTTGTGCGGTTGAGCTTGAAGCGGCCGACCAACTCCGTCAGTACGCTGGATCCGGAGAACAGTTCATTGCTGAGAGCGGTCGTCTCTTCGGCCATGGCGGCGTTTCTCTGTGTCATCTGGTCCAGCGCGTTGACGGCCGAACTGATTTCCTGGAGGCCTGTCGCCTGTTCGACGCTGGAGGTGGCGATTGCCTCCACCTTGGCGTCGATGTCGGCGACGAAACCTTCGATCTTGCGCAACGCTATGCCAGTCTCACCGACCAGACGGACGCCGGTCGAGACCTCGTTGGATGAGTTGACGATGAGCGTCTTGATCTCTTTCGCTGCCTTGGCCGAGCGCTGCGCGAGTTCGCGCACCTCATGGGCAACGACAGCAAAACCCTTGCCCTGATCTCCCGCCCGCGCTGCCTCGACGCCTGCATTCAGGGCCAGCAGGTTCGTCTGGAAGGCGATTTCGTCAATGACGCCGATGATCTGCGTAATTTCTCCCGATGCCGCCTGGATACGGTTCATAGCAGCAACGGATTCCTGCACGGTCGTGATCGAGGCCTGTGCGCACTGCTTGGCATCTGCAACGAGGTTCCTGGTCTCAAGGCTTCGCTCCGACGAAGACCGCACCGTCGCAGTCACTTCCTCAAGTGCTGCGGATGTTTCTTCCAGTGCCGATGCCTGCTCTTCCGTACGCTTCGACAGGCTGTGCGCTGCCTCCTGCATCTCGGTTCCGTTGCCATGCACCAGCCGGGTCTTCTGCAGCACTTCTTCAAGCGTTGTCTGGAAGTTTGCCAGCGAATTGTTGAAGTCGGCACGCAGCGGCTCGAACTGCTCGCTGAAGCTCGCGTCGATCGTCGTCTGCATGTTGCATTGGGCAAGCCGACCAAGCCCCGCGCCAAGGGCGTCGATCACCATCTTGACTTGCCTGGCTTCTTCCAGCCGCTCGGCCTCGCGACCGCGCCGCTCGGTTTCGGTCTGGGCTCTCGAGGCCTCGGCCTGATCGTGCAAGCTGCGATTTTCGAGACCTGCCGTCCGGAAGACATTGAGCGCCGCGGACATCGCGCCGATTTCGTCGGTCCGGTCGGCGTATGGAGCAGCCTCGTCGAGATTGCCGCCCGCCATCTTCGACATGGCTGTCGTCATTTTCGTAATCGGCCGGATCGCTCGCTGCCTGATGGTGACGAGGCCAGCAAGAAACACCACCACCGACAGACCACCGGCACCCAGCGCAAGCGACATCAGGCTGAACGACATGCGGGCGGTTTCCGCCTCCTGCGCTGCCGACAGCGCGTCCGACATCTTTACCAGTTCGAGCACTGCCGCCTCATGTGTGTGGAACGCGTCTTTCAGCTCCATCAGAGCCACATGCCTGTCAACAGAGCTGTCGGTGGACAGGAAGCGCTCGTCCATGACCTTCCAGAAAAGGTCCCCCTTGGCGAGAACATCGTTCTCGAGTTCGTTCTTGATTCCATCGGGAAGCCCGGACGCGCGCCAGTAGGCGCGACGCTCGTCGTAGTCCTTTCTCAGAGACCGTATCTTTCCGGCATTGACCGCATAGAGATCTGGGTTGCTGCCGATCTCGTTTGCCAGCATGTAGGTCTCGATCAGGTAGAGAGGCGGCGGCAGGATATCTGCAACCAGATCCTTCCCCTCGACGATCGATTTGTAGATAGGTCCGTTCACCTTGAGCTTCTCTATCGCATAAGTCTGGAGACCGATGGACACGAGCAGGCCGGCGCCGACGACCAGCCCGAACAGCAGCAAGGTGCGGGAAAGATTGATTTTCATTTAGAGAGTCCTCATTTAGCTGAAGACTGGCATTCAAATCTCAATAAATTATGCACTTAGAGCAGTCATGCCACGGGATCGTTAACGATTCCGGTAAATTCGACGACTGATGGATGGGAATACAGCCACGCATTGAGGATGGCAGGATGCAACTGCACGCGCCGATATACGGGCGTCAATACGCTGGAAACGAGTGCATCTTGGCACGGAGCAATCTTCGCGAGCACATCGGCCTTGATCCCTGCCGTGACGATCCGTTGTTCAACGGATTGCCGGAGGATGGAGCAGATCGCTGCTCCATCCTCCAGTTCCGAAATCCGGGACATGGAAGTACGATGCGCTTAAAACTCTTCCCAGGTGGCGCCTGAATTACCGCCGCCTGCAGCCATCTTGCGTGGTGCGGAGAACTGCGCGGTCGGGCGCGACTGACGCGCCGGGGCAGCCATCGCCTGCGCCGTCTGCCTGAGCGCCGATGACTGTGTGTTCCTGGCCCCCTCAAGCTTGAACTGGCTGACCAGTTCGAGCAGCGAATTGGCTTCATTGGCGAGCGTATTCGACGCGGCGGTCGACTGCTCGACCATGGCGGCATTCTGCTGTGTCGTCTGGTCCATCGAGTTCACGGCCTGGTTGACTTCGTGGAGCCCGGTGGCCTGCTCCTTTGCAGACGTGGCAATCGAGTCCATGTGGCCATTAATCTCGACGATGAACTGTCCGATGGTCTTCAGCGCATCGCCAGCATCGCGCACCAGCTTGACGCCATTTGCGACTTCGGACGAAGAGCTGTGGATGAGGCCCTTGATTTCCTTGGCTGCCTGCGCCGAACGCTGGGCAAGCTCGCGAACCTCCTGCGCCACCACGGCAAACCCCTTGCCGGCCTCGCCTGCGCGGGCTGCCTCGACGCCAGCATTCAATGCCAGCAGGTTGGTCTGGAAGGCGATTTCGTCGATGACGCCGATAATGTTGGAAATCTGCTGCGACGAGGTTTCTATCTTCCCCATCGCTTCTTCGGCCCGCGATACCACTTCAGCCGACTTTCCAGCGGACTCGTTGGCACGAGATGCCACGTCGCGTGCATCTTCGGTGCGCTTGGCGGAGTTTGCCACGTTGACGGTAATTTCCTCGACTGCTGCAGCTGTCTCCTCGATCGCGGCAGCCTGTTGTTCCGTGCGCTTCGACAGATCGTTGGCGCCGGCTGCAATCTCGCGAGTGCCGTTGCCCATGCTGGATACGCTGGTGGTGATGGACGACAGGGCGCCGCCGAGCTGCTCGACCGATCGGTTGAAATCGTGGCGCAATGCATCGAAATCCGGAGAAAATGCTTCCGTCAGCTGGAACGACAGATCGCCTGCCGCCAGGCGCTTCAGACCATCGGCAAGGCCCGAGGTTGCGATGCGCAAACGCTCGGCGGCTTCTTCCTCAGCCCGGCGCTGTCCATCAATCCGGTCGATTTCAGCCTGACGCCGGTTGTCTTCCGCCTCGCGTTCCAGGCGATTGTTGGAAATCGCCGCCTGGCGGAAGATTTCGACTGCGCCGGCCATCTGGCCGATTTCATCGGCCCGGCGGGCGAAGGGAATTTCCGAAGCCGTGTCGCCTTCCGAAAGCTTTCGCATCGATGTGTTGATACCACCGAGCGGCCGCGAGACGTTCAGAACGGCAAAGAGCGCGGAGGCAATACCGAGAAGGAGTGCCAGCCCCAGGCACATGTAGGTCACATCCGACGCGAAGGAGATCGTTTGCAGGGTTGCAGCGCCTTCATCCTTCGTGTTCTTGGCAATGTCATCGACAGCTGCCTGTACGGAGTCGCTGGCCAAATTGTAGTCGGTGAGCGCCTTACCGTAGAATAGTGCCGTCGCCTCGTCAGTTTTCGCATTCTTTGCCAGATTGCCCACTTCACCCCACGACTGCAGGCCTGCGCTCCAGTTGCGCTTCAGCGTGGCAAACAGCTCGATGTCTTCCTTGTCTACCAGAAGCGGCTCGTAAGAGCGGATATCGTCATCGACCTTGCCGATTGCAGTCTTCAGTACATCCGAGAGTTTCTGGCGCTGATCGACAGGAGCATTCAGTACGGCGCCTTGATAGATGCGAACATCGCCGATGTCAGCGTTCATCTGCCCAAGAAGAATGAAGCCCGGAATGCGCTTTTCAATAATGACATGATTTTTCGATTGAATAGAATCGAGAGAATAAACGGCAAAAAAACCTAGTCCGGCGGTCATGGCCACAGACACCGAAAATATGCCTAAAAGCTTCGTTGCGACAGAAAGATTCATAATATTGACCCCGATTCGCTGCTGCTGGAAATACCAACTGTCAAGGAAATATCGGAAAATCGTTAATTATAATATAAACTACTTGTAAAGTATAAATGCGTTCCTGCACCGCCGTTCGCAGAGACAAATCGATACTCCAGCTATTCTGCGTTCGGGTTCAGGCGTTGGTCGGGGCCGGGCGCCGGCCCCGATGCCGGCTCAGCCAGGCCTTACCCAGGGACGCACGGTCGTGCCGCCGAAAATCACCTTTCTCGGCAGATCGAAGATGAAATACGGGTTGAACGCCGGCGGCGCACCGATCGCATCGAGGCGGCCAAGGTGCTCCGTCGTTAGCACGATCTCGAGCGAGGCGATATTCTCGGCAAGCTGCGCGACGCGGCTCGCCCCGACAAGCACGGAGCCAACGCCCGGACGTTGCATGAGCCAGGCGAGAGCAACCGCCGCCATCGGTCGGTCCATTTCGGCCGCCACCGCCCTCAGCACGTCGACGACCGCAAAGTTCTGCTCTGTAAACAGAAGACCCCCGAACGGATTGTCACCGTTGAGGCGGCCATCGCTCTCGACCTCGCCGCTATCGCCGGCGGTGTCAGGAAGCCCCCCTGCCGGCCCGGCACGGCTCAGCATGTCGCGGCCGTATTTGCCGGTCAGCAGACCCGCGGCAAGCGGGCTCCACGGCACGAGGTCCATTCCGAGTTCGGCTGCGGCGGGAAGAATGTCGAGTTCGACGCCGCGATCAACAAGCGAATAGGCATATTGCAGGCCGATAGGCACCGGCAGCCCATGGGCCGCGGCCAGCGTCGCAAGCTTTGCGACATACCAAGCCGGCGTGTTCGAAAAACCGTAATGCAGGATCTTCCCGCTCCGGACCGCATCAGTCAGCGACTGCAGCACCTCTTCTGCCGGGGTCGTGCGATCCCAGACATGAATCCAGTACATATCGATATAGTCGGTCTGCAGCCGTTTCAGCGATCCCTCGATGCCGAGCCGAATGTTCTTGGCACCATTGCCGCCGTGGAGTGGCGTGCCCTGGCTGCGGGAAAAGCCCGACTTCGTTGCGATCACCACGCGATCGCGCAATCCCGCTTCCGCGACGAAGTCCCCCAGCATCTCCTCGCTGCGCCCGCCGGAATAGACATCCGCCGTATCGAAGAAGTTGCCGCCGGCAGCGATGTAAGTATCGAAAAGCGCGCGCGATGCCTTGCTGCCCGACCCCCAGCGCCCGGCGCCGAACGTCATGGTGCCGAGCGCGAGGGGGCTGACGATCAGGCCCGAACGTCCGAGCGTGCGGTAGCTAGTGAGATCCATGGGAATGTCCTTCCGGTTTCGATGTCTTGCTTCGCTCACCCTACAGCACCGCGGAACGCTGGATTACCCGTTGCATGCCGCATGAACTTATGAATACAGTGCATCAATGGAACGCGGCGAACTGAATGATCTGATGGCCTTTGCCGCCGTGGCGCGTGAGCGAAGTTTTACGCGGGCAGCAGCGGCGCTGGGAATTTCGCCGTCGGCACTCAGCCATGCGATTAGGGGTCTGGAAGAGCGGCTTGGCGTCAGGCTGCTGGCGCGCACGACCCGCAGCGTCGCGCCGACGGACGCCGGCCTGCGGTTGTTGCAGCATATCCAGCCGGCCTTCAGCCAGATCGAAGCAGGGCTGGAAGCCCTTGGTGAATGGCGCGACAGCCCCTCCGGCAAGGTGAGGCTGACGACCTTCTCCTACCCGGCCAGGACCATTCTTCGCCTAAAACTCCCGGCATTTCTTCTCGACAATCCCGATGTCGAAGTCGAGGTTAATATCAATGATCGGCTGGTGGATATCGTCACCGACGGTTTCGATGCCGGCATTCGGTTCGGGGAAACTGTGGCGAAGGACATGATTGCAGTGCGCGTCGGCCGAGACCTCCGGACCGTTGTCGTCGGCACCCCCTCCTATTTCGAAAACCACAAGAAGCCCGAGGTGCCGGCCGACCTCGAAGGACACAATTGCATAGGCTATCGGCTCGCCAGCGCCGGCGGGCTCCTACCCTGGGAGTTCGAATCCGGAGGACGCGAAATCAAGATCAGGGCATCCGGTTCTTTCGTCGTCAACGATGGCGACCTTGCCGCTGCCGCGGTTCGCGCTGGCGCCGGCCTCGGCTACGTCATGGAAGACGACGTCGTCGACGACATCGCCACAGGCAGGCTGGTCCGCGTCCTCGATGCATGGTGCCCGCCCTTCCAGGGCTGCTACCTCTACCACCCCAGCCGCCGCCAGACCCCACCAGCCCTGCGCGCCCTGATTGCCGCGCTGAAGGTGGATGCGTGACGATGGTGCGGGCCAGCGAGCATCAAATCTTAACGCGGCCTGTCTGGCCGCACCACGCGGGCTTTACGACGCCGAGAATTTTACCGTGACGCCGCGCTGGCGAAAGTAGGCCTGCATCAGCTTCCTGCCTGAACGATTGTTCTGCACGAGCCGTGAAGGGTCGAATACGGCCTCTTTCAGGCCCGCTCGCGTCAACGCTGCCTTCAGATCCGCAATATGTACGTCGATGTCGGCATTGTTCGCCTGAAGCGATTCATAAACGCGGTTTGTTGCGTCTGCTACGGTTGGTTCGCTCACGATCACTCCGGTCGCCGTCTGTCTGGCGATTACTATGTTTTTCCGCCCCGATCCTATTGTGGGGAAAAGTACCCGCGTCAATAGGCGAACATGCATTGAAACATTGCGACCGGGTCGGAGAGGCGCGATACACGTCATATAGTGTGAAACCGGTCAGAGCCCCTGCCTGGCGGGCGATCCACCAGAAGCGCCAACAGACCGCGCCTCGGGATGTGTCCGAGCCGAATTCCAAACTGGATGGCGGCCACGGTCTTTTGCTGTCGGCCGGGCTTCAGATCGACACCGCCCTGTCCACGACAGTGGGACCAACCTTGCTGATGGCGGTGACCAGTCTCGGAAAGTCTAATCTGGCAACAAGCATGTGGCAAACCATCGACAACCCGTTCGGCAGGACGTTGTCACCTGTGTCTTAGGGACAAACTGTTATCTATGTCTCGGGGTCGGACACAGACACCGCGTCCCGCAAGCGCAGCAAGACGGCCCGCCATGTCGCGCTGTCTTGGCGGGCCTATCTATCCAAGGAGAACCGCATGGCGGGAATGAAAAAGGCCAAGACTCGCCTGACCAAGCAGCAGAAAAGCACGTCCTTAATGCTGTTCGATACAGGATATGAATATTCCGCGCTCAGCGAGCGCTTCGGCATGCCGACGCCCAATGTAGCGCATTTCGCACGCGAGATTCGCTCCGAGCGTCGGCGCATGGTATCCGCTAAGATTAACTGGGATGCTGAGTTTCGGAAGCACCAAGCTGTCAGCTAAATTAAACCAGTGTATTTCATTTTTTGTCACTATTCTGCTGAGCGAAAGACGCAATATCGAGGCAAAAATGATCAACGAAATAAAAGCGCAAGAAATGAGTCGGCTCAACAGTATATTCCACCCGTACGCCAACTCTCAGATTCAGGGTTTAGGTGGCAAGCGTTTTGTACATTATACAAATGCCGCCACCGCTTTCAGCATACTGAAAAACAAGCAAATGTGGTTGCGAAATGCGATGGCGATGAACGACTTCTCAGAAATTGAATGGGGGAAGTTTTGCGTAGATGCCGCATTAAATTCTGGAGCAGGCAAAGGGTTCGCCAACGCGATCAACTCAATTTCAGATGAGTTGTATGCCGAGAGCGTTAACGGCTTTTATGGAGACTTTCCTGAAATCCAGAAGAACTCATTCATCGCCTGTGTCGCTGAACATGAGGATGGCGAAGATCGGTTAGGTCGGCTGTCGATGTGGCGCGCGTACGGAAATGTGGCATTGGTTTTCCGGAATTCGACCTTGACCGAAAACTGGAATAGCGGCCTCGGAATTCAATCAACTCCCGTGGCCTATTTGACGCCCGACAAAGCAATTGGTCAAATTGCAGAAATTTCGCGCTCAGTGATAGCAAACTTGAGCTTTCTCCAAACTATTCCACGCGACATTCTGATTTCCGTATTGAAAAACCTGCTCAGGTTAGCTGTGCTCGCGATAAAACACCCCGGCTTTGAAGAGGAGCGGGAATGGCGGCTTATCTATACTGAAGGTATTAACATCTCGGTCGTCATCGAGCGGGAGCTTGAAGTAATCGCAGGGTGTCCTCAATTCGTCTGCAAACTTCCGCTGAAAAACAACGCGAGGTTCGGCATCACTGGGTCCGACCTCTCGCAGTTGATTGATCGAATAATCATCGGTCCAGCTGACCACTCGGCTCTCATGAGGCAGGCGTTCATTTGCCAATTAGAGGAGCTCGGGGTCTTAGAAGCCGCAGCGAAGGTGAGCGTTTCCGAAATCCCTCTTCGTAGGTAAGGCCGCCGATTGAGCAACTGGGAGAGCAATGGCTGATTCGAAAATTCTGAGCGTCCGTACCAAGCCACGTCATTTACTCTCGGCTAACCGCGCTCGCTCCTTCACGCGCCACAAAATCAAACATCGAGAATTGGATTTTGTAGCCCAAAATGTAGCCTCCTAACCAATAGTAGCCCACACCTTATTCAATATCTTCTTGTTATTAGAAAATGGTGGGCCCGGGAGGACTCGAACCCCCAACCAAGCGGTTATGAGCCGCCGGCTCTAACCATTGAGCTACAGGCCCTACCTTGCGCTCTGCGCAATATACCGGAGCAATGGTCCTCCGGTATGTCTTGCCTCTAGCCCAAAACTTGTGTCACGACAAGGGATTGCCGCATTGGCTACACAATCAATCGACACAAGGGTATTCCAGAAGAACAACGGAGGAAACCTATGACCCTGCCCCAGCCAGCCAGACTTGCCTGCAGCGCCTTTGCCGGCCTTGCCCTGCTGACGCTCACCAGCGCGACGGCCTTTGCAGCGGGCGAGCTTCGCCAGGCGCTGATCAGCGTTTCCGGCGAAGGCCAGGCGGCTGTCGCGCCCGACATGGCGGTCGTCACGCTGTCGGTCGTCAAGCAATCGAAGACCGCCCAGGATGCGCTCGACCAGGATAACAAGGCCATGGGCGCGGTGCTGGCGACCCTGAAGAACGGCGGTATCGCCGAGCGCGACCTGCAGACCTCCGGCTTTGCCATCCAGCCGCAGTATAATTATCCGCCTGCAAAGGACGGCCAGCAGCAACAGCCGGAACTGGTCGGCTACCAGGTGACGAACGGCCTGACGGTGCGGGTGCGCGATCTCGGCAAGCTGGGCGGCCTCATCGACCAGGCCGTCGGCCTCGGCATCAACCAGGGCGGCGACATCCAGTTCGTCAACGACAAGCCGGATGCGGCAATCGAGGCCGCCCGCAAGGACGCCATGGCCAATGCCGCCGCCAAGGCAAAGACGCTCGCCGAAGCCGCCGGAGTCAAGGTCGGCCGCGTCATCGAGATCACGGAAAATGCCGTGCGCGCGGCACCCCAGCCGATGATGCGCCCGGTCATGCTCAAAGCGGCTTCGGACACGGCAGTGCCGGTCGCCGGCGGTGAGAACAGCTATAACGTCACTGTCAATGTGACCTACGCGCTGGAGCCATAGACCGGGCCGCAGAGCTCACAGCAACGCTTCAAAAGTAAGCCGCCCCGGGTCCAAGAAACCGGGGCGGCTTTTTCGGTTGGCTACTCGAAACTTCAGCGGCCCATCATCGGGCAGCCGCGGACGTTGGCGAACATGATGGTATCAGGACCACGGCGGCTGAAACCGTTCACGACGACCCGGCGCGGCGTGACGTCGACGACGCGGGCGCGGCGCAGGCCGTAATCGCGGGCGATGCCTTCTGCCTGGCGCGGGTCGCAGCCGCGACCACGGAAGCCGGGTGGCGGCATTGGCGGACGGCCGTAATAATCCGGCGGCGGCGCACGGTGATATCCGGGACCGACATAGATGTCGAGGTTCTGCGCGGAGGCAGAGGTCACCGTGCCGGAAAAGGCGCCGGCAATCAGCGCCGCCGTCAGGGCGGCTTTGGCCAGAATAAGTTTCATGTCATCCTCCATGGAGCGGAAATACGATCAGCGCCAACCGCGCCTCCCACGCAAATCGGCGCTGGTTCAACGGCTGGAACCGCAAACGGTTCGGAATCAGCCAAAGGCATCTTCCAGTTAAAAGCAAGTCGCGCGAGACGCCAGATCAAATATCGCGGCGCGGTGCGGAAACCACGCCGCCCTATCGGCGCATCACGGGGCAATCGGACTGGTTGGCAAACACCATCCGTTCCATGCCATGGTGGCTACGGCCGACAACCACGACGCGGCGCGGCGTGATCTTGGCGATCTCGGCGCGGCGGATCCCGGAGGCACGCGCCTTGCGCACAGCCATCAGCGGCGAGCAGATATCGCGGCCATGATGTTCGTAGCGGACCGTCTCCACCTTGGACGAAAGACCGGCAGCAGAGACCGAGGGTGCCATGACCGACACTGCGCTTAAAGCAATCAGGCCGGTGGTTCCGAGTTTCGCAAACAGGTTCATCGCATTCACTCCATTTCCTGTAGTTCAATACCCGACGGAACGGGCATGGGGTCAAACCTAGTGGAGCAAGGTTGAACGACAAGCCAACGGCCCGTTCACTTCATATTCAGCGGCCGTTTCAGAGGCTTATGCGCCGAGATGCAGTATCACCTCGCGCTGATGCGGCCGGTCCCTGTGCTCAAAAAGGTAGATCCCCTGCCAGGTGCCGAGCAGCAGCCGACCGTTGTTGACGGGAATGCCGATGGACGTCTGCGTCAGCGCCGCCTTGATATGGGCCGGCATATCGTCGGCGCCCTCGGCAGTGTGGATCACCCAGCGCATGGACGGATCCGAGGATGGCGGCACGAGGCGGCGGAAGAAGGCATCGAGATCGGTCTTGACGTCGTCATCGGCATTTTCCTGGATGATCAGCGAGGCCGAGGTATGGCGCACGAAGACGGTGAGCAGCCCTTCCTGCGCACCGCTGCGACGCACGAACGCCGCCGCCGCATCCGTAAATTCGTAGAGCCCCTGGCCATGGGTCGACAGCTTGAGAACGGTCTGCGGCATGAAAACTCCCTCGCGCACGGTTTCTCGTCAGGTCGGTCGCGGCGGCGACAAAGTCAAGTGCAGCGAGACCGCCGGCCGGCTATTGACCAGCCGGCGGCCTTGTCAGGGCGGCAAGCCCGGCACGTGCGGTGGCGTACCCGCCGTTCAGTCGCCGTGGCTTTCGTGAAAGCCCGCGCTGCCATGGCGCCAGTAGCCGGCCGACTTTATCCAGCCGCGCGGCACACCGCGTTGCTCCACCAGCACCTTGCGCAAGGCCTTGGCAACGTCGGTCTCTCCGGCAATCCACACATAGCCGTCGCCATCAGGCAGGGTCAGGTCGGAAAGCGCGGCGAGCCACGCGGCTGTGTCGCTTGCAGCCGTCAGCGGCCGGTGAAGCCATCTGATGTCGAGGTCCGCGCTGCTGGCAAAGGCTTGCTCTTCGGCTGGGCCCGTCACGGCGGCGATGACGATGGCGCGCGCGCCAGTGCGCAGTTCTTCCAAGCGCCGGCCGATGGCTGGCAGCGCCGTCTCGTCGCCGACCAGCAGGTACCAGTCGAAATCGTCGGTGACGAGGAAGGAGCCGCGTGGACCGCCGACCCCCAGCCGGCTTCCCGGCACCGCGTTGACGGCCCAGTCGCTGGCCGGACCGGCTTCGTGCACGGCAAAGTCTATCGTCAGTTCCTGCCTTTCGGCATCGTATCGGCGCGGCGTGAAGTCACGCACCGGAGACGCGACGACGCCCTCTGCCAGCGGTGTCGCATCCGGTCCGATTGCCGGCCAAACCGGTAGCTCCTCGCCGGGTTTGGGAAAGCAAAGTTTGACATGGTCGTCATATCCGGCGCTGACGAAGCCGGCGAGATCCTCGCCTCCCAGCGTGATGCGCAGCATGTTGGGCGTCAGGCGCTCGGTTGACCTGACGGTCAGAAGGCGGCGGCGCAGTTCGTGGCGAACCCGGCCGATGGCGTGTTTTTCGGTCATGAAATCTCCTGTGGTGGAGGCGGTCTCTAGCCGCGATTGATTTCGGCGACGGCGCGGCGGAGGATGTCTGCCAGCCGGCTCGCCTCGTCGGTGGAACAGCCGCGCTTGTGGAACAGCGCCGTCTTGATCGCCAGCCGGGCCACTTCAAGCGCCTCGTGGCCATGAGCCTCCGGATCCTGCCCCGCTTGTGGACCGCGCCCCTCCATCACGTCGCGCACCGCATCCATCTTGGAACCGATATGGGCGAGATCGTCGAGAATGCGGTCGGCGCCGGCCCTGTCCGCCGACAGCGCGGAAAGACCGGTCTCGGTGATGCGAAACAGCTTTTTGTTGCCCTCGGCCTCGCAAACCGCATGACCGATCTCGTCGAGATAGGTGAGCGCCGGATAGATCATCCCAGGGCTCGGCGTATAGAAGCCGCCGGAGATCTCCTCGATCGTCTTTATCAGCTCGTAGCCATGGGCAGGCTGTCGGGCCAGCAGCGCCAAAATCAGCAGCTGCAGATCGCCCGAACTGAGCTTGCGGCCTGCCCGAAAGGCGCCGCTGGCGGCAAACCCACCCTCGAAACGACCATGCCCGCCCCTGCCACGTCCGTCTCGTCCATGATGATCTCGCATCGCATTTACCTTACGTAAGATACTACAAAAAACATATCTTAAGATATAGCGGCGCGGAGCTGTTGGCAAGTGGAGATCGACCGAGCCTTCCGATAAGAAAAAGGAAGGAAAATCCGCCTCCCGGATACAGTTGCGCCGGGCAACGCGATCCTGGGTGAATCGTATTGGCCGGCGCTTGTTCGGTAAAAAGCTTAGACTATTGAAGAGTGCGTCGCTGCGCCTCGGCGACGGCACTGGCTGCCATTTCGCTGTTGGTCTGGCTGCGGTCGAGGCCGGTGGCAACAACGGAGACACGGAAGGCGCCATCGAGATTGCGGTCGAAAATCGCACCGACGACGATATCGGCATCTTCGTAGACTTCATCGCGAATGCGGGTAGCGGCTTCGTCGACTTCGAACAATGTCATATCCATGCCGCCGGAGATCGACACAAGCACGCCCTTGGCGCCCTTCAGCGATACGTCGTCGAGCAGCGGATTGGCAATTGCCGCTTCGGCCGCCTTCATCGCACGGCCCTCGCCCGAAGCCTCGCCCGTGCCCATCATAGCCCGGCCCATGCCCTGCATGACGGATTTAACGTCGGCGAAATCGAGGTTGATCAGGCCTTCCTTGACGATAAGATCGGTGATGCAGCCGACACCGGAATAGAGCACGCGGTCGGCGATGACGAAGGCATCGGCGAAGGTGGTCTTGGCATCGGCAATGCGAAAGAGGTTCTGGTTAGGAATGACGATGACGGTATCGGCCGCCTCGCGCAGCCGCTCGATACCCTCTTCGGCAGCTTCCATGCGGCGCTTGCCTTCGAAGGTGAAGGGCTTCGTTACGACGGCAACGGTCAGGATACCGGCAGCACGGGCTGCAGCGGCGATCACCGGAGCTGCTCCCGTGCCGGTGCCACCGCCCATGCCGGCGGTGACGAAGCACATGTGCGTGCCCTGCAGATGGTCCATGATCTCGTCGATCGATTCTTCCGCAGCGGCGCGGCCGATTTCCGGCAGCGAACCGGCGCCGAGACCTTCGGTAACCTGCGCACCGAGTTGGATGAGACGGGTTGCCTTCGACATGGTCAAAGCCTGCGCGTCGGTGTTGGCGACGACAAATTCGGCGCCGCTCAGGCCTTCGGCAATCATGTTGTTGATGGCATTACCGCCGCCGCCACCGACGCCGATGACGGTGATTTTAGGCCGCATCTCGGCAATGTCGGGCTTTGTGATGATGGCCATGTGTCGTCTCCCGTGCCCACGGCGCGGTGGGCTTTGCTATCCTGGTGCGCGTCGGAACGGTCGCCTGCGACGACCGCTCCGAATCAATCGGCTCAATGTAGCGGGTTAAAAAGGCTAAGAGCAGGCATATATGCAAAAACAGGCGAAAGCCGTGCTGGATTTTTCAAGCCGCTCAAAGCATCGCGCCCGAAAGGTTGCTGGCCGCCGACGCGGACCACGTCCGGTCGTGCAGGCAGCGCGGGCCGGCCTTTCCGGACCGGCCGTGCTAAAGGTCAGGCCTCGACGGCGTGCGTCCAGCCATGCGGATCGTTGGTGGCGCCCTGCTGCATGCCGACCAGCGCAGTGCGCAATTCCGCCGTCAGCGGCCCGGTTTCGCCATCGCCAATAGTAAACTGGCCGTCCGAGTGCTTGATCAGGCCGATACCGGCCAGCACAGCTGCGGTGCCACAGGCAAAGGCTTCGCGGAGCTTGCCGCTCGCCGCATCCGCCTGAAACTCCTCGAACGAGTAGCGCTTCTCCTCGACGCGCAGACCCGTGGCCTCAGCCAGCGCGATCACCGATTTGCGGGTGATGCCGGGCAGGATCGTCCCGCCGAGCGGCGGGGTCACCATGCTGCCGTCCTTCATGACGAAGAACACGTTCATGCCGCCGAGTTCCTCGATCCAGCGATGCTCTGCGGCATCGAGGAACACCACCTGGTCGCAGCCTTGCTTGGCTGCCTCGGATTGCGCCACAAGGCTGGCCGCATAGTTGCCGCCGCACTTGGCGGCACCCGTGCCGCCGTTTGCAGCGCGCGTATAGTGCTTTTCGACCCAGACCGACACGGCCTTGCTACCGCCCTTGAAATAGGAGCCGACCGGCGAGGCGATGATGCAGAAGATATAGTCATGCGCCGGGCGGACGCCGAGAAAGGCTTCGTTGGCGAACATGAAGGGGCGAAGATAGAGGCTGGCGTCGCCCGACGGGATCCACGCCTTGTCGACCCGCACCAGCGTCTCGACAGCCTTGATGAACAGGTCCTCAGGCACTGGCGGCATTGCCATGCGGATGGCACTGTCGGAGAAGCGTCGTGCATTTTCTTCCGGACGGAACAGCAGGATGCGGCCATCTGCAGTCTTGTAGGCCTTCATCCCCTCGAAGATTTCCTGCGCATAATGCAGCACGGCGCTGGCCGGGTCGATCGACAACGGCTGGCGGGCGGTCACCTTGGCGTCGTGCCAGCCCTTTTCCGTGGTCCAGCGAGCCAGCACCATATGGTCGGTGAATACCTTGCCGAAACCTGGGGTCGACAGCGCCAGGGCACGGTCGGCGTCGGAGACCGGCGACGGGTGAAAATCGATCTTGATATCGGCCATCTTTGAAGTCGTGTCCATTCCATCCACCTTGTAACGCAGCGATCGACCCTGCCGCCCGCCAATGATTCACGGGACAATAACGGGGAATTCCGCAAATGGGCAGTGCTGCCTTGGCCAAAAACGTCGTCAAATCGCGTTATCCGCGTGGGCAGAGCGTCAATGACGCCCTCGCAACATTGCCCTCTGAGGCGAACCGGCGATAGATGGCGGAAAGAGCAAGGGAGTTGTGCATGCGATTGGGATTTGTCGGGACCGGCGCCATTGCCGAAGCGATCGTCACCGGCACGCTCGGTGCAGATCTCGCCATCGCATCCATCCTCGTGTCGCCGCGCAATGCCGACGTCGCAGCCAGGCTCGCTGCCGCCTCTCCCCTCGTCCGTGTCGCCAAAGACAACCAGGCGGTGGTCGATGGCGCCGACATAGTGTTTCTCGCCATCCGGCCGCAGATCGCCGAGACTGTGGTGCGGGCTTTGACATTCCGCGCCGACCAGCACGTCGTCAGCCTGATCGCCGCGACGGACCAGACAGCCCTTTCCGAGTGGATCGGTATGAACCTCCGGCTGACCCGGGCGATCCCGCTGCCCTTCGTCGCCGAGCGGAAGGGCGTGACAGCCATCTTTCCGCCGGACGAAGACGTCGCCGCCTTTTTCAACGCGCTGGGATCGACCGTCGAGGCAAGGACCGAGGAGGAATACCAGCTTCTCGGCTCAGCCAGCGCCCTGATGGGAACCTTCTTCGGCATTCTTGAGATCGGCGGCCGCTGGCTGGAAGCGCAGGGGATGCCCTACGACCAGGCGAAGAGCTACCTTGCGCCGCTGTTTGCCAGCCTCGCCGATACCGCCGCCCGGCCGCAAGCACCGGATTTCGACGTGCTGCGCGATGAATTCTCGACCAAGGGCGGCCTCAACGAGCAGGTCTTTTCCGATTTTACAGCCAGAGGCGGTGCGAAGGCCCTGACCGAAGCGCTCGATGGCGTTCTCGCCCGCATCAGGGGCAAGTAAACATCGGGAAAGCGATCACATTCAAGGCTGGCTGGATATCGCGCGGTATTCGGACTTCAAAAGCCCCATCATCGCCATATCCCATCTTTCATCGCCGACACGGGCGCAAGAGCGACGCACGCCTTCATGTACGAAACCGAGCTTTTCATAGGTGCGGATTGCGGCGCTGTTGAACGTGTAGACGTTCAGTTCCAGCCGCTCCATGCCTTCGACGGCAAAGGCATGTGCAACGACTGCCGAAAGCATGGACAGGCCAAAACCACGGCCACGGTCTTCAGGCGCTATGCCGACGCGGGCCGGGCGGCCAACGCCATTGCGATGATCCAGCGCCAGTTGCACATGACCGATGATGCGGCCATCCAGCGCCCGTGCCGTCCAGATCAGCCGCTCGGGCGCTTCGCCTTGCGTCTCGGCCAGCATCGCCTCGCACTGGGTGATATCGAGCGGAAATACCAGCGTCGGACCCGCCCACTGGATCAATTCGACCTCGGTAGCAAACCAGCCAATCAGTGCCTCGAAATGCCGCTGCGCAAATGCCTCGAGGGTTACTGCCTCAGCCATTCAAAGTCTCCACCTTGGCGAGCGCCGGGAACAGCCTCATCCACGCCAGCACCACAACGATCGTGCCGATACCGCCGATGACGCCTGTCGCCACCGGCCCGAGGGCCCCGGCCAGCATACCCGACTCGAATTCACCCAGCTGGTTCGACGTGCCGATGAACAGGGAATTCACTGCGTTGACGCGGCCGCGCATCGAATCCGGCGTCAGCAGTTGCACCAGCGAACTGCGTACGACGACGCTGACCGTATCGGACGCGCCGACCACCAGCAGCGCCAGCACGGAAAGCGCGATGTTGCTCGACAGCGAAAAAACGATGGTGGCAACCCCGAAAATGGCAACGGCAAGCAGCATCGTCTTGCCGACGCCGCTCTGCATCGGCCGGCGCGCCAGCACGATCGACATGGCAAGCGCGCCAACGGCCGGTGCCGCCCGGAGCAGGCCAAGTCCCCAGGGGCCGGCTCTGAGGATGTCATGGGCGAAGATCGGCAGCAGCGCCGTTGCCCCGCCGAGCAGCACGGCGAAAAGGTCGAGCGAGATGGTGCCGAGCATGATCGGCCTGCTACGGATGAAGGCGACGCCGGCAAACACCGAACTCAGCGTGACCGGTGCGCGGGCCACTGGCGCCCGGCGAGCCATGCGGATGGAGATGACGTTGAAGCTGGCGACGGCAAACAGCACCGACGCCATGATGAAAGGCGCCACCGCGTCGAGGCCGTAGAGCAGGCCGCCGACCGACGGGCCGATGATCAGCGCCGTCTGCATCATCGACGTCGAGGTGGCGATGGCTTTCTGCAACAGCGGCGCGGGCACGATATTCGGCAGAAGCGCTGCCATCGTCGGCCGCTCGAAGGCCTGCACGGCCCCCAGCACAGCAACGGCGGCTAGGATGCCGGCGGGCCCGAGCCAATCACGCAAGACGGCGATGGCAAGCACCACGGCCGTGACGGCCTCGACGATCTGGCAGGCAAGACCGATGCGACGCCTGTCGAAGCGGTCGGCAACATGGCCGACGACGAAGGTGAGGATGACCATCGGCAGGAACTGGCAGAAGCCGACAAGCCCGAGGGCATAGGCACTGTGGGTCTGGTCGTAGATCATCCAGCCAAGTGCAACGGTCACCGCCTGGAAGGAAAGTTGCGAACAGACCCTGGACGCGACAAAGGAGAGATAGGCAGGGTTGCGCAGAACGCTACCCCCGGCAGGTTGATCGCTGTCCATCGGATGTCCTCGGGAACACCGGCCGCCTGCTACAGGTCGGCACGGAGACTGCTATGGGAGACTTACTTCTCCTGCTCCGCTCGAAACGCCGATTTGTCAATTCACGAAATCCGGCATCGTTCCTAAAGACACGACGGCAACGTCTAGGAGCGCGGCTTTCGACAGCCTCTCAAGCCGCGCCCGAACCTCCGCATTCCGGTGGGCGCTCGGCGGAAGCACCCGGCAGGATGTCGTCGAGCGTTTCCAGCACTTTCCTCACATGGTCAGAGCGGCAGGAAAAATAATCCGTATCCGCCCGCCTGATGCAGGCCACCAGACCCGCACCGCGAAGTGCGCCGAGATGCTTGGAACAAGCAATAGCGCCGATCCCCGTTATCAGTGCAAGGGAGTTGAGCGACAGATCGCGCGTCAGCAGGATCCTGAGGATCAGCAGCCGGTCGCGATCGGCAAGCGCGGCCAGCAATGCCGCGCCTTGCTCGAAAAAAGCACTGTCTCTCAAGGGTCCATCTGAAGGCATTTAGGCTCCGCCATCATAACCTCTGCCGTACTCGTACGACCGATGTGAATGCCGGCCAGGGAACTGCATCGCGCCGACCGGAGTGATACGCAGACAACGGACGGAAAGTTTCACGAAATTGCGGACAACCAGCCGGGCGACCTGCTTTAGGGGCCGACGCGCTGACAGCGGTCAACGGGAAGCTGTCGTATCCAGCATGATTGCCATGCTGACGCTATCCACGAAGCGGCCGTCGATACAAACCGCGCGCCTGAGCACGCCCTCGGGTGCGAACCCGACCTTCTCGTAGAGAGCGATTGCCCGGCTGTTATCGGCATGCACCGATAATTCGACGCGGATCAAACCGAGCTGACGGGCATTCGCCAGCGCGGCATCGATCAGCAATCGTCCCAGCCCCTGGCCGCGAAACTCCGGCACGATCCCCATGGCGAGGCTGCCGCGATGGGCGTGTGCAGGAAAGAAATGACGGGTGATATCACACCATCCCAGCACGCGGTTTCCGGCCACCGCCACCACATGCGGGTTTCCCCGGGCGATCATGTCCATCACATGCTCACGGGTTTCCGCCAGCGGAAACGCTTCGAGCATCGTCAGATATCGCCGCTCCCGGGCAACGAGATCGAGAGCAGCATGAAAGCTCTCGATGTGCTCGCCTGCGGTGGCAACAATTCGGATTTTCCTACTCGATATCATCGCTCTTGAGTCCTTGCCGGAAACGTGAGGTGGCAGACTATCCTCGCTGGGAAAGCAGCTGCAAGCATCCTGTTTCTAGTTGTCGGGGAACCCACGGCTTCGCCATTCACTCCGTGGCACCGGCTCGCCTATGTCGAAGGAAAAGGACTGTACTTTTGTCGCCTCAGCATCCAGTTCACAGCGAAAGCGCAGATTGTACCACTTTCCATCGGCGCGAAACTGGCTACGCTTCACGTCGAGAACGTTGCCTGACGGCAGTCGGTAGGCCGGCAGCAGCTCGGGTCGATAGACTGGCGCTGCGTGCCGCAATTGTTCACGCAACTCGCTGGCGCACAACTCTCCGGCGCGAACCCCACGCGGGATATTGCCCATCGCCCGGGTCGAAGCGGCGTCTCCGGTCTCGCTGCGGGAAAACAGCGTCTTTGCCTTCGTCATTGCTGCTTCGCCGGGTTTTCCACCTGGCTTTGGCAGCGCGGGCTTGCCTTTCGGCAGATTGGAGGGCGGTGCCGGAGCCAGCTCGACCTTGGCACTATCGGGGCTGGTGGACGGCGGACCGTTCTTTTCGGCGGTGCTGTCGGGCACGTCTACCTGCGGAAGGTCGATGTTTGGCGGCAAAGGCCCTGCCCCGGCCGGCGCATCCATTGGCGGCGTATCGGCAAGAGGCGTCTCACTCGGTGGCTGTGCAGCCGGCGGCTGGTCGGTCGGGGGCACCTCCGGTGGCGTTTCCGGAGTTGCTGCGGCTTCCGGCGTTTGCGCCACCGCATCAGCTGGCCTGGCATTGTTCGCATCGGGCTTTGCTGTCTCGTCCGGCGTCGTCGGTTTGGTATCGCCCTCCGCGCTGTTGCCGTCTTCCGATTTCTTCGGCCCGGCATCCTTGTCGCCATAACGGAAAACCGGATCGAGCGCGCGGATCCGCGACTGCTCGGCCCCGGGAGGTTCGGCCTTCGGCGGCGTCTCGGGCGGCTTTTGCTCCGGCGGTGGCGGCGGCGGTGGTTTTTCCTCCGGCGCTTTCTCAGCCGCCGGCGGCGGCGGCGGGGGGGGCGGCGCCGGCTTTTCCTCCGGCGGCTTATCAGCGGCCGGCGGCGGCGGGGGCTCCGGGGGGGCCGGCGGTTGCTCGGCTTTCGCAGGTTCGGTTGGTTTTGCCGGCTCGGGCGGTTTTTCCGGCTCCGGCATTTTCAAAGGCTCGGGAGGCTTTTCAGCCTCCGGCTTCGGCTCCGGCGGTTTCGGCTCTTCTGGCGGCGGCACCAGCTCGACGCTGACGGTATCCTCCTTGGCGGGTTCCGGCATCTTCGCGGCGTCCGGCAGGAAGAACAACGCCACGACCAGCACATGCACGACAAGCGAGGCAAGCACCACCCAAAGCGTCTTCCGCCACCGCACAAGCCGTTCGTTCGCCATCCTTCAGTGCCGGTCCATCGACGCGTCGCCGCCTGGAAAATATGCCAGAATACCAATCATCCGAATTCCTTAACGCCTGCCGACTTGCGAAGATACCGGATTCGCGATCACCATCCCGTCAGCACACAGAGAGGGAGCAGAGATGGGGATTGCCGGACGCCGCGTCCACCCATGACCGGCAGAGCTCGTGAAATTGCCGCAAGATTGCGGGTCTTCGAGGCCGCGGCACGCCTGTGTGATCGACATGAGCTCGGGATACGCGCCGCCGACGCGTTGCATCTGGCGATTGCCATGGACGCGTCCGCAACCCTGGTCACCTTCGACCACCTTCTCCAGACAGCCGCGTCGAGCCTTGGCCACCCCTGCCTTGCCCCATGAAAAAACCCGGCCAGTTAAAACTGACCGGGTTTCTATTGGTAACCTCTCGCAAAAACCTCAGCTGTCGAGGAACGAGCGCAGCTTGCGGCTGCGGCTTGGGTGCTTGAGCTTGCGGAGCGCCTTGGCTTCGATCTGGCGGATACGTTCGCGTGTGACCGAGAACTGCTGGCCGACTTCTTCCAGCGTGTGGTCCGTGTTCATGCCGATACCGAAGCGCATGCGCAACACGCGTTCCTCGCGCGGCGTCAGGGATGCCAGAACGCGGGTCGTGGTTTCGCGCAGGTTTGCCTGGATGGCGGCGTCGATCGGCAGCAGCGCGTTCTTGTCCTCGATAAAGTCGCCGAGATGGCTGTCTTCCTCGTCGCCGACCGGGGTCTCGAGCGAAATCGGCTCCTTGGCGATCTTCAGGACCTTGCGGACCTTTTCGAGCGGCATGGCCAGCTTCTCGGCCAGCTCTTCCGGGGTCGGCTCGCGGCCGATCTCGTGCAGCATCTGGCGCGACGTCCGGACGATCTTGTTGATCGTCTCGATCATGTGCACCGGGATGCGGATCGTGCGGGCCTGGTCGGCGATCGAGCGGGTGATCGCCTGGCGGATCCACCACGTCGCATAGGTCGAGAACTTGTAGCCGCGACGATACTCGAACTTGTCGACCGCCTTCATCAGGCCGATATTGCCTTCCTGGATGAGATCGAGGAACTGCAGGCCGCGGTTCGTGTACTTCTTGGCGATCGAGATGACGAGGCGCAGGTTTGCCTCGACCATTTCCTTCTTGGCGATGCGCGCCTCGCGCTCGCCCTTCTGGACCATGTGCACGATACGGCGGAATTCCGAGATGGAGATCCCGGTTTCCGTGGCAAGGCTCTGGATGTCACCGCGGATATCGGTGATCGTCCGGGCTTCGCCTTCGGCAAACTGCTTCCAGCCCCGACCGGTGAGGTTGGAGATGAAGGTCATCCAGTTCGGATCGAGCTCGGCACCGGAGTAATGTTCGAGAAAACTGTCGCGCTTGACGCCATAGGATTCCGACAGGCGCAGCAGCTTGCCCTCGTTCTGCACCAGACGCTTGTTGATGTCGTAGAGCTGCTCGACCAGCGCATCGATGCGGTTCTGGTTAAGCGACAGCGACTTGACCGACTTGATGAGCTCGTCCTTGAGCTCCTTGTAGCGGCGCTCCTGGGCCGACGAGAGCGCGCCGGCGGCAGCAAGACGCTGCTCGACCTGCTGGTCCTGCAGCTTGCGCAGCTTCTTGTAGGTTTCGGCAATGGTGTCGAGCGTCAGCATGACCTGCGGGCGCAGCTCGAGTTCCATCGCGGCAAGCGAAAGGCTGGACTCGTCGTCCTCCTCTTCCTCTTCCTCGCGCTGGCCTTCGCCGCCGACATTGGTGATGTCGTCGTCGCCGAAGCGGGCCTTGCGGGTCTTTTCCTTCTCTTCCGCAAGCTTGCGGTCGGCCTCGATCTTCTCCGGGCTCTGGAACTGCGGAGCGGCCTTCGCTTCCGGGCCGGAATAGGTGGTTTCGAGATCGATGATCTCGCGCAAAAGTGTCGTGCCCTCGTTGAGCTCGTCGCGCCAGATGATCAGCGCCTGGAACGTCAGCGGGCTTTCGCAGAGACCGCCGATCATCGTCTCGCGACCGGCCTCGATGCGCTTGGCAATGGCGATTTCGCCCTCGCGCGACAGAAGCTCGACAGAGCCCATTTCGCGCAGGTACATGCGCACCGGATCGTCGGTGCGGTCGGTCGGCTCTTTCTTCTTGGCAGTGGCCAAGGCGGTGCCGGCCGAAGGCGCAAGCTCGCCGCCTTCGCTCTCTTCCTCGTTATTGTTGTCATCGTCGTCGGAAGAAGCCGGCGTGCCGGGCTCCTCGACGTCCTCGTCTTCCACGACGTTGATGCCCATGTCCGAGAGCATGGCCATCGTATCTTCGATCTGCTCGGAGGTGACTTCCTCGGACGGGAGGACGGCATTGAGCTCGTCCATCGTCACGTAGCCGCGCTTCTTTGCGGCCTTGATCATCTTCTTGACCGCGTCATCGGAAAGATCGAGAAGCGGGCCGTCGGAGGCGCCGTCGCGTTCGACTTCAGCTTCTTCGTTTTCTTTGACTTTGGTTGCCATCTATATAGTCGCTTTCCCTGACGCTGCCCTGCCTGCGGTTGGGCTTGAGAGCCCCGGGCAAAAACTCGCCCGCCGCAATTGTTCACGAACACCTACGGAATGATCTTTAATTCCGAATTAACCACGCGCGCCCAAAAGCTCAAGGCCAGACGGTTCACCTGGCGAACTGCTGGACATTGCTGCCCCATGACGCGCGAGACCTTCTCTGCCTGAAATGGTGATTCCCACTATTTCCCTTCCCGTCAAGCTATTCCGCGAAGAATGATGCGGAAAACCCGGAAAAAGCCCGACATACATGGGCTGACTTGGCACGGAGGCCGGTATGGGTGGGATATGGGGAGGATTGGGGGGAAAGACAAGGGTGGGGTTTGGAAGGGATAAGGCACTTTGCGGAACTGGAGCGCAGATAAAATCTAGAAGTCGACTCTGGGCTCCATTCGAAGAACCCCCTGTTTAAAAAGAATGCCAGGTTCCCCGATAGTTTCGCCAGGCCGATAGGGTCTCTCCGTTCGGACAGCCTTGTTGGCTTCAACCACAAACGCGTCAAATTCAGCAACGATCAAATTAGTAAATACTTCTGGACGCTGCGCCTTCGCGCTCCAATAAGCGGAAATACCACAATATTTCAACGAACACTTAAGAACGTCTTCAATGATAGATACGTTGTCGCTTACCAAGCATAGAAAAATTGCGTCCGCCCAACACTCAACGTCATTTTCCAAATGAAATGTGAGTACCAAATGACTCCAGAAGGCAGCTTTATTATCACCACAATCCAGAAAGGACTGCCTGAATAGAAAAAGTTCGTCGTAGTTAAAGAGCCTGATATTGGGATCTATTCGCCCTAGCCAGGACGCCAATTTTAACTTGATCAACGCCTCGGAGCCAATTGAAGAGGGATGCAAAGAAGCGGGAATTAGAACACGTTCCGCGTCCGTGTATTTCTTTTGACTCAAGTAAGCGTCCGCGAGCAACAAACGCGCATTTGGTGTGTCTTCCATTCCTATGAGGCGTGAGTATGCCACAGATGCACATCGGTATCGGCCCGACATAAAAAGTATGCCACCTAGATCCCGATAGAAATATGTTCGCGATAGATAGCTTGAATCAGATTTACGTGCATCGTTGTAGCACCTTATAGCGAGCTTATATTTTTTTTGAGATCGAAGGTAGTTTCCGAGACTGTAGGAAAGTCCGGACGTATTAAATTTGCCTTTTTGGCAAGCTATCGATTCGTTAAAAAAAATTATAACTTCATTGGAAATATTATCAAAATTCCTGGTTGATAGGTTGAGCGCGGCGGCAAACAAACTCATATATTGATCCTGCTCTATCTGCAGGCCATTCATTAACGCCAAATCTACCGCCTTTGACGGCACTTCTAAGAGCGCTAAAGCTGCTACCGAAGAAAGCTCTCGGCTGGGTGCGATCAAACGTGCAGCATGACAATATTCTGCAGCGCGCTCGGCATGACGATCAAAGTTCAAATCAACTAGGAGCTTAATAAGAAGATAGCATAGGCACGCTGCTAAATCATTTTTGTCATCTGATGCAGAGACGACGGATGTCTCATAAAGAGTTGCTATTGAGAGAGTTAATATTCCTGAATCAAGGCCGAGGTGTATTGGAATGCCATCGCTTCCTCTTGCTTGATCGGTAAATGGTAACGCCATTAGAAGAGGCTCAATGAACGCATTGTAACGGTTCACTTCAGTAGGCGACGCAGCGTGCCAAGAAATCGGGAACCGCGTCCATTTTTCACGTTTTTTTAAGAGCCGTAGACAATTCAGAGCAAACGCAATTCGATCAGGTGTTTCATCATCCCAAACATTGTTTGGATCAAATTTTATTGTGACTGACCTTGTATCAGCTTTCGCTTTCCGCGAAGCATGTTCAGCCCACATCCAGTACGATCTATTAGTTACACTGCAATGCCTAAATATTATCGCAGGAACATCAAATGAATTTAGATATTTAAGAGTTTCGCTTCGAATTCTTACTTTATCAGAGACATTCTCATTTTCTGTGCCTTTTGATTGCACATTAAATATTAAACCCGTGTCCAAACCTTGCGGCGTGAATAACTCCACCTCCAAGTCAACGCCATAATCTGATCCCTTCTCACGGCTTACCCAAACACTAGGCTTTAGTGTGTTGAAACAGCGTATTGCCGCTTCCCCGATTTGGTGACTTTTAGGTCTTTTAGGCATCAGCGGTGACCACATCGATCTAAAAAGGATAAAATTCGAGGAAGTTGGAAATCTCCTAACAGTGATTAATCGTGGCGTTCACCCCCGCCCAATCACCGCCAAAAACGCATCCCCATAGCGCTCCAGCTTCGCCTGCCCCACGCCTGAGATCGCCAGCATCTCATCCGCGCTGCCCGGCCGTTCGCTGGCCATGGCGATCAGCGTCGTGTCCGGAAACACGACATAGGGCGGCACGCCCAGCGTCTTGGCGATCTTCATGCGCTCCGCCCGGAGGTCCTCGAACAGCGCTGCATCCGCTGCCGACAGGCCGGCCGTCCTCGGCGCGCCGCCGCCTGCGCCGCTCGCGCCGGCACCCCGCCGCGCGGACTTACCGGTCGCCGGGCGGTCCTTGCGGAACTGGATGCTGCGTTCCTTCTTGAACACGGCCTTGGCATCCGGCGTCAGTTTCAGCGCGCCATAGGCTGCATGATCTACGCTGACGAGGCCGGCGGCGAGCAGCTGGCGGAAGACGGATTGCCAGGTGCGGACGGGGATGTCCTTTCCGACCCCGAAGACCGGCATGTCGGCATGGCCGAAGCGCTGGGTCTTCTCGTTGACATTGCCCGTGAGCACGTCGATGACGTGGCCAGCGCCAAAACGTTCGCCGGTGCGGTAGATGGCCGCCAGCGCCTTGATCGCCGCCTCCGTGCCGTCCCAGGTTTCCACCGGCTTCAGGCAGGTATCGCAATTGCCGCAGGCGCCTGCGTGGCTTTCGCCAAAATGCGCCAAAATCGCCTGTCGGCGGCAGCCGGAGGTCTCGCAGATGGCGAGCAGCGCGTTCAGCTTTGCCCGCTCCACCCGCTTGATTTCAGGTGCCGACGCGCCTTCGTCGATCATCTTGCCGCGCTGGATGACGTCGGCCATGCCATAGGCCATCCAGACGTTGGACGGCAGGCCGTCGCGGCCGGCGCGTCCCGTTTCCTGATAATAGGCCTCGACGGAGCCCGGGATGTCGAGATGGGCGACATAACGGACGTTCGGCTTGTCGATGCCCATGCCGAAGGCGACCGTGGCAACAAGGCAGAGGTCTTCCTCCTTCAGGAACGCATCCTGGTTGGCATCGCGCACCGCCCGCTCCATGCCGGCGTGATAGGCGAGTGCCCTGATCCCCTGCCCGTTCAGCCATTCGGCGGTGTCTTCGACCTTGGCGCGCGACAGGCAGTAGACGATGCCGCTGTCGCCCTTGTGGCCGGAGAGAAAGCGCAGCAGCTGCTGGCGCGGTTGGTCGCGCTCGACGATCTCATAGGCGATGTTGGGGCGGTCGAAGCTGGTGGAGAAGATCTTGGCGGTGTCGAGCTGCAGCCTTGCGATGATGTCGTCGCGGGTGTGCGGGTCTGCGGTTGCCGTCAGCGCGATGCGCGGCACGCCGGGAAACTGTTCGGCGAGTTTGCCGAGCTCGCGGTATTCCGGCCGGAAATCATGGCCCCATTGCGAGACGCAATGGGCCTCGTCGATGGCAAAAAGCGCGATCTTCGCGTCGCCGATGGTCTGGCGAAAATTGTCGGTAAGGATGCGCTCGGGCGTCATGTAGAGGAGGTCGAGCGTGCCGTTGCGGATGTCGCGATAGATGGATTGCGCCTCTTCGCGGGTGATCGACGAGTTCAACGCCGCGGCGTTGACGCCGAGCTGCTTCAGCGCCTGCACCTGATCGCGCATCAGCGCAATCAGCGGCGAGACGACAATGCCGATGCCGTTGCGGCAGAGCGCCGGGATCTGGAAGCACAGCGACTTACCGGCGCCGGTCGGAAACAGCACGACCGCATCGCCGCCGGAAACGACGTGCTCGACCACCTGCTGCTGCTTGCCTCGAAAGGCCGGATAGCCATAGATCCGCCTCAGCACCTCGAGCGGCGCCTGCCCGGCGGACGATCTCGGCAATGCCCGCGAGGTGTGCGGCTCTGGCGCAGCAGACGGCTCGCCATAGGGCTCCCATCCGGCCGCTTGATCCGGCTCGAAGACATCCCTCGGCGGTTCGAGGCCGAACAGCGCCTCGTCGGTGGAAAACCGTGGATCGTTCTTCTCCGGCTTCGACATTATCTTCCTTCGCTCGGCAGGTCTTCACGCCCGCCCTGGCCCTTCCCGGGCTGCTGTTTCATTTCGGCCGTCGCCGTCGAATCGACGGGGGGGAGGCACCCCCGGGGCTGGCCCACCATGGCATGTTTCGAAGCCGACTGCACCCGCGGCACTTCCCTTCTCCAATGGGGAGAAGGAGATTCCACGCCGATCAGATCAGCGGCGGCAGCAGGTTCATGAGCAGCACCATCACCAGCCCGACCATCGAGACGATGGACTGGACCACGGAGATCGTCTTCGTAGCTTCGCCCATAGACATGCCGAAGGATTCCTTCACCAGCCAGAAACCGGCATGGTTGGCATAGTTGAAGAACAGCGAGCCGCAGCCGATCGAAAGCGCCAGCAGCGGCACATTCAACCCCTCGCCGCCCGCTAGCGGCCCGAGAAGGCCGGATGCTCCGACGATGCCGACGGTGGCCGACCCCGTCGATACCGACAACAGCATCGAGATGATCCAGCCGAGGATCAGCGGCGATAGGGAGAACTGCTGGCTGAGATGCATGATCGCATCCCCGACCTTGGCGTCGGTCAGCACATGCTGGAACGCGCCGCCGCCGGCAATGATCAGGAGGACGTTGGCGACCGGCTTGACGCTCGCCGACATCGAGCTGCGCAGCGTCTCCGTGTTTCCATTTCTGATGTAGACGAGCATCAGGGCGGCAAACAGCACGCCGATGAGCATGGCAATGGCCGGCTCGCCCAGAAACCCGGTGAAATGGACGACAGCCGCATCCTTCGGGAAGACCAGTTCGGCAATCGCGTTCGCGAGCATCAGCAGCGCAGGCAACAGGGCGGTGAGCAGGCTGATCGCGAGGCCAGGCGGTGTATGCTCCTCTCCGTCCACGCGGCCTTCGGAGGAGAACTGGTCGATGAGCGCCTGATCCGGGCGAACGGACAGTCTCGGCGTGATAAAGGCGCCATAGACCGGCCCGCCGAGAATGATGGCCGGGATTGCGGCGAGGAAGCCATAGAGCATCGTCGCCCCGATATTGGTGTGCAGCGAGGCGATGGCGGTGAGCGGTCCCGGATGCGGCGGCACCATGCCGTGCATGGCAGCCAGCGCGGCGATCACGGGAACGCCGACATAGACATAGGCCGAGCCGCGAATACTGGAGGCCGCGTCGAGCTTGCGCGCCACGCTGAAGACCAGCGGCAAGAGGACGACCAGCCCGACCTCGAAGAACATCGGGATGCCGATGATGAAGGCAGCACCGGCCATCGCCCAGGGAAGCAGGCGCACGGAGGTCTTGCGGATAATGATATTGGAGATGCCCTCGGTCACCCCTCCATCCGCCAGTATCCTGCCCAGCATCGCCCCCAGCGCAACGACGAGACCGACAGCGCCAAGCGTGTTGCCGGCACCTGACTCGATGGATTTAACCAGCTTGTCCGTCGGCATCCCCGTCAACAGTCCGACAGCGATGGAAGTGATGATCAGCGCGATCAATGGATGCAGACGCGCCCGGGAAACGATGAGAACGACGAGAAAAATGACGCCGCCAAGGGCGGTCAGCAAGAGCGCAATGTCCGAGTTTTGCATGGTCTGTTCCAGCGCCCCCACGGGCCTCGGCGGCGATGCGCACGCGGCCCGGGAGCGACTCCTTATGCCTCAACAATAATGCTGGCCCCTCTTCGCAGAGAGCCCGGTTTCTGTAAACCTTTGTTGCGCGAACGATCTATTCCGACTTCGAGCTTCTGCATCGGAGCGGCGCTGCAGAAGCTGTGGGACAGACGCTGCGTCAGCGCTGGTTGGTTGGGCGACAGACCGATCGGTACCCGGCGGTGGTCGAAGGAACGGGAGACGCATGATGATGGGGCGGTGACCGCAATGGATTACTAGCGTGCAGCGCCGCCGCCCTCTGTCCCTCCGGGACATCTCCCCCACAAGGGGGGAGATTGGCCGAGAGCCTTGAGCCCACAAGGGAAAAGAACGATCTCCGCCCTTGTGGGGGAGATGTCAGCGCAGCTGACAGAGGGGGTAATGCCCAGTGCCATCAGCCGCCGTGGGTGACGGCTGCCTTGACGCGGCCGGACAGCAGGCCGAAGCCGTCGATGATGGCTTCCTGGTTTTCCATGCGGGAGATTTCCAGCTGGATCTCGTTCAGCGCCCGCATCAGCTGGTCGATGTCATCCTCGGCACCGGCCTCGGTGGCATCGGCAATCTCGCGCTCCAACTCGATCTTCTGCCAGCGCAGCGCCTTGGTGCGCTTGTGAAGGCCAAGCGCCTGGCGATATCCCTCGCGGGCATCCTCGATGGCGGCCTCCTCTGTGGCAGTCCAGAGCCGCGCATTGCGCACCTGCTGGTCCAGCCCCTTGATCAGCGCCGCAAACCCCTGCGCCTCCAGCCGCTCGACCAGATGCTCGCGGGTCAGGTGCGGGCCAGCCAGTGCCGCCGCGGTGCCGAGCATGGCCGACCACAGGCGCTGCAGATCACGGTTGTCGTAGTCGATGGAGGCGATCTCGTCATACTCATCCTGCAGCAGCAGCGGATGGTTGACGATCGTCAGCGCCAGCACGCTTTCGCGCAAGGCCGGCGTGGCGTTGTGGCCGCGCACCATGCCGGAGCCGGTCAATCGGTCGGAAATGGCGTTCGGCGCCTTGGTGCTGGCAGGTCCGTTGCCGCGCGGATTGTTGCGACCACTGCCGCTGGCATTGCCGCTACGGAAATTACGGCCCTGCTGGTTGCCACCGTTGCGAAACTGCGGCTGGAAAAACGCATTTAAGCGGTCGCGGATATCCTGCTGGTAGTGGCGACGGACATTTTCGTCGGCAATGACTGTGACCATCTGCTTTAGACGGGCTTCCAACTCGGCGCGGCTTTCAGGCGTGTCGAACCTGCCGCTTGAGATCTCTCGGCCCCAGACCATTTCAGCCAACGGCCGGGCCTGCGCCATCACCTTGTCAAACGGCGCCCTGCCCTCGTGGCGCACCATGTCATCCGGGTCCTTGCCATCCGGCAGCATGGCAAAACGCACGGAATAGCCGGGCTTCAGCCTCGGCAGGGCGAGATCGACGCCCCGGTTGGCGGCGCGGATACCGGCGGCATCGCCATCGAAGCACAGCACCGGCTGCGGCGTCATCCGCCACAAAAGCTCCAGCTGATTTTCGGTCAGCGCGGTACCGAGCGGCGCCACGACATTCTCGATGCCGGCCTGATGCAGCGCGATGACGTCCATGTAGCCTTCGACGGCAATGATTGTGCCGGTGCCATCGACACCCTGGCTGGCGCGCCGGGCGCGATTGAAGTTGTAGAGTACGTTGCCCTTGTGGAAGAGCTCGGTCTCGTTCGAGTTCAAGTACTTGGCCGGCGCATCCGGAGCCATGGCGCGGCCGCCAAAGGCAATCACCTTGTCGCGCGAGGACAGGATCGGAAACATGATGCGGTCGCGAAACCGGTCGTAGGCAACCGGAACGTCCGGCCCGTGAACCACCAGCCCGCAGGCCTCGATCTGGTCCTTCGGCACATTCTTTCCCGCCAGATATTCCTTCAGCGCGTTACGGCTGTCGAGCGCGAAGCCGAGCCGGAAGGTCTCGATCGTCCGGCCGGTCAGGCCGCGGTCACGAAGATAGGCCCGCGCCCGGGCGCCGTTCGCGGTCTGCAGCTGCTCCTGGAAATACTGCGTTGCCATCTCCATCACGTCGAGCAGCGAGGTCTGCTCGCGCTGGCGTTTTTCCGCGACAGGATCGGCCGCCGGCATGGCAATGCCGGCCATGTCTGCCACATGCTGCACGGCCTCCGGAAAGCTAAGCCCCTCGAGATCCGTCAGGAAACGGAAGTGATCTCCGGTGACGCCGCAGCCGAAGCAGTGGTAGCGACCCTTGCGATCCTCGCAGTGAAAGCTCGGCGATTTCTCGCCATGGAACGGGCAACAGGCCCAATAGTCGGCCCGCGACACGTTGGTCTTGCGCTTGTCCCAGCTGACGCGCCGCGCGATCACGTCCGATATCGGAACGCGGTCGCGGATCTCGTCAAGAAAGGTCGGGGAAAATCGCATGGACACCTCTGGCTGATGCTTCTCCTATAAGCCCTAACGTCCGCCATTGCCATGAAACTCGTGAGGGTAGGTGCTGATCCACAGGATTGACAAAACGGGCTTTGTATATACAGTTTGCTTTACAGCAATCAAGCACAGCGGCTGTGAGGGACAATCGAACTCAATGCCGCTTATTAGAATAACATTTACCTCCCACGAATGGGACGATGACAAACGCCAATCGAATTTGCGCAAACACGGAATTGATTTCGAGGATGCGGTTCTCGCCTTGCGTGAACCGCATATCGAATACCGCTCCGACAGACAGGGAGAAATCCGCACGGTGGCGATCTGCCCCGACTCCGGAAAACTGATCGCGATTGTCTATACGATGAGAGGCGAGATTTGCCGGATCATTTCAGCCCGTGCGGCACGAACTAATGAAATCAGAGAATATCACCAGAATAACCCTTGAGGAAATCCTTGCGAAACGCGCCCGTGGCGAGGTGAGCGAGACAGACTGGGCGCGCGTCGATGCCATGACCGACGAGGACATCGAGCGTGCCATGCGCGACGATCCCGATTGGGCTGACTTCATCGACATCGACTGGTCGAAGGCCGAGTGGGTCGTTCCCGTCGCCAAGAAAGCCCTGTCGATCAGGCTCGATCAGGATATTGTCGATTTCTTCCAGGCTGGCGGCAAGGGCTACCAGACGCGGATCAACGCTGTCCTGCGCCACTACATGAGTGAGGAAAAGAGGCGGCGAGCCAAATAGCGGCGGCATCGGTTACAACGAGGTGGCAGATCGCCGCTGCCGACACCTCGATCACGGCGCATTTGCGGCCGAACTTGCCGCGCGAAACATTATTTTTTTGTAATTTGAAAAGCATGCTGCAGCGCAATAGCTTGCAAGTACGGATTGGGACATGCCGGCAGAGTTAATATCTTTGCGACGCGACATGTCCGGACAGCCCCGCCGAACCGGAAGCCGAGGAGAGCTTTCTGTTTAGGAGATTGGCATGCGAATACTGATCGTCCCCTTTGCCGCCGCAGCCATCTTCGCGATGGCAAACTACAGTGCCTCGGCCATGAACGACAGCCAGGCCAACGGCCTCAAATCCTTCGACCAGGCAGTGATGGCCTGGCAGATGGCGCATCATCCCGCGACACAAACGAAGGTCGGTACCAACCGATGAATTTCCGATCCCCATGTGAGACACCATCCCTACCCCCGGCGCGGTCTCACATGGGTGGCTTTGCTATAGACGTCTGATTTTTGGGCCCCACCCTGCGTCATCAGACGGCTGCAAAGTACAAAGGCAGGAGCTCCCCCCAGCTCCTGCCTTTTTTATATCTGCCGACCTGCCTGATTACTTCAGCAAATCCTTGAGAATTCCCGAAGCCTTGGCGAAATCCATCTGGCCGGCGTAGCGTTCTTTAAGCATAGCCATGCACTTGCCCATGTCCTTGATGCCGGCAGCACCGATCTCGGCGATAACGGCAGCGATGATATCGCGTGTCTGGTCGTCGGAAATCTGCTCCGGCATGTAGCCCTGGATGATCGCGATTTCCTCGCGCTCCTTGGCTGCCAGTTCCGGGCGCTTGCCCTCGTCATAGATCTTCGCCGATTCGTCGCGCTGTTTGATCATCTTGGCAAGAATCTGCAGGATCTCGTCGTCGCTGGCCGGCTCCTTGGCGACGCCGCGATTGGCGATGTCGCGGTCCTTGATGGCCGACAGGATCAGCCGCACCGTCGATAACCGCGCGGTGTCCTTAGCGCGCATCGCATCTTTCTGGGCGTTGGCAAGCGTTTCGCGGATCATGGTCTTACTCCTTGAACGGGGCAACCGCCGAATAGGCCGCCCCTCCTCTGTATGCCCACCTCTTAGACCATAGGGTCGCGACGGATCAACGCAATTGCGCGGGAAATGCCCGGGAATAGATTGACCGGCAGGGCACATTTGGCTATTGACCGGCACCTGCACACACATCGATGTCAGGATCTGATAAAGCGCGACCCTTGTCGTGCGCCTCTGTCCGCGAACCAGAATGGCGACTGCGGCCGGCCTATGCAAGGTTTTGGCACGCTCACGCCGGAAACGGGATGATAATGACCGCGACTGCACCCTGGACGACCGAAAAGCCCACTGCCATGCTGGTTCTTGCCGATGGTACCGTGATCGAGGGCAAGGGCATCGGAGCAACAGGCAAGGTACAGGCCGAAGTTTGCTTCAATACGGCGCTGACCGGCTACGAGGAGATCCTCACCGACCCGTCCTATCTCGGCCAGATCGTCACCTTCACCTTCCCACATATCGGCAATGTCGGCGCCAACGACGAGGATGTCGAGGATCTGACGCCCGCCGCGCGCCACGGCGCAGTCGGCGTCATCTTCAAGGCCGATATCAGCGACCCTTCGAACTACCGCTCGCTCAAGCATCTCGACGCCTGGCTGAAGGGCCGCGGCATCATCGGCATGTGCGGCATCGACACCCGTGCGCTTACGTCCTGGATCCGCGAGCATGGCGCGCCGAACGCCGTCATCGCCCACGACCCGACGGGCACATTCGATATCGACCAGTTGAAGGCCGACGCCAAGGCGTGGAGCGGCCTCGAAGGCCTCGATCTCGCCAAGGTCGCGACATCTGGCCAGTCGGCGCAGTGGGCACAGACCCCTTGGGTCTGGAACGAGGGTTACGGCGAACTCAGCCCCGAAGACGCAAAATATCACGTCGTCTGCCTCGACTACGGCGTCAAGCGCAACATCCTTAGGCTGTTTGCCGGTCTCGACTGCAAGGTCACGATCGTGCCCGCCAACGCATCGAGCGAAGACGTACTTGCTCTGAAGCCGGACGGCGTTTTCCTGTCGAATGGCCCGGGCGACCCGGCGCCAACCGGCGAATACGCCGTGCCTGTCATCAAGGACCTGATCAGTAGCGATGTTCCGCTGTTCGGCATCTGCCTCGGCCACCAGATGCTCGGCCTGGCGCTCGGCGGCAAGACCGAAAAGATGCATCAGGGCCACCACGGCGCCAACCATCCGGTCAAGGACCATACGACGGGCAAGGTCGAGATCGTTTCCATGAACCATGGCTTTGCGGTCGACTCGAATTCACTGCCAGAAGGCGTTGAGGAGACTCACGTTTCTCTGTTTGACGGCTCGAACTGCGGCCTCAGGCTTTCCGGCAAGCCGGTGTTCTCCGTCCAGCACCATCCGGAGGCTTCGCCCGGCCCGCAGGATAGCCACTACCTCTTCCGCCGTTTCATCAACATGGTGCGCGAGAAGAAGGGTGAAACGGCACTCGCCGAACGCTGAACCTTATCGCGGAGACTGAACGGAGCCCCGGCTGAATTTTCAGTCCAGGGCTTTTGGTATTGGATGGGATGCCACTGAGAAAATTGCTATCGGTAGGGGCGTGCAGGCGCGGCGAGACAAATACGAGATGGGCATGTCTGGGCAAAATCCGATCATCATTGCAGATGCGGGGCCGTTGATCCGGCTCGCAGCAGCCGGCCTTCTGGATTCCATGCGCCTGACGAACCGCAGGATCGTTCTCGTTGATCGGATCGAGGAGGAAGTCTGCGGCGACCCAACGAAACCCTTTGCAGCCGAGATATCAACCTGGATAGCGAGCATGAACGGCGCTATTGAGCATGCCGAAACGCTGGAGGGAATAGCGATCTCAGCCTTGCGCAGTCGCGCCAAGAATCCGCTAGATCTTCAGAAATTGAAGCGTGCGATGCGCAACAGCGGTGAACGGGCGATCCGCGAATATGTGGAGACACTCGACCCCCGCGATGCCGACGAAGCATTGGTACTGTACGAAGATGGCGCCGTGCCCAGCCTCATGGCAGCTGCAACGGTGCCAATGACGCTGATGAGCACGAGGGCGTTTGTCCGGATGATCTCCGAACGCGGCTATAATCGCGATGCCGTCCAGGCACTCGAGGCCATTGCTTCGATCTACAACCTCAAGCCAATCGTCAGCACCGTAATCGAAGCCAACAGCTTGCCAGACGACTGATCGTCACCAGTCATTCCCCGAGCGCTATTTCAATCAGCCAACTCGTCGCGGCCTTCCGCCTTCACCAGCAGATAGAACCGCACGCAGAGCATCGTTGCCGCTGCCGCGAGACCGATGAGGAAGCCGAGCCAGATGCCGATGCCGCCGAGGCCGAGCGGAAAGGCCAGCACCCAGGCGAGCAGGAAGCCGATCGGCCAGTAGGCCACCAGAGCGATGATCATCGGCACTCGCGCGTCCTTCAGACCGCGTAATAGGCCGCTGGCGATAGCCTGCAACCCATCCACCAGTTGGAATATTCCGGCGACGACGATCAACGGCGCGGCATAGGCCAACACCTGCGGCGCCTCGGCAGAGGTCACATCGAGGAACCAGCTCCCGAAATATTCAGGCATCGTGGCAAACAGGATACCGCCGATGACGGACAGCGTCGAGGAGATGATGAGCACGGTAATCGCGGCGCGCACCAGTGCAGTGCGGTCGCCACGGCCGTGGGCGACGCCGACGAGAACGGTGGCCGCCTGCGAAAGCCCGAGCGGGATCATGAAGGCGATGGATGCCCATTGCAGCGCAATGCCGTGGGCGGCAAGCTCGATGGTGCCGATCCTGCCGATCAGCAACGAGGCTGCGGTAAACAAGCTGACTTCGGCAAGGATGGTGATGCTGATCGGCAGGCCGAGCCGCACAACGTCCCACAAGGCATGCCAGTCCGGCCGCCAAAGGCGAACGAAAATCTCATAGCGGCGTGTCTCGGCAACGCTCTGGACATAGCCGACGATGAACAGGAAGCCAGCCGTCTGCACCGCAAGCGCCACATAGGCGGCACCCCGCAGACCCATGGCAGGCAGGCCAAAATGGCCGAGCACCAGCCCGTAGGCCAGCAGCGCATTCATGGCGAGCATGGCGATGGTGACGTAGAGCACGATGCTCGCCCGCCCGATGGCGCTGACCAGCGAGCGGATCACATTATAGAGCGACGCCGGCAGCAGCGCGAAATGGCCGATCGCGATATAGCCGGCCGCCAGTCTGGCGACATCCGGCTTCTGCCCGGCGGCAAGCAGAATGTCCTCGGCGTAGTAAAACGCCGGTTGCATGATCAGCCAGTAGGCAACGGCCACCCACAGCCCCATCCGCAGAGAGCGGCGGACGCTGATGACGTCGTCGCGCCCATAGGCCTGCGCCACCATCGGAATGACGGCGATGGAAAAGCCGGAGCCGAAAATGAGGATGGTGAAAAGGAACTGGCCCGACAGCACCATGGCGGCCAGTTGCTCGGCCCCGAGCCTGCCGACGATCATCACATCCGTCGTGTTTATACCGAGCTGCGCCAGCTGTGCACCGATCAGCGGCACGCCAAGCATGATTGCAGCGCGAAAATGCGCTGGCCAGGAATTATCATCGTTATGCGCAAAACGCTGCGCAAGCAAAGGCGTATCCATGTCGAAAGTCTCGTCGTTCGCTGCGCTGATCGACCGGACGGGTCGCAAGCGTTTCGGGCGCTGGTAGCGCAAATAGGCTTCATAAGCCAGTCGCGAGAGCAATTTTGACGAAGAATGCGGCAAATTCCATGAGGAATGACTAAGCCTTAGGCATTTTCTTGCATGTCTCGCGCTTTCGAGCGCACCCTGACCACAAAGACCACAAGCGCCACCAGCAGGAAGACCGATGCCAGTGCGTAGGGAGCCCCGGCAAAGACGATGGGTGCGCTGGGACCGGTGAACCAACCGAACAACTGGGTGAAGATCAGTGGCCCGATGATCGTCGTCAGGCTGGAAAGGCTGCTCATAGCACCCTGCAACTCGCCCTGCGCCGAGGCCGGCACAGAGGCTGAGGCAATGCTGCGCAGCGGCGCATCCGCCACGCTTTCCAACGCAGTCGCAACGATGACCGCATAGACCATCCACCCCTCCCAGGCGAAGGCATAGCCGGCAAGACCAGCGGTACAGAAAGCAAGACCGACCAGCGCCGTCCGCCATTCGCCGAGGACGGGCACCAGGCGCGGCATGACGAAGCCCATGACGACGGCACTGCCGATGCCGAACACGCCGAGCGACAGACCGATCTGCCGCTCGTTCCAGCCGTACCGGTCGGCGCTGACGAAAGGCCAGACGGCGGGATAGACGGTGTGGGCCAGCCAGTAGAGGAAAAACACCAGGCCGATCCAGCCGATGCCGGGATAGCTGCGCATCTGCTTCAGCGCACCGAAAGGGTTGGCCCGCGAGAGGTCGAACCGGCGTCGGTTCTTCGCTTCCAGCGTCTCGGGCAACATGAAGCAGGCGAGCACGAAGTTGACCAGCGACACGAATGCAGCGCCGAAAAACGGCACGCGCGGACCGAACCCGCCGAGAAAACCGCCGATAATCGGCCCGAGCACGAATCCCACGCCGAAAGCGATGCCGATCAGCCCGAAATTTTTCGAGCGGTTCTGGTCATTGCTGACATCGGCGATGTAAGCCGAGCATGTGGCGATGCTGGCACCGCTGATGCCGGCCAGGATTCGACCAACGAACAGCATCCAGTAACTTGTCGCCAGCGCGCAGATCAGGTTGTCGATGGCAAAGGTCAGTACCGACGCCAACAGGACAGGCCGGCGCCCGAATCGATCCGAGAGATTGCCGATGAACGGCGCAAACAGGAACTGCATGCCGGCATAGGCGAGCAGCAGCCATCCCCCTTCCACCGCAGCCTCGCTGATCGAGGCCCCCGTCAATTCCTCGAGATAGGCCGGCAGCACCGGCATAATGATGGCAATGCCGATGATGTCGAGGAGCAGGATGACAAAAACGAGGAAGAGGCCGCGGCGGGCAAATGTCGGATCGATCATGATAGGCGCCTGTGTTGGTACATCCGGCCGTTTGAAGAGACAGAACGGGAACGCGAAACCGCAGTACTTGTCGGCGCCATCCTAGCGCAGAAACAATGGGTGAACAGATCAAATTTATTGATCGATAAGTTGCGAAAACCCGTTCCAAAACAGAACATTAGATATCGATATTTCACGGCTGGGCGGCCCGCCTCTGATCGGCCTTTAAAAAATCCACGAAGGCGCGCAGCGGCCCGGGCATCTGCCGGCGGCTGGCATAGTAGAGGTAAGGTCCGGGAAACCGGCTGACCCATTCGTCGAGAATAAGGACCAGCTCTCCCTTTGCGACGGCTGGCGCGACAATCTCTTCGAAGCAGCGCAGCACGCCCAGTCCGCGCACGGCGGCACCGACCTCGATCTCGAGCGAATCGGTGATCAGCGAGGCCGGCGGCGACAGGACGAGGCTCTCCTCGCCTCGCTCGAATTCCCAAAGTCCCACCGAACGGCTGACGAAGCGGTGTCGGATGCAGCGGTGCTCGAGCAGGTCGCTCGGATGTTGCGGCGTACCATTGGCTTCGAGATAGGCCGGAGACGCGGCGGTAACATAACGCTGCTCGCGCGGCCCGAGCGGTACCGCGATCATGTCCTGTTCCAGCCTCTCGCCATAGCGCACACCGGCGTCGAAGCCGGCGGCCAGCACGTCGATGAAGCTATCGTCGGCAGCCACCTCCAGCCGGATATCCGGATAGAGCGCCATGAAACGACCAAGCAGCCCGGGCATGATATAGCGGGCAACGATGGAGGGGATGTTCAGCTTCAACGTGCCGGCCGGGTTATCGTCGGAACTGTTGAGTTGATCGAGTGCGGCAGCAACATCGCTGAACGCAGGCGCCAGTCGCTCCATCAGCCGCTCGCCGGCCTCCGTCGGGGTAACGCTGCGGGTGGTACGGTTCAACAGCCGCAGGCCGAGCTTTTCCTCCAGTCGGCGCACCGCCTCGCTAAGCGCAGAAGGCGAGACGTTGCGCTTGCGGGCGGCGGCGCGAAAACTGCGCTCTCGGGCAACGGCATGGAAGGCGGCGAGATCGCCGAGCGGCAGGTCGTCCATTGTGCAAAATTCCGTACGGCCTGTTTCTCAATATACCGATTATCGCACAACACGCGACGGAGTAAACGTCTTTCGAAGACTTCAGACGGAAGTCGGCCATCAAGGAGAATGAGCATGGAAAAGGTTCGTCTGGGCAACACCGGCCCTGAAGTATCGTCAATCGGCCTCGGCTGCATGGGCATGTCCGGCATGTACGGTCCATCGGACCGGGCAGAAAGCATCGGCACCATCCACGCGACCCTCGAAGCAGGCGTCAATCTGCTCGACACCGGCGACTTCTATGGCATGGGCCACAACGAGATGCTGATCGGCGAAGCCATCAAGGGCCGCAATCGCGACGACTTCCTGCTCAGCGTCAAGTTCGGTGCGCTCCGCGATCCCGCCGGCGGCTGGAGCGGCTATGACTGCCGGCCTGCGGCGATCAAGAACTTCGTCGCCTACACGCTGCAGCGGCTTGGCGTCGACCACATCGACATCTACCGCCCGGCGCGCCTCGATCCGAGCGTGCCGATAGAGGAGACGGTTGGAGCCATCGCCGACCTCATCAAGGCCGGATATGTCCGCCATATCGGCCTTTCGGAAGTCGGTGCCGACACCATCCGCCGGGCAGCAGCCGTGCACGAAATCGTCGATCTGCAGATCGAGTACTCGCTGATCTCGCGCGGCATCGAGGAGACGATCCTGCCGACGTGCCGCGAACTCGGCATTGCCATCACCGCCTACGGCGTCCTGTCCAGGGGGCTGATCAGCGGCCACTGGCAGAAGGATGGCGGCAAGTCCAAGGGGGATTTCCGCGCCTTCAGCCCGCGCTTCCAGGAAGGAAATATCGATCAGAACCTCGCACTGGTAGAGGCGCTTCGCACAGTCGCGAAAGCCCGGAATGCCTCGGTCGCGCAGATTGCCATTGCCTGGGTGGCGGCCAAGGGTGCGGACATCATCCCCCTCGTCGGCGCCCGCCGTCGCGACCGCCTGAGCGAGGCGCTCGGCTCGCAGGCCGTGCATCTTTCCGCCGACGATCTCGCAGCCATCGAGACGGCTGTCCCGAAAGATGCTGCCGCCGGCGACCGATACCCGACTGCCATGCTGGCCCACATGGACAGCGAAAAAGGCCGCCATTGAGTTTTAAGTGATGGGAACAGCCCGGAACATGACGATACGGGCTGGTAAGCTTCAAACAAGACTGAATTGGCAATGAGACAACGGGGCAAAAACTACGATTACCGCGTCTCTTGAAAGCCGATTTTATGAACCAGTACGTCGTGCCTTTGTCTCCCGAGCCGTCAGCCCTGCCCGCCATCCTCGGCCGAACTGCAGAATTGCTGGGCGCGGCAGACTATCATGGTGCCATCGCCCTCCTCCAGTCGGAGCACAGGCTCGTCAGCGGCGAACCTGTCGCCTGCAATACGCTCGCCTATCTCCTGATCCAGGTCGACAGGCCATTGGAAGCAATTTCCTGGTTCGAAACATCGCTGCGCATCCGACCGGACGACATCCAGGCGCTGAACGGCTTGGCGATGGCACTGCGATCGACGGGCGATGCGGCAGGTGCCTTGCAATGCTACGACAGGCTCGTGACCTTGCGGCCGGACGATGCTGTCTGCTGGTACAACCGCGGCGACCTGCAGGCCGAGGGCTGGCACCTGCAAGAGGCCCTGTCCAGTCTCGACCGGTCGATTGCCCTGAAAAACGATCATGCCCCGGCCTTCGTCAAGCGTAGCCATGTGCTGGAATCGCTGGGCGACCTGCCGGCGGCGATCGATGCCGCTGCCCGCGCCTGCACACTTCAGCCGGCCGACGTCTCTTCCTGGTCGTTGCTCGGAGATCTCCTGCAGAAGGCTGGCAACCTCGGCCAGGCGATTGCGGCCTACGAACGCGCCCTGACGCTCTCGCCCGATGATATCTCGTGTATGACGAACCTCGGCGTCGCCCTGAAGGCTGCCGGAATGATGGACGAAGCGCTGCTGGCCGCTCGTGCCGTGCTGGCACTCGAACCCGGCAATCAGGACGCGCTGCTTCTCTGCGGCAACGCCGAACTGCATCTCGGCAACACTGATGCCGCAAGGGTGAGCTTTCTTGCCGCCGCCAAGGCCGGCGTGGCCTGCAGCTATCCAGCATCGCAGCAGCCGGCAGCTTTCCGGGCGCTGATGCTGTTCTCGCCCTTTGCAGGCAATACGCCCTACGAAGATCTCATCCGGAATGTCCGCTTCGATACGGACCTAGTGATCGTGCTGGAGAACCACTACTACGATGTCGCGGCACTCGCCAAAAGTGCCGACGTCGTCGTCAACCTCATCTCCGATGCCGACCTCGGCCTCGACATGATCGGCGCGCTCGGTGAACTCGTCGCGTCGTTGCGCAAACCGGTAATCAATCATCCGGCGCTGATCGTCGGAACCGACCGCCAGACAATCTCACGACGCCTGGTCGCCGTCCGCGATACTGTCGTGCCCGCCACCGTCCGTATCGGCGCGGCCGAACTCCTGCGCCGCCTTGCCGATGGCGAGAGCCACGCCTTTCCGCTGATCGTGCGCAATGCCGGCACGCATGGCGGCGAGAAGATGGAAGTTGTGGCCAGCCGGCAAGAATTGCGGACTTTTGCCGAGCAAGCAGGCGATCAGCCGCTCTATCTCACAGACTTCGTGGACTATCGCTCGCCGGACGGTTTCTTTCGAAAATACCGGCTGATTTTCGTCGGCGACGAGATCTTTCCCTATCATCTGGCGATCGGCGAAAGCTGGAAAGTCCATCATATCTCGACACGCATGACGGAACTCGAATGGATGCGCCGTGAGGAAGAGGCTTTCCTGGAAAAGCCGACGCATGTCTTCGGCCCATCCGCCATGGCAGCCCTCGAGACCATCAGGCGCATCGTCAATCTCGATTATTTCGGCATTGACTGCTCAATCGATGAGAATGGCAAGGTCGTGGTCTTCGAGGTCAACGCCACCATGCTGGTCCATCTCCACAATGAAGGCTTCGAATACAAGACGCCGCATGTCATGAAGATCAAGGCGGCTTTCGAACAGCTCCTGGAGAAGCGGGCGTCCGCCGGCTGAAAGGCCTCTCAGGCTATTCCGGCGGCGTTCAGGTCGAATTCCCCTCGCGAGCACGTTGACGCTCTGCGGCAAGCACGCGGATGCGGTCGGCGATACCTGGGTCGACTGGATTGTAGATGAACAGACTGAGGTCGGGCCGGCCGTCGACGGCGAAGGCGGAGTATTCCAGTTCAACCAGTCCGAGAATCGGGTGGAGGAGCCGCTTCAGGCCGTCGCCGTGGATCTTGACGTCGTTTTCCCGCCATAACGCCGTGAATTCGGGGCTGGCCTGACACAGTTCCTCGACGAGATCGGCAACCTCGGAAACCGCACCCGCCCGGGCCACATCGGCCCTGAAAGCGCTGACGACGACGCGCGCGACACTTTCCCAATCATGCTGCTTGCCCTTGATGGAAGGATTGCAGAACATCAGGCGCAGGATATTGCGCTGCTCTGCCGGAAGTGCGCCGTAGTCGGTCAAAACGACTGCTGAAGCCTGGTTCCAGGCGACGACATCCCAGGTGGCGGTCTTGATGAACGCAGGACTGGCGTCGAGCGTATCCAGCAGCCGTTGAAGACGGGGAGAGACGCCCTCGACCGATTTGTAGCAGACCTCGGGTGGTCGCCCGAGACCAAGCATGAACAGATGCTCGCGTTCCGGCTCTGTCAGCATCAGCCCGCTGGCAATCCGGTTCAGAACGTCGGCAGACGGTGCACCACCGCGCCCCTGCTCCAGCCAAGTGTACCACGTCGGACTGATGTTGGCGCGCTGGGCGACCTCCTCCCTGCGCAGGCCAGGCGTCCGCCTGCGTCCGGAGAATCCGAACGCCGCTGGATCGAGACGCGTGCGACGGTCCTTCAGGAAGGACGCCAGTGAACCTGCGGCATTTGTCGGCATGGCGATCCCGTTATAGTTTATACCCTGATAAGGTCACTACTTTAACAGGATAAATATGTCGGCGATAGTGATTGCACCCAACACAAGGAGGTCTATCGTGCGTATATTTTTGACCGGTGCTACCGGCTTCATTGGTTCGGCCCTGGTGCCCGAACTCCTCAAGGCAGGCCATCAGGTGATCGGCATGACGCGCTCGGATGCAGGTGCTGCGGCGTTGGCTGCAGCGGGTGTCGAAGTCCACCGTGGAACGCTGGAGGATGCTGACAGCCTGCGCAACGGCGCGGCAAAGGCGGATGGCGTCATCCACGCCGCCTTCGACCACGACTTTTCGCGATTTGTAGAGAATTGCGGAAAAGACGGGCGCGCCATCGAAGCGCTGGGATCGGCCCTCGCCGGTTCGGACCGGCCGCTCGTCATCACATCAGGCACAGGTATCGGTAGCCGTGGCCATGGTGAGCCTGCGACGGAGGACGTGTTCGATGTCAGCCATCCCAATCCACGCATCACCTCGGAGCTTGCCGGAAACGCGCTTCTGGAACAGGGGATCAACGTCTCTGTGATGCGGTTGCCGCAAGTCCACGACACGTTCAAGCAGGGCCTGATAACGCCGCTGCTCGATATAGCACGGCAGAAAGGCGTCTCGGCCTATGTTGGCGATGGCCGCAATCGCTGGCCTGCCGGCCATCTCCTGGATGTCGCGCGTCTCTATCGGCTCGCCATAGAAAAGGCCGAACGGGGAGCCCGTTATAACGCTGTTGGCGAAGAAGGCATCGAGAGCCGTGCAATCGCCGAAGCCCTTGGGCGGGGTCTAAACGTACCGGTCGTCTCGATTGCACCTGAAGAGGCGTCGATGCATTTTGGCTGGATGGGCATGTTTGTCGGCATGGACATGCCCGCATCCAGCGCCCACACGCAGGCAACGCTCGGCTGGCGGCCAACCGGCCCGACGCTGCTGTCGGACCTCAATGCCATGAAATACGCGTAACAAGCAAAAGGCCGGCATCGCAATATCCCCGCAATGCCGGCCCTTATCAATACCAAACCAGATAGCGAGCGTTCGCTCAGACCGGGTTCGAGAACGTGTCGCAGGATGTCAGCTTGCCGCTGTCGAAACCCTGCTTGAACCATTTGACACGCTGCGCCGAGGTCCCGTGGTTGAAGCTATCAGGCACGACGTAGCCCTGGCTCTTCTTCTGCAGCGTATCGTCGCCGATCTGCTGGGCTGCGTTCAACGCCTCTTCCAGATCGCCATTGTCGAGAATGCCCTTCTGCTGCGTAAACTTGCCCCAGATCCCGGCAAAGCAGTCTGCCTGCAACTCGATGCGAACAGACATCTTGTTGCTGTCCACTTCGTTCATCTGGCTTCGGGCCTGATCGGCCTTTGGCAGGATGCCAAGCAGGTTCTGCACGTGATGGCCGACCTCGTGGGCAACCACATAGGCCTGCGCGAAATCGCCGGAAGCACCGAACTTATCCTTCATCTCCTGGAAGAATCCCATGTCGAGATAGATCTTGCGGTCAGACGGGCAGTAGAACGGCCCCGACGCGGTAGAGGCCAGACCGCAGCCCGAGTTCAGCCTGTTGGTGAACAGCACCAGCTTCGGGTCCTCATAGGTCTTGCCCATGGATTTGAAGATGCCGCCCCAGGTATCCTCGGTCTCGGCGAGCACCGTGGCGACAAACGCCTTGGTTTCGTCGTTGCCCGGGTTCTGCGGCGCCGAGTTGCTCTGCTGGTAGCTGGAGCCGGTATTGCCGGTATCACCCTGGCTGAGGATCTGCAGCATGTCGATGCCCATCGCCTTGAGAATGAGGTAGATCACCACCAGAACGACGATCGTGCCGATGCTGAGGCCGCCGCCGGCCCGCCGCATGCCACCGCCCGGAAAGTTGAAACCTCCACCGCCGCCGCCAAGCGGTCCGGTGCCTCCGGAGGAGCCACGCTCATCCTCGATATTATCGGACTGTCGACGTCCCTTCCATTCCATGACCTGTCTCCCCGGCTGCGCTCACGGATATCCCGTTAAAGCCTATATATCCGCCGCATGCCCGATGACCAGTCGCGAAGGCCAACATCGCACATCAGACGGGAATGCTCCGGGCGCCCCAGGCGGCCCATCCAAGGAATAATGCCATCGCCACCAGCAGCAGAAGAGGCATCGTCTCATGACCAGTGAAGACCACGGCGTTCATTATCCGGTGCGGCAAGAGTGTGAAGGCGCCGGCACCGCCGATACCGCCAAAATAAAGTCCCAGGACAGCCCGACGATGGCGAGCGATGTCATGCCGGCGGGCAGAGACAATCGCCTGAACGCAGGAATAAAGCACGAAGACAGACAAAAGATGGATCGGGCTGAAGCCATGAAAGACGTTTAGCTTGTAGATGAAGAAGCTTGACAGCGCCCCGACCGCCATCAGCAAAAGCCAGATATTCCCAAGCAGCCGGTGCAGCCTCGTCCCCTTGCGCCGAAAAAGCACGTAGGCGCCGAGCAGCGCTGATGTGACTACGGCAACCACATGGATGTGAATGGCGGGCGAAGCCGACAGCAGCGGTTCGAGGGTCATGGCACAGTACCTTTAGAGGCCACCGATCCGACGTCGGCTGGCTGGATCATACCCAGAGGCTGCATGAAGTCGAGGGCCGGCACGGGAGAGAATTTCATTGCAATAGCAACAGATAGCCTTGACGCGGCAAGGCATTTGACGCCCATTGCGCACCAGTCCATATATCTCTGGGAGGAGACATCGATGCAAGCCATACGTCTCGACGCCGTCGGCCAATTGACCGTCCGCGAGATCGAAAAACCGTTGCCCGGTCGGGGCGAACTTCTCGTCCGCGTCGAGGCTTGCGGCATCTGTGGCACGGATCGCCATATCCTCCACGGTGAATTCCCGTCCGCCCCGCCGGTGACGCTGGGCCACGAATTTGCCGGCATCGTCGAGGCTGTCGGCCCTGACACGACGGGCTTTGCGCCCGGTATGCGCGTCACCTGCGATCCGAACATCTCCTGCGGTCTCTGCAGCCAGTGCCGCAGCGGCCGCGTCAACCTCTGCGAACGGCTGCAGGCGATCGGCATCCACCGCGATGGCGGCTTTGCCGACTACGCGATCCTTCCCGTCTCCCAGGCCTTCGAACTGCCGCTTGGGCTCGACCCGCTGCACGGCGCCTTCTGCGAGCCCCTCGCCTGCTGCCTGCACGGCGTCGACATGGCGAAAATCGAAACCGGTGCCTCGGTGGTCGTGCTCGGCGGCGGCGTCATCGGGCTTCTCGTGGTCCAACTGGCTCGACTGGCGGGCGCCACCCGCGTCGTCCTCGTCACGCGCCACAAGGACAAGCGCGCCCTTGCCGAACGCCTCGGCGCCACCGCGACGCTCGATCCCGGTCTCAGCGACCCCATCGCCGCCATATCGCGGCCGGATGGCCTGCTGCCCGGCGGTGCTGATGTCGTGTTCGAATGCGCGGGCGTCGCCGAGACGGTGCAGCAATCGACACGCATGGCAAAGAGCGGCGGCACCGTTGTTGTCCTCGGCGTCATGCCGCAGGGCCAGACCGTGCCGATCGAGCCCTTCGACCTCTTGTTCCGCGAACTGAAATTTATCGGCTCTTTCATCAATCCGTTCACCCATCGCCGCGCCGCCGATCTGATCGCCTCCGGCGCCATCGATGTCGCGCCACTCATCTCCCGCGTCGTCGGCATGACAGAAGGTGCCGAAGCTATCCGCCAGCCCGCACGCCCCGGGGAAATCCGCGTGCTGGTGGTGCCCGACAGCGCCGCACGGTAGGCAGCACTCGGAATCCTGTCGATTGCGCGATTTATGGGGTTCCGTTTGCAAAAACATTTGCCTATAAGCCGCTTCTAGCCTTTTGAGATGCAGAGCGCGCGCCCGGCCGGTGGACACACCTGGCTGGTTTTTGGCGCACGCGAAAAATGGATAGAGATCATGCCGAAGCGCGAAGATATTAAATCGATCCTCATCATCGGTGCGGGGCCGATCGTTATCGGTCAGGCATGCGAATTCGACTATTCCGGCACCCAGGCCTGCAAGGCGCTGAAAGAGGAAGGCTACCGTGTCATCCTCGTCAATTCCAATCCGGCAACGATCATGACCGACCCGGATCTGGCCGACGCCACTTACGTCGAGCCGATCACGCCTGAAGTCGTCGCCAAGATTATCGCCAAGGAGCGCCCCGACGCGCTGCTTCCAACCATGGGCGGCCAGACCGCGCTCAACACCGCGCTCTCCCTGAAGAGAATGGGCGTGCTCGATCGCTACAATGTCGAGATGATCGGCGCCAAGCCGGCCGCCATCGACATGGCCGAAGACCGCGCCCTCTTCCGCGAAGCTATGGCCCGTATCGGCCTTGAAACACCGAAGTCGCTGCTGGCAAACGCGACCGACGCCAAGGAACTCGACCGCCAGACCCACGAGGCCGAGCGCGAAAAGGTCAAGGCCAGCCTGTCCGGTGCCGAACTCGACATCGCCCTCGACGATCTGGAAAACACCTGGAACCTCGGCGAGACCGACCGCAAGCAGCGCTACATGAGCCATGCCATGGCGCTGGCAGCCCAGGCGATCGACGTTGTCGGCCTGCCCGCCATCATCCGTCCATCCTTCACCATGGGCGGCACAGGCGGCGGCATCGCCTACAATCGCTCTGAGTTCTTCGAGATCGTCGGCTCCGGCTTAGACGCCTCGCCGACCACGGAAGTGCTGATCGAGGAATCGGTGCTCGGCTGGAAGGAGTATGAAATGGAAGTCGTCCGCGACAAGGCGGACAACTGCATCATCATCTGCTCCATCGAGAACATCGACCCGATGGGCGTCCACACCGGCGATAGCATCACCGTCGCGCCTGCCCTGACGCTGACCGACAAAGAATACCAGATGATGCGCAACGCCTCGATCGCCGTTCTGCGCGAGATCGGCGTAGAGACCGGCGGCTCGAACGTGCAGTTCGCCGTCAACCCGGCCGATGGCCGCCTCGTCGTCATCGAGATGAACCCACGCGTCTCGCGCTCCTCGGCGCTGGCCTCCAAGGCAACGGGCTTCCCGATTGCCCGCGTTGCCGCCAAGCTTGCGGTCGGCTACACGCTCGACGAACTCGACAACGACATCACTGGCGGCGCGACGCCTGCTTCGTTCGAACCGTCGATCGACTATGTCGTCACCAAGATCCCGCGCTTCGCCTTCGAGAAGTTCCCCGGCGCCTCGCCTGTGCTGACAACGGCAATGAAGTCGGTCGGGGAAGTCATGGCCATCGGCCGGACCTTTGCCGAATCGCTGCAGAAGGCGCTGCGTGGCCTGGAAACCGGACTCACCGGTCTCGACGAGATCGAGATCCCCGGCACCGAAGAGGGCGAAGGCAGCCGCAATGCCATCCGCGCAGCCATCGGCACCCCGACGCCGGACCGCCTGCGCATGGTCGCCCAAGCACTGCGCATGGGCATGAGCGCCGAAGAGGTGCACGAAGGCTGCAAGATCGACCCCTGGTTCATCGCCCAGCTGAAGGCCATCGTCGATATGGAAGCCCGCATCCGCGAGCACGGCCTTCCGGACGATGCCGTCAACCTGCGCATGCTCAAGGCGATGGGCTTTTCCGACGCGCGCCTGGCGACCCTCACCAACAAGCGTCCGAAGGAAGTTGCCGAGAGGCGAAACGCCCTCAACGTCCGTCCGGTGTTCAAGCGCATCGACACCTGCGCCGCCGAGTTCGCCTCGCCGACCGCCTACATGTATTCGAGCTACGAGACGCCTTTCGTGGGAGAAGCGCGCTCCGAGGCCAATGTCTCGTCGAACAAGAAGGTCGTAATCCTCGGCGGCGGTCCGAACCGCATCGGCCAGGGCATTGAGTTCGACTATTGCTGCTGCCACGCCGCCTTCGCGCTGAAGGATGCCGGCTATGAAGCCATCATGATCAACTGCAACCCGGAAACAGTGTCGACCGACTACGACACGTCTGACCGGCTCTATTTCGAGCCACTGACCGCCGAAGACGTGATCGAGATCCTGCGCGCCGAGCAGGAAAGCGGCGAAGTCGTCGGCGTCATCGTGCAGTTCGGCGGCCAGACGCCGCTGAAGCTCGCCGAAGCTCTGGAAAAGAACGGCATTCCGATCCTCGGCACGGCACCCGACATGATCGACCTTGCCGAAGACCGCGACCGCTTCCAGAAGCTGCTGATGAAGCTCGACCTCAACCAGCCGAACAACGGCATCGCCTACTCGGTCGAACAGGCGCGCGTCGTCGCCTCCGAAATCGGCTTCCCGCTGGTGGTCCGCCCTTCCTATGTCCTCGGCGGCCGCGCCATGCAGATCATCCACTCGGAATCGATGCTGCAAAGCTACCTTCTCGATACGGTGCCCGGCCTGGTGCCGGAAGACATCAAGCAGCGTTATCCGAACGACAAGACCGGCCAGATCAACACCTTGCTCAGCAAGAACCCGCTGCTGTTCGACAGCTACCTGTCGAACGCCATCGAGATCGACGTCGATTGCCTGGCCGATGGCGAGAACGCCTTCATCGCGGGTATCATGGAGCATATCGAGGAAGCCGGCATCCACTCCGGCGACAGCGCCTGCTCGTTGCCGCCACGCACGCTTTCGTCCGAAATGCTTGACGAACTCGAGCGCCAGACGAAGGCCATGGCCAAGGCGCTGAATGTTGTCGGCCTGATGAACGTACAGTTTGCCATCAAGGACGATGTCGTCTACGTCCTTGAGGTCAACCCCCGCGCCTCGCGCACAGTGCCTTTCGTTGCCAAGGCGATTGGCGCGCCGATTGCCAAGATCGCGGCCCGCATCATGGCCGGCGAAAGTCTCGATGCCGCCTTCGCCGCCTATGGCGAGAAGCCCGATCCGCGCAATCTCAAGCACATTGCCGTCAAGGAAGCCGTGTTCCCGTTCGCCCGCTTCCCCGGCGTCGACACGCTGCTCGGCCCTGAAATGCGCTCGACCGGCGAGGTCATCGGCCTCGACACCGATTTCGCATTGGCCTTTGCCAAGGCGCAGCTCGGCGCCGGCGTCGAGTTGCCACGCGGCGGCACCGTCTTCGTGGCGGTACGCGACGACGACAAGCCACGCGTCCTGCCCGCCATCAGGATGCTTGTCGAACAGGGGTTCAAGGTGATGGCAACAGGCGGCACGGCCCGCTATCTCGCCGAACACGGCATCGCCACCACCAAGATCAACAAGGTGCTGGAAGGCCGTCCGCATATCGAGGACGCCATCCGCAACCGCCAAGTCCAGCTCGTCATCAACACAACGGACAGCAACAAGGCGATCTCGGACTCCAAATCGATCCGCCGCGCCACGCTGATGCAGAAGGTGCCCTACTACACGACCATGGCCGGCGCCGAGGCCGCCGCCATGGCCATCCAGGCCCTGAAAGCCGGCAATCTCGAAGTTCGTCCGCTGCAGAGCTACTTCTGATCGGCAAAATCTACCATGAGCTGCATCCCCCCGAAGGCTAGTGTGACCAGTCTTCAGGGGGATTCAATCTCCAAGAAAATTGTTATCCTTTTTGACGGCATCTCGAACGAGATATCCAACGACTTACGGACATCCTGCGCCTCCTCCGCACGCTCGAACATTCAGCACGCCGGATCGTCCGCTACGATCCCGGCGTTGGCACCTTCGGAGACGACGACAGCTGGCGGCAAGCGCTGGATCGATGAGAAGCGAACGATGTCCGGAGTACGGGAAACCGCGTGGCATATCCTGAAGTTCCCGCGCACACATCAATACGTGTGCTGATAAGTCAGGATGCGGCATCCGCCTGCCCCACGAGACGGCTTATTGATCGCATCTCCGCCTGAAACCGCGCCAGTTCCTCGGCCTTGCGCCCCGCGTCGGGGATGCGCAGCAGATAGGACGGATGGACGGTGACGAAGAGGCTGCTGCCATCTGCCAGCGGCAGCGGCTGTCCCCTGACATCCTCCAGCTTCTGGCGA